>NZ_JBCNNP010000019.1:0-73448 GCF_039594315.1 Pantoea sp.
CCTCTTCGACAGGCTGATACTGGCATATTATGACCGGGAAGAAAGACGTATTATCCGAATAGACTGAGCACAAATGTGTTACCTATGTGCCCGGTCTGATCTGTTACCTATGTGCCCGGTCGTACCTAAATGGCGACCCTACGGTTTGATTTGGTAATCATCCAGAGTTAAACGAGTTAATGCATCCTGCTTGGTTGCGATTAACAGTGAATCCAATAAGCCAGGAAAGCGGGCATCGAGATCGTCGCGACGCAGCGACAGCAGGTTTTCGCGTCCAGACGGTTTTTGCCAAATCACGCCGCCTTCACGCAGTACGCGCCAATGATGGGTCAACGTCGATTTGGAAACCCCTTTCAGCAGCGATCCACAGGTGTGTTCGCCGCCATCCGCCAGAATACTCACCACCGTCATGCGCATCGGATTGCCCAAGGCGGTGAGTACATTTTCCAGTCGAATTTCATCGCGTTGCGGATGGTTATCCAGCATGAACAGTCTCTCTTTTGTTCGTATAAATACGAATTATCAGGCAGGATTCACGCGGTGTACAGTTGTCTATCCGCGCAACAACTGTGCAATGCCCCACAGCGCTAACGCGTGATCGTCTTCGGAAGGTAAACCGCTAATTGTCACCGCACCAATGATCGCGCCCTGCGGCGTCAGCAGCGGGAAAGAGCCGCCATGATCGGTGTAATCTTCCTGACGAATATTGCGCTGTTGCGCCATCCGCTCGCCTTTCTGTTCATTAAGAAAACCCACATACATTGATGAGTGGCCGGTTAGCAGCACGGTGTTACGTTTGCGGCGCGCCCATTCGAGGTTTTCGGGTGCGGAACCCGGCAATGCCGCCAGAAACGCCACCTGACCAAATGCATACACTTCAATCGCGATGGGCGCATGTTCTTCACGCCCGCGCTGCTGGATGCTTTGCCCAATTTGCCACGCTAAATCAAAATCAAACTGAGGCAAGCGATGCTCAGCTTCTTGTTGCAATAGAGCTTCTAACGATGGAAGTGCAGACATGTTCAAGATCCTTTCAATTGAAATTAATTTTCCATATTTTATAACATGGAATATATTTTTCGCATGTGATGAGGTTCTCAGTTCATCTCCGCTAGCCGGAATCGCGTGGCACCATGGCAAAGCCGAGATCGATAATCGGTTGGTTAACCTCTTTACCGTGCAGGCGATTCAACAATTGTTCTGCCGCCAGTTGACCCATGCGATGGCGATCGATGCTGACCGTGGTGATGGCGGGAAAATTAGCTGCGGCAAAATCCAAATCGCCAAAACCAATCACCGCCAGCTCTTTTGGTATGTTCATTCCGCGCGCTTGTGCTTCCATTAACGCGCCTTGCGCCAGCGTATCTGAACTGCACACCAGCACGTCCACATTCGGATGCGCATCGAGTAATTGCGCGCACGCTTCCCTGCCGCGCAACATCAAAGCAGGCAAAGCGACCGGCATATCAACGAGCGTCGCGATACCTTGCACGCTCAATGCTTCCAGCAAGCCCTTTTTTCGTTGTAGCGCGCGGCGGTCGTCGGTCCAAATCAACCCCGGCCGCTGATAACCGCGCTCCACCAAGTAAGCCGCTACGCGCGCGCCAACCTTCTCGTGCGAGAATCCCACCAGCATATCGATTGGCGTGGGCGTCATGTCCCAGATCTCCACCACCGGAACCTCGTTCTGCAACAGTATTTTTTTCAGTTGGCTGCTGTGATGAATGCCGGTCAACACGATGCCATCCGGACGCCGCGATAGCAGCGTTGCTACCGTTTCCGCTTCGGTTTCGGCTTCATAGCCGGTCACACACAGCAGCATGTGATAGCCACGCGCGCTCAGCGTGTCGTTCAGCGTTTGGATGGTATCGACAAACATGTTGTTGTTGATTTGCGGCACCACCACCGCGATTAAGCGGCTGCGATTGCTTGCCAAACTGCCGGCTTGCGCATTGGGGATATAACCGGTGGCGCTGATCGCCGCTTTCACTTTCGCCACCGTTGCCGGTCGCACTTGCTGTGGCGAATTTAAGGCGCGGCTGACCGTCATCGGCGAAATCCCGGCAACGCGTGCCACATCTTCCAGCGTTGGTGCGGCTTTACGCACTGTTTTAGTCTCTTTCATAGCAGCTCAGAATGCGGGAAATTGGCATTAGCTTAACAGGCTAAAGGCAGGAGACAATTTTAAAACGTATAAATGTTAGGGCTATCATCTTTTACAAACCTCATGCTCAAAATGTGATCTTATCTGTATTAATTAACTCTTTTCCTGCGGCATAGTTCTTTACAACATGAATGTTAGCGCAATCATTTAGCGGAGGTTTTATGTCGAGTGTGAATTCCAATGCCGTTAGTTACGCCACTACGCAAGGCGCGGGTAATGCCAGCGAAAGCGGCGACCGTATTGTTTGGGTCAATTTGTCGCTGGCCTTTTTACCGTTGGCAACGCCAGTCAGTGATGCCAAAGTATTGACCGGACGGCAAAAGCCGTTGACCGAAGTGGCCATCATCGTGGCGGAAATTGAAACCCGCGATGGCTTTAGCGGCATCGGCTTTAGTTATTCTAAGCGCGCCGGAGGGCAAGGCATCTACGCGCACGCCTGTGAAATCGCGGATGCGTTGTTGGGTGAAGACCCGAATGACATCGACAAGATTTACACCAAACTGCTGTGGGCTGGCGCGTCAGTGGGACGCAGCGGCATGGCGGTGCAGGCAATTTCTCCGTTTGATATCGCGCTGTGGGACATGAAAGCGCGTCGCGCGCAGTTGCCGCTGGCGAAATTACTTGGCGCACATCGCGATTCGGTGCAGTGCTACAACACGTCCGGCGGTTTCCTGCATACGCCGCTTGATCAGGTGATCAAGAACGTGGCGATTTCGCGCGAAAGCGGCATTGGTGGTATCAAACTCAAAGTCGGCCAACCGAATACCGCCGAAGATTTACGCCGTTTAACCGCCGTGCGCCAGACGCTGGGCGATGACTTCCCGCTGATGGTGGATGCCAACCAACAATGGGATCGCGAAACCGCCATTCGCATGGGCCGCAAAATGGAGCAGTTTAATTTGGTGTGGATTGAGGAGCCGCTGGATGCCTACGATGTGGAGGGTCACGCTGCGCTGACCACCGCACTGGATACGCCAATTGCCACCGGTGAAATGCTCACCAGTTTCCGCGAACATGAACAACTGATTCTCGGCAACGCCAGCGACTTTGTGCAGCCGGATGCACCACGCGTTGGCGGCATTACGCCGTTCCTGAAAATCATGGATTTAGCCGCGCGTCACGGTCGCAAACTGGCGCCACATTTTGCCATGGAAATCCATATTCATCTGGCCGCGGCTTACCCGATTGAACCCTGGCTTGAGCACTTCGAGTGGCTGAATCCATTGTTCAATGAGCAGTTGGAACTGCGTGAGGGTCGCATGCTGATTTCCGATCGCCACGGCCTCGGCTTCAGCCTGAGCGAGCAGGCCCGCCGCTGGACCCGCTTAACGCACAGCGTCGGCAAACGGCCTTAACCGCCGTTCTTTGGTAGCGCAGCAGGCTGATTGAGCTGCGCTTTAGCTAAGGTGCGCGCCAGAATGGAGGAATACAGCGGTTTGCCGCCGAAGAATTGCGCCGCCAACGTTGCCCCAAGGCAAGTGATGATCATCGGCAAAATCAGCTGGTAGTTGTTGGTCATTTCCAGCACCAGCACGATGCCGGTCAATGGCGCACGCACCGAGGCGGCAAACAGTGCGCCCATGCCCGCGACAGCAAAAGTTGCCGCTTCGAGGTGATAGCCAGGAAACCATTGCAGGCACAACTGACCGAAACAGGTGCCGAGCAGCGTGCCCAACGTCAGCATCGGCGCAAAAATGCCGCCTGGCGCGCCAGACGAGAAACAACAAATCGTCACCAAGGTGCGCAGCATAAACAGGCCAAATAACGCCAGCGCACCATATTGGCCGGTAGAAAAATCGGGGATTAAGGTGATGCCGCCGCTGACGGCATGCGGCAGCCAAAGCCCCAGCACACCACACAATCCGGCCAGCAAACTTCCCCACATCACCCAAGCGCCAACGCGTCCTTTGTGCAGCCGCTGAAACTGATCCTGCGCGAGAAAAATCAAACGATTAAACGCTACGCCGCAACCGCCAAACAACACGCCCAGCACCAAATAGAGCCACAAGGTTTCAGTTGGCGCATCGCGCAGTTGACCGATGTTAATGATCGCTTCGTTGCCGTTGCACAGGCGAAACACGATGCTCGACACGATTACGCCAACAAACACCGCTTTGATGGAAATCAGGCTGTAGCGAAACTGCGGACGCATCTCTTCGATGATGAACAAAATGCCCGCCAACGGTGCGTTGAACGCCGCCGAAAGCCCTGCCGCCGCGCCAGTAGCCAATAAAGTGTGGCGCGATTCAGACGATTTCACGCGAAACAGGTCCAAACACATACCGCCGATATTGCCGCCCATCTGCACGGTTGGCCCTTCGCGGCCTAACGCCATGCCCGATCCCAGCGCGCCTAAGCCACCAATAAATTTCACCGGCAATACGCGCCACCAACGCAACGGACGCAACTCTTCCAGCGCCCCTTCAATTTCGGGAATCCCCGAACCACCGGCTTCCGGCGCGAAGCGGCGCACCAGGTAATAGCCGATGCTGCCCAACAAAGCGGCCGCGACAAAGGCGCAGACAATTTTCAACAGCGGATGCGTTGTCGCGCCTTCTAACCAATTTATCCGCGCGTGCAAAATAAAATTCACCGCGCGATCAAACGCCACGCCCACCAATCCAGTTAGCACGCCAACCAGTGCCGCGAGCAGCAACAGAGCAACCGGCGTTTTATCGCGGCGCAATAATTTTTGCAGCAGCAAAAAACGTCCCGCAGTTTGGGGTTGGGTGGTTTCGGCAGAGTTATGTGCAGCAGACATCGGTTTCCTCAACAACAGCTTTGCAATCATTTCAGCACGTCAATTAAGCATCTTTCGGTCACCATAAACGGCGACCCTACAAAGATAAGCAGCATACTCAAATGCATCGCGGTGTAACGCAATCATTCGCAACAGAATTTTACGCTGAACTCGGCAATTCACCGTAATGTACGGCGAGCCACACGGTTGGGCCATTGCTGTCGGTCCAGTTAACGCGATGGCGGCAACCGGGTGGAATGTTGAGCGTGTCACCCACTTGTAGGTGGCGTTCCTGCGCTTCGCCTTCTAACTGCAATCCGGCCGAGCCTTGCAGCACCAGCACCCATTCCCCTTGCGATTGGCAATACCAAAAATCCGGCGGGCTGGCCTGCCCGGTCGAGACAATGCGTTCAATATGCAGATTCGGCTGCATCAGCAAAGTTTCAAATGTCTCCGCGCTGGCGTTATTCGCCGCAGCGGGAAAATCGCGGAGTAAATTAGTGATCATCGTGCGGGCTCGACATTTAATGAAAACAATCCGCAATGTAACGCAGGCTTCACCCAGAAGGCTCACAGAATTTTAAGCAGGCAATTGACGCGCTGCACGCAAATCACCATCATCCCGGCCATCAATAGCGACATGGAGCGTGACGGTGTCAGAACTCAGTAATGCATTGCTCGAAGAGATTGTGAGCGAAGTGCGTCCCTTAACCCAACAGGGGAAAGTGGCCGATTACATTCCGGCGTTGGCCGATGTTGATGCCGATCAACTGGGCATCGCGATTTGCACGCCCGATGGGCGCACTTATCAGGCGGGCGACGCCACCACGCGCTTCTCGATTCAATCCATTTCCAAAGTGTTGTCACTGAGCGTTGCGCTGACATTGTATGAAGATGCAGAAATCTGGCAACGCGTGGGCAAAGAGCCGTCCGGGCAGGCGTTTAATTCGCTGGTGCAGTTGGAACTGGAACAAGGCAAACCGCGTAATCCATTTATCAATGCGGGTGCATTGGTGATGTGTGATTTGCTGGAAAGCCGCCTTACCGCGCCACGTCAGCGCATGCTAGAAATTGTGCGACGATTGGCGCAGCAAAATGACATCAATTATGACCGCGTAGTGGCGCGTTCCGAATATGAACATTCCGCGCGTAACGCGGCGATTGCATGGCTGATGAAATCGTTTGGCAACTTCCATAACGACGTGAGCAAAGTGATGGAAACCTACTTCCATTACTGCTCTCTGTCGATGAACTGCGAAGAACTGGCGCGCACCTTCCTCTATCTGGCGAATCAGGGACGCACTCAGGACAACGAATCGGCGGTGATTTCTCCGCGTCAGGCGCGTCAAGTCAATGCGCTGATGATGACCAGTGGCATGTACGATGGTGCCGGCGAATTCGCGTGGCGCGTCGGCATGCCGGCAAAATCCGGCGTAGGCGGCGGGATTGTGGCGATCATTCCCGGCGACATGAGTATTGCGGTGTGGTCGCCCGCGCTGGATCACTCGGGCAACTCATTGGCAGGCACCGCGCTGCTGGAGAAGCTCACCGAGCGACTGGGCAGATCGATTTTCTAGTGTTTAATTCACCACATTTTGCGCTTTGTCCTGCGCAAAGGCAGCAAGATTGCTTTCGATGCCACGCAGCAGATTGGCAACACCTTGCTGGCTGGCCCAGGCGATGTGCGGGGTTAGCAGCAGATTCGGCACATCGGCTTGCAACAGCGGATGATCGGCTGACGGGGGTTCACGGGTCAGCACATCCAGCGCGGCGCCAGCAATCACGCCTTGACGTAACGCGTGTGCCAATTCGCTTTCGTTGATCAATCCACCGCGTGCGGTGTTGATCAGCAGCGCGGAAGGTTTCATCTGCGCCAGCGCTTGAGCATTGATTAACTGCGCGGTTTGCGGCGTTAGTGGACAATGCAATGTCAGCACATCGCAGCGCGCCAGCACTTCCTCAAACGGAAGATAACCGGCGCGCGGCGCAGAGGTTCCAGGACGTTCGGCGTACAGCACTTGCATGCCCAGCGCCTGCGCCATCTCACCAACCGCGCTGCCGATATCACCTTTACCGACGATACCCAAAGTCGCGCCAAAGATGTCCTGAATCGGCTGGCGATGCACACAAAAATGGGCCGATTCCGGCCAGGCTGAACGCGTGCTGTTAGCGTAATCCAATAGATGACGACGCAGCGCAAACAGCGCGGCAATGACACCTTCGGCTACGCTGCGCGTTGAATAGCCCGGCACGTTACTGACCACAATGCCGCGCTCGCGGCAGGCCGCTAAATCAATGCAGTCATAACCGGTAGCAGCCACGCAGATGAAACGCAGATCGGGCAGTTGCGTCAGCGTTTCTGCGCGCAGCGGCACTTTATTGGTGATGGCGATTTGTGCGCCTTGCAGCGCAGTGACAATCTCCGCGGCTGGCGTGCTGCTGTGATAGTGCCAATCGGTACACCAATTTGGACGTGCAGGTGGTTGCGGCAAGGTATCGCCATCTAGCGTGACTATTTTCATCGTGGCTCCGTTTTGTTGTTTCTGCATTGTTCTCATCAAGTTGCATTAAGGTTAACAAAAGCTCGACCGAAAGTGATGATTTTCAAAAGGTGCGAATTTTTCCTTAAATAGTCTCTATTTTTTTAACCCCGCCACGTCAATCGCGTTACACTTCCGCCTCATTTACGGAATCATCCACTAGCAACCATGACGTTTACACATCAATTCCGCCAAAGCTTAACTGCCTGCGTCGCCATTGTGGCGGTGTTGCTGCTGTTCGTTGCGCCGATTGTGTCGAAATCGTTGATGGAGCGGCAGCGTCAAATGATGACCATGCCGCAGCACAGCATGACGGACAATTCGATGAGCCATCACCAGATGATGATGGCGGATATGTCGATGCCGGGCATGAATCATCACATGATGGACGATGGCGAATTTGCCTGCGGCTACTGTGATCTGCTGGTACATGTGCCGCTGCTGCTGTGGGTGTTTATTCCGTTCATCTGGCTGATCATGGTGATCTCGCGCGCCCCGCCGCTGCCCGTTGTGGTTGCGCCGATTGTGCGTCGCGTCAGTTGCCTCCATCGACCGCGCGCCCCGCCTGCAACGCTTCTCTGCTGATTGATTACGGTGCAACGATGTCGGGTACGCCCGTCATGCACTTTGGCATTCTTTTATCGGAAGGAAGACGGCTTTGTCTGTTGCTCACTCTGCATCACCGCGCGGTGCGGTGCTTAATCTGCTACGTCGCTTACATTTTTATATTGGGCTGTTTGTCGCGCCCTTCATCTTTGTGGCGGCGCTCAGCGGCACGCTGTATGTGCTGACACCACAACTGGAAAATCTGATTTATGCCGATGCGTTAACGGTGCAGCCGCACGGCGATGCGCAACCACTGTCGGCACAAATCAGTGCCGCACGCGCTTATGTTGGCGAAAACCAGCACATCTACGCGGTTCGTCCTGCACCTGGCGCGACCGACACCACGCGCGTGCAATTCAGCGATGCCACGCTCACTGATTCACGCACTCGCGCGGTGTTTATCGATCCTTACAGCCTAAAAGTGAAAGGTGATATGCCGGTTTACGGCACCAGCGGTGTATTGCCGCTGCGTACCACCATCGACTTGTTGCACAGCAGTTTGCTGCTCGGCGATTTCGGTCGTAACTACAGCGAGCTGGCAGCGTCCTGGTTGTGGGTCGCGGCCTTAGGCGGCGTGGTGTTGTGGCTGGGAACGCGTCCGAAGCGCAAGCTGAAACAACCGCGCAACGGCTTTGCTTTTAGTCGCCACTGGCACATTACGCTCGGTCTGACATTAGTTGTGGGTTTGGTATTCTTCTCGATCACTGGCCTCACCTGGTCACAATGGGCGGGCGGCAATATTGATCGCTGGCGAACCGAGCTAAATTGGTTAACGCCGCAAGTGAATACCTCGCTGAATAGCGATGCGCCTGCGGCACCGACTAATCCGCATGCCGAACATATGGCAGATATGGATATGTCGGGTATGAGCATGCCAATGTCGGCGATGACCAAACCAGCTGCGGCTCCGGCTAAACCGGTACGTAACAATGCCGCCGATGCCGATTGGGATCGCGTGTTAAACGCCGCGCGCCAGGATGGACTGAGCGCGAGTAAGCTTGAGCTGCGTCAGCCAAAAAGCGCCGATAAAGCCTGGGCGGTAACGGAAATTGATCGCAGTTGGCCGACTCAGGTTGATGCGGTTTCCATCAATCCGCAGGACTTCAGCGTGGTCGATCACGTCTATTTTGCCAATTTCCCGCTGGTTGCCAAGCTAACGCGTTGGGGCGTGGATGCGCACATGGGCGTCTTGTTTGGCTTGCCGAATCAGTTGCTGCTGGCCTTCTTCGGCATCGGTTTGTGCAGCATGATCGTGTTCGGATATCGCATGTGGTGGATTCGCCGTCCGAAGGACGTAGAAGCCAATCCGGCGCAAACGCTGACTGAAACCTGGCTGGCGTTGCCACATTACGCCAAAGGCGCATGGTTGATGGTGGCGCTGATGCTGGGTTATGCGCTGCCGGTGATGGGAGCCAGTCTGGTGGCGTTTCTGCTGGTGGATATTCTGCGCTGGCGCAAGCAACAACGTGCACCACTGGACGAAGCCGCACTGTTGGCATCGCAGCAATCGCCGCTGGGCATTATCCGCGCGCGATTTGCGGTGAAGCGTAAAGAGATGCGCTACTTCCTGCGCGGTTTGTTCATTCTGGCGATGATTGTGGGTTCAGTGATGAGCAACGCGATTATTGGTGGCGTGATCGATCAATACGGCATTCCCTTCAGCCACTGGTCGCTGACCATGTACATCACGCAGGGCTTTATGATTGCCTTGTACACCACGGTGTTTACTGCGTTGATGTCGATTCCGTTGTGGTATTTCTTCCTTGGCGAGAAGGATGATCGCGGATAGTCGATTGTTAGACTGTGCACTGATTTCCCTCACCCTAACCCTCTCCCGCAAGCGGGAGAGGGAACGAATGGTGCACAACCTGGTTTAAAAATCCGCCTTCAACACCACGCGATAATTAGCTTTTCCCGCACGCACATGTTCCAGCGCATCATTCACCTGCGACATCGGGAACTCCTCCACCTGCGGCGCGATATCGCTGCGCGCAGCCAGCTTCAGCAACGCACGCAGTTGGCCCGGCGATCCGGTTGATGAACCGGTTAACGCGCGATCGCCCACAATCAAACTGAACGCCGGAACTTCAAACGGTTTCATCACTGCGCCAACGGTGTGAAACGCACCTTTACGCGCCAGCGCCTGATAATACGGCTTCCAATCCAAATCCACCGCCACAGTGCTAATAATCAAATCAAACTGTCCAATCAACGCGCTCAAAGCTTCAGGATCGCGGCTGTTGACGACGCGATCGACGCCCATAGCTTTAATCGAATCGGTTTTTGCCGCCGACGAACTGAACGCGGTAACATGCGCGCCCATCGCTCGCAGCAGTTTGATCGCCATATGCCCCAACCCGCCGATGCCAATCACGCCGACGCGGCTGGTGGCGGAAATATTGTGCATCAACAACGGCTTAAATACGGTAATGCCGCCGCACAATAACGGGCCAGCGCTGGCGACATCCAGCGCATCCGGCAGCGGAATCACCCATTGCCAATTAGCGCGCAAATGGCTGGCAAAGCCGCCTTTGTTGTTGATGGTCGAGGTTTTACCGTTTTCACAGTTGACCTGATCGCCTTCAATGCAGGCATCGCAGTGCTGACAGCTTTTCGCCGTCCAGCCAATGCCAACGCGCTGGCCAATATTTAGCCCTTTGTTGTGCGCCGCATCGCCCAACCCCACCACGCGTCCAATCACTTCATGCCCAGCGATCAAGGGATAACGCGAACCGCCCCATTCGTTATCAATCATCGACAAATCAGAATGGCATACGCCGCAATATTCCACTTCGACCTGCACATCTTCGGCGGCCAGTGGCCCGGCATCGTATTCATAAGGCACCAGCGCCTCACCCGCTTGCAGAGCGGCATAGCTGGAAATCTTCATCACTGTCCTCGAAGGTTGATTTGACGACAGCAGTTTACCAAAGCAGCACATCATATAATGCTGAATAATCAGGGGATTGAGTGAGGGGATGCTGTTTAGCGGATTTTAAAAATTTAAATCGTTAACAAAGCAAAACCCCGACGGCATTCATCGTCGAGGTTCAAAATTCTATTACTGATACTGAATGGTAAAATCTACTGCGGCGTTGGCGCTTCCCGGCGTAACCGTGGCAGAGGACGATCGGTATTTTGCCTTGAAATTCAATGTCGCTCTCTGAGCAGAAATCGCTTTTACTCGTGATGCTGTACCTGGAGTAATTAATGTACTTCCGTCATCTTCAAATAACGCAAGTCCTGCTCCAGTTACACCATCCAATTTGAAGGCATTGGCATAAAGTGGATCGCGTACACCATCAAATACCACCCTCGCCCCCGTTAATCCCGGCCCACAATTTTCCAGCCGAATGGTGACGGATTGATTTCCTTGAAATATACCACTTTGTCCGTTAAACCCACTAATCTGGAAATCACCCATTGCAACGGTTTGTTTTTCATCACCTGATGTAATTTGACAAGTACTCTCAAGAAGATTACCGGTGAAGTTTATCGTTCCACCTATTGCATGCGCAGCATTAACTGAATAACCATAGATTAAAACAATGATTAATAGTATTCTATTTAACATTATCAATTTCCAATGAATATTTGCAAACAACGATTAAAAATTATGGATACGTTATTGTATAAGTCATAGTTGCATTTGCACTACCACCAGAAAATGCTGGCTGTGAATTATCTTTCACATATTCAGCATTAAATCCAAGATCCGACCAAGTATTCACAGGAACGGATGTAGTAAATGTATTACCAAGATAAACCTGATTGCCATTACGGGTTATCTTGATAGCCGCACCTTTTGCATTACCAGCCAATTTCAACAGGCCATCTACAGTTTTATCACCATCTAATTTAACATCAATATTTTGACTGCCAATGCAACGAACCGAAATGCCAACCGGCACAGGAGTCATATTATCAAGTTCAGAGGAATAATGATCACCCAAACTAACTGAGCCGTTATCTTGAACCTCGCAAGATTGAACATTAATTGTACCCTTCAGAAAAAACGTCACTACGTTTCCTCTTGAAGTTTTCACTGTTCCTAACTCCATATTAAACGCACCAGAATTTGGCAAATTATTATCTACTAATCCATCATTATATGTATACCCCATCATGTTATTTAAGTTATTAACAGAAAATCTGGTGTATCGTGTAGGGAGCGTCACATTTTCATGAAAGAGAACACTCCTACCCGGTCCATTGTCATAGTTAAAAATCATGCCTGCGACCATATAATATCCCCAACCACTAATTGGAATTTTAACATAACTCCCTACTAACTTTGATGAGAACGAAGATGTGTAAATAGCTTCACAATCGCTGCCATAGTTCCAAGCTTTTATTGGGTTGGGTAGGTATATTATCCCTGATGGCTTATTTGTTACTATTCCCATATCATAGATGTAGCGGTCATTCTGCGGAACTGAACAAGCCGCGTAGGTTTTAACGCAACCAATCAGAGAGAAGGCTAGTAATGTACGGATTATATTTTTTGTGGATTTATTCATTTTCGCGAATTCACTTTATAAAAACCATTCCGAACTTAATCCAGAATGGCATTGATGATTTTGAAATTAGCGGCAACTAATATTAACATTCCGGAAGCGGCTATCTTTGTTGGCGGAATTAAGACTTATGTCACCACGACATTGTTCATCATTACCTTTGCCCCATTGAATATGTACGCGGCTTTTGGCGGGTACACCGCTGAGATACAGATCGCCATTATCACCGACAAAACTATTACTTACCGCCTGACCATTAACCATTAGGCTAGCTGTGGCCCCAAATGGTACCGGTTTACCTTTAAACAGCACATTCGCTAGCACGCGCGCGCCGACATTGGCTTTGTAATCGGCGAGCACCAGCGCACCACGTGTCGGGACTACCGTTTTGGCGGTCTCTTCCACATCGACATTATCGGGCAATGATTCAGTATTCAGACTGATATTGTTCTTGCGATATGGCGTGGCGTACGGCACTACGGCATAACCACGCCAGTCGGTTGCAACGCCACGCTGGTTACGCACGCTCACGCCCTGCGCATCCGGCACACGCACCAACACGCTGGTATCGCTTAACGGCTGTGACAACGTAACACCATAGGGATGCGCCACCACGCCGCCGCTCAGGCCGGTACTGAATTGTTGCGAGCTATCGTTATAGTAATAACCGGCACTGGCGCTGCCGTACGCGCCGGTGTATTGACCATTCAGCGCTCCGCTGTTGCCAGCGCCCTGATTGGCGACACTTTCGTTTACGCTCCAGTTCAGACGGTTATCCAGCGCCGTACCATTCAGCCCGAGCTGATTCGAGGTGCGCCCACGGTTATCGCGGTTCAAACCATAACTGGCGCTGCTGCCCGCTAACCAGCGATCGAGCGGCACCGAAATGCCTAAATATAAGCTGCGATCGCTGTCGCTGTAAGGCGTGCGCGTATCACTCAAGTTCAAGCTGAAGCTGGCACCGGCATAGTTGAAGTGATAACCCAACATCAATGTACGCTCGCTGCCGTCGCTGCCCCAATAATCCTGTTTGTAACCGGTAAGACTGATGCTGCCCAAATCGCCTAGTTGCTGGCTAACCTGTGCCTGCATACGGCTGCGCTTATTGTGGGTACGACGCCAGAAATCAAATTGATCGTCATTGTTAAAACTGCGGTTACGCAGCAGTTCATTGGCTTCAGTAAAGTCGTAATAACCTTCCGTTGAGTAACGATAACCGGCCAACACAAAGGAGGTGCCGCTTTGCATAATGTCTTTAGCGTACTGAGCGCGGTAAGATTGACCGCTGCGCGTCGGGCCATCTTCGAAACGGGATTTGGCGTGCGTCACATCCAGCGATAGCGATCCTAACGTACCCAATCCCTGACCGATGCCCGTCACAATGGCCTGATAGTTATCCGCCCCCAATAATCCGCCATAAAGCGTGGTGGCATTGCTGACACCATACTGCGCTGTGCCTTGCAGAAAATTAGGGGTGCGCACATCGGTTGACCAGGAACGATATTGGCCACCGCTAAAAGAGAAGCGCAGTTGGTTATCACGCACCATGCCTGGCACCGCCGAGAACGGCTGAACAAAGCGTGTTTCTGAACCATCGGCTTCACGTACCGTGACATCCAGGTTGCCACTGCTGGCGGTGGGATAAAGATCGCGGATCTCAAACGCGCCCGGCGCCACCGAAGTCTGATAAATCACCGCGCCATTTTGTTCAACTGTCACCTGGGCATTGGATCGCGCAATACCGCGCACCACCGGCGCAAAACCGCGCAAACTGTCGGGCAGCATGTTGTCATCAGAAGCCAACTGCACGCCGCGGAATTGCACGCTGTCAAAAATATCGCCGGGCGTCGAGGTTTCCCCCATCGTCAAGCGGGCATTAAGTTGATGCACATCGCGCTCTAAATAGGTGTTCAGACTCTGCCAGCGTGATTCTACCTGCTTCTGTTTGATGCGCTTGCCGTTGGCATCCACTGTGGGCTGATTGCCTTCATTGCGGCTAAAGGTGGAGTTGTTACGTAAACGCCACGCGCCCAAATTCAAACCGCTATCAAAACGGGCAAACAGGTTGCTGTAATCACCGCCGTTATTACGGGACTGACTGTTGTTGTAGTTCAGGCCGTAGTTGAGCATTAACGCCGGCATACCGTGATCCCACAGCTCTGGGCTGATATGGTCACGAGCTCTAAATTCCAGTGATGCCTGCGGAATACTCAGATTGAGACGCAGTTTGTTGAAATCAAATTGCGTCGAAGCATGTTCTATATAATCACCAGGCTTACTCACCAGTTGATCATCTGCCAGCTCCATCAGCGCAGGTGACGCGTCAGACTTAATGCCCAAATTGCGCCAGTAAGCTGCCGTTAATTCCGGCAGAAGTCGATCATCGTCACTAACGAAAGTCACGTCACGCGTTTCGATGAAATTGCTGTTGAGATAGATATCAACGCGATAAGTACCAGGCAATTGCCCACCGCGTTCAAATTGGCTGATATCCGCCATGCTCTGACCGCCGCGGGTCTCCAGTAATTTCGGGTTAAAGCTGATGTCCTCAGCCAGCGCTGCTGCTGGCAGCAGCAAGGCGCTTAACAAGCAAGAGTGCGCAAATTGCGATGCTACAAAGCGTGATAGCGGAGTGCGGTTGAGCAATGTTGAGTTAAAGCGGGACATAAATGACCTTGAAATAAATGAAGAGCCGAAACGGAAATTATTTTTTCGTTACTGGCGTGTAGCCGCCGTAATCGTTAATCGCCTGCCACTCAATGGTGCCGGATTGGGCCGCTTTGACCCGATGCTCAGCAAACGGCGCCACCATGCCCGGTAAGTCCACCGCTTTACCACCCACCTTCAGGCTGTAGAAGGAGACGTAATACGGTGTTGGGTTTTTGATCAGCAGTTCACCGCCCTGATGGCTGAAGGTCAGCGACTTATAGGCTTCTTCTGCCCCTTTTTGATCTAGCGCCGCTGGGCGATAAATAAATTTGATGCGACTGCGCAGGGCAATCTGCAATTGATTGGTCTGTTTATTCTCTTTTTGACCGGCAATCGACTTAACGCTCAACCAATACAGGCTTTCACGATCCTTCGGCAGATTGCTGGCGGTATTAGCAATACGCAGCGCGTTATCGCTGTCGTGGTTCAATCGAAACAGCGGTGGTGTAATAACAAACGGCACTTTGGCGGTGTTTTTTTCGTCCGCATTTTCCAGCCACGACTGCACCAAATAATCGGTGTTTTTATCTGGGTTTTTCACTTGTACTGAAACTTCATTTTTCCCTTCTGGATAGATTACGCGGGTGCCTCCAATCACCACGCCTGCTGTCGCACTGTGCGCCGCAGCCAGCAATAAAACAGAACTCAGCAGATGGTTAAAAATACGCATAATGGTTTCCTGATTAGGTAAAGAGCGCCCGTTAGATAACGGGCGCAATGGGCAATTACTGGTAGTTGATGACGAAGTCAGCAGTCGCGTTAGCGTCGCCTGGAGTTACAAGGGCTTGAGTAGAAACGTATTGAGCGTTGAAGTTGAAGACGCCAGCGTTATTGGTCGCCAGGTCAACAGCTTTGGATGGTTGACCCAGTTTTACTGGGGTGCCATCATTTTCGAACAAACCGATACCCACGCCAGTGGCTGCGTCCACTTTCAGCAGATCTTTATTGGTAGTATCAGCTGTACCAATAAAGGTAACGGTGGCGTTCTGCAGTGAAGTTTCACAAGCAGTCAGACCAATCTTGAAAGGTTGGTGGCCTAAGCGCTGGTTCGCAGCAGTAACCTGGTCAGCACCAAAGATACCCATCGCAATTTTCTGGTTGTCATCACCATTATCGATGGTGCAGGTGGTCGCGAGGAATTTACCCGTAAAATCAATTTGACCGTCAGCAGCGTGAGCAACATTGATTGAAACAGCAGACATAACAGCAGCAACGAGCAGAGCTTTCTTAAACATGATGTATTTCCTATTAAAGCTAGAGTGAAAATCAACGAATAAAAATGACAAAATTTCGCATCCGAAGATTGGGTTTAAAATTAATAGAGAGAAGCAAAGTTGAATACTTACTGCTATATGTAGAAGCAGGAATATATTTGGTGTGTTGCCGTCATCTCGATTCGGGGCGCAGTATAGGAATTTGATTTAGGGTGGGCAATAGCAAAAGGTTATCTTTAACCTCTTTTTATAAATGCAGTAAGTATAAAAAAATGTTCACCTCAAAAACAACAAGTTATGGCATTTTTTGCTGGGATCCTATGTAATAAAACTCATCGAAACCATCACCTTACAAATAAACACAAAGTTGAGATTCCGATATTTATTGAAACACAGAAGAATCACAACGATAAATAGTGTTGCAGATGTTAATTTTCATTTATCACAAAGTTATCATTCATTAGCGGCCCCTATTTATTTTTATGAGGGGAATTTTTATCAGTAAGATTCTAACAATATCTCGAATTCTTTCTAACCCTAATGAGTTATTTGCCACGTTAATTTAATACTTGTTTTATTAGAATTATTCGACGCCAATTAATAGCCTTATTCCGAATATTGAGTAGCGGATGGTGTTAACCTATACTTCAATTTTTGTGCATTAAAAGGTTTTTATGCATCCAATATTAATTGGTCATTTACTTACGCTCGATCCTCGAACCCGCGTGCTTCAACGGGTTAGCGATGATCGTAAAGTGAATTTAGGCAACTCGGCCTGCTTATGCCTGGAAGGGTTAATTGCCGCGCAGCAAGAAGTTGTTTCTCAGGAAGAGCTGATCAATCTCGGCTGGCGACAAATTGGCATGGAAGTGACGTCCAGCAGTTTGCGCGTGGCGATTAATCAACTGCGTCGCGCGTTACTATCGTTAAAAGTTGATAAGGAGATCATGATCATTACCGTGCCGCGCACCGGTTATCGCTTGGTGATTCCGCATGCGGCCGTAGAAACCCAGCCAGTTGCCGCGCCGCCTGCTGTTGAGGCAGCAGAGGATAGCGTGATTGAGGTGCCAGAAAGCGAGCCTGTTTCCGCTGTGGTGGAGCCGGAGCCAATGAGTGAATCTAACGCGAGCGGAAAGTGGCGCATCGGCTTATTGCTGATGGTGCTGTTTGCTCTCGCCGGTGCAGGCAGTTCCTGGGGATTAGGCTGGTGGATGAAACATGCCGCCGTGGCGGTAAATTATCGCCTGTATAACACCGCAGATAACCAGGTTCCTGCCGGAGCCAAAGTGTTTGTCGATAGCGCGGTCAACCCCAATGCCGTCCAAATCGATAAGACACTAAAGCAGTGGGCGGTTCATGCGCCAGAAGCGAATAACTATTCTTATTTATACGTCAACGTGGGTCATGATGACGATTACACCGGGCTGTTCGCCTGTAAACAGCCATTGGGAGAGACGCAAAGTGAATGCAGTTCGTACGTTTTTAGCACGCACTAAGCGTCATCCGTGGCTGATTGTGGCTTGCCTGCTGTGCTTTGCTGGCGCCTTTGGCCTCTATTCGTGGTATCAGATTCGTTATGTCGCTTCGGGGATGCAATGTGATGCGCCTTTCAATTATTACGAGGTTAAGCATGACGGCAGTGTGGCGATGTCGCGCGGTGTTTATCATGTCTATTCGCATGGCGGCATGACGGGCAAAACCAGTTACATCGGCAAGATTTTCTTCGCCGATCCGCAAGGACAAGTGACACGCACCGTCGCAGTGAATCGCGAGATCGATTGGAAAATGGTGATGCATGAACGACGTATCGTGTCAGAAATTACCGCGATTAATCGGCGTGTTGGCGATCACAGTGATGATGCACTGATGCAAGAGTTTGTTTTTCCCAGCTATAAGATTGGGCAAGTGAATAACTCGGGCTTGTTTCTGCTGAACGGCAAAGTTTTCTCAACCGGGCCAGAAAATGTGCCGCGCGTGGTGTGTCGCGAATAAATTAAACGGTCGCCATTGCTGGCGACCTACTTTAAAAAAATCAGAAATCTGCCTTCAACACCACGCGGTAATTGGCTTTACCGGCGCGAACATGTTCCAGCGCATCATTGATTTTCGACATCGGGAACTCTTCCACATGCGGAGCGATATCCGCACGCGATGCCAGTTTCATCAGTGAACGCAGCTGACCTGGCGAACCAGTCGATGAACCGGTTACCGCGCGATCGCCCATAATCAGGCTAAATGCCGGTACTTCGAATGGCTTCATTACTGCGCCAACGGTGTGGAATTTCCCGTGCGGAGCCAGCGCCGAGAAGTACGGCTGCCAATCAAGATCCACCGCGACGGTGCTGATAATCAGATCAAACTGGCCTGCCAGCGCGTTCAGCGCCTGCGGATCGCGGCTATTGACCACACGGTCAGCGCCCATCGCTTTGATCGATTCGGTTTTACTGGCGTTGGAGCTGAATGCGGTGACTTCGGCACCCATCGCGCGCAACAATTTGATCGCCATGTGGCCCAAACCACCGATACCTATTACGCCAACGCGGCTGGTGGCGGTGACATGATGCATCAACAACGGTTTGAACACGGTGATGCCGCCGCACAGTAGCGGACCGGCTGAGGTGATATCCATGCTTTCTGGCAGTGGAATCACCCATTGCCAATCGGCGCGCAGGTGGCTGGCGAAACCGCCTTTGTTCATGATGGTTGGCACGGAACCGTTTTCGCAGTTGACCTGCTCACCGTTGATACACGCGTTACAGTGCTGGCAGCTTTTGGCAGTCCAGCCGATACCGACGCGCTGACCCACTTTCAAACCTTTGTCCTGCGCCGCATCGCCCAGTGCGCTGATGCGACCAATCACTTCGTGACCGGCAATCACAGGAAACGAGGAAATGCCCCATTCGTTATCAATCATGGATAGATCAGAGTGGCACACTCCGCAGTAATCGACCTCAACTTGCACCTCTTCAGCCGCCAGTGGACCGGCCTCATATTCGTAAGGCACCAGCGCTTCACCCGCATTCAAGGCGGCATAACTTTTGATTTTCATTACTGTCCTCTGTATCAACGTTTTTGACTCGGCAAGTCTAGCAGAGCGAGTTTTACAGCCTTGCAGATAAATCCGTCAGTTAGCCGCTTTTACACGCCTTAATCGACGAAAAGCATTCAACGTTAAAGCACATCATGATTGAGCGGCGTGCGATAGGCGAGGCGTGCCTCTTCGAGCAACTGGCTGGCGGTGACGGTAGGCGGCAAACGCATTAACACTTTGCTCGCCTGCCAATAGCACAACACCATGAGCTCATCGGATTCGCTTTCCGCCAGCTCCATCAGGCGACCACGCAATGCAGGCACGTCCAGCGTTTGTTGTTCATCCATCATTTCAGCGATGGTTTCACTGAGCACCTGACGAATGATTTTCCAGGAGAGATTGGCAAACACATTGAACCTCGTTACTTAACGTTTGGCTCCAGGCAAATGAATCAAAACGTGCGGCATGGGCAGCACTCAAAAAGTTAAAATAACTATAGTCGCTTATTTTCTGCACAACGGCGTGGCACGGGGAATTTCTTGTAGCTCGCGGATCTATAACCTGATTTTTCTTTCCCCACATTTTCGCCCGCCGAATGGCCTTGTAACAAAAAAGCATAAGGCGACGCTGGCTGTCGCGGCGGCGCTTTGCCACAGTAAGGCAACTTTTATCCATCCACAGGGAATTACCATGAGCCAATCCACTGCATTACATGCCGATCCGCTGGTTTGGGGCCACGGCCCAAAGGTGTTTGAAGTGTTTCTTGAGCCGACTTGCCCGTTCTCAGTGCGTGCGTTCAATAAGCTGGATGCGCTGCTGAAGTTGGTTGGCGAAGAGCAGATGACGCTGAAAATTCGTTTGCAATCACAGCCCTGGCATATGTATTCCGGCGTGATTGTGCGTTACATCCTCGCTGCCTCTACCTTGCCCGCAGGCAAAGCCGCGGCGAAAAAGGTGTTGCAGGCGGTCGCCGATCATCGTGAAGAGTTTGAGTTTACCGATCACAGCCACGGCCCGAATATGGATGCGACGCCAAAACAGATTCTTGATCGTCTAGAAAAATACAGTGGGGTGAACGCGCGCGAGGCTTTCCTGCGTGCCGAGTTGCAAAACGAGATCAAATGGCACAGCAAATATTCGCGCCAGAACGGCATTCACGTCTCACCGACTTTTATTACCAACGGCTTAGTGCAACTGGACATCGGCAGCGGTGATGACATTGAATCCTGGGCGCAGCGCATCCTCGCTTAACAGTTTCAGCCCGCTGCGGCGGGCTTTTGGTATGATTTCGCAACAGATTTTTGCTTGCACCGCCGCATCGAATTCCGATAATCGTTATCTACCTAATTATATAGCGAGAAAGGGAATGCGTTTTTCACACCTCACCGCGCTGCTGCTCACCGCTGGCGCAGGTTTTAGTCTGCATGCACAAGCCAATACCGATATCCGTGTCACTTATGCTGGTTCAATGGGCAAAGTGATGGATCAATCTTTAGGTCCAGCCTTTGCTAAACAAAATAACGGCAGCTATGAAGGTCAGGGCCAGGGCGCATATGGCATGGCGCGTTTGCTCGCCAGCAAAAAAATCACCGCCGATGTGTTTATTTCCATCACGCCAGGACCGATGCAGATTCTGAAAGATGCCGGATTGATTGACGATGCGGTGCCGGTTGCCAGTACCAGCATGGTGGTGGCATATAGCCCGAAAGGAAAATATGCGCAGCAGTTCGCGCAGGCCAAAGGCAGCGATGCCAGTTGGCTGAAGGTGCTGGCGACGCCGGGCCTGAAGTTTGGTCGTACCGATCCGATCAACGATCCGAAAGGACAAAACATCGTCTTTACCCTGCTGCTGGCCGAGAAGTATTACCACCAGCCAGGCATCGCCGACAAGATTATGGGCGGCTATCAAAATCCGGCACAAACCCATTTGGAAGGCGGTTTGTTGGCGCGACTGGAGAGTGGCCAGGTCGATGCCGCTGCTGGTTATGAGAGCGAAGTGATCTCTGCACACTTGCCGTATTTGGCGCTGCCTGACGAGATTAATCTGAGCAATCCGGCGATGTCGAAACAGTGGTACGACACGGTGAGTTTCAGCGTGAAAGACAGCGCAGGTAAAGACAAGGTGCTGCACACGCAGCCATTGGTTTACTACGCCGCCGTGCTGAAGAATGCACCACACGGTGCCGCAGCGGGCAAAGCGTTTGTCGACTTTATGCTGAGCCAGCCGGGTCAGGCGCTGTTTAAACAAAATGGTTACGCTGCGCCGAAAGGCGATTCGATCTACCCATAATGCGCTACCGTCACGCCACCGCATTGTGGCTGTCACTGCCAGCACTGTTGATGCTGGCAGTGCCGTTTATCACGCTGATTGGCGTCACTAACTGGCAGCATTTGCAGTTGGCGTGGGGCGACAGTCACGCCATCGCCACCTCATTAGGTTTAGGCGGCATTGCACTGTTGCTGATATTTATTACCGGTTTGCCGGTCGCGTGGTGGCTGTCGCGTGCCAGCGGCCGGGCACGATTTGTTGTCGAATTGCTGGTGATGATCCCGCTGCTGACGCCGCCGCTGGCGATGGGGATTTTGCTGGTGAGCGCTTACGGCCCGTATAGCGTGCCGGGCGAGTTGCTGAGCAAGTTTGGATGGACGCTGGTGAACAACCCCGCCGCCTTTATTCTGGCGCAATGGTATGGCGCGCTGCCCTACTTCATCACCACCGCCCGTTCGGCGTTTGCCACGGTGCCAAAGGATATTTTGGACGTGGGCAGTACGCTGGGCGCGTCATCGTGGCAATGCTTTTGGCGCTTATCGCTGCCGATTGCCGCGCCCGGTTTGGCTACGGCCAGCGCATTAGCGTGGGCGCGCGCGATGGGCGAGTTTGGCATTGTGATGATTTTTGCTTATTTCCCGCAGGGCATGCCGGTGCAGTTGTACAACAATCTGCAAAACAACGGCATTGATTCGGTGTATGTGCTGCTGTGGCTATTGCTGCTGTTTACCTTGCCGCTGCCGCTGGTGTGTTTTGCGCTGTCGCGACATAAGTCGTAATACGAAAAGGGGTCACCATAAATGGCGACCCTACGGATTGCATGGTTTTTGTAGGGTCGCCATTTATGGTGACCGCCACTCAAACGCTTACTGCATCGCTTTCAACGCATCCATTGCGCAGGCTTCATCTAAATTACCGGCCGGTGCGCCACCGATACCAATCGCGCCAATCACCTGATCGCCGCTTTTCACCGGCACGCCGCCCGCCAATAACAGATAGCCTGGAATATCACGCATGTTCTGCGCACCGGCATTACTCTGCGCCGCTTCCATTACTTTGCCACTGGTGTTTTTGCTGCTCAACGCGGTAAACGCCTTCATGCGGCTGGCTTCGATGGTGTGCGGACCGGCGTTATCCATGCGCTGCACCGCTTTCACCAAACCGGCGCGATCCACCACGGTGACCGTCACGTTGTAGTTTTTTGCCGCGCAGGATTGAATCGCCGCGCTAGCCAGTTTCTGTGCATCAGCCAGTGAAAGGTTAGTTTCAGTTAACGTCGCGTGGCTGCCGAAAGAGACGAACGCCGCCGCAGCGGCAATCAGGGAAAGGCGAATGTTCATGTGTCACTCCTTGAATTAGGTGAGTGACACTTTATCTAGCCGAAGGGAAAAGAAATATTCGGAGGATTACGCGTGCGACCAGGTAGTTATACCTGGTTCAGCTGTTGCCACGCGTGAATCAGTTGCGCGAGGTTGCTCAACTCCAGCTTGGCAAACACCGCTGCGCGATGTGCCTCAACGGTGCGCGGCGACAGCGAAAGATCCCGCGCAATCTCTTTGCTGGTTTGCCCGGCAATCATCAACTGCATCACTTCATTTTCTCGCGATGACAACAGGGCAAAACGCGCCTGCAAACCCTGTTGCGACTGCCAGCGCTGCGCACGCTGCTCACTCTCATTCATCGCTTGATGAAGAGTTTCCAGCAGCGGTTCGATATCCAATGGTTTGGTGTAAAACTCAAACGCGCCCTGACGAAACGCGCGGCGGCAGGCTTCGATAGTGCCGTGTCCGGTCATGATGATCACCGGCAACAGCGGATGACGATCGCCCTGCTCCGCCAGCCAGCTTAATCCGCTAATGCCCGGCATACGTACATCCAACAATAAGCAGCCTTGTAGCGGTTCCTGCGCCTGAGTCGCCGCTTCGAAAGTGGCTAAATCAGCAAAATCCTCGACGTCGTAATCCAACGTTTTCAGCAAAAAACCGAGCGATTCCCGCACGGATAAATCATCATCCACTAACCAAACCTTTGCGCCCATTCCGTTACTCCGCCAGTTGGAAAATTAAGGTGATTTCCGCGCCACCTGCCGCGCGGTTTGCCAGCCGCAGCTGGCCGTTCATGCGTAACATCAAGCTCTCGACCAAGGTCATGCCTAATCCCATGCTGTTGGCGCGCGAGCTGTAAAACGGCATGCAGGCCTGCGCTAATCCTTCCGCAGTAAAGCCTGGGCCGTTATCGCTAATGATGATTTTGATGCCGTGCGGCACGTGTTCTGAGGCAATTTTCACCCACGCATCGGGCCGTCCTTGCTGCATGTGAATGGCGTTTTGCAGCACGTTATGGAACACCTGTTCCAGCCATTGTGGATCGCTCAACACCTGCGCCTGGTCATGCTGAAATTGCTGCCGCAGTTCAATATCACCATCATCCAGTTCCTGTTGCAGCAGCACCGTGACGCGTCGCCACACAACTTCCGGGCTGACGGCGCTCATCGCCACCGGACGCTCGCTGACAATATCGCGAAAACGCTGGAGCAAGCCGGCAAGCCGCTCGGTTTGCAGGCTCATGGCATTCAGCGCCTGCGGCAAATTCTCGTGCTTGCCCTGCTTCAACAGTAACTGGCTGCTGTGCAACCAGGTGTTAATGGCGGTCAACGGCTGATTGATTTCGTGGATGATACCCGCGGTGAACTCGCCGAGGTCTTCACGCCGCGTGCGTTGGAAATAGTCGGCACGCAGCCGCATCTCGACATGTCGCCGCCAGTGCAGCAGCAACCACCAGCCGAGCACGCCGATCACTAGCCACACCACTAACGCCAGCACGAACGGCAGCACATGCAGCGCACGCCAATCGGGATCGGCGCTGCCCTTAAGTAAAAACGGTTGATAGTGATTGATAAAGGGGCGCTGCCATTGCCAGCGCGCATTTTCAGAATAGGCCGCCGACTGAATTGCTGGCGGCGCGTGGATATGAAAAGCCAGCGCCAGCGCAACGTCAGCGCTTTGCAGCGCAAAATGCAGATCCACCAGCATGCGAATTTGGCGATAAGGATTGTAAAGCCAGTAACGGCCGCCGCTGACTTCTTCAAAACGCGGCGCGGTGAGCGGACGATTTACCGTGCGCTCCAGCATCACCAGTTGCGGGAATTTGCCTTGCAGCGTCAGCAGATCTTCATCACCGGAAAGCAGCGGCAGCAGGGTTTCGTTCTGCGTTTGGTAAGTGGCGATGCGATTAAATTGCTCGTGAAAGTTGGCTTCGCTCGCCTGTTGCTGCTGTAAAATTTGATCAGCAAATAACGCTAACAAGGTGGCAAGCGTTAACAGTAGCCAGACCAGCCAATACCTTTTCATCCATGGGCGGTAAGTGTGCGGCATCGTTTTCCATCGCTCTACAGTGAAAAAAACCCTCCGTTCGGGGAGGGCGATTTTTCCACAATTTAGCCGGGAAAACCATTAGCACTAATCTGGTTAGCTGTTGCGCTGCAAGTGACTGCTAACAAAGGCGCGACAACGGTCCGAGATCGGATCGCTAAACACTTGCTGCGGCGAACCCGCTTCCTCAACTTTGCCCTGATGCAAGAACACCGCTTTGTTTGAAACGTCGCGCGCGAAGCCCATTTCATGGGTGACGATAATCATGGTGCGCCCCTCCTCCGCCAGGCTGCGGATAACGCGCAACACTTCGCCGACCAATTCAGGATCAAGCGCCGACGTCGGTTCATCAAACAGAATCGCTTTCGGCTGCTGCGCCAGCGCGCGCGCAATCGCCACACGCTGTTGCTGTCCGCCTGAAAGCTGCGACGGCCACGCGTTACGCTTCTCGTAAAGCCCGACTTTGTGCAACAGCGCTTCCGCCTCTTCAACCGCCTCCTTGCTGCTGCGCTTTTGCACGTGAACCGGCGCTTCGATGATGTTTTGCAGCACGGTTTTGTGCGGCCACAAATTGAAACTCTGGAACACGAAACCCAGTTGCATACGCATCAATTTGATACGGCGTTGTTGTTCGCGGCTGAGCTTTTCATCAGGATTATCAATCGTCACCACTTCATCGCCGACGGTAATTTCCCCGCCCTGCGGCACTTCCAAAAACGGAATGCAGCGCAGCAAGGTACTTTTGCCCGAGCCGCTGGCGCCGATCAGTGAAATCACATCGCCATCCTGCGCCGTCAGGCTGATGTCGTGCAGCACTTCATGCCCGCTATAACTTTTTCTGAGGTGGCTCAGGGCGATAGTGGGTTTACTCATGAACGTGCTCCAACGTGATAAGGGGATAAACGACGCTCCAGCAGCGCCACCGCTTTACTCACCAACACGGTCAGCAGCAGATAGATAATCGCCGCGCTGATAAACACCTCCAGCGCGCGGAAGGTTTCGGAAACAATCGAATCGGCGATGCCGGTCATTTCCATCAAGCTGATGGTGCTGACCAGCGAAGTGGCTTTGATCATCGAGATGATTTCATTGCTGTACGCCGGTAGCGCCTGTCGCACCGCCAGCGGCAGCGTAATGCGGCGCAGCGTGGTGAAGCGCGACATGCCGCTGACCTTGGCGGCTTCCAGCGACTGCACGCTGACGGCATTAAGGCCACCGCGCAAAATTTCTGAGGTATACGCCGCGTCGTTGAGGATCAACGCAATCAACCCGCACCAGTACGGATCGCGCAGCAGCGGCCACAGCACGCTTTCACGCACCGCGGGCAAGCTGCCGAGACCGTAATAAATCATGAAAATCTGAATCAGTAGCGGCGTACCGCGAAATACCCAAACGTAGAAACGGGTGACATAGCTGCCAACACGATTTTGCCGTAACAGATTCAGCAGCAACGCCAGCACGCCGCCGCCCAGCAGCGATAACAGCGCGAGATTAAGCGTCAGCGGCAAGCCGCGCAGCAATGCCGACAAGGTGTGTTGCAGAAAAGTGATATCCATCGTGGCTCCTTACAACCGCGCGCGTTGTTGCCCGCGCATGGCCACTTTTTCCACATAGCGGAAAACAAAAT
Organism: Pantoea sp.; assembly: GCF_039594315.1. Lineage (GTDB taxonomy): Bacteria > Pseudomonadota > Gammaproteobacteria > Enterobacterales > Enterobacteriaceae > Pantoea. The sequence goes on from NZ_JBCNNP010000019.1 coordinate 26,789, forward strand.
CGGAACAGGTGGTGATGATCAGGTAGATCACCGCGCCAACGCTGTAGAAAAAGAACGGCATTTGCGTTGAGTTCGAGGCGGTAGAAATCTGGTTCATGGTTTCCACCAAACCGGTGACCGAAACCAGCGCCGACTCCTTGATCACCGATTGCCACTGATTGCCCATGCCCGGCAGCGCGGTTTTCAGCGCTTGCGGCACAATCATGCGACGGAACAGCATCAGGCGGCCCATGCCGGTCACCGTTGCGGCTTCCAGCGTGCCTTTGGGGATCGCGTAAAATGCACCACGGAACACGCTGCTTTGATACGCGCCCGAAATCAGGCCAATGGCTATCGCCCCAGCAACAAAGCCGTTCACATCGAACGGACCTTGCAAACCCAGCGCTTCGCCAACAGACGAAACCACCTGGCGTCCACCAAAGTAAAACAGGTAGATCACCAACAGCTCCGGCACGCCGCGAAACAGCGTGATGTAGCCATTAGCGAGGCGCTGTTGCCAGCGCGCGCCGCCAATTTGCATCCAACACAATACGCTGCCGAGCACCGCGCCCAGCAGCCATGCACACAATGAAACCGTGACGGTGACCGTGGCGGCATTCAACAACACGCCGCCCCAGCCTTCATCACCAAAACCTAAAAGTTGCCAATCAATAGCCATAAGCGTCCAGCATTACTCCGCAGGCGCGACGTTTTCGCCGAACCATTTTTCCGACAGTTGCTTCAGCGTGCCATCTTTGATCATGGAATTGATCGCGTTATCCAGCGCCGCTTTCAGCTCAGGATTGTTCTTCTGCACCGCGATTGCCGAACCCTGGCCCAACACGCCGCCGGAGAAACCGTAGCCGGTGCTGTTAACGCTATCCGCATGCTTTTTCACGTAAGCATTGAGGTTGGTGCGCGAGGCCATAACCGCATCCACGCGGCCATTCAGCAAATCCGCGAAGGTTTCTGGACCGGCTTGATAAGTGCGGATGGTGGCAACATCGGCCAGATATTTGTTCAGGAAGTCGGCCTGAATGGTGGCTACCTGCACGGCAATGGTTTTGCCTTTGAATTTCTCTTTCAGTGCGTCAATGGCTTTGCTCATGTCAGCGTCATTCGCTACCTGCACCACTTCGCCATCGCCCGGCAACGTATCCACCGCGCTCTTTTTCAACGTGACGAAACCAGAAACGCTCACGGTGTACTGGCGCGAGAAATCCACCACTTCCTCACGTTTAGGCGTAACGGTGACCGCATCAATCACCGCGTCGTATTTGCCGTCGACTAAACCGGGAATCAGCCCCGACCATTTCTGCGCCACGATTTCGTATTTGAAACCGGCACGCTTAGCGATTTCAGCCACCATATCCGGCTCATAACCGACAATTTTGCCGTTTGGCGTGGATTGGTTAAACGGAGGATAAGCCGCTTCGGTGGCGAATTTCAGCGTACCAAAATCTTTTGCCTGAACCAGAGCGGAAGAAGCCAGTAATAAACCAGCCGCAAACAGTGCTTTACGCATCATCATGAAACCTCAGAGTTCGTTATTTTAAGAGAGTAAATCAATGGCTATGCGGGCAAGCGCCTGCGTGCCAGCATCGATACTGCGTTCGTCGGGTTGATAATCCGAGTTGTGCAAATGGTCGTCGCGGCCCGGCGTGCCGGAACCAATGTGGATTTGGCAACCCGGCGCGCGTTCGGTAAACAGCGAGAAATCTTCGGCACCAAAACTGGCGCTGGGTTTGGCGATAATCGCTTTACCAAATTGATGCGACAAAATCGGTTCCAGCGCATCGATCAGCGCGTCGTCGTTCATCAGCGGCGGCACGCCAAGTTGATAATTAACCTCAATACGCGTGTTCAATGACAGCGCTACGCCCGCGCAAATCCGCTTAAACGCCGCTTCGATCAGCTTGCGGACGTCAGGCGATTTGGTACGCACCGTGCCCTGGATCAGGCAACTGTCAGAAATGATGTTGTGCGTGCTGCCGCCATGAATATGGCCGATGGTTAGCACCGCCGAATCAGCTGGATCCAGCTCGCGTGAAATAATGGTTTGCAGCTGATTGATCAAATTCACCGCGGCAATAATCGGATCGACGCCCATGTGCGGGCGCGCCGCATGGGCCGATTTGCCGTGCACAATCACATCAAAATCATCGCTCGATGCGGTGCTAGCGCCGCGTGTCAGGGCAACCTCTCCTGCCGCCAGCTCAGGTTTGTTGTGCAGCGTAATGGCGAGATCAACGCCGTCCGCCGCGCCATCGGCAATCATCGCTTCGGCACCGCTTTCAGGGGTTTCTTCGGCTGGCTGGAAAATCAGGCGCAGCGTGCCATGCAGTTGCGCGCGATAGTGCGGCACAATCGCTGCCACGCCGAGCAGCGTTGCCGTGTGAATATCGTGGCCGCAGGCGTGCATTTTGCCGGGATATTGGCTGCTGAACGGCAAGCCGGTTTGTTCATGAATTGGCAGCGCATCCATGTCAGCGCGCAACAGCACGGTTTTACCCGGATGATCGCCGACAATATCCACCATCACGCCGGTGCGACCGACGCCGGTTTTTGGCGTCAAACCTAAACGCAGCAACTCTTGCTCAACGATATTGGCGGTACGAACGGTGTCAAAACCCAGCTCCGGATGCGCGTGAATGTCACGGCGAATGGCGATGAGGTGCGCTTGCAGGCTTTCACTTTTGGCGCTGATGTCCCTGGCTAAAACATCTTTATGATCGGTCATGTTTGCAATGATCTTTCTCAGGCAGAGCCTGGCCTTTATGGCATTTTTATTAAAATTGACTCCGTATTTATTCACAGCATCCAGCAGATTGCAACGCGCAATCCTTTTGGTTACTTGCTGAATTTTCGCAAGAATTTTCTAATTCACTGCCTGGGCAGGATAAAAAGCCAGTTCTGCATCGTTAGGCAGTTATAACATTCATGATCCACGGTGGATCATCAGATTTATTGATGCCAAAAATGGCGGTCACCATAAATGGCGACCCTACGAAACCTGGCACATTAGCCAATCACGTACGGCGATCACTGCTGCTGGCTCACGCGGACGGCGCGGCCAAACCAAATACCATCCAGCATCCACTTCCATCTGCTGTGTAAACGCCGGAACTAAACGCCCGCTGGCGAGATCGTTCTGCACAAAATGCGGGCTGGTGAGCGCCATGCCTTGCCCGCTGATCGCCGCTTCCAGCGCCAGCGCTGTTTGGTTAAAGCGCAAATGATGCGGATGATGCATCGACTGACCTGGGAAGATAAAAGAGAGAAACGCCGGCCACAGATGATGTCCATCGTGGAGCAAGGCGTAGCGCTGGCAGTGTGCCTCATCGCGCGGATCGCCGTGTTCTGCCAATAATGTTGGGCTGACCACCGCCAACAGCGACTGACTGAACAGCAAGGTCGCATCCAATCCCACGCCAAACGGCGGCCGCCCGTAACGCACCGCTAAATCGACACCTTCATGATGAAACTGCACCAAACGCTCAGAAGCCAGCACGCGCAGATCAATATCCGGCCATGCGGCGGTGAAACTGGGTAAACGCGGCAGCATCCAGCGGCTGGCAAAGGTGGGCGTGACGCTGAGCGTTAAACGGTTCGGCTCCGGGCGCAGCGTGCGCGTGGCTTCATCGATCAATTCAAACGCCTGGCGAACACTCACCGCATAGCCCGCACCTGCGCCGGTCAACGCCAAAGTACGCGGCAAACGTTCAAACAGTTTCAGCCCGAGGCTGGCTTCCAATCCGCGGATTTGCTGCGCTACCGCGCCTTGCGTTACTCCCAATTCTTCGGCCGCCAACCGGAAGTTGAGATGGCGCGTGACCGCTTCAAACACCTTCAACGCATTGAGTGGCGGCAGATCGTTAAATCTTTGGCTCATCCTGTAGTTTTCCTACTGTCAATTAGCAAACAGACTGACTCTCTGCACCTGAAATTACCTTTTATACTGGTTCAAATCGAATGTAATTGATAAGGAATGCACAAAATGACAGTAGAAAAAGTCGCAGTAATCGTTGCTGGTGGCAGCGGAATGGGCGCAGCAGCGGCAGAGAAGTTAGCCAGCGAAGGCTACAAAGTGGCGATCCTCTCTTCTTCCGGCAAAGGCGAAGCGTTAGCGCAACGTTTGGGCGGATTGGGCGTGACGGGTTCAAATCAGTCGGTCGCAGATTTGCAGAACCTGGTTGATCAAACGATGGCGCGCTGGGGCCGTATTGATGTGTTGGTCAACAGTGCGGGTCACGGCCCGCGCGCGCCGATTCTCGAATTGAGCGATGAACAGTGGCAGCTTGGTATGGAAACCTATTTGTTGAACGTGATTCGTGCCACGCGTCTGGTGACACCCATCATGCAAAAGCAAGGTGGCGGCAGCATCATCAATATCTCTTCGGCGTGGACTTTCGAACCGACCGATATGTTCCCAACGTCAGCGGTGTTTCGCGCCGGTTTAGCGTCGTTCAGTAAAATCTTCGCCGATACCTACGCCGCCGATAACATTCGCATCAATAACGTGTTGCCTGGCTGGATCGATAGTTTGCCGAAAACCGATCAGCGTCGTGACAGCGTGCCGCTACAACGTTACGGCACAGCAGAGGAAGTCGCGGCCACCATCGCCTTCCTGGCTTCACCGGGCGCAGCCTACATCACCGCCCAGAATATTCGCGTCGATGGCGGCGTCACACGCAGCGTGTAACGGAAATTTCCTACCTGAGAGCTAAGCGTAAATCAGTGCCACGCTTAGCTTTATTGTTTGTAATGTTTATTTTTTAAACGAAAAAACAAGACCGGTCTTGTCGATTACAACCCCTCAAATCGTCAGAATGTTCGCATTCCACTGACAGCACTTTCTTACTTCGCTCAGTGAACTCCCTTTAAACATTTTGACTTGAGGTTACTATGCAAACGATTTTACGTACTCGTATCTCTGCGCTGTTCACCACTGAACGCCACCAGGTTTGGCAGTTGATGTTCGCAGGCTGTGCCGCATTTTGGATCTTGCTGATCGTTGCCGTAATGGGCATTCGCTAAGTTAATGCGCCTGTAATTGGCCGGATAATTGCTCCGGCGGTAATAACTCAAACGCTCGCTTCATCACTCGCGCCTCTTCCGCAGGACTGCGACCAAACATCCGTTTGAACTCACGATTAAACTGCGAATCGCTTTCATAGCCCACGCGTGCCGCCGCTCCGGCGGCAGTGAGATTATCGCGAATCATCATTAAACGTGCCTGATGCAACCGTAACGATTTGAGATATTGGATCGGCGAGGTTTGCGTGACGGTTTTGAAGTGCAAATGAAAACGCGGCACGCTCATACCGGCTTCATTCGCCAAATGCGGTACATCTAACGGTAAGCGCCAGTCAGCATGAATGCGCTGTAACGCTCGCGCGATACGACCAAAATGGCCTTGATAGGTTAACGCCGCCCGCACCGCTCCGCCCTGCTCGCCCATCAATACACGAAAACAGATCTCCTCTACGCGCGCTGGCCCCAACACTTTGGCTTCCAGCGGATCGCTCAACGCTTCCAGTAAACGCAGCGTACTTTCGGCCAAGGTTTCATTAACCGGCGTGGAGATAATCCCAGCTGGCGGCAACGCCGTTTCTACATTAACCAGTTGCGCCACCAGCCGCGCCACCATGGTGGCATCCAAACGCACGGCGATTCCCAGCAACGGTTCTTCCGAGGTTGCTTCTGTTTCGGCGGAAAACGGCAACGGCACCGATAACACCAAATAGTGTTGCGCATCGTAGCGATACATTTTGTCGGCGAGGAAAGCGCGTTTTGAACCCTGACAAATAATGATGATGCTCGGCTCGTACAGCACCGGCGTGCGGGCCCATTGGCGATCGGCTCGCATGAAGCGCACGCTATCGAGCAATGATTCGGTATAGCCTTCCTGACGCGCCAGTTGACTGAGTAACGCGCAGGTTCGTTGTTGCACGGTTTGCGGCATGATGACGTTCCCAGAGAGATTCAGGCAAAGCATAGCCTTGATAATGAAATCCGCACAACTACGGCGAGAGGATCAGGCAATCATGCGCCACAATCCGGTCTGTTGCGTTTTTCGACAAACATCAACAATAGCCTCGTCAACTCAACGAGGAATTAATTATGTCTACCGCAAGCAAAGTGATTATTTTAACTGGCGCCAGCAGCGGCATCGGCGAAGGCATTGCCCGTTTACTGGCGACTGAAGGCCACAAATTGGTACTGGGCGCGCGCCGCACCGATCGCCTTGCAGCGCTGCGTGATGAACTGCGCTTTAACGGCGCGGAGGTGGATTATCTTGCCACCGACGTAACACGTAGAACCGATACGCAACAGCTGGCTGATTTTGCGCTGGAGAAATATGGTCGCATTGATGTGATGATCAACAACGCAGGTGTGATGCCGCTGTCGCCAATGAGTTCGCTGAAAGTGGATGAGTGGGATTTGATGCTGGACGTCAACGTCCGTGGCGTGCTGTACGGCATCGCAGCGGTGTTACCGACCATGCAAACACAGCAATGCGGCCACATCATTAATATCGCCTCGATTGGCGCATTAGCCGTTTCGCCCACCGCCGCCGTGTATTGCGCCACCAAGTTTGCGGTGCGCGCCATTTCGGATGGATTGCGTCAGGAATCGCGCCAGCTACGCGTTACGGTGATCAATCCTGGCGTGGTGGAATCGGAACTCGCCGACACCATCAGCGACAGTGTGGCGCGCGATGCGATGAAGAGTTATCGCCAGATCGCACTCAAGCCAGAAGCGATTGCTAAAGCCGTCTGTTGGGCCATCGATCAGCCTGGCGAAGTGGATGTCAATGAAATCACCGTGCGCCCGACGGCCAGCGGACATTGATGTGGTAAAAGCTGGCGATTTCAGGCTGAAATCGCCAGCTCTTTGGCGGGAGATCTTCAGCGTTTAAGCCGTTCTGCGGCCATTTCAGTGGCTAAACGTCGCCGGGCGATAAAGTCATGCATTTGCAGTTTTGCCTGGACTAAACGTTCTGCCGACGCGCTGCGCGGAGAACCTGAATTGAATGGCGGAGCGGGATCATATTCCATCTGCAATTGGATATTTTCCGCCACGTCGCGACCAAACAATGTTTCAGCCACGGTCAAGGCAAAATCGATCCCCGATGTCACGCCCGCGCCGGTGATGCGATTGCGGTCGCGCACCACGCGTTCGGCAACCGGCGTAGCGCCCAGCAAACTCAATTGATCTAACGATCCCCAATGCGACGTCGCACGATATCCCTGCAACAATCCCGCCGCACCTAAAACCAAAGAGCCGGTACACACCGATGTTACCCATTGCGCGTTTTCCGCCATGCGGCGTATAAAATCCAGAGTTTCAACGTCGTCCATCAACGCAATCTGTCCGGGGCCGCCGGGAATACAAATTAAATCGAGTTGAGGACATTCGTTGAACGTCATGGTGGGTACGATCGCCATACCCCGATCCGACATCACCGGTTGGCGATTTTTCCAAATCAGGTAATTGTTGACGTTGGGCATGCGGGCAAATACTTCCCACGGGCCGGTGAGATCGAGTTGCGTCAGGTTGGGAAACAGCAGAAAACCGATATTCAGTGGCGAGGTAGCGGCCATGATAAGCTCCAGCAGCAATCAGAGCGTTATCATGGCCTTGCTTCTAATTTGAACGCAACGAATTAATTCAGAATCGGTTTCGCCGCTGGTTGTTTCACGCCATCAGCCAGTGCGAACAAAGCTTCGACGCGCTCTTTCTCTTTAGCGTCCACTGGAATCAGTAAACCGCACACCACGAATACGGCAACGTTACCCGCCAATCCAACAATGCCGCTGGTGAGCGATCCCAGCGCCGGGATGTCGTCCGGATAGAACACCGTCAGCACGATGGCGATCACAATGCCGGTCATCATGCCCATCAGCGCGCCCTGCTTATTGCCAAAGCGGCTGAAGATGCCGAAGAACAGCGGCACCGCTAACTGAATGATGCCTTGATACGAGATCTGCGCCAACAATTGCAGTCGTGAATAGTTGAAAGTGAAGTACGCCAACAGTGCCGCCGCGACGATAAACACCACCATGCCCGATTTCGCTAACACCGTTAACTGACGGTCGCTACGCGGTTTGTTCCAGGTCGCGAGGTCATTGGCGAACTGCGTGCCACACACCTGCACACAACCATCGACGTGTCCGATACTCGCTGCCAAAACGATCACCAGCGCAATCGCCAGCAACCACGGGCCGCCTTGATCAAACAGCGCGGTAAAGAAACCGTTTTGTGGATTGGCTTGCACATTGGCGTCCTGGCTCACGGCGGTGGCGAACAACATCAGGATGGCATAGAAACCGCCGACCAGCAGGATGGTCAACAATGTGCCCTTCTTCACCGCACGAATGCCGCTGGCGGTGTAGATGCGCTGGAAACTCATCGGCCAACACATCGAACCGATCACGCCAGTGAAAATCAGGCTGAACATGTACCACGGACCATAATGCGAGCCTTCTGCGCCTGGGATTTGCAGCATTGCCGGTGGCAGCGTAGCGAGTTGTCCATAGCCGTGATCGCCGGTGAACAGCAAGATCACGCAAACCAACGCGCCAAGGCCGTAAGCGATGATGCCCTGATACATGTCGGTCATGATCAGCCCACGCATGCCCATGCTGACCGTCCAATATTGGCGTACCAGAATCAACAGCACACCCGCGATCAAGCATGTGGTGACGCCCCAGCGACCAAAGCTGGCGAACTCCACCAACAGCGCCAACGCCTGAATCCCCATCACCACCCACGGGAATACGCAGATGATGCCGATGATCGACGCCACGCGTTTCACTGCCGGGCTGTTAAAGCGCATGCCCAACAGATCGGGTTGCGTGGTGAGGTTGAAGTGCTGGCCCCATTTCCACGCCCGGCGCGCCATTAAATACATCGCGGTGACGCCCAGCGTGGAATAGACCGCGCCATAAAAACCAATCACGCCGCTGACCGATAAAGCAAAGAACGCAGTGAAGGTTGCGCCCGGCCACCAAGAGTTGGTGTAACTCATAGCGATGTACCACGGACCGTAAGAACGTCCGCCAACCGCATAATCAGAAAACGAGGTGCTTTTGCGATTGGTGGCGTACAGCACGGCGATCATGATCGCCAGAAACAGTCCAATCATGCCAAAGGTAATTAAGTAATGCGGTTCTGCTGCGCTAATTTTCATGATACTTCCTCATCTTGCGGAATTTCACCAAATGCACACTCCGCGAGGTACATCACCCACAATCCAATACCGAGAAATACGGCGATAGCCAGCCAGTAAATAATCGGTAGTGGAATCCCCAGAAATAGTGCGCTGCTGCCACTTACGCTTAAATAAAGTGGCGGACAGAGCGCTAGCAGTAATAACGCCAGCAGGTATATGGAAAATATTTTATTTTTAATGCTAATGCGGGCGCGCAGTTGTTGCCCGATGACCATCGAACTCATAGCGATTTCCTCAACGTTTAATTATGGTATGCGCACTCCATTACCTGCTGAAAAACAGCCTCTCCCCGGTGGTAAAACATCAGTATTTACGTGTTAATTTTTGCGGTCACCATAAATGGCGACCCTACGAACGCGGGTATGACGTGGCCTTGGCCCATTACACTGCGCGCAGCCAATTTTCCCAATCGGGATGATTTAATACGCTGCGGGCGCGTAAATTCTTCCATGCGCCATATTTAGAAAAATCAAAATCAATATCGGCGACGTTATGTTGAATAATCGCCCACGTTGACCACTTCATATCGGCGAGATATTTATGAATTTGTACGCGCGCAAATAATGCGTTATCCACCTTGCCGAAATAATCCTCTAATAATTCCAATTCAATTTGCGGCGTGAAAAACATTTCGCCAAACCACAAAGCTAATTCATAACAACGATCGTTATTCGAGGCATATTCAAAATCCACCAGCCGAATATCGTTGTCGGCGTTGAGCATAAAATTACCGGCGAGGGTATCGTTCATGCACGGCACCAAATCCAGCCCGGCCGCTTCCAATGCTCGCTGTGCGCGCTGTGCCTGTTTGTGCAGCCACGCCGCATCCGCTGAGAACGGCACCTTCAATGCCGTGACTTGCTGAATGTGTTCATTCAGCATGTTGAACACGGTTTTGCTCTGCTGCAACAACGGTTGATCGTTAAAGCTTTTCAGCCCGTGCAACGCGCGATGACGAATCGCCTGCTGCTGGAAATCAAGATTCGATGACGCACGCCAGCCATCAATGAACTCGAACACTTCCACGCCCAGCTCGCGCAGATAGGCCACTACCGGTACGCCGTAACCGGTTTCTGCTGCTTTAAGGCTGGCTTCGTGTGCGGTATCGCGATTGATAAAGCGCTCAGTGCCTGCGCCGGGAACTTTGACGAAGTAATCACAGGGCGCACCTTCAACCGCCACATGCCAGTTGGCATTGGAAATGCCGCCGCTCACCGGACGATAACGCACTGCTCTGCCCTGCCACGCAGACATCGCGGCAATCGCTTGTTCGACGCGCTGTTCCTGCACGCTTTGTGCTTCTCCTGGCATTTTGCTCATCGTGACGCCTCCGCAGTCAGGCTTAACCATCGTTCAAATCGCGCATCGCTGGCACTTTGACGGCAGCGCAGCAGCATCCACTGTCCCAGCTTGGCAAATTCCAAACCGCGCAGGCTGGTGCAGCCATTCAGCATGCCCCACAGCGTCCAGTGATAATCGTCCACCAGCGCATACAAGCGGCAACGCGCCACGTCGGCTTCGCTGCAAGTGCCGCGCCATGCGCGAATCGCATCACGCCAGCGATCGTCCGTTGGCAATTGTTCATGAATCAGAGTGGCGATATCGTGCCAGGCATCGCCTTGCGCGGCGTAATCGAAATCCAGCATTTGCCAATCGCCGTGGCTGTTGATCATCCAGTTGCTGGCAATGTTGTCGCCGTGGATCAGCACCGGTTCAAACGGCGCGCTGTTCAACGCTTGCCAGGCTAAATCGACACATTCGCCCAGCCAATGCAGTTCGTCGGGCAACTTTACATCGTGCAGCGCGATTTGCTGACGCAGATGCAACATATCGTGCTGGCGAGTTTGCACAGGCAACGGCAAGCCTGATTGATGCAATTTATCCAGCGTGCGCGTTAATGCGCCGAAGTGTTGCGGATCGCGGAAGGTTTCCAGCTTCGCCCAGCGATAATCGGCATCCAGCGCGGCGAAGATCAGCACGTTTAATTCCGCATCAACATGCAGCAGCGAGGGCGCAATGCCTAATTCGCCCGCCTGACGGCTGATTTCCGCGCTGCGAGTAAAATCGATCAATGCTTGTTGATCGTCGAATAACACTTTGGCGAAGTAGCGCACGCCCGCAGCGGCAAGATGAAAACCGGCCCATTCGGTGGCTAGACGATGCGGTGAAGCCACGCCAGCAGTACCCGCCTGAACCTCAAATTGCTGCTCCGGTTGCCAGCGCGCCAAAGCCTGTTGTAAACGGCTGATCATGATGTTTCCTCCAACGCGTACGGAGACAAACAGAGTTCACTTAACAGCGCCATTAGCAGATCCAAACCGCGATGCAGATCCTGCTCGGCGGTAAATTCCTGTTCGTTATGCGACAAGCCATTCACGCTCGGCACAAACAGCAGCGCGCTCGGGCAGACATAACTCAGGCTGATGGCATCGTGGCCTGCCACGGTGCGCATCGGCATGGCGCTCAATCCCAGCTTGTGTGCCTGCGCCAGCGCCAACTGACTTAAGCCGTGATGCAATTGCTGGCGTGGCCGCAACTGGGCGCGATCAAGGCTGACATCTGTTGCGGTTTGCTGGGCGATCTCCAGCAACTGCTGGCTGAAGCTGTCGCGCAGTTGCTGCAACAGCGCTTCATCAGCCGACCTAAATTCGATAAATACCGTGGCTTCACGCGTCACCACGTTGGGTGAATTCGGTGCGGTTTCGAGACGGCCAACCGAGGTGTGCAGCACTTCGCCGTAGCGTTCAGCTGCTGCGCGCACCGCAACGATGGTTTGCGCTGCCGCCAAAAGCGCATCGCGGCGGCGCGGCATTAATGCAGGCCCGGTATGATTTTGCTCACCGCGAAACGTCACTTGCCACTTCAGCGCCGCCCAGGTTTCAGTCACCACGCCGATTTGCATGCTCTGCTGCTCGAGATGCGGCCCTTGCTCGACGTGCAGTTCGAGGTAAGCCGCCAGCGGCAACGCCGGTAAGGTTTCGCCGCAATAGCCAATGCTGTGCAATGCACTTTGCAAAGTCACACCATCGCTATCTTCACACGCCAACGCTTGCGCTAATGTCATCGCGCCAGTAAACACCGAACTGCCGGTTAAGCTGGGCTGGAAACGCGCGCCCTCTTCATTGGTCCAGTTCACCACCGCCAGATTACGTTGCGCTGCCTCAGGTAATTCTTTTAACTGACGTACCAATGCGGCGATAGTGGCAGCCGCGCCGGTTACGCCATACGCGCCGTCAAAGCGTCCTCCCAACGGTTGGCTATCGAGATGTGAACCGCACAGAATCCACGGCGCACCTTCGCGCAACGTCATCAAACCAAAAATATTGCCAATCTCATCAATGCGAATGCTGAAACCCTGCTGCGCTAGCCAGCTGCAAAACGCATCGCGCATCTGCTTATCGGCGGCCGACGCGGTGAGACGATGTAAGCCACCCGCTTGCGTCGCGCCGATGCTGCTGCTCAGTGCGAACAGGTCATCAAACGCCTGATAATCTTGTGGTGTCATCCGCGGCGTTGCCGGGATGGAGGATGTTGACATGGGCATTCTCCAGACTCGCTACAAAAGCTGCCGCGGGAAGCGCATTGGTCACTAAGGTGTCAACCGCGCTGAACGGCAGCGTATTCACAAACGTTCGCAGTCCAAATTTGCCTTCATCCGCCAGAATCACACTCTGACGGCAGTGCGTGCTCAGCACGCGCCGCAATAACGCCTCCGGCTCTTCGTAGTCCATAAACCCGTTTTCCCGATCCACTGCGCCAATGCCCATAAAAGCGATGTCGTAATGGAACTGCCGGGCAAACTCCAGCGTATGGGGGCCAATCAGTGCGTTATCATTTCGCCGAACGCGCCCTGGTGTTAGCGTCACAGCGTTCTCGCTTTGTTGTGTTAACAACGCGGCGATATCCATCGAATTGGTAATAATCTTCAAGCGCGAAAAGCGCGTTAACTGCTGTGCCAGCGCCAGCGTTGAGGTGCCGGTATCAAGGAACAGCGCCATGCCCTCCTCCACCAGCTCGCTGGCTAACTGTCCAATGCGTACTTTGGCGCGCGGTTTGATGCGGCTGCGAATTTGCAGCGGCTGTTCTTCACTGGCGACCGGCAAGATGGCGCCGCCGTGCACGCGTCTCAACACGCCTTGTTCTTCGAGATACTTCAAATCCCGGCGAATCGTCTCTTCCGACACCACGAAGGTTTGCGCCAGTTCGTTGACGCGTACCCGTTTGTCGTGACTCAGAATCCTTTTGATCTCATCGAGGCGCGGCTGATTGATCATGTTTGTCCTTATTTTCGGTCACCCTAAATGGCGACCCTACGAATTTGGCGGGCGATGTTGATCCCACGGCATTAAGGCTTCCAGCGCGGCGCAGAATTGCAGCACATCGCCTTCGGCGTAACGTCGGCCAATCACCTGTAATCCCACCGGCAAACCTTCTGGTGTAAAGCCGCACGGAATGGTCGCCGCTGGGTTGCCACTCAAATTAAACGGCCAGGTAAACGGCGTCCAGCGCGCCCACTCTACGCCGCTGTCGCCTGTTGGCTGCGATTCCGGTACTTGGCGATCGGCAGCAAACGGCAGAATTGGCAGCGTTGGCGTAATCAGTAAATCTACTTCGTCGAACAGCGCATGTACCTGATTGGCAAATGCCGCACGCTGTTTTTGCGCCGTGAGGTAATCGGCTAAGTCCAGACGCTGCGCCCGTTCGATTAACGCGGCGAAGCCAGGATCGAGTTGGTCCAACTGCTGCTTTAATGCTGCGCCGTACGCCACGCCGCGCCCGCCGCTCCACAAGGTATCGAACGTGTCGAATGGCGATGGCCACGTCAGCGGTTTTGCCGTCAGCATCACCGGCAAGGCATGTGCGATCTGCTCGACTGCCTGCTCAACGCATGCGGCAATGCGCTGGTCCACCGGCGTGTTAAACAGCGTTGGGCTGTAATGCACGCGCAGCGGCGCAAGTGGCGCATCGCAGCGTTCCAGCCAGGATTCGGTTTTGGCCGGCAGCGCTTGATGATCGCGGGCGTCGGGGCCAGAGAGCAGATCGAACAGCAGCGCGCTATCGCGTACGGTGCGCGTCATCGGCCCGGCATGACTGAGCATTTCGGTCGCTGACCACGGCCAGGTTGGGATGCGACCCAGCGAGGCTTTGAGCGCAAAGATGCCGCAGAACGCGCCGGGAATGCGCACCGATCCGCCGCCGTCCGATCCCAACGCCGCTGGCACCATGCGCGCCGCGACGCTAATTGCCGATCCTGAACTGGAGCCGCCGCTGGTTAGCGCCGGATCCCACGGATTGCGACCGTGACCAAAAACGCGCGAATAGCTCGAACCGGTCCAGCCAAATTCGGTGGTGGCGGTTTTGCCAATGATGATGGCGCCCGCTTGCTTGAGCCGCGCGATGATCGGCGCATCGCTATCTGGCACGTTATCCAGCGAGGTCAGCGAACCTTTGGTGGTGCGCAATCCGGCAGTGGAGAACAGATCCTTGATGCCAAATGGCACGCCATGCAACGGGCCGCGTAGTTGACCTTGCTGACGTTCCGCATCGCAGCGACGCGCCTCTTCTAATGCTTGTTGATCATAAACATCGCCAAACGCATTAAATGTGGGATTGTGGGTTTTGATATTTTTCAGGCAACTTGCCACCAAGGCTTCGCTGCTGAGTTCGCCCGAACGAATTTGCTGTGCCGCGCTCAGCACATCGGGCATTTCCTGCGGTAATTCGTGTTCAACCGACATCGCCACATCCTGCTTTTTAGCTTGACTGTGGAATGATAGTGGCAAGGCTTGTTGCCCGAATCAAGACCAGCAAATGTGGTTAATGTGGGATATGTTGTATTTAAATCGAGTTTGTAATAGGAAAAGTTGATGATGGAAAATGCAGCAATATGTCAGTTCAGTGACATTGAGATGAATAATCAGCTCGCCATGCCGCGGTTTGATTCATCTTGGTGTTTTTGTCGGGGAAGGTTTACCTGGAGGAAGAACGCTGACACTGCGAAGCCAATCGGCTCGCAGTGATAACAAAAAAGTCTGAATAAAAATCAGCCAGGCGCTAAAGCCAACCGGCTTTTTTCAGCCGCGACCACATCACGCCGCAAATCACCACAGTAACCACTAACACCGCAGGATAACCAAAGTGAGTATGCAACTCGGGCATATCCGGGAAGTTCATGCCATACATGCTGAATATGATGGTCGGCACGATTAGGATTGCCCCCCAACCAGCGAGCTTTTTGTTCACTTCGCTCTGCTGCACCGAAACCAACGCCAGATTGACCTGCATCGCGCTGGTGAGCATTTCGCGCATGTCTTCGGCATCAATCATCACGTGATGGGCATGATCCTGCACATCGCGCAAATAGGCGCGTAGATTTTTGGGAATGATATCGTCGTGAAAACGCACCAGTTGTTGGCAAATCTCCGTTACCGGCAACGCCGCGTTGCGCAGCGCCAGCAGCTCACGCCGCAAGTGGTAAACATCCTGCAACGCAGCATTATCAAAGCGCGTGGTGAACATGCCTTCTTCAAGGTTGCCAATACGTCCGTTCATCGATTCGGTGATTTTGCTGTAGTTATCGACGATGAAATCGAGGATGCAATAAAGCGCGTAACCCGGTCCTTCACACAGCAAAGCATGATTTTTTTCCGCTTTAGCGCGAATCGCCGCATAGCCTTCTGCTGAACCGTGGCGCACGGTAATAAGAAAGTTTTTGCCAAGGAAGAAGTGAGTTTCGCCAAAACTAATACGTTGTTGATCATCCATGTGCGCGGTTTTCACCACGATGAAGACTGAATCACCATATTGCTCGATTTTAGGACGCTGATGCGCGACCAAAGCATCTTCGATCGCCAGTTCATGCAAACTGAACTCTTGCTGCAAGGTCTGCATAAAGGCCGGTTCAGGCTGATACAATCCCATCCACACGAACGACTTTTCTTCTTTCAATACCTCACTAATGTCCGCCACATCAACATGCTCTTCACGTTTACCGTGACGATACGCTACGCAGTTAATCACCATATTCTCACTGTCCTTGTTGTTTGCACTCATATCATCATAGCTCGCGTACCATCTCGACGCAGGCCAGATCGGCTTTCGCTAACGCCGATGGATACAACGCTTCACGCACCACGCTAAAGCCGTGACGCAGATAAAAACCACAAGCATTGGGCGTGGCGGCAAGCGTCAGTTTGCGAAAACCGCGCTGGCGCGCTTCATCGATAATCGCCTGCATAATCGCGCTGGCGTAACCTTTGCCGTTGCACGCGGGCAACGTAAAGATCGCTTCTACACTGCCGCTGTGCAGATCGAGAAAACCGGTGGCAGCCACGCCATATTCGGGATCGTCTACCACGAAGAACGGATTGTGTTTCACCGCTTCGAAATAGCCATTGGGCAACGCATCAGGCGTCCAGGCAGCAATAATCTCGGCAGAATAAACAGATTGGCAGCCATGACGAATGGCGAGATTGCGGATTTTCCATAAGACAGCAGTTTCATCGCAGCGAGCTAAACGCGGTTTCATAGCGGTTCCTGTTTGCGGGTAAGCGGTGATGCTACACAGTAGCAAAACCGTTTAGGAAACGCCTAAATAACGCAACAGCGCCGTCATCACAGCCGCGCCGATGATCACCACAATCAGCGGCGCGCGTCGCCAGGCAAGGAACACCGCAAACAGCACGCCGACAATGCGCGCCACGCCGGCGAAATCAGTGCCTTCAAACAACGCAGTGGTGACCGCAACCGCCAGCAATAAAACCGTCGCGGCATCGGATAACATCGCGCGTGCTTTTTCAGACATCTGCATGCGGCTGCCAAGGCGATAACCGGCGAAACGGATCGCATAAGTGCCGACCGCCAGCAACGCGATTCCAGCAATGATCAGGTTATTTTGCATTTTTGCGCTCCCGCCAGCTCAGTAAGCCTAATAAAGAGAACAGCACCGGCATGCCCGCGGGCACAAACGGCGTGGCGAGCACCGATAATGCAGTGCCCAACGAGGCGGGAATTAAGGTGCGTTTCTGGCGCAGCGCTGGGAATATCAAGGCAATCAAAATCGCTGGGAACACCGCATCCAGGCCTATGGCGGAGACATCGGGAATAAAGCGTCCGATCATCGCTCCGCCAATTACGGTTAACGGCCAGACGGCAAAAATGCCCAAACCACAAATCCAGTAAGCGGCTTTGCGTTGCGCCAGTTTGGGTTGAGAGATGCCGAACACTACGCTTTCATCGTTCATGATGTGGCAGCCAAACAGGCTGCGTCCGCCCTTCCCTACCAAATCTTTTACCGCGATGCCAAACGGAAGATGGCGCGCGTTAACCAGCAAGCCCGCCGCCGCTGCGGTGAGCGGACTGCCACCGCCCGCCACAATGCCGATAAAGAGAAATTCTGAGGCGCCTGCTAACACCAAGGTCGAGAGTGCAATCGGCACCCACAATGGAAATCCTTCGGCTGCCGCTAGCGAACCATACGAAAGACCGACGATGCCGTCGGCCAAACACACCAGGAAAATCGCTTTTATCACGCCGCGATCAAGCGGTACTGCACCCAGACGCATCACAATTTCATCTCATATCGAACAAGAAAGTCGTTATAATGAACGCACCCGAGTTGTTTTACAAGATGAACAAACGTTCGATATAAAGAACAGGAGCCGGTTTGACTACGCCTATTGATATCATTTCTGTCGGATTACAGCGCGAACGCCAACGCGCGGGACTTTCATTGACGGAAGTGGCGCGCCGCGCTGGCATTGCGAAATCGACGCTGTCGCAACTTGAAGCAGGCAACGGTAATCCCAGCCTCGAAACCTTGTGGGCGCTGTGTGTGGCGTTGAATATTCCCTTCGCACGTTTGATGGAGCCGGAAGTGAAACGCTTGCAGGTGATTCGTCGCGGCGAAGGCATGATCGTCTCAGCGGAAATGGCCGATTACCAAGCCGCGTTGCTGGCAAGCTGCCCGCCCGGTGGCCGTCGCGATCTCTATTTAGTCACTAGCCAACCCGGCGCACCGCGCGCATCCAAACCGCATCCGCCGGGATCGGTAGAACACATTATTATCGCGCGTGGCCGCGCATTGGTTGGCCCAAGCGACTCGCCGGTGGAATTACATCCCGGCGATTACATTTGTTATCCCGCCGATGAACCACATGTGTTTGAAGCGCTGGAGCCAGACACCATGGCGGTACAACTGTCGGAGCAGAATTAAGCGGTCGCCATGAATGGCGACCCTACATGGCGCGCAGCGCATTGATTAGCAGCGGTTGCTGCTCAATCAAATAAAGCATCTTCAACGCCGGCCCAGTCGGGCTTCGCCGTTGCTGCTCCCAACTACGGATCAAATCGACACTTACGCCCATCGCATCAGCAAATTCGGCTTGTTTGAGACCCGCATTCTTTCTGATCAATTTCACATCGGGGAGTACATGCCGATGAATCCGATTGGCATCAGGAATCTCTTGCCCTGTTTCAATCGCGACCATCTCCTGCATGCTTTCAAGTAAATCATTAAATAACTGCTTATCCATACATCACCTCGTTCCGACAGTGGCAAAGTTATAAGTTGATCTGCCGTGTGAATACTTTCAAAAGCGCCTTCTCATCTTGGTTTAAGTCATCCTTAACGTTCTTTGGGTAAATAAGAAGTAAGTAAATCCTGCCCGATAACAATCTTGAGTAATAAATAACTCTTGTACCGCCTTGCTTGCCCATGCCAGGGCGACTCCAGCGAATCTTCTTACAACCACCGGTATGACTGATGGTGTCCCCTAAATCATGATGATCGAGTAAAAAACACTGCAACTGATGAAATTCTTCATCGTCTTCCAAAAGAACTTTGCGCGCCTTAGTGAAAACGCGTGTTTCGATAAACTCCAGATAGCTGATGCTCACTTTAGTCGTACCTCGTACTGTTTTCCAGCAAAATATCGTACAAGGTACTAGTTAATCATGATTCCGCCGACACGTTCCGTCTCAAAAGCAATTAGTGATTCAGCCATAACAATTTCCTATCGTTAAACCCGATGATTGGCACGTGGCGTAGTGGCATGCTGTAGTTTTTATTGGGCAAAACAGAGGAACATATGGATATTATTCCCGCGCGGCCGCATCACGCGGCGGCTATTCAGCAGATTTACGCTTGGCATGTTTTGCATGGCACCGCGACCTTTGAGACCGAACCGCCTTCCACCAGCGAAATGCAGAACCGCGTGCAAGATGTACAGCAGCGCGGCGGGTTTTGGCTGGTGGCCCAAGAAGATGATCAGGTGCTGGGTTATTGCTATTTAGCGCCGTATCGCCCGCGCTATGCCTATCGTTTTACCCTCGAAGATTCGATCTATCTCGATCATCAACAAACTGGTCGCGGCATTGGTCGTGCTTTATTGCAGAAAGCCATCGCGCTGGCGGAAGCGGCAGGTTTTCGCCAAATCATTGCGATTGTTGGCGATAGCGCGAATGAAGGTTCGCTGGCATTACATCGTGCGCTGGGTTTTGAACATACCGGCGTGATGAAGTCGGTGGGATTCAAACATGGTCGCTGGCTCGACACTGTAGTGATGCAACGTTCACTTGGTGCCGGTGATAGCCAACCGCCAGAACGTTGAGTGTCATGCTGTTTACCAAGTCTCTCATTTTGCAATGATTAACGCTGCACAGCGGACACGGCCTGAGGTATGCTGAAAACCAAATTTCACTGTGAAGGAGAGACTGAGATGCCAGAAATCGTTGTCTATGCTGCGGAAGGCCGCACCGTTGAGCAGAAGAAGAAATTACTGAAAGCCGTTACCGCTGCGGTGGCCGATTCATTTGAGATCGATGCGAATTCAGTGACTGTTTCCATCATTGAAACGCCGAAGCATCACAAGGCGAAAGGCGGCGTGCCATTTGATGAGCGTTGAGTCGTTATGACCAACATTGCACAAAAGGCTGAAAATTCAGCCTTTTGTGCATTTAGCGGCGATTAAAAGTAATGATCAGGTATCGTCACTAAAGCATGCAAAAGCATGTAGCAAAAACCGCTGAATACCGCTAACAGCGGATAGGACATGACACTGAATTCCAGCGTTTCCATCAATCGCCACGGCGCACTGAGTAGATGGCTAATCGCAATGCCAGGGCGCCGAAGTCCCGGTACATTTTTTGGCCACACAGCTGTCGACACGGCAATTAAAATCCCAAACATGAATATTCCGGATAAGCGCGACAATCCTTGAGGCGGTGTGTGCGCGAAAATCACGAAGGAAATCGCCAGAAATAGGATGCAGAAAAGCAACAACGAAAACCAAAATTCCAATATCAGAAAAGCACTAAACCAACGTTTTCGTTGCTGTAACCCCACCATAATCATGTCGCTGAAATACAAATAAAACAGCACCAGCGTCACGCCAATCCAACCCGCGCCAGACATCACAACAGCACCCGGCAGCAGGAAACTCAGCATCGTTACCCAGAAAACCGCGAGGAAAATGCCGCGCCAGTTTAAGCAAATCCGCTGGGAGCCAATGAACGCCAGCATGGCCGGATTTAGGCGTTCGATCAGTTCAGGAAAAGTGGCGTAAAGCGCATTAACACGCTGCGACATGGTAGCGACGAGATTTGGCAGCAAACGTGCCCAGAAAGGCATTTCCGCACCATCGCTAAGCAGCAACGTCACCGCTTTTCGCTGTAGAAAACTGCCGTTTACTGTTTCGTTATTGAGCTTTTTCCAGGCTTGTTCGCGTTCGGTGTTGCGTACTTGCCATTCCAGCGCGCGCTGCATGGGTTGCGAAATGAGGTGGACGTCATAATCGTCTAATCCCCAACCCAATTGATCGCTGACCCGTTGCAGTAATCCGTCGGTGAGATCAGCTTGTTCCGCCAACGCAGCCGCCAATTCATTGTGGAATTGCTGCTGTTGCAGGAGATTCCCTGCGCTGGATACGCACTGGAACAACGTTCTCAGCGATGTGATGCCCTTCATTTCATCATCAACCAGCAACGCAGCCAGCTCATTGAGATCGTCATCGGTGTAGAGCGGCGTCAGCGTAAACGCGAAATCGGATAACTGCCCATCGGCTTGCGGCTCATCTGCGCTTGCCAGCCACGCATCCATTTGCTGAGCACTGATGACGCTGGTGAATTCTGCGTGAGCTTCCGGCTCAGCTTCCTCAATTTGCTCACTGGCAGCGCTGCTCTTCGCTTGTTCAAACGCTTCTCGTAAGCGTTGGTAACCTTCAGGATCGCTATCCGGACGATGTTTTTTTAGCAGCCGCGAATAGGCGCGACGGATGATCGCTTCGTCCTGTGTTGGTTCGATGTCGAGAATTTGCCAGGCATTCATCGCGGCGTCTCCTCATCAAAATGGGCAAACGCTTCGATCACTTTTTGCCGCACATCAGCGATACGCCGCTCATCCTGACTATTTAGCGCCTGTTCAAATGCATGGATCACGTTATCAATCCACGCGCGCTCTTCACCTAACAGGAATTGATATAAGCGCGCGCCTCGCGTCAGCAATGACTGGTTTTCCTGGCGATCGCGCGGATGCTGCTTCAACCCGCTCAACTTTTCTAAGCTGGCAGCGATTTGTTCAGCGCTCATTTGGCCGGGGACTTTTTCAATTACCAATCGCGATGGCGTTGAACTTGCGTCATGTTGGCACTCGACTTCCAGCAAGCCGTCCAACGTATAGGTAAAGCGCACCTCTAATGACACTTCGCCCGCTTTGCGCACTGGCACATCCACATGCAGTTCACCGAGGTACACATTGTCCTTCACGCGACGACCTTCGCCTTGATAGATCTTTAACAGCACATGCTTTTGGTTATCCGCCACCGTCTGCACAGTTTGGCTGCGACTGACGGGAAGGAAGGTATTGCGCTCGATCAACGGTAAAAAGAACCCATCTTCCATTTGGCCGTAGCTGTGTTTCACCGTCTCCATCCCGAGTGAAAACGGCATCACGTCGGTGAGAATGATGTCTTCCACCGCTTCGTCCTTCATCACCATTCCAGCCTGAATACCGGCACCAATCGCTACGGCTTCGTCAGGATGAAGATCGTGACGAGGGAAGCGGCCAAACAAACGCGCAACCGCCTGACGCACCAGCGGCATGCGCGTCGCGCCGCCAACTAATAGCACATGATCGAGATCGTGCAGTGAAAAGCGTGCATCGTGCAAAGCCTGAATCACCGGCTGTTGCAAACGAGCGATGAGTGGCTGACAACATTCGCTGAACTGTTGTTCAGTTAACGTCCAGCGCCAGATTTCACCTTGCCACACGAGCTCGGCGCTCGCTTCATTTTGCAGGCTTAAGCCACGTTTCAATTGCTCTGCCTGCGCCAGCAAACTGGGTTTTACCGCCGGTAATGCCGATTTCAGCAGTGGATGTTGCGCTAACATCCACTTGCAGATCGCTTCACTGAAGTCATCCCCGCCTAATTGCACGTCGCCACTGCTCGCACGCACCTCCACCACGCCATCGAACATATCAATGATCGAGACATCAAAAGTGCCGCCGCCTAAATCGAAGGTCAGATACTTTTGTTCGCGGTTTTCCAGCAAGCCAAAGGCCAGCGAAGCCGCTGTTGGTTCATTCAGCAAGCGTAAAACGTTAAGCCCCGCAAGGGTTCCTGCGGTTTTAACCGCACGGCGCTGCACATCGTTGAAATACGCCGGAACGGTTATCACCGCATCATGAATCGTCTCACCCAGCCAGTTTTCTGCATCCTGCTTTAGCTGACGCAGTAACATTGCCGAGAGTTCTTCCGCGCGAAACAGCTGCGAGCCAAGCGACAATTTGGCTTCTGTGCCCATAAAACGTTTAAAACTTGCCAGCGTCAGCTGCGGATGGGTACTTATGCGATTGAGTGCGGCCTGGCCGATAATGAGATTGCCTTCATCATCGAGCCCCACCACTGATGGCGTTAACAGTGAACCTGCTTGATTGGAAACTAACTGCGATTTTCCCTCGCACCACAACGCAACTGCACTGTTGGTGGTGCCGAGATCAATGCCTATAACCTGTCTGGTTGTCATGCTCATTCCTTTGGATGCAACGGCGTTGCCTGCGCTTGCGGTTGTTGCCCTGTGTAAGAGAGTTACTCGGCTTATCGGCGAGACAATTTCGATCTTTAGCTTTATGTTGCTAGCAATGAATATCCGGCGAAAAGTCAGTATCATAAGCCATTCTGCCGCTGACCGAACTGAGTGAATCCTTCTGCTATGACTGAACAAACTGCACTGTTTTCGCGGCTGATAACCACGCTGGCTGATGAGAGTCGCACGCCGCTGTATAAGCGCTTTGCCGCCGCGATTAAAGACGCGGTCCGCGATGGCGTGTTGGTGCACGAAGAGATCCTGCCAAGCGAACGTGATTTCAGCCAATCGCTGAATATTTCACGCATTACGGTGCGCAAGGCCATGGATGAACTGGAGAAAGAAGGCGTGGTGCTGCGTTCACGCGGTTACGGTACGCAAATCTGCAGCCAGTTTGAGTATTCGTTGAAAGAGCCAAAAGGCTTGTCACAGCAAGCAGTGTTGCGCGGGAAAAAGCCGGATACGGTGTGGATCAACAAAAGCAAAATCCATTGCAGCGCCGAGATTGCCGAGAAGCTGGGATTGAGCAAAGGCAGCGATGTCTATTTGCTAAAACGCATTCGCTACGTCGATCAACAAGCGGTGTCGGTGGAGGAATCGTGGGTGCCGGCGCGGTTCATCGCAGATGCTGATGACATTGGGATTTCACTGTATGACTACTTTCATCGGCAGCAAATCCAACCGGTGAAATCGCAAAGCAGAGTAAGCGCTCGCATGCCTGATGAAGCGCTCCAGCAACAGATCGCCCTGCCCGCCAACGTGCCAGTGTTGGTGATCAAACAACTGGCGTTAGACGCGCAAGGCAATCCGCTGGAGTACAGCATTAGCTACTGTCGTAGCGACATGTACGTGTTTATTGCTGAGTAAGACGTTGCTGCCAATAGGCGCTCAAGGTGGCGCGATCGGGCGCGCAATCGCCGCCTCTCTGGGACACTACATACGATGCCACCGCGTTGCCCAACGCAACGCTTTCGGCCAGCGACCAACCTGATGCCAAACCCGCTAACAAACCGCCTGCATGGCTGTCGCCGGCGCCAATGGTATCCACCACTTTGGTCGCCAACGCCGGAATCCAACCTTGCGTGTCAGCGTTAACAAAACCGGCACCTTCACTATCAAGTCGCACCACCATCGCGCCGCCGAAACGTTGCTGCCAATGCGTCATTAATTGCTGCGCATCAAAAGGTTCGTTGATTCCCAATCGTTCCTGCCACAGCAATTCTGCTTCCTGTCTGTTCACTGTAATCAGTGGATGACGCGCCATAATGCGATCAAATTGCGCATCACCGATATCCGCCAGACGCGGCCCAAAATCCACCAGCAGTTGATGCGGCTGCGTTTGTTGCTCAAGCCAATCGATCAGCACATCGCCACTCTTACTGGTGAGTTGATAGCCGGAAAGGTAGATCCAGCGGTTGGCGGGCTGCGGCAACGTGCTTAACAGCGCAGCATCCCACTGGTTTTCCACGCCGCTCACCGACAGAAAAGTGCGCTCTCCATCCGGTTCCACCAGCGCCAGGCACCAGCCGTTATCGCCTTTCGCCGTTTCTAACACGCTGTGAATACCGTATTCGGTCAACTTCTGCCGCACGATGCTGGCCCAGGTCCCATTGCCGAGCGGCAAAGCGTTGATTGATGGAATGCCAAGACGATGCAGCGCAATCGCCACATTCAACGCACATCCGCCCACGTTGACGCCTTGCTGGTGGAGTTCAACATCGCTGCCTCGATGCGGCAACGAGTAAGCATCGGCAATCACATCCACCACCGCTGCGCCAATCACGCATACCGGCAGACGACCTTCCAGCCGCTGCAAATCATCAGGCGTCAGCATAAGCGGCCTCACGCTGCTGGCGGAATCGGGTAAAGGCGGCGCTGTAGCGAGTGAAGTCCAGCGCGTTGGCAGCATCCAGCTCGGCTTTCAATGCGCTGTCGATGCCATCAATGCCGTGTAGCGCGCCGCAAATCGCCACCGCCATCGCGCCAATGGTGTCAGTGTCACCGCCCAGATTGGCGCAAAGAATGGCACAGCGGTTGGGATCGGTTGCGGCCAATTCCACCATGGCAATCGCCGCCGGAACCGATTCAATGGTGCCGGTTCCGGTGCCGACCAGATCGTAGATTTGCTGCATGGTTGACTCCACGCCCCTGCCCCGCTCTACAACGCTCAGCGCCAGTTCAACACGCGCCGCCATTGAGGCGCTAAAGGTGGTCACACGCTTTTCCTGTGCTGCACGCGCAATCGCAGGAAGTTCATCACGGATAGTGGTCCAACTCGCGCCATCAATTGCCCGTGACACCGCCCAGGCAATCACCGTTGCGCCGGAAATCGCCACATCTGACTTGTGGGTTGGGCTGGATGCCAATGCCACATCATCAATGAAAGCTGATAAATCACGCGCGGGCAGCAAACATCCCAGCGGTGAAACGCGCATCGCTGCGCCGTTGGTCATGCCATTGTTTTCCAGCTGCGAGACCGGCGTGCCGGCTTTCATCGCATTCAACGCGATTTTTGAGGTTGGCCCCAATACGTTTTTGTTGAAGGCATCAAAGCTCTCAGCCCATTTGAGGATATTGGCGCCGATGCTTTCCGCGTTAATTGCGCCATCGTGCGTGATGATGGCATCCGCCAGCGCCAGCGCCATCGAGGTGTCATCGGTAAAGGCAGCGCGGCCAAAATAGCAGGCGGCGTTGTTTTCGGCTGGGCCCGGCAGGAAACCATCAATCCAGCCAAAATGCTGCTTCACGCGCGTTCTCGGCCACAGTTCGGATGGCATGCCCATCGCATCGCCCAGCGCCTGGCCATAAAACGCGCCCAAAATCCGTTTTTCTTGCTGTGTCATCGTCATGGTGAATCCCTTATTTATGGCTGTCAGCGGTTGCTGAATTGTCGAAAGCGGTCAGTTCATCGCTGCGTTTTTTGCCGTCGCGGAACAGAACGATAAAGGCGATGGTGATAATTACGATCATTACGCTGCCAAACATCCACATGCCGGCCCAGTTGAAAGTTTGCCCGTTGCGCGGTTGGTCATAGGCGAACATCTCTTGCATCAGATAGCCGCCCAGGCGGTAGCCAAGCAAACTGCCGATGCCCTGACATGCCAGCGTGATCAGCCCTTGTGCAGCATTACGCATCGCCACAGGCGCTTTTTTATCTACGTAGATGTACGCGGTAATGAAGTAGAAATCGTAGCTGACGCCGTGCAGCAGAATGCCCATAAACAGCAAACCGTAGGTCAGCATGTTCTGATCGCCGCCAAACACGAAGAACACATAGCGCAACGCGGCGGTCGCTAAACCAAGCAACAGGACTTTGCCAATGCCGAAGCGCTTGATGAAGAACGGCAGCGCCAGCAGGAAGAAAATCTCAGAGACCTGGCCGAGCGTCATCCAGCCGGTTGCATGCGGCAATCCGACTTCGGTCAGATAACCTTCGGCAAAGATGTAGTAGAACGCCAATGGCATGCTGAACAGGAATGAGCAGACGAAAAACACCAGGAAACTGCGGTCTTTGAGCAAGTGCAGTGCATCCAGACCCAGCGCGACACGCAGGCTGAATTTGCCGGTGCTTTTTGGCTCGGTGGCAGGTAGCGTTAAGGCGAAAATACCCAGCAGTAATGAACTCGCGGCGGTGATCAATAACGGGACATTACTGGCAGAGATATCGCCATAACCCAGCAGCGGCGGCAGAAAACCACACACGATGCCTGACGCGATCCAGCCAATGGTGCCCATCACGCGAATGCGCGGATAATCACGTTCCACATCAGCAACATGTGAAAACGCGATGCTGTTAGTTAAGGCAATGGTTGGCATATAGGTGAGCGCATAAAGCAGTAACAGCGGGAAGAAGCCGCTGAAATGCGTTTGCTGCGCGGCAAAGAACATCAGAATCGAACCGACAATCGTCAGCAGCGATAACACTTTTTGTGCCTGGAAGAAGCGATCGGCCAGCGATCCAACGAGGATCGGCGACAGAATGGCGGCGATCGAGGTACAGGCGTAGCACCAGGCGATCTCAACCGGCGAAAAGCCGTTTTTGCTGAGAAATGCCCAGAGCGGCACAAACCATGCACCCCAGATAAACCACTCTAAGAACATCATGAACGACAGTTTTGGGATTGTTGTTTTCATCAGTTAGGACTCCCCGGTGTAGGTGGGGCCAATCTAGCACCAGTGATAATACCTTTATAATACCAATGGCGGATTTTTTGAACTGGTCCACAACATTTAACTGATGAGCAACAACAATATTAGGCGGGTTAAATCAATGAAGGCGCGACAAGCGCGCCTTGCGGAGCATTAACGGCGGTTTTTCCAGACCGTTTGAATGTTACAGAATTCATGAACACCAAAGCTTGAGAGCTCACGGCCATAACCACTCTTCTTCACGCCACCAATCGCGACACGCGGATCGGATGCGCCGTTGCCGTTGATGAATACCGCGCCAGTTTCGAGTTTTTCCGCCAACTCGTTTGCCAGCGTTTCATTGCCGCTCCACACGGTGGCGCTCAGGCCAAACTCGCTATCGTTGGCCAGTTTAAGCGCATGCTGTGCATCACGAGCGATGGTGATGGCGGCAACCGGACCAAAGATCTCCTGCTGGAAAGCGATCATGTCTGGCGTGACATCGGCAAGGATCGTCGGTGCGTAGTAATTGCCAACGCCTTCGATCTTGTGGCCGCCTAATACTAATCGCGCGCCTTGCTGAATAGTCTGCTGCACCTGGTTATCAAGTTCATCGCGCAGATCGTAACGCGCCATCGGACCAATGTAGGTTTCTTCCTCTAAAGGATCGCCGATTTTCAATGCCTGAACCGCTGCGCTAAAACGCGCCTCAAACGCTTCTGCGACGCTCTCTTCAATGATGAAGCGCTTGGCTGCCATACAGACCTGTCCGGTGTTCTGATAGCGTCCTGTGACCGCTGAGGCCACTGCTGCGTCCAGATCAGCATCAGCCAGTACGATGAAAGGATCCGCGCCGCCGAGTTCTAATACTGTTTTCTTCAATACCGCACCGGCTTGCGCAGCGATAGCGCCGCCCGCACGCACGCTGCCAGTAACAGCGACGGCGGCGATACGTGGATCTTTGATCGCCGCTGAAACGCCATCATTGTCGACGTTAATCACGGTAAACGCGCCTTTAGGCAGTTCTGTGGCATCAAACAGCGATGACATTAGGTTTGCCGATCCCATAACGCTAGGCGCATGTTTCAAGACATAGGTATTACCTGCCAACAGCATGCTGACTGCGCCTCGTAGTACTTGCCAGTAAGGGAAGTTCCACGGCATCACTGCAAGGATCACACCCAACGGGCGAAATGATTGCCAGGCCTGCTGGTTTTCCACCAGCGTAGGCTTGTCTGCCAACATTGCCGGGCCGTTTTCGGCATACCAGTCACAAAGGTTGGCGCATTTCAGGACTTCGGCGCGTGCTTGGGCAATCGGTTTGCCCATTTCTAACGTGGCCATTTTGGCCATCTCATCTTGACGTTGGCGGATCTGCTCAGCAAGTTGGCGCAGTACTTTTACACGTTGCGCCATTCGGGTTGATCGCCATGCAGCAAACGCATCTGCGCTCTGTTGCAATGCTGATTCCAGCTCATCTGCACTTTGCAGCGGATAAGTTGCAATAATTTCGCCGTTAGTAGGATTGCGGGAGATAACGTTGTCAGTCATAGCCTGTCCTCATGATAAGTGAGTTGATTTTCAATGAGAATCAGCTTACGCCCATCAAAGATTGCTTAAAAATGAATAATAGTGAGGAAGTTGTTCACTCTTAGTGAAGTAATAGGATCTTTACTCATCATGATTAAGGGTTTGACGGGATCAGCCGCAATGTTGTGGCAATAGGCTTATTTTGCACAATCATGGATGCGCAAGCCGCCTCTTATATGGAGTTATTAAGTTATACAGTGAATAGATCTTAAAGAAAGATCATAGAGAGATCTAAAAGAGATCCTAAGAGATCCCCGATCGTCGCAGGCCGCACCACACAAGGGCTCAGAAGGTGATCGCGTTCACTATAATCAGTAAAGAGTTCACTGTAGACAGTAGTTTATTCACTATAGAGAGTAGAATGTTCACTATAAACAGTGCTAATGTTCACTGTAATCAGAAAACGACCCCTTTAATCCACAGAATGAAGATCTCAGGCTATGGCAGATAAAGAGAGTGAAAACAAGGCGTTACTCGAGCCTTTTCTGTCGGTGACAAAAAACAGTGGTGAAGTTATTCAGCTCCACCCAAATAAAAATAACACCGTACAACCGGTCGCACTGATGCGCCTGGGTCTGTTTGTTCCTACATTGAAATCAACTGCGCGAGGTAAATCTGGCGCGATGGCTTCAACCGATGCGACGAAAGAGCTGAAAAACCTTTCACTGGTTAAATCGGAAGGCTATGAAAAGATTACCATTACCGGCGCAAGGCTGGATATGGATAATGATTTCAAAACCTGGGCCGGCATTATCCAATCTTTCTCGCGTTATCCCTCAAAGGGCGACACTGTGACGCTGCCGTTCATCGATTTCGTTAAGATGTGCGGGATCCCTTCGGCAAACTCGTCTGCTGCGTTACGTAAGCGTTTAGACGCTTCTTTACGACGCATCGCCACCAATACGTTGTCCTTTGAAGGTAATGGCAAAGCCTATCACACTCACTTGGTGCAATCGGCGTATTACGATCGTGAAAAAGATCTGGTGCGTATCCAGGCCGATCCGAAGTTGTTCGAGTTGTATAATTTCGACCACAAGGTGCTGCTGCAACTGCGGGCGATTTCACGATTGAAACGCAAAGAGTCTGCTCAGGCGTTGTATACCTATCTCGAAAGTCTGCCAACTAATCCTGCGCCAATTTCACTGGCACGTTTGCGCATGCGCCTTAACCTGGGTTCAAAAACCACGACGCAGAATCACGTGGTTCGTCGTGCGATGGAGCAGCTCAAAGAGATTGGTTACCTGGACTACTCAGAAGTGAAACGCGGCCGTTCGGTGTTCTTTATCATCCATAGCAGAACGCCAAAACTTGATGGCATCAGCAATCTCGAAAGCATCGATTCGCTGGAAGATATCGAGTTTGAAGAGTAACTCACCCCATTCACTGTAATCAGTATCACGCCTAATAGCAGTGTCACTTTTTCAACAAAAGTGACACTCGCTCTCTTCTCGATGTTCACTGTAATCAGCCTCGGGCGCTCAATTCACTGTAATCAGTAATGTTCACTGTAATCAGCAAATCCGCTGCTGAATGGTATGCTTGATGCATGCCGAGATATTCAATGTCCCTATTTCATGGCATTAAATCGATAGTGAGTACTTACAAGGGTGGTTTTCCATTCACTGCTTCTCTCTATTTGATGCTGTTTACTGATCACAGTGAACGTTGGGTTAATGCAATGCTTCTGCTGATTGCAGTGGATGGTTCAAGTTAAAGAAAGATACTGATTACAGTAAACGTTTATAGCTATCCTATTGTTTTTAATAATAATGATGCTTAACCAGCACTTAAATTCACTGTAATCGGTAAAGTCGCTGTTAATATAACCAGTAAAAGTGACAGGGTTGGTTACAGTGCTGATTACAGTGAATGTTGGTAATGGAATTGGGCCTCAATTGCTCCCTTCTGATTCAGGCTACATACGCTTGAAAGTACAACGTCACGCTGTCACTGATTACAGTGAATTTTGCCCACGTCTGCCCTTCCCTATCCTTTTTCATGATTTGCAAAGGCATGATGATTTTGCCGGTTGCTGATCATAGTGAACGCTTTTAGCAAGTCGCCTTATGCTATTCATTACTGAATACAGTGAACGTTTGAGGCTTGAGCACGGCAATGCAAGATGCCCAGCATTGGCCAGATTGTTGCGAATAGGCCATCTATCTCGAACTCGAATGAGCACCGCCAGTGGGTCACCATAAAGGGCGATCCTTCGTTTCTAGTGCGTGGTTATCGCTGGGTAAGCGAACTTGCTAAGCAGAATTGAAAGGTAATTTTATGGCTTACTTTCCGCCGATTTGAAGTCTGAATACAAAATCTAAATGCTGATTACAGTGAATGTTGCCACCTCGTTCGTTCGTATCGTTTGCTTAAGTCCTAACCTTCGAAGCCACCAAAACCCATCGTTGAAATGCCATCTACTGACTACAGTTAACGCTTCTCTTATCCAGTCTGAATCGTCGTTTGCTGATTACAGTGAACGTTCTGACCATGCCATAACGTTTACTGATTACAGTGAATCTTCTCGCTATCAGGCAGATTTGACTTACTGATTACAGTGAATGTCTCACGCTAATGCGCTCGTTTTTACTGACTACAGTGAATGTTGGTGATGCCTTGCAAAAGACGGCTTACTGATTACAGTGAACGTTTGTTTTTCAAGGCCGCAACACTTTCCGCAACTACTGATTACAGTGAATGTTATGGCACTCTCTTCCTCACACATTGTCATTCCCATAATCCTGTCTCGAATCATCATCTACTGATTACAGTGAACGTAAGTGGCCACCTTGCTAATTACAGTGAATCTTTTACCGAATACAGTGAACGTTGGCGAAATCCGCACAGCATGAACTACTGATTACAGTGAACGTTTAAATGAAGAAAGTCCTGCGCCCTTCTCTCGCCAAACATTCCTGCTTCAATTTCAACTCACTCTGCTGATTACAGTGAATCTTTGAGGCAATCATTCCCCCAGCGCGGTCTGGATTTGAGCGATTTATCACAAACGATGAAATTACCATCACTGACTATAGTGAATGTTTTGCTTAACTCACTATTAATCAAGCCGTTTTCTCATAACGGATTGTTCCAGACTAGAAGAGATATATTTGCCTCATGTGCAGGATTTATGTATAAAGTCATAAATCCTACATGTGTGGAGCAAGTATGGCTAACGATGAGAAGCAAGTTCTGAAAGTTGCACAACGTTCAGAAAGAATGCTGATGAGCCTGACGGAACAAATCCAGGCGCAAAAAGAAGAGTTGCAAGAGAACACTTTTTACCAGGTTTACGCGAAAGCTGCGTTAGCCAAGCTGCCAAAATTGACGCGTGCCAGCGTGGATTACGCTGTCAACGAGATGGAAGCAAACGGCTATCCATTTGATAAGCGCGCAGCGGGCAGCTCGACCAAGTATGCGATGTCGATTCAGAACATTATCGATATCTATCATCATCGTGGCGTGCCGAAGTATCGCGATCGCCATCCTGACGCGTTTACTATGTTTGTCGGCAACCTGAAAGGTGGCGTTTCAAAAACCGTCTCCACCGTGTCGTTAGCGCACGCGTTACGCGCGCATCCGCATCTGTTATTTGAAGATTTGCGCATTCTGGTCATTGATTTGGACCCACAATCGTCAGCAACCATGTTCCTCAACCATGAACGTTCGGTCGGATTGGTTGAAGCTACAGCGGCGCAAGCCATGCTGCAAAACGTCAGTCGCGAAGAGTTGATCAACGAATTCATCGTTTCATCGATTATTCCGGGCGTCGATGTATTGCCAGCTTCCATTGATGACGCCTTTATCGCGTCACGTTGGGAAGAGCTGTGTGCCGCACATTTGCCTGAGCAAAACATTCATGCGGTGTTGTACGACAATGTTGTAGCAAAACTGAAGAAAGATTATGACTTTATCTTTATCGACAGCGGCCCGCATTTGGATGCCTTCCTTAAAAACGCGATCGCTGCATCGGATTTGCTGATGACGCCGGTTCCGCCAGCGCAAGTGGATTTCCACTCGACGCTGAAGTATCTGACGCGCTTACCCGAGCTGATTGGCATTATTGAAGAGTCAGGCGCTGCTTGCCGTTTGCAAGGCAATATCGGCTTTATGTCGAAACTCTCCAACAAAGCCGACCACAAGCTCTGTCACAGCCTGGCAAAAGAGATTTTTGGCGGCGACATGCTGGATGCTGCGCTACCGCGTCTGGACGGATTTGAGCGCTGCGGTGAGTCGTTTGACACCGTGATCTCCGCCAATCCATCCACTTACGTGGGCAGCACTGAAGCCTTGAAGAATGCGCGTTCAGCAGCGGAAGATTTCGCTAAAGCCGTGTTTGACCGTATTGAATTCATTCGCCTGAACTGAGGTTACTATGAGCGCAAAAAGAATCACCATTGGCCGCACCTTCAGCCAGACGCCTTTGCAAACTGAGGAAAGCGCCGACGGCCATTCTCAGACCTTCATTCTGTCGACAGGCAAACGTGCCCTGTTCACGCTTGAACACATTACTGCGAAAGAAATCGAAGAAAAAACCTTCGTTAAGATGGAAACCAACGGCCGCGACCAGTCTGGTCTGACGCCTGAGTCTTTGCGTGACATTATCCGTACCATCAAATTGCAGCAGTTCTTCCCGGCGATTGGCGTTAAACGTGACGATCGCATTGAGATTCTCGATGGTTCGCGCCGTCGCGCAGCGGCATTGCACTGCAAAACCGGGCTTGATGTGTTGGTGACAGACGTTGCTATTACTGCCGAAGAAGCACGTCGTTTAGCGCAGGATATTCAGACCGCGCGCGAACATAATTTGCGTGAAGTGGGCATGCGTTTGCTGGCTCTGAAAGACGGTGGTTTGTCGCAGAAAGAAATCGCGCAGAGTGAAGGGCTGTCGCAGGCAAAAGTTACGCGCGCATTGCAGGCCGCTAGCGTGCCGCTCGAACTGGTCACACTGTTCCCAAACCATTCTGAGCTGACTTATCCCGACTACAAAACGCTGTTACAGGCTTACGAGAAGTTGCAGGAAACCGGCCAAACGGTGGATGCACTGATCGATACCATCGGCATGGATGTTGATACCGTTTGTGCTCGTGATGGCCTGGCAGAGGATGAAGTGAAGAATGGCATTCTGCGTTTAGTGCGTAACGGTAGCCAAACATTGCTTCAATCGCCGGGTAAGGAAAAAGTGGTCGCTACGCCACTGTGGAGTTTTGCTGATAAAGATCGCTTTGCCCGCAAAAAAACGCGTGGACGTATGTTTAGCTATGAGTTTAATCGCCAGTCGAAAGAGTTGCAGGAAGAACTGGATCGAGTGATAAACGATACGCTCAACAAATATCTCAACCAGTAAATCAAACACCGCCTCCGGGCGGTTTTTTTATGTCAGTTTCACTGCTTCGCCAGCGCGATTTCAGCGCTAAGTGCCTGAAATCGCGATCTTCAATGTTGAAATTTCAGGCTGAAATCGCCACGATTTTAGCCATTTCCGCATCTCTACCAAACAATAATCATCATGTAAGTGAAGACGAATTAACCAGCTGTTTGCTAAATCAGCAACAGCTTTGGTCAGAGATAGAAAGGCACGAATGCAGCATGAAATTTCATCTGCTCGCCGTGGTAATTTCATGCTTATCACTATGAATGTAAACGATTTTTAAAATAAATTTCAGGCTGAAATCGCCAGTTTCAATCGACATTTTAGCCTGACTGAAAAGTAATTAACTCTGATTAGCCAGATGATATTCAACGATTTATCCACAGAAAGCGTGGATAACTTTCTCCCGGAAAACTATTTAGCCAACGCCAATGCTGATGAATGTTGCCAAATCGCATCACGCACCCGAACCGGTTTATTGATCAGCCCTAAAGCATAAAATCGATCGGCAATGATTTGTTGTTCCTTAATAACTTCAAATACCATGGCGCGGGTTTTGTGGCTGCGACGAGTGAGTGCCCTTTCAACTGAAGCCACCTCCAAGCCCAACTCCAGCGCTAGCAAAACCGAAGCTTGATGGCGATGTTCATCTATAAATAAACCGGTTTGCTGCAAGCTCTCCACCAGCTGTTTAATGATGTCATCATGCTGTTCAACGTAATCCCGCCGCGCAAGATAGAATTGATGATTGCGCACGCGCCCATCACCATTAACTAAAACGCGCAGTTCAGGATTGCTTTCAGCCGCGCTGAGCAGCGGATCCCACATCATCCAGGCATCAACTGACAAATAATCACTGGCAGTCAGAGGATATTTGGGCGGTGCATAAATCACTTTTAACTCATCAAGCCCAATTCCTGCTTCTTCCAGCAACTGCAGCAGTAACCAGTGAACGTTGGAACCCTTATTCACTGAAATACGTTTGCCTCTTAAATCTTCGATGCTATGAATGTCGCTTTCACGCGGAACGACAATACCAACGCTGCTCGGTGCGGGCGGTTCCCATGCGATATAGGTCACTGCATTGCCACTGGCTTGCGCGAAGATGGGCGGCACTTCGCCGGTGGTGCCGAAGTCGATTTCGTTGTTTTGCAGTGCATGCAGCAATTGCGGACCGGCTGGAAACTCACTCCATAACACGTTGATGTCCTGCTTAGCGAAGCAATGTTCCAGGCTTTGACGCGCCTTGAGCACGCCAAGATTGCCAAATTTCTGATAACCAATGCGCAATTCTCGCTCCTGTTCACCGCGTTGCGACAGTAAAACATTCGATGTCATAACTTTGCGGCGTCCTTTAATCATGCCTTGGTTGGCAAGATGAGTGCGTAAGGTATGGCGGCTGATTCCCAACAATGCCGCCGCTTGCGTTTGGTTCTGTTCGGTCATCGTCAAAGCATTGCTTATCAAACTGCTGATCACGCGATCAAACAGCTGTTGCGGCTGATGAGTGAGTTGCTGCTGAAGGAAACTATCCAAAGTCGAGTCGGTTGGCAGATTAAAGCCGCGTTCACTGTAACCAGCAATTCGCAATTGAGCGGGTGTCAGCGTCTCTTCACGACTCAGCAGCACTGCGTTGTGCAGCGTATTTTCGAGCTCACGAATGTTGCCCGGCCAACTGTATTCCAGCAAGGCTTCCAGCGCGTCGGGAGAAAGACGACGCGCTGGACGTGCTAAACGACGCGCATACAACGCCAGGAAATGTTGTGCCAGCAATGGGATATCTTCGCGACGCTGGCGTAACGGCGGCAGCGGAACCACGGCGATGTTGAGACGATAAAACAGATCTTCACGGAAACGTCGCTCCCGAATCGCCTGCGCCAAATCTACGTGCGTAGCGGCAATGACTCGAACATCCACCTTGATTGGCTTACGTGAACCCACGCGCGTAATCTCTCGCTCCTGCAATACACGCAACAGCTTCACCTGCAAAGACAGGCTCAATTCTCCTATTTCATCCAGCAGCAAGGTGCCACCTTGTGCCGATTCAAACCAGCCGGGATGAGCTTGCGTAGCGCCAGTAAACGCCCCTTTTTCATGACCGAACAGTTCAGCTTCGGCCAGGCTTTCGGTCAATGCGCCGCAGTTCACCGCAAGGAAAGGTCCATGACGACGCTGACTGTGGTGATGCAGATAACGCGCCACCACTTCTTTGCCGGTGCCTGTTTCGCCAACAATCAGCACCGTAGCGTCGGTAGGAGCGAACTTATCCAGCAAAGATTGGAATGCCAGCGAAGCCGGATCGACTAAGCGAGGGGAATCGGTGTGATTGGCATAAGTGGTTAGCATGGCGAGCGATCCTGTAAAGATGATATCGCCAGGCTAAACCCACCGGCATTGCTTGAACACCAGGAAAAAAGCATAAGCAGTTGCATATGCAGCAATAGCTGTCGGGCCAGTGTTGCGATTGCAACTGCTTCAAACAAAGAGTTGATGGCTAAGTATTTGAAATCCATTAACTCACGGTTTTTTCAAAGCTGGCACGCTTCTCGCTAACAGCCATATAACTAAATAAGCAGTCAAAAATGATCATTTTTTAATAAAGTTATATAGGAAAAGCATAATGGCCGATTCCGCGAACGAGAAAATTAACGTCTTTTGGTTTTTACCCACTCACGGCGATGGACGCTATCTTGGCACCACAGAAGGCGGACGTCCGGTTGATTTGGCCTACTTACAGCAAGTCGCGCTTGCCGCCGATAATCTCGGCTTCTACGGCGTTTTGATTCCGACTGGCAAAAGTTGTGAAGATTCGTGGTTAGTGGCTTCAGCGTTAGCGCCAATCACCCGTCGTCTGCGTTATTTGGTTGCCGTACGTCCAGGCTTGCAGCCGCCAACACTTGCAGCGCGTATGGCAACCACGCTTGATCGCCTGTCTGAAGGACGTTTGCTGATTAACGTGGTGACCGGTGGCGATCCCGTCGAGAACAAGGGCGACGGCATCTTCCTCAATCACAGTGAACGTTATGAAGTCACCAAAGAGTTTCTCGACGTCTATAGCCGACTGATGCGCGGTGAGAAAGTCGATTACCACGGCGAACATATTCACGTTGAAGGCGCGGAAGTATTATTCCCGCCGGTGCAGGAAAATGGCCCGCCGCTCTATTTTGGTGGTTCCTCGGATGCAGCCATCGATGTCGCAGCTGAACAGATTGATACCTATTTGACGTGGGGCGAACCGCCGGCGCAGGTTGCGGAGAAGCTGGAAGTGGTCCGCGCGCGTGCGCAATCGCGAGGACGTAAGCTGGAGTATGGCATTCGCTTGCACGTCATTGTGCGCGAGACCGAAGAAGAAGCCAAAGCCGCAGCGCAAAAGTTGATTGCGCATCTGGATGAAGAGACTATTGCGCAGGCGCAGAAAATTTTTGCGCGCATGGATTCGGCGGGCCAGGCGCGCATGAGCGCACTACATAATGGTTCGCGCGATAATCTCTACATTGCGCCAAATCTGTGGGCGGGCGTCGGCTTAGTGCGTGGCGGCGCGGGTACAGCATTGGTTGGCAGCCCTGAGCAAGTAGCAGAACGCATTCGCGAATATCAAGCGTTAGGTGTGACTAACTTTATTCTGTCCGGTTATCCGCATCTGGAAGAGGCACATCGCGTCGCCGAGTTGCTGCTGCCATTATTGCCGCTGGCGAACGCTCAACAGCAGCGCGCTCGCACCGTTAACACTGGTCCCTTTGGTGAGACCATTGGTGGCGATAAACGTCCTTCGAAACAAACGAGCGCGAGTTAATGCAGGAGAAGGCGATGGCTACGGCACATGTGATCATTGTGGGTGGAGGATTCAGCGGAACGGCGCTGGCGATTCATCTCGCCCGGACCTCCGCAGTGAGTTTACTGATTACAGTGGTCGAACCGCGTGATCAGCTTGGCGGCGGCGTTGCCTACTCCACCACCGAACCCGCGCACCGCATCAACGTACCCGCTACACGTATGCAGTTGAGCGGTGAGGAGCAGGGCGCATTTGATCGCTGGTATCGCCAACAACCAGAATGTTCACTGGATTCAGTAGCGCATTGTGCCGATGGATCGGTTTATCCGCAGCGCGGTATGTTTGGCCGCTATCTGGCGCAGCAGTTCGCACATGCGCAACAGCTACATCCGCATGTCAAAATGCGTCATGTTCAAGCCAGCGCTGTTGCCTGGGAAGGCGAGCAGTTACTGCTGAGCAATGGCGAGACATTACCAGGCGACGTACTGGCATTAGCTATCAGTCATCCGCCGCCAGCATTACCGCGTGGGCTGCAACCTTTCGCGCAGCATCCCGCCTTGATCGCTAATCCGTGGCAGCGTGGCGTATTAGATACCATCCATCCAGATGCATCGGTAGCGATTATTGGCACCGGTTTGAGTATGGCGGATGTTGTCGCCTCACTCGACACACGTCAGCATCGTGGCCCGTTAATCGCCTTCTCGCGCCGTGGACAGCTTTCTCGCGCCAATTTAAGTGGTGAGTGGCCTGAATGGACGTTAGCGCCGCAGAATGCGTCCAATGCGCGTTTATGGCTACACCATATTCGTGCCGAGGTAGCGCGAGCGGCAGAACAGCAATTGCCGTGGCAACGTGTATTGGATCAAGTGCGCGTGCAAGGTCAGGACATTTGGCAATCGTTGCCGTTACAAGAACAGCAGCGTTTTGTACGCCATTTACGTTCGTGGTGGGATGTACACCGTTATCGCATTGCGCCGCAGGTGGCTGCGGTTATCAGCGCCCGTCAGCAACAAGGCAGCTTAAACGTAATGGCTGCGCGTCTCAGCAACATCGTCGACCACGGAAAGCAATTGGCGATCACGCTGCATCTACGTGGCGGCGGCATCGAAACGCATCCAATTGATCATCTGATCGTCACCACAGGACCGGGTCATGAGGCGCTAACCGACAGCCAGCCGCTGCTGCAATCGCTCAGCCAGCAAGGTTTGATTCGACCCGATTCGCTCGGTTTTGGCATTGATGTCGATTGGCACTCGCAAACGTTGGATTCCAACGACCAGCCAAATGCACGTTTGCTGGTGGTTGGCCCCGCCGCACGCGCACGCTTTGGTGAATTGATGGGGCTGCCGCAAGTGGCCGATCACGCGGCTGCGGTGGCGCAAACTATTCTGCAAGAACTGCAAATCGCTCACGCCGAGCGATGTCCCCCTTCAGCGCACTAATTCTTTCAACTTCCTAAAAATTAACTGACGAACGCCGGGTCGTAGCACGATCACGGCCTCGCTATGGAGTTTGCTATGCCATCGCAACGTGAAATTCGCTTGAATGCATTTGATATGAACTGTGTTGGACACCAATCGCCGGGCCTGTGGGCGCATCCGCGTGACCGCTCCTGGCAGTATAAAGATTTGGAATATTGGGTAGATTTAGCGCGACTGCTGGAACGCGGCAAATTTGATGGTCTGTTTATTGCCGATGTGCTGGGCATTTATGACGTGCTCAACGGCAATGGCGATGCGGCGATTCGTCAGGCGACGCAGGTGCCGGTCAATGATCCGCTGGCGTTAATCACGCCGATGGCGCTGGTCACCGAACATTTGGGGTTTGGCCTTACCGCGTCGTTGTCGTTTGAGCATCCGTATCCGTTTGCCCGTCGTCTTTCCACACTTGATCATCTCACCAAAGGTCGCGTGGGCTGGAATATCGTTACGTCGTATCTGGAAAGCGGCGCACGCAATATTGGGCATCAAGCGCAAACCGATCACGACAGCCGCTACGATTATGCCGATGAATATCTGCAAGTGGTTTACAAGCTGCTGGAAGGAAGTTGGGAGCAAGATGCGGTGCTGCGCGACCGCGAGCGTCGCATCTTCAGCGATCCGCGTAAAATCCATCCTATCAATCATCAGGGCACGTTTTTTAATGTGCCGGGGATTCACCTCTGCGAGCCATCGCCACAGCGCACGCCGGTTTTGTATCAAGCCGGTGCGTCGAGCCGCGGCAAACAGTTCGCCGCTGAACATGCCGAATGCGTGTTTGTCGCCGCGCCATCCAAAGTGCTGCTGAAGAAAACCGTGGCGGATATCCGTCGCCGCGCAGCAGAAGCCGGGCGTGATCCTTACAGCATCAAAATCTTTAACCTGCAAACCGTGATTGTGGGCGAAACCGATTTGGCGGCGCAGGCCAAATGGAAGGATTACACCCAATGGGTTAGCTACGAAGGCGCGTTGGCGCTGGTATCGGGCTGGACCGGCATCGACTTCGGCCAATATCAGCCCGACCAAGTGCTCAAATACATTCATACCAACGCCATTCAGTCTGCGGTTGAAACCTTCTCCACCGCCGATCCCGATCGCCAGTGGACAGTGAAAGCGCTGGCAGATTGGGTGGGTATCGGCGGCTTCGGCCCGCTGATTGTCGGTAGCGCGCAAACCGTGGCTGACGAATTACAAAGCTGGGTGGAAGAGACTGATGTTGATGGTTTCAACTTCGCCTACGCGCTGACCCACGAAACCTTTGAGGATGTGGTTGAGTTGCTGGTTCCAGAACTGCAAAAGCGCGGCGTGTATAAAAAAGAGTACGCGGCTGGCACATTACGCGAGAAGTTATTTGCCGCCGGTCCGCAGCTACAAGCGCCGCATCCGGGAGCCGGTTATCGGGTTAAAACCTCTGTCACGCAGGAGGTTTTATGATTGAGATCGACCAGTTGAGCAAACAGTACCGTGCACCCGATGGCCGCGTTACTGAAGTGCTGAAATCCATCAGCCTGCAAGTGCC
Organism: Pantoea sp.; assembly: GCF_039594315.1. Taxonomy (GTDB): domain Bacteria; phylum Pseudomonadota; class Gammaproteobacteria; order Enterobacterales; family Enterobacteriaceae; genus Pantoea. The sequence goes on from NZ_JBCNNP010000019.1 coordinate 67,946, forward strand.
GCAAGCCAATATTACGGCGGTGGTTGGCCCAAGCGGCGCGGGGAAATCCACGCTGGCGAAATGCATCAGCCTGCTGGAGCAACCCAGCGCTGGCAGCATTCGCGTTAACGGTAACGATCTGTCGCGCCTCGATGGTGACGCGTTGCGTCAGGCACGCCGTTCGATTGGCACCGTATTTCAGTCTTCGGCGTTACTGCAGCGCAAAACCGCTTGGGAAAACATCGCCTTGCCGCTGCATTATCTTGGTGTAATTGAACGCGATATAAAAGCGCGCGTTGGCGAACTGCTGGAAAGCGTGGGTCTTAGCCACAAAGCCAACGCTTATCCGGGCCAGCTTTCGGGCGGCCAACGACAACGGATTGGCATTGCGCGCGCGCTGGCGTTGCATCCTTCGGTCTTGCTGGCAGACGAAGCCACTTCGGGACTCGATCCACAAGCCACCGTCACCATTCTTGATCTGTTAAAAAAGCTGCGCGACGACTACAAGTTGGCGATTGTGCTGATCACCCACGAGATGGATGCGGTAAGGCAAGCCGCTGATGCGGTTGCGGAAATTCGCGATGGGCAGATTGTGCAATACGGCGTAGTGCGTGAATTGCTGGCACAGCCGGATTCCGCCTTGGGGCAGCGCTTGTTCCCGTTGGCCTCACAATCCAGTGACGCCGAATTAGTCCTCCAGCTCAGCTATCGCACCGATGTTGCGGTCGCCAGCGATTGGATTTCGCGCCTTAGCCAGCAGTTTGGATTGCGCATTGATTTACTCGGTGCGCACGTCGAGCATTTCAACGGATTGCAGGCGGGACGCTTACAGGTTGGCATTCACTTTCAGCATGAGCGCGTGCCGCTGGCGCGTTTGCTGGCGCAATGTGAGCAACTGGGTTTGGTGGCTAGCGTAGCAGGAAGTGTCTTTCCGCTAAGGGCGGTGGTATGAGCGTATCGGTAATGAGTCAGGACACGCCGTGGCCAGAAATTCCGTCATTGATGCTGCCCGCGTTAGGGGAAACCGCCTTGATGGTGGCTATCGTGATGCTGTTTGTCGTCTCTTGCGGCGGTGCGGTTGGCGTGTTGCTGTTCAACACTTCTGCGCGCGGTTTATTCCCGCATCGCGGCATCCATCGCGTATTAAGTTGGATCGTCAATATGGGTCGTTCGTTGCCGTTTCTGGTATTGATGGCGGCAATCATACCTTTCACCTTCTGGCTAACCGGTACCACCATCGGCATTCCTGCGGCAGTGGTACCGATGATCGCTGCTGGAATTCCGTTTTTTGGTCGTTTAGTCGATAACGCACTGCGCGAATTGCCCAGTGAAGTCACTGCCGTGGGATTGGTGTGTGGCGGCTCGCGCTGGCAGATCATCCGCTCGGCACAGCTGAGCGAAGCATTGCCTGCCATTGTCGCGGCGGTGACGCTCAATCTGATCTCAATGATTGAGTACTCGGCGATTGCCGGGACTATCGGCGCGGGCGGCATCGGTTATCTGGCGGTGGTGTACGGCTATCAGCGCTTCGACAATCACATCATGATCGCCACCATCGTGGTGCTGATCGCCTTAATCCAAACCATTCAATTTCTCGGCGACCGCCAAGTCACCACATTGCGTCATCCTCAGGGGACATCACTATGACAACTCAAGATTTTGAACTGCGTAAAACACATCGTTGGCCGTGGCTGCTACTGATTACAGTGGTCGTTGTACTCGCGGCAGGCGGTTGGTTCTGGCGCACACAACAGGCGCAGGCCGTGGTTTTCGGCACCACGCTGCAAGTGCATTTTGAACCGGCGATGGCGGGAGAGCAGAAGCTAATTGAATACGTTGGCGAACATATCGCGCCGGATTACGGCTTGAAGCTGGAAGCGGTCGGTGTGCAGGATCCGGTGCAAGCCGACCGCGCAGTCGCGCAAGGACAATATGCGGCAACGGTTTATCAACATCAGTGGTGGCTAAAGCAAGTGGTGGATGCCAACGGTTTTGCGCTGACGTCGGCGCTGCCGCTGTTCCAGTGGGCGTTTGGTATCTACTCCGATCGCTATAAATCGGTGGCGGATTTACCGCAGGGCGCCACCATCGTGGTGCCGGATGATGGCGCAAACCAAGGCCAGGCATTATGGCTACTGGCGCGACAGGGGCTTATTACGCTTGATCCCAACGTCGAACCGCGCACCGCTAAGCTGAAAAACATCGTTGGTAATCCACATGGATTCGTTTTCAAAGAGTTGGATTTGCTGACCATGCCACGAGCGCTGAACTCGGTCGATGCGGCAATTGGCTACGTGTCGCAATTCGATGCCGGGAAAGTGCCGCGTGAAAAAGGCATTCTGTTCCCGCCAGCACCGCGCACTTTCGCGTCGCAGTTAGTGATTGGTACGCCTTATCTGCAACAAGAAAATATTGAGAAACTCAAACAAGCCTTCTCCGATCCGCGCGTGCAGCAATGGCTAAAAACCACTGACGATCCGCTCGTTAAAGGTGTATTGGTGCCGGTTTCCGCCGAGTAATGATTCCCAATTGATCACCCGGATTCGCCTGGCGTTTCCGGGTTTTTGTGTTGCTTGAAAATGAGTTTATCTAATTGATATTATTGTAAATTAATATCAATTATTGTTGTTTTGGCTAAGCCAATAAAGCGCTTATAACAACCTCACCTGCACTACAAAACAACAACGTGAGGCGTTATGAGTTCCATACCTTTAGAAAACACCTTGCCGGCGTCAGAACCGGTTCGTTCGGTCAGCGATGTGGCTAGGCTTATCAACACTCGCACCAAAACCGATAACTACGCGCGCATGATCGTGTTCCTTGCGCTCGGCGGCGTATTCCTGGATGCCTACGACCTCACCACGCTGTCATATGGCATTGATGATGTGGTGCGCGAGTTCCAGCTCTCGCCGCTGCTTACCGGCCTGGTAACGTCATCAATTATGGTCGGCACCATCGTCGGTAATCTGGTCGGCGGCTGGCTCACGGATAAATACGGCCGTTATTCGGTGTTCATGGCTGACATGCTGTTCTTTGTTGTCTCGGCGATTGCCGCTGGCTTAGCGCCCAACGTTTGGGTGTTGATTGGCGCGCGCTTTTTAATGGGGGTTGGCGTTGGCATCGATTTGCCGGTGGCGATGTCCTATCTGGCCGAATTCTCGAAGTTTGCCGGTAAAGGCAACAAAGCGGCGCGACTCGCCGCGTGGTGCCCAATGTGGTACGCCGCATCGACCGTCTGCTTCTTGCTGATCTTCGCGCTCTATTTCCTGCTGCCAAAAGACCATCTTGATTGGCTGTGGCGCGCTTCGCTGCTGTTTGGCGCGGTGCCGGCATTATTGATCATCGCGGTGCGCAGCAAATTCATGAACGAATCGCCGCTGTGGGCAGCGAATCAGGGCGATCTCAAAGGTGCTGTGCGCATCCTGCGTGATTCTTACGGCATTCATGCACACGAAGCGGAACCGGAAGCACCACCCGCCGCTGCCGCGCCGAAAGTCAGTTTCCGCGTGTTGTTTGAAAAACCTTGGCGTGAACGCACCATCGTGGCGGGCGTGATGAACATCTGCATCTCCTTCGAATACACCGCGATTGCCTTCTTCCTGCCTTCAATTCTGGCGCAGTTCCTTGGCGCAGGTGTGTTTGAAACCATCTCGGCGTCGCTCGGCCTCAATGCGTTGTTCGCGTTTACCGGCGGCCTGCTCGGTATGCGCCTGGCGTGGAAATATCCGTCGCGTCACGTGGCGATTGCCGGTTTTGCGCTGCAATTCTTTGCGTTAATCGCCCTGGCGTTGATTGGGCATCCTCAAGCCATCGCTGGCATCGTTTTCGCCGTGTTGATGTTGGGATTATGGCTGTTTGCTGAAGGTTTTGGCCCTGGCGCGCAATTGATGGTGTATCCGGCGCTCTCTTATCCCACTTCGATTCGTGCGACCGGCGTCGGTTTTAGCCGTGCGCTCTCTGGCATTGGCAGTGCGCTGGCGCTGTTTATCCTGCCAATTCTGCAAGCGGCGCTCGGCACCAATATGTTCTGGGTGGTTTCACTGGCGGCGATCATCCCGATTTTCTTCTTGCTGGCGGTGCGTCATGAACCCACTCGCCACGATATCGACGAACTTTCATCTGAAGGATAAACCATGAGCTTATTAGCAACAGGCACCGATTATGACGCGCTGGCGTCGCATTTCCGGCCAATATTCGCGCGTATCGCCGCAGGCGCAGTTGAGCGTGAACGCAACCGCACATTGCCGTATGAAGCGATAACCTGGTTGAAAGAAGCGGGGTTTGGCACGGTGCGCATTCCAAAAGAGAAGGGCGGTTGGGGCGCATCGCTGCCGCAGCTGTTTCAGCTGCTCATTGAGTTGGCGGAAGCGGACTCCAATCTGCCGCAGGCGCTGCGCGCCCATTTTGCCTTTGTCGAAGATCGGCTTAATCAACCTGATAACTCAGAGCGCGATGGCTGGTTTAGACGCTTTATCGACGGCGAGCTGGTGGGCAGCGGCTGGACCGAAATTGGTGCGGTCAAGCTGGGCGATGTGATCACCCGTGTCACGCCATCATCAAGCGGCTGGACGCTAAGTGGCGAGAAGTTTTACAGCACTGGCACGCTATACGCTGACTGGATTGATGTGTTCGCGCGTCGCAACGACAACCAGGGTGATGTGATTGCTCTGGTGAACGCTCACCAACCGGGCGTAACGCGTGAAGACGACTGGGACGGCTTTGGTCAGCGTCTTACCGGTAGCGGCACCACGCGTTTTGACAACGCGCATGTCGAGCAAGCGCACGTTTATGATTTCGCCACCCGTTTTCGTTATCAAACTGCGTTCTACCAACATGTGTTACTGGCGACGCTGGCGGGGATTGCACGCGCGGTGGCGCGTGATGGTGCACAAGCGGTTGCGGCGCGTAATCGCGTTTATAGCCACGGCAATCGCAATGTTGCGCGTCAGGATGCGCAGATATTGCAAGTTATTGGCGAAATTACTAGCCTGGCGTTTGCAGTAGAAGCCACGGTGATTCGCGCCACACATTCACTGCAATCAGCATATGTCGCCCATTTAAGCAGTGATGAATCGCAGATTGCGGAAATCAATGTGCTGGCCGAAGCCGAAGCGGGGCTGGCGCAAGTGGTTGCTAGCGAACTGGTGACACGGGCGGCAACCGAGCTGTTCAATGCGCTCGGTGCATCCGATACGCGCGTCAGCAAAGCATTAGATCGCCATTGGCGCAACGCGCGCACCGTGTCGTCGCATAATCCGGTGGTGTATAAAGCGCGCGATATTGGCGACTGGAAAGTGAATGGCGCGGCACCAACCGGTATTTGGCAAATTGGTAGGGGAGAAGGCTGATATAAAACAGGTCACCATAAATGGCGCCCCTACGCTGACTATGTAGGGGCGCCATTTAGGTACAAACCGGCCACATGGGTAACACTTTAGACCGGGCACATGGGTAACAGTTATAAACGGCATAGCAGAGGAGACTCACTATGCCCTGGACTGAGAAAGTATCCATGCAGCGCCTT
>NZ_JBCNNP010000002.1:0-310832 GCF_039594315.1 Pantoea sp.
TATTAAATCGGCAATTCGGATGAAACAATGAAACAACTCGATCGGGCAGAGATTTCTGCCAGCACGCTCTATATCGTTCCTACCCCGATCGGTAACCTGGGTGATATTACGCAACGAGCGTTAACGGTGCTCGCCAGCGTCGATCTCGTCGCAGCGGAAGATACACGTCATACCGGGCTGTTGCTACAACATTTCGCCATCAATGCGCGACTCTTCGCATTACACGACCACAACGAACAGCAGAAAGCCGAAGTGCTGTTAGCCAAGCTGCAAGAGGGCCAGAGCATCGCGCTGGTCTCCGATGCGGGCACGCCATTAATTAACGATCCGGGCTACCATTTGGTGCGTCGCTGCCGTGAAGCCGGTGTGCGCGTGGTGCCATTGCCGGGTGCTTGCGCGGCCATCACAGCATTAAGCGCAGCGGGATTACCGTCCGATCGTTTCTGTTACGAAGGATTTCTACCGGCCAAAAGCAAAGGGCGTTGTGATGTGCTGCGCGCGCTTGGCGAGGAGCCGCGCACGCTGATTTTCTATGAATCGACACATCGCCTGATCGATAGTTTGCAAGATATGGTTAGCGTGTGGGGTGCTGAGCGCTATGTGGTGCTGGCGCGCGAGATCACCAAAACCTGGGAATCAATCCAAGGTGCACCGGTCGGCGAACTGCTGGCATGGGTGCTGGAGGATGAAAATCGCCGCAAAGGCGAAATGGTGCTGATTGTTGAAGGCCATAAAGCCGATGAAGAAGCCCTGCCTGCCGAAGCGTTGCGCACGCTGGCGCTGCTGCAAAAAGAGCTGCCATTAAAGAAAGCCGCTGCGCTAACGGCAGAAATTCATGGCGTTAAGAAGAACGCTCTGTATAAGTACGCGCTCGAGCAGCAAGAGGCGTGACAAACGGCGGCGGATCGCCTATTATCCCGCGCCGAAGCTGACCAGACAGTCGCCGCTTTGTCGTCGTCCTCTTTCGGGGGGAGACGGGCAAAGGGGAGGAAAGTCCGGGCTCCATAGGGCAGGGTGCCAGGTAACGCCTGGGGGGCGCAAGCCTACGACCAGTGCAACAGAGAGCAAACCGCCGATGGCCCAGTAATGGGATCAGGTAAGGGTGAAAGGGTGCGGTAAGAGCGCACCGCGCGGCTGGCAACAGTTCGTGGCACGGTAAACTCCACCCGGAGCAAGGCCAAATAGGGGTTCACTAGGTACGGCCCGTACTGAACCCGGGTAGGCTGCTTGAGCCAGTGAGCGATTGCTGGCCTAGATGAATGACTGTCCACGACAGAACCCGGCTTATCGGTCAGTTTCGACTTTTCGAAAAAGACGCCCGCAAGAGAAATCTTGTGGGCGTTTTACTTTGTGTCGCTGGGTGCGCGCTGGCCCTCATCCTAACCTTCTCCCGCTAGCGGGAGAAGGGACCGATCGAGCGATGAGTTAATATTGAGCTCATTCTGCCAGAGCGCGCCATACAATTCCCTCTCCCTGTGGGAGAGGGCTAGGGTGAGGGCATCAGCACGCACGGAAATAAATAAACGTTCTCACGTAAAGAAATGAAAATCCCTGAAAACAATATTTTGCCTGTGCCAGAATAAGCGCGTGTTTAACTACTGAGGACAAATTTAATCCACACTGACGAGAAGCAACAACGTGGATAAGTTGTAATTTTATGGACAAAATGTTCGCACCATTCAAAGCATCACTATTCTCATCTCTCTTTACCTCCAACTGCTCTATCTGCGATCAGCACTGGCGCTTCGCGCTTTAGTCTCGTTCTCTCCTTTTCTACATTTTTAATTTAATTGGCTAACACGTTTATTTTTCGCGTGGCTGGCGTTTATTTCTCATTAGGAGAGAAATCATGCTGTATTGGATTTTATTAGCTCTGGCAATCGTGGCGGAAATTATCGGCACGGTGTCAATGAAATGGGCCAGCGTTAATGGCGGCAACGCTGGTTATATTTTTATGCTGGTGATGATCGCGCTGTCTTATATTCTCTTGTCTTTCGCTATAAAACGAATCGCGCTCGGCGTGGCGTATGCCATGTGGGAAGGTGTCGGCATTCTATTTATTACGCTGTTTAGCGTGCTGCTGTTTGATGAAACTCTATCCGTGGTGAAAGTTGCCGGTTTGCTGACATTAGTGCTCGGCATTGTGCTGATTAAATCCGGCACGTTGACCCGCAAGGAGCTGCACCATGGCAACGTTTAACGGATTGCACATCGCGTGGTTAGTGCTGGCGGTGGTGTTGGAAATTGCCGCGAATATCTTCCTGAAATACTCCAACGGTTTTCGTCGCCCGTTGTTTGGTGTGCTCTCGTTAGCGGCGGTGTTGGCAGCGTTCAGTGCGCTGGCGCAGGCGGTGAAAGGGATTGATTTGACTGTCGCTTACGCTTTATGGGGCGGATTGGGTTTAGTCGCGACGGTGGCGGCGGGCTGGATTCTGTTTGGACAACGGCTGAGCCGCATTGGCTGGTTGGGTGTGGCATTGTTGCTGTTTGGCATGGTGCTGATTAAATTTGCCTAAAATGATTCACCTCTCGCACGGAGAGGTGAATGCATCCATCAATCGCGGCCGTGTGGCTCATCCCAATCAAAAGCGGGGCCGAGCGAGATCACGCCGCTGGGGTTGATGGTTTTATGGCTGCAATAATAGTGATGGCGAATGTGCGGCAGGTTTACCGTATCGGCGATACCCGGCATTTGGTAAATGTCGCGCAGGAAGCCGCTTAGATTGCGGAAATCACTGATGCGGTGGCGATCGCACTTAAAGTGGGTGACGTAGACCGGATCGAAGCGCACCAAGGTGGTCCACAGGCGCAAATCGGCTTCGGTTAGCTGATTGCCAGTGAGATAACGATGCTGACCGAGAATCTGCTCAAGTCGCGCTAACGAATGGAACAGCGCCGTCACCGCTTCATCGTAAGCTGCCTGTGAGGTAGCGAAACCGCTTTTGTACACGCCGTTGTTCACGGTGTCGTAAACCCAGCTATTCACCTCATCAATCTTGTCACGCAGCTCAGCGGGATAGTAATCACCGGCGCGTGCACCTTGCGCATCAAACGCACTATTCAACATACGCATGATATCGGCGGATTCATTGCTGACGATGGTTTGTTGCTGCTTGTCCCACAGCACCGGCACGGTCACGCGGCCGGTATATTGCGCATCGGCATGTAGATAGAGCTGGTATAGGAACTCTTTTTGATACAACGCATCGCCGGTTGCGGCCGGGAAATCACTGTCGAAGGTCCAGCCGTTTTCCAGCATCAGCGGATGCACCACCGAAACGGAAATCATATCTTCCAGCCCTTTCAGTTGGCGCATTAATAAGGTGCGATGCGCCCACGGGCAGGCGAGTGAGACATACAGATGATAGCGACCGCGTTCGGCGGCGAAACCCGCTTTGCCGGTTGGGCCAGCGCTGCCATCCGCGGTGATCCAGTTACGCCATACGGCTTCAGTGCGTTTGAAGCGGCCACCGGTTGACTTCGTATCGTACCAGGTGTCGTGCCAGACACCGTCAATCAGCTGTCCCATAAGCCCTCCATAAAAAAAGGGGGCGAGGAAAATCCCCGCCCCTGACAATCAGTATATGTGGTGTTGCCGCGTTTAGCGTGCTGCTGCCGGCTGGAAGCGCTGGCGAATCAGACGGTCAATGCTGTAAGCACCTGGACCCACCAAACCCAACACCAGGAAACCACCGGCGATAGACAGGTTTTTCATGAACATCAGCTGGTTAACGCCTTCAGCGAAGTTGCTGTGGAACAGGAATGCAGTCAGCAGCGTGAAGCCCGCGGTGAACAGTGCGGTGAAACGCGTCAGGAAACCGAACAGAATTGCCAGGCCGCCGCCGAACTCCAACAGGATAACCAGCGGCAGGAAGAAGCCCGGCACGCCCATGGCTTGCATGTATTGTGCGGTACCAGCGTAACCGGTAATTTTGCCCCAGCCTGCGGTAATAAACAGAATGGTCATTAAGATACGTGCTGCCAACAGGCCTGAGTCTTCGAATTTTTTCATCATCTACTCCAACAAGGTTTTTGTTGCAGGTTGTTGGCCTGCGGGGTTTGAATCCCGTTGAACCGCTTAAATAAGTTCATTGGGCTGATGGAGGGAGATGATAATCGCAGGATGAAAGAGTTGTAAGCGAGATAAACTGTTAATGTTGTTCAGGGATTTTGATGGAGTAAAACCGAACCTTTTCGGCCCGGCCTTTAATAGAGAGATTTATCGCGTATCCAGCGTGGATTTGATCATGCGCCAGGTGCTCCAGACGCCAAAACCGCGCTTCGCCCAGCGCAGCAAACGGTTGGGGCTGCGAATCGACCAAATCGCCAGAGCGCTGCTGCCAATCGCCAGATAACGACGCATGCCAATCAACGTCAGCCAGCCGCGATCGTACTGCGCTGTGCCCGCCAGCCAATCGCGGCGGCCAGCACTGAGATCAAGCCGCTGTTGCTGAACTTGATTAAGCAATTCGTGAATACGTGCTTCACGTTCGCGGCGGCTCATGAGCGATGCTCCTCCAGCAATTTGCGATCGGTATCCAGCTCTTTACGTGTGTGACGTAACAGCGTTGATTGGCGCGATTTGTGTAACGTCCACAATCCGAAGATCAGCGCTAAGGCAAACAGCACGCCAGTGGTGATGGCAATCGCCATCAGACGATATTGTGCATCCACCGCCCAGATGATCAGCACCATCAAACTCATCAAACCGAAAGCGGTAAACAACATGGTCAGGCCAACCATCATCAGCATCTGAATCAGGTTCGCCTTCTCTTCTTCCAGCTCGACAATCGCCAGTCGAACACGGGTTTCAACCATGCTAACCAGCGTGGTTACGATGCGCTGACCAATGTTAAAGACCCCTTTGCCGGGGCCGTGGCTTTGCTGACTATCACTCATCATTAACGCCGTGAGATTAGAATGCCGATTAAAATGCCTACCGCTGCACCGATACCTACGCCGTGCCATGGATTATCACGCACGTATTCATCGGCTTTTTCCGCCGCTTCACGTGTGGTTTGCGCGATACGTTCGCCGGAGTCGCCGAGGCGTTCACGCGAGCTTTCGATTGCACCACGCGCTTTGCTGCGCAGTTTGTCGAGTTCGGTTTTGGATTTGTCCGCTGAGCTGCTCAGCACTTCTTCCAGGGTATCCGCCAGATTTTTCAGTTCAGCGCGCAGATGTTCAGATGATGATTCTTTAGCCATGGAAATCTCCTTTTACAGCATGTAGTTAAGTCCGATTAATAAGGTTCAGTCTCAAGCTTTTTAAGCTCGTGCTGCGCCTCTTCTAGCTTACGTTCGCGCTTCTCAATCTTGCCTTTGTCACCATCCTGACGCTCTTCCTTCAGTTCACGCTCACGTTCAGCAATTTTGTGTTTTTGCGCCGCGATACGTTCGCTATGAGCAGATTTCAATTTCTCATCGGTGCAGCCGGCGCGGACTTCGGTCAGCGCGCGCTCCAGCCCGGTGACGCGGCGCTGGTTGTTGTGCTGTTTCGCCATATCGATTTCACGCTGAATATCCTGCTCCTTTTGCTGGCAAAGGGATTCAGCTGCCAATAGCGAACCTGAAAGAGAGAAAAGAATAGCACCTAGCAGTAATTGATGTTTCATCAGGTTGTGACCTTCCATTGTTGATGACTTGCCATAGACGGGCAAAAGGGCATCCCAGCATGTCTTAGGCTTACGCTACCTCTAAGGATAGTCAGCAGACGAAAAAATTCAAAGAAGACGCGGGGATAGCGAGGATTAACTCACCGCCTGGCTTATCGCGCAGGCGGCAAAGATTAGCTGTAGGTTGGGCGATTACTATCAGAATTTTGTTGTGACGCTTGCGGGCCAGCGGCCACGACAAAACCTTGTGGCAACAGGCGTTTCAACACTTTCTGCGCGGCGATGCTTTGCTCTTCATTGTCAAAATGAATCACCAGCGCGTCGCCAGAAGGTGTAATGCTTTTGATGCGCACGCCCTGCGCCGAAAGTTGCTGATAAAGGTAAAAACCGTCAGGTAGATTAGTGCTGTTGTTTGAAACTCGGATTTGCACCACGGTTTCATGCTGCATCATGGCCGGAATAAAACACACCGCCAGCAATGCCAACGCACCACCCAACGCCCAAGGTAGATAGTGCCTTGGGAATCCGCTGAATTTGATCATGGTTGTGAGTTCCCTTTGCGATTTGACTGGCGTTTACGCCACAGCACCACAAGAGAACCCACCAAACCGATCACCAGTAACACCAGCGGCAGCAGCATCAATCCTAACGTTAGCTCTTCTTCGTAACGGCGGAAAATCGGCGTCTTGCCTAATGCAAAGCCCAGCACGGTGAGGATCACCACCCACAGGAAGCCGCTCATCCAGTTAAAGAACTGGAAACGCGCGTTGCTCAGGCCAGACAGCCCAGCAATGGTCGGCAGCAAGGTGCGCACGAAGGCGATAAAGCGGCCAATTAACAGCGCAGACAAACCGTGGCGGTGGAACAGGGCGTGTGCGCGTTGGTGATATTGTGCGGGCAGATGCGATAGCCAATTTTGTACAGTGGGCGTATTACCCAGCCATCGGCCCTGAATGTAACTAACCCAGCAGCCCAGGCTGGCGCCGGTGGTCAAAATCAAAATGGTCAGTGGGAAACTCATGGTGCCTTTGGCAATCAGCACGCCAACTAAAATCAGTAAGCTGTCGCCCGGCAGAAATGCGGCTGGCAGCAGTCCATTTTCCAAAAACAGGATCATGAACAACACGCCGTAAATGGCCCAAACCAATGTCGGGTCGGAGAGCATTTCGTAATCCTGCTGCCACAAGGCATGCAGCAATGCTTTCAAAATATCCATCAATCATTCCTGAACATCATTGTTAAACGTGCCCGTGAGGGGCTTAGGCGCAGACTGGCGTTGGTTATACATTTTAGATAAGCAGCCTGAGCAGGATTTTCCGGGTCCTTCCAGAATTGATTGTTAAATCAGCGACTTTTTACAGCCCTGTCGCAAAGGGTAATAAAAGGGCGATAACTGTAACAAAAATAACGTTATCCAGACAGGGGAAAGTGCCTGCCCACAGGAGTTTTACCTTTAGACGCGGATGGTCCAAAGGAGCTTTACATGAGCTGACACTATTGCAGACTAACTGACTTTTTCAGCAGCAAAATGCCTGAAAAATAAGCAGGATCAGCGTGGGTTGTCACTGCCTCCAGGCAGGATGACCGGATTTTCCGCAAACATGTAACGATCCACATTAAATTCAAAATCGTCAGTGGTGGCGTTGAACAGCATCTGCTTAGTATTTTCCAGATGTTGCCACATTGCCAACTTACTGGCGGCCGGATCTTTGCGTATCAGTGCTTTCAGAATCTGGTCATGATCATCGCACCAACTGGTGATGTTTTTGGCATCAATGTGTTCGTGCAGTTTGAGCCAATAGGGATTGTGCAGGCGATGCAGCCACATCTTCTCGACAATCGCCGCCAGTGCGCTGTTTTGCGTCGCCTGAGCAATACGCACGTGAAACTCCATATCCCAGCTGGAATCACGTGAATGATCTTCCTGGCGCGCTTTCTCCTGGATCGCCATCAGCGCTAAAATGTCCTGGCGCGTCACTTGGGTGGCAGCAAACTCCGCCACATTGCTCTCAATTAATTGCCGCGCTTGTAACAGTTCAAATGGGCCGAAATGGGCGAACTCAAGCTGGCTCGGCGTCGCCACGCGATTCTGCTGCTGGCTGCTGATCACATGAATGCCCGAACCTTTGCGCACCTCCACGTAACCTTCCACTTCCAGCATGATGATCGCTTCACGCACCACGGTGCGGCTGACCTGCATTTCTTCCGCAATCAAGCGCTCGGCTGGCAGTTTGTCGCCAACGGCGTAATCGCCCGCTTCAATACGGCGTTTCAAATCGCTGGCGAGTTGTTGATACAGGCGACGGGATTCGTTGAGGTCCATCACGCGCTCCACTGTGTGAAAAAAGTTGAGTTGTTATACCACTTTGGCGGCGTTGAGGAAACGGATTGGCGTGTACGTCTCTGGAAGCAAGAAACGCCTGCTAATGCTTTGTAGGGAAACAATGAGAAGAGCGAAATGGACGAGTTGTTATACATGATAAGAAGTTGCGTACCGAAAAGTGAGTAATGCGGGTTTTACTTATCATGTTGTTATTAATGGATTTAAAATTCAATACTGCTTATTACCCACAATATAATCATCATTATTGTGAACTGCATCGCAAAAAATTCTGTTAATTCTAAAAATTGGTATGATAACTTTTGTTTTATTATTCGATAGCGACGGAATTGAGGAAGCAAGTATGCAGCGGTTGAACCGGAATGATTTTCCCGGCGCGCACTACACCGATCGCGTCATTCAGTTTGGCGAAGGTAATTTTTTACGCGCGTTTATTGATTGGCAGCTTGATTGGTTGAACCAACACCAAGCCACCGATGCGGGTGTCGTGGTGGTGCGGCCGCGTAATCGCGTGGTTGATGATTCGTTGAACCAGCAAGATGGCTTGTTTACCACCTTGATTCGCGGGCTCAATGCGGCAGGTGAGCGAGTGAGCGAAACCCGGCTAATTCGCACGATTAACCGTGAAATCCAGCCTTATCAGCAGCTTGATGCATTCCTCGCACTCGCTCACGCGCCGCAAATGCGGTTTGTGTTTTCCAACACCACCGAAGCCGGGATTGTCTTTAACCCGCAGGATCAACTGGATGGTGCGCCCGCATCGTCCTTCCCCGGCAAGCTGACGCAACTGTTGTGGGCGCGCTTCAACCACTTTGCCGCCGCCAGCGATAAAGGTTGGCTGGTGGTGCCGTGTGAGCTTATCGACAACAACGGCGACACGCTGCGAGCGCGGGTTCTGCAATACAGCCAACATTGGCAGCTGCCAGCCGAATTCGCCCGCTGGGTGCAGGATCATTGCGCGTTTTACAACACGCTGGTGGATCGTATTGTCACCGGCTATCCCGCCGACAGCGCTGAGATTAGCGCGCAGTTGGGCTACGAAGATCGTTATTTAGTGGCAGGTGAAGTCTATTACCAGTTTGTGATTCAAGGGCCGGATACGCTGGCGCAAGAACTCAAGCTGCACGCGCTGGCGCCTGAAGTGAAGATGGTCGATGACATCACGCCTTACAAAGCGCAGAAAGTGGCGATTCTCAACGGTGCGCACACCGCGCTGGTGCCGGTTGCGTTTCAGGCTGGGGTAGAAAGCGTGGGTGAGGCGATGAGTGATGCGCAATTGGCTGGCTTTGTTGACGTGTTGCTGCGCGAAGAGGTGATTCCCACCTTGGATCTGCCTCGTGAGGAATTGCACGCCTTCGCCGATGCGGTGCAGCGCCGCTTCCGCAATCCATTTATTCGCCACGCGTTGCTGTCGATTGCGCTTAACAGCATGACCAAATTCCGCACCCGTTTATTACCGCAACTGCTTCTCGCACAGCAGCAAACCGGCAAGTGGCCCGAACGCCTGACGTTCGCCTTTGCGGCTTTGCTGGCGTTTTATCGCGGCGAGCAGGGCGATCGCCACTGGCCGTTGCAGGACGATGAACATTGGCTGCAACGTTTTGCTGAACTGTGGCCGGCGGTAAACCACGATAAACAAACGCCAGAACTGTTGGTGCGTGCGGTGCTCAGCGATGCCAATCATTGGGGCGAAGATCTCACTCAGCGGCCAGGATTAGTGGCCGCGGTAAGCCAAAACCTGCAAAACATCATCGTCCACGGGATGCGGACGGCGTTGACACAACTGAGATAACGCGATGCAAGATGCGATCAAAATTCATACCCGCGACAACGTTGCGGTGGCGCTGCGCGATTTGGCGGCGAACAGTTCCGTGGTGATTGATGACGTCGCGGTAACCTTGCAGCAAGAGGTTGGCCGTGGTCACAAGTTTGCTTTGCAGCCGTTAGCCAGCGACGCGCTGGTGATTAAGTACGGTTTGCCGATTGCCCATGCCACGCAGCCCATTGCAGCGGGTGAGATCATTCACTCCAGCAACGCGCGCACCAATCTCAGCGATGTCGATGAATACGATTATCAGCCTGACTTTCTTGATCTGCCGCCGCAAGCCGGTGATCGTGAGGTGCAGATCTATCGTCGCGCCAGTGGTGAAGTGGGCATTCGCAATGAACTGTGGATTTTGCCAACCGTGGGTTGCGTCAACGGTATCGCGCGACAAATCCTGACGCGCTTTATGAAAGAGACCGATGACGCTGCCGGGATTGATGGCGTGCACCTGTTCAGCCACCCGTTTGGCTGCTCGCAACTCGGTCAAGACCATGAAAACACCCGCACCATGCTGCAAAACATGGTGCGCCATCCCAATGCGGGCGCGGTATTGGTGATTGGGCTTGGCTGCGAGAATAATCAGGTCGATGTATTCCGCGACACGCTCGGCGGCTTCGACAGCGATCGCGTGCAGTTTATGGAGTGCCAAAAACAGGATGATGAGGTGGAAGCGGGACTGGAACGTTTGCATGCGCTTTATCAGGTGATGCGTCAGGATCAGCGCCAGCCGGGCAAACTCAGCGAGCTGAAGTTTGGCCTGGAATGTGGCGGTTCGGATGGCTTTTCCGGCATCACCGCGAATCCGATGCTCGGCTGTTTCTCCGACCAAATGATTGCCAACGGCGGTACCACGGTACTGACGGAAGTGCCGGAAATGTTTGGTGCCGAACGCATTCTGATGAGCCGCTGTCGCGATGAAGCCACCTTCGAGAAAACCGTGGCAATGATCAACGATTTCAAGCGCTACTTTATCGATCATCAGCAGCCGATTTACGAGAACCCTTCGCCGGGCAACAAAGCGGGCGGTATCACCACGTTGGAAGAGAAGTCACTCGGTTGCACGCAGAAAGCTGGGCAAAGTCAGGTGGTCGATGTGCTGAAATATGGTGAACGCCTGCACACGCCGGGGCTGAATTTGCTCAGTGCGCCGGGCAACGATGCGGTGGCAACCAGTGCACTGGCGGGTGCCGGTTGCCATATGGTGTTGTTCACCACCGGACGCGGCACGCCGTATGGCGGGTTTGTGCCCACCGTGAAGATTGCTACCAATACGCAATTAGCCGAGAAGAAACCGCACTGGATCGATTTCAATGCCGGGCGTTTGATTGAAGGAATGAGCATGCCGGAGATGTTGGCGGATTTTGTCGATATGATTGTGGCGATTGCGAATGGTCAGCCCGCACGGAATGAAACCAATGATTTCCGCGAGTTAGCCATCTTTAAAAGCGGCGTTACGCTTTAAAACCAGGTGCGCATGAATGCGCACCCTACAAAAACCTCGCCACATATCTGTAGGGTCGCCATTGATGGTGACCTGGGCAATTATTCCGATTCTGACACCGTACGACGCGGTTCGCGTTCGGCTTCTGCCTGGCATACCGCCGCAGTAAACAGAATATCCGTTGATGAATTCAGCGCGGTCTCGGCGGAATCTTGCAGCACGCCAATAATAAAGCCGACCGGCACTACCTGCATTGCCAGATCATTTGGAATACCAAACATATTGCAGGCAACCGGAATCAACAGCAGCGAACCGCCCGCCACGCCGGATGCGCCACAAGCACACAGTGAGGCCACCAAACTCAGCAGAACCGCGGTTGGCACATCAACAGAAATTCCCAGTGTATGCACCGCCGCTAGCGTCAACACGGTGATGGTGATCGACGCACCCGCCATGCTGATGGTGGCACCGAGTGGAATCGACACGGAATAGGTGTCTTCATCCAGATTCAGGCGTTTCGCCAGCGCCATATTGACCGGAATATTGGCCGCTGAGCTGCGGGTGAAGAAGGCAGTGACGCCACTTTCGCGCAAGCAGGTGAATACTAATGGATAAGGATTGCGGCGAATTTTCTGGAACACCAACATGGGGTTGACCACCAGCGCCATAATCAGCATGCAACCTAACAACAGCGCCAGCAGATTGGCGTATTCCCAAATTGCATCGAAGCCGGTTGAGGCCAAAATCGATGCCACCAGACCAAAAATCCCCACTGGCGCACAACGAATCACGCAGCGTACTACCCAGGTTGCGGCGTTGGACGCGTCATTAAGAAACGCTTTGCTGCTTGGGCTGGCATGGCGAAACGCCAAACCTAATCCCAACGCCCACACCAAAATGCCGATGTAGTTGGCGTTCATCAACGCTTCAATTGGGTTCGACACCATGCTCATCAACAAGCCATGCAGCACTTCGGTGATGCCCGACGGCGGCGTGATCTGCGTGGCACCGACGTTCATCGACAGCGTTTGTGGGAACAAATGACTGAAGATCACTGCCACGACTGCGGCGAAGAAGGTACTGAGCAGATAGAGCATGATAATCGGGCGGATGTTGGTTTTTTGTCCCTGCTGATGGTTGGCAATTGAGGAGATCACCAACACCAATACCAGCAACGGCGCGACAGCTTTCAGTGCGCGCACGAACAGTTCACCCAGCAAGCCAACAGCTAATGCCGCATCGCGTGAGAACCACGCCAGCGCCACGCCAGCCACCAGGCCGATCATAATTTGTTTTACCAGGCTTCCTGCGAACAGCGCGCCCAGACGTCCAATAAAGTTGTTTTGCATATCACAGGTCTTTTTATTGTGGCCATGAGAGTTGTGCGCAATTCCACCACGCCCAACGGTTTGCCCGGCGGAGTATAAGGAAAAGAGTTGATGATGAAAGAGATAATTCTGAGCTTGCGCGGCAGGTCGGTTTTTTGATCTGCTAATGAGTGGAAATGTGACAGATATATAAAAGGCAAAGTTTGCTACTGGCGAAATAAAGCAGGGGCGATTAGCGCCCCTACAGAAGATTATGGTGAGATGTGCTTCTGGTCGTTTCTATGGTTTACCCACGCGTTAATCAGCAGCGTGCCGCCAAGAATCACGCCCACCACCGTTAACGAGATCGCTACCGGAATATGATAGAACTCGACGATCAGCATTTTGATGCCGATAAACACCAACACAATCGCCAGTCCGTACTTCAACATTGAGAAGCGCTCTGCCACGTTCGCCAACAGGAAATACATCGCACGCAGGCCGAGAATCGCGAACAGATTTGAGGTCAGCACAATGAACGGATCGGTAGTCACCGCGAAGATGGCCGGGATGCTATCAACGGCGAAAATCACGTCGCTGAGCTCCACCATAATCAGCACCAGCAATAGCGGCGTCGCAAATAATACGCCGTTTTTGCGGGTGAAAAATTTTTCGCCATCCAGATCATCCGTCATACGCAGATGCTTGCGCAGCCAACGAACCACTGGCTTCTCGCCCACCGCGCTGCCATCTTCTTCCTTCGCCAGCGCCATTTTCAGGCCGGTGAAGAGTAAGAAAGCACCGAAGACGTACAGGATCCAACTGAACTGCGTCACCAAATAGCTGCCAGCGAAAATCATGATGGTTCGCAGCACGATCGCGCCTAACACGCCATAAATCAGTACCCGACGTTGCAGTTGCGCTGGAATAGCAAAATAGCTAAACAGCATCAGCCAGACGAAGACGTTATCCACCGCCAGCGCTTTTTCTAAAACGTAGCCGGTGAGGAAGGCGAGGGTTTGTGCGGTTGCCACTTCACGGCCAGCAGTACCGTCGAGATACCACCAGAAAGCCGCGCTGAACAGCAATGAAACGGATACCCAAATCAGCGACCAGATTGCCGCTTGTTTGAATGACATGGTTTGCGCGCCACGTCGACCCTGTAATAACAAGTCGATGGCAAGCATGATGACAACAACGACAGCAAAGCTGCCCCAGAGTAACGGTGTGCCTACTGATTGCATCGTAGTCTCCTGTTCTGACATAAAAAAACGGCTGAAGTCAGAAGACGTCAGCCGCTTTGATCGTGCTGCAAGCAAACCTCGCCTTCCGGCAAGGTCTCACTTACAACTCAGAATAGATTCCGGGTTGCCTGATGACCGGATGCTTACGCAACGTAATGACGATCAATCAGCGTAGAAGTTACTCCCCTTTGCAGCGCTCAAGATACTTAGGACCCTTGTTGCTGGCAAGAGGGCGCAGAAATGTTTTGCAATATTTACACTTCTGCCTGATCTGCCGGGAACACCACGCCGGTCTGGCGACGGATTTCTGTCAGCAGTTGTGCGGTAATGCGCGACGTATCTAGCGCTGGATGCTCCACTTCCCCGGCTTCCACCAATCTGGCGAAGGTTTCTGCTTCGTACAGCATAGTGTTGATGTGCTGCGGTTGCGTCAGGTTCTGGCTCTCGCCGCCGCGCGGAATAAAGCGCAGTTGCTGGCATTCGGAGATCTTGTCGATCACCAATGATCCCGCTTCGCCCTGAATTTCGCTAGGAATCAGCGAGTCGCTGACTTTTGAGTGCAACAAAGTGACATCAAAATCGCCGTAGCCCAGCACCACCACGCCGTGTGCATCAACGCCACTTTCCAGCAGTGAAGCTTGCGCTTTCACTTGCTGCGGCGCGCCCCACAACGTGATGGCGGCGGCGAGGCAGTAAAAGCCGATATCCATGATCGAACCGTTCGACCAGCGCGGATTAAAGGTGTTCGGGTTCTCGCCATCCAGATAACGCTGATAGCGCGATGAATATTGGCAATAGTTAATCAAGGCTTTGCGCAGCTTGCCCAACTGCGGCAAGGTTTTTTGCAGTTGCAGGAAGGTTGGCAAACTGGCGGTTTTAAAGGCTTCGAAAAGCACGACTTGATGCTGACGCGCGCAGGCGATCATCGCTTCGGCTTCACGTAAGTTGGAAGCCATCGGTTTTTCGCAAATCACATGCTTACCGTGCGACATAAACAGAATTGCCTGCTCGCTGTGCAACGCGTTGGGGCTGGCGATGTAGACCGCATCGATCTCGCTGCTGGTGGCCAGTTCATCCAATGAGGTGAAAGTCAGCTGGCAAGGATAATCCGCCACAAACGCGTCGGCCTGCTGCTGATTGCGTGAATAGACACCGCTGAGTTTCATCTTGCCGGTTTCATGTGCGGCGTCGATAAACTGGCGGGTAATCCAGTTGGTTCCCACAATGGCGAAACGAATCACGTGCTGCTCTCCTGCTAAAGTAAAGCGGCAGAGTAGCATGTTCATTTGGCTGGTTGGCAGGCGAAATTTGATCCTGAGATCCGCATTCCAATATGATGATGCCGCACAACTTTTTAACCGAATGAGCGGGGACGCGCGGGTGAGTGGAAGTAAACATGCTCTGAACTGGACCACATTACTGATCGCCATTCCCGTTGGATGTGTGGCTTCGCTGGTCACGCTGGCTTTTCGTGGTGTGATCGACGTGATTAACCGCCTGCTATTCAATAGCGATAACGAAATCACTGTGGCGATGCACGTTTGGCCGTGGATTTTCTGGCCGCTGCTGGTGGGTGCTGGCGGTTTGCTGGCTGGCTGGTTCCTGCGTTATGCGGTGACAATTGAAAAACAGGAAACGGTGCAAACCGATTACCTGGAAGTGATCAATGCGCGTCTTGATGCGGTGCCGACCAAAACCTCGCTGTTCCGGGCGCTGTCGTCAATTGCCAGTATCGGCAGCGGTGCATCGATTGGTAAAGAAGGGCCGATGGTGCAGCTTTCGGCACTCAGCGGCAGTTTGATTGGCCGCTGGTTGCCGGCGTCATTGAATCTGCGCAATAGCGATGTGGTGGCGATGGCTGCCGCTGCCGGACTCTCCTCGGTGTATCACGCGCCGCTGGCTTCAGCGATTTTTGTCGCGGAAATTGCCTTTGGTATCTCGGCGCTGCAACGGCTGATTCCGCTGATTGTGGCATCGGCAGTTGCAGTGATGACCATGTGGTCGCTGGGTTTTCGCAGCGCGCTATATCCATTATCTGATGCGCTATTCCAGATGGATGTCAGTAGTTTGCTGATGACCATGGTAATTGGTTTTGTCGCCGGATTGGCGGGCTGGCTGCTGATCAAACTGATTGCGCGTAGCAAGGCGTTGTTTGCGCGTGTGCAATCGCTGCCATTACGTCTCGGCGCTGGCGGTTTAGCGGTGGGCTTTTTGGCGCTGATCTCCACCGATATTCTCGGCAACGGCTATGAAGTTATCGTCAAAATCATCGAAGGCCACTATCTATTAATGGGCTTGCTGGGATTGCTGGTTTTGAAAACGTTGGCGACCACCTTATCGGTTGGTTCCAACGCGGTCGGCGGGTTGTTTACACCTTCATTATTGATCGGCGCACTGCTCGGTGTGGCGCTGGCGCAGATCGGCGTAGTGTTGCATTTGCCGGTTGGTAATACCTTGCTGTACGCGGCGATTGGCATGGCGGCGGTGTTGGCGGCGGTCAGCCAGGCGCCGTTGATGGCGATGTTGATGGTGCTAGAAATGACTCTCAATAGCAGCCTGCTGTTCCCGATAATGATCGCCTCGGTTTTAGCCTCAATGGTGGTGTATCGCCTGCAATCGACCAGCACTTATCCGGTGGTAAGCAATCACTTCAGCCGTTCCGATGCTAAGTACGATTTCGACAATATGCGCGTCGACCAGTTGATTATTCCCGGCGCGGCGTTACAACCAGAAGAGTCGGTGGGGCAAGCGCTGGCGGTAAGTTCGCTGAAACGTGAGCGTTATGTTTATGTGATTAACGGTGCCGGGCAATTTCTCGGCGTGGTATCGATTCACGACATCTCACGCAAAGTGCTGGCTGAGGAGATCACCTTGCATTCGCCGGTAAGCAGCGTGATGGACAACGATTTCCCGTGTATTTATCAGAATCAAAGTATGCGTGAAGGTTGGGAAGCGTTTGCTCGCGTGACGCTGGAGCGTTTGCCGGTGCTGAATAATCCGCAAGAGCGCCGTTTTATGGGCGCGCTGACGAAAACCAGCCTGATTCAAAAAGCGCAGGAGTTTCTTTAAGCCGCGTTGCCGCGCATCGCCTGATCGGTCATCCACAGGCGAGCGTCGAATTCCAGTTGATGGTAATCCGGTTCCATGTGGCAGCAGAGTTGATAGAACGCTTTGTCGTGATCTTTCTCTTTCAGATGCGCCAGTTCGTGCACCACGATCATGCGCAAAAACGGTTCTGGCGCGAGGCGGAAGAAAGTCGAGATACGAATCTCGGCTTTGGCTTTCAGGTTGCCGCCTTGCACGCGAGAAATCGCGGTATGCAACCCCAATGCATGCTTCATCACCTTGATTTTATTATCCCAAATCACTTTGCTTACCGGCGGTGCGCTGCGCATGTAACGGTTTTTCAGTTTTTGGGTGTAATCATAAAGCGCGCGATCGCTAACGATATTATGGGTATCGGGATAGCGTTCCTGCAAAAAGGCACCTAATCGCTGATGTTCGATTAAAGTCTGCACTTGTTCGAGGATGTTTTCAGGGTAACCCTGCAAGTAAATTAATGACATTGGGATTCCCGACGAAAGACAGTATACTGCGCCCCCTTTTTAGGGCGAAAATCGCGCAAAGTGTACCACGCCGGAGATTCCATGAGCCAACTTGAACTGACCAATCGCACGCTGACACTGCACCGCTTCCCGCCTATGCGCGAGGAAAGCCCGCTACAGGCGTGGGATTCCGCCGATGAATACCTGTTGCAGCAAGAGCTGCCAGAAGGACCGGTGCTGGTGTTCAACGACAGCTTTGGTGCGTTGACTTGCGGCTTGGGCGAACGTCCAGTGTGGCATGTCAGTGATTCGCTGCTGAGTGAGCAGGCGGCGAAACAAAACCTGCGTCTCAATGAGATGGACGAGGATCAGGTGCACTTTCTCGATAGCCTTGCGCCATTGCCGGCTGCTCCGGCGGTGGTGCTGATCAAAATCCCTAAAGCGCTGGCGCTGCTGGAACACCAGTTGCGTGCGCTACGTGAAGTGGTGACGCCGGACACGCTGATTCTGGCGGCGGCGAAAGCCAAAGATATTCACAACTCTACGCTGCAACTGTTTGAGCGCATCCTCGGTGAGAGCAAAACTTCACTGGCATGGAAAAAAGCGCGTCTGATTTACAGCCGTTATACCGCACCAAAACTGGCCGAGCAGTCTGCGACCACCGTTTGGCCGCTCGACGATTCAGCCTATCAGATTCATAACCACGCCAACGTCTTCTCGCGCGCCTCGCTGGATGTCGGTGCACGCTTCTTTATGCAGCATCTGCCGTTTGATATTGAAGGTGAGATTCTCGACCTTGGCTGCGGCAATGGCGTGATTGGCTTGCTGGCGCTGGAGCAGAACCCCAATGCCGACGTGCTGTTCTATGACGAATCTTACATGGCGGTGGCATCCAGCCAGCTGAACGTGGAAGTGAACCGTCCGCAGGATATGGCGCGCTGCCAGTTCCGCGTTAACAACGTGCTGAGCGGCTTCCCGTCGGATCGTCTGCACGCGGTGCTGTGTAATCCGCCGTTCCATCAGCAGCACGCGGTTACCGATCATCTGGCGTGGCAAATGCTGCGCGATGCCAAGCGTTGCCTGCAATATGGCGGCGAGTTGCGCATCGTCGGCAACCGCCACCTCGGTTATCACGTCAAAATGAAAAAGCTGTTTGGCAACTGCGAACTGGTGGCCTCCAACGCCAAGTTCGTGGTACTGCGTTCGGTCAAACTGCGCTAATTACACACTCAGCGCCAGTTCAGTCGCCTGAGCGATGGCGCGGCGAGCATCCAGCTCCTGCGCCACGTCCGCTCCACCAATCACCCGCACCGTTTTGCCACGCGCGCTGAGTTGATCCGCCAATAGCCGCAGCGGTTCTTGTCCGGCACAAATTACCACGTTATCCACGGCTAACGTGATAGCTTCGCCCTGATGGCGCAGATGCAGGCCCGCATCATCAATCTTCAGATACTCCACATCGCCCCACAACTGCACGCCGTGTGCTTGCAAACTGGCGCGATGAATCCAGCCGGTGGTTTTCGCCAATCCCGCACCCGGTTTGCCGGATTTGCGTTGTAGTAGCCAAATCTGACGATCGGCGGGCTGCGGCTTGGGCGCGATCAAACCGCCGCGCGCTTGCAAGCTGTGGTCGATGCCCCAGTTTTGGTAGAAATCCTCGTGGCTGGATTGATGTAGCAGAAACTCAGCGGTATCAAAGCCAATGCCGCCGGCACCAATAATCGCCACGCGTTTGCCAACCGGTTTTTTATCGCGAATGACGTCGAGGTAGCTGAGCACGCTGGGATGATCGATGCCGGGAAGGGTGAGCTGTCGCGGCGTAATGCCGGTGGCGATGATCACTTCATCGGCTGATTCAAGTTCCTCGGCGGAGACGCGTTGGTTGGTATGAATCACTACGCCAGCCGCCGCTAATTGGTGGCGGAAATAGCGCAGCGTTTCACTGAACTCTTCTTTTCCGGGGATTTGTCGAGCGATATTAAACTGGCCGCCAATATGCGCATCCGCCTCATACAGCGCAACCTGATGACCGCGCTGAGCGGCCTGTAGCGCGAAAGCCATGCCAGCGGGGCCCGCACCGACAACAGCTAATTTTTTCGGCTTTTCAGCGTTGATCACTGGCATCAAGGTTTCGTGGCAGCCACGCGGATTCACCAGGCACGACGTCACTTTGCCGACAAAAATCTGATCAAGGCAGGCTTGATTGCAGGCAATGCAGGTATTGATTGCATCCGGCTGGCCAAATTGCGCTTTGCGCACGAACGCGGCGTCGGCGAGGAAAGGGCGCGCCATCGATACCATATCGGCAATGCCATCACGAAGTAGTTGTTCTGCTACCTCCGGATGGTTGATGCGGTTGGTGGCAATCACCGGCACCGAAACCTGTTCGCGCAGATGCTGTGTAACCCAGGCAAAACCGGCACGCGGCACGCAGGTGGCGATAGTCGGAATGCGCGCTTCATGCCAGCCAATGCCGCTGTTAAAGATCGTCACACCGCACTGCTCAAGTTTGCTCGCCAGCGCCAGCGTTTCTTCTAAAGAGCTACCGTTATTGACCAGATCGAGCATCGACAGACGGAAAATAATGATGAACTCATGACCAACAGCGTTGCGCACAGCTTGGGTCACTTCCAACGCGAAGCGTTGTCGCCGCTCGATATCGCCGCCCCAATCATCATCACGCTGATTGGTGTGCGCCACTAAAAACTGATTAATCAGATAGCCTTCCGAGCCCATGATTTCAACGCCGTCGTAACCTGCTTGCTGTGCCAGTTTGGCGCAGTGCGCGAAGTCTTGAATGGTTTGGCGAATTTCAACATCACTTAATGCATGCGGCGTGAAAGGGTTGATCGGCGCTTGTAATGGCGAAGGGGCGACTAAATCGCGCTGATAACTGTAGCGCCCGGCATGCAGAATTTGCAGCGCAATCTTCCCGCCTTCAGCATGCACCGCATCGGTGATGACGCGGTGCCAGCCGCATTGATCTTCTTGATTGAGCATCGCTCCGCCGTGTGCCACCACACCTTGCGGATTGGGGGCAATGCCGCCTGTGACAATCAGCGCCACGCCCTCGCGTGCGCGTTCGCCATAAAAAGCGGCTAAGCGTTCAGCGCCATCTGCATGCTCTTCCAATCCGGTATGCATTGAACCCATCAGGAAACGGTTTTTCAGTTGGGTAAAGCCCAAATCCAGCGGGGCAAAAAGGTGGGCATAGTGCTCAGACATGATCACATACTCATAAAGTGGTCGGATGAGTGAACTCTAGCGGGATTTTAGCGGGAAGAAAGTGTGTGGCGTTCAGCCTGTGAGAAGCATCAAAAAAAAGCAGGGCGGCCAGTCGCAGACGAAAGCATCGGATTGCCTTCGCCAGGCACGGGAAGAAACCAGCTCGCCCTGTAATAGCATGAAGAAGGGGCTAATAAATTAGCTCTGTGGTTATTAATTCTGTTAAGACTCAATCTTTTTAAAAACTGTTCGAGGTATGAACGAGATGTATCATGACACGACACAGCACGAATAATCCGCAAGACTAGTCTTGATTTTTCTATCAACAGGCACCATTGCGGCGGGCGAGTTCAATGATATCTACCAGGTTTTTTGATTCAAGTTTTTGGAATATCTTTGTTTTATAGGTGCTAATAGTTTTATTATTTAACCCCAATTCACAAGCGATGATTTTATTTGATTTTCCTTGCGCGAGTTGACGCAGGATTAAATTTTCACGATCTGTTAATCGAGAAAGCATATCTTGCTCATTCGTGTAGCGCTGAAGTTTATCTAAAATATCACCAGGAAGATAATTAACATTATTGGATACACAGCCAATGGCTGCAATCAGGGTTTGAATAGGATCATATGTGGATATAAATCCATTTACTCCCTGGCTAAGTGATTGTATGGAAGGGTGGTTGTTACCGCCCTGACTTATCAGGATGACCTTCATCCAGGCTTTTGATTTAACGATGTCGCGTAAAAATGCGATACCATTTTTTTCTTTGAAATCTGGATCCAATATCAATATATCAATGTGATGATGAATGATATCATCTATACCATCGTTAATTGTGTGTGCAGTAGTGACACAATTAAAACCATTCATCAATAATAATGCCTGTACACCCGCGGCCGCCAACCGATGCTCATCAATGATGAGAATTTTTGCATTAAACATATATCTCCCTTTAACGTCACCGTAATGATAACGTTGACGGTTATTATGTCCGGCGGATTAATAGGGCGAACCGAGAAATGTCTCGTTAAGATTATGATTCTAGAAAATCTGCTGTTTTTTCAGGCGAGACGTAACGAATTCAATTAATGCCTGATCTACGCGATCTATTTCTAAAGTAATTTCTTTTATTATCAGCTGCGCATCTTCTTCTTCATACTTTTCCAGGCGACGTCCCAACTGCATCAATGCATTCGCATTGATCATGGCTGCGCCACCCTTAAGTTTATGACCCAATTGCGATAACGCACTGGCTCGCTGAGATTGCTGCAATTCTGCCAACAGTTGTTGGTGGCTGGTGCGGATGCTGGTAATTAATGCCAAACAGCTATCAGCATCGCGTTCAGCCAATTGAGTTAACAGAGGCGGAAAAATTGTTATGCCTGTTTCGACCATCTCAACACTTTCGAGCATTTCAACCGTTTCTACCGCCTCACCTGTCATAACCTTATCTGAGTCACGGTGAATACAATGCGCAATTTTTTTAAGTAATTTATCTAAATTCAATGGCTTAAATAAGCAGTCATTCATGCCAGATTGCAAGCAGCGCTGCAAAATGTGCTCCTCAGCAGAAGCTGTCAGTCCATAGAGCATAATTGGCGGCAAATGATGTTGATGCTCATATTCGCGTAATGCCTCAGCAAACTGGAAACCGTTCATGCCGGGCATATTGCAGTCGGTGATGATTAAATCAAAACGGAGCGGATTCCGTTGCCACAGTGCTAACGCTTCTGCTGCACTCTCACTGACCACCACTTGATGATCTGCCAACTCAAGCTGTTTACCCAATAACAGGCGATTGGGCGCATGATCGTCTATCACTAATACCGAAAGCTTGTCTGATAGCTGTGGTTGCGATAGATGAGGTTGTGTTTGATCGCGCGGTTCGCCTTGCTGAGCGCGAAAATAGAACGAGAAAACCGCACCTTCGCCAGGTGCGCTCTCTACTATCAATTCACCATCCAAAAGGTGGGCAAGATTGTGACAGATGCTAAGTCCCAAGCCGGTGCCAAGCTTCTGTTGATGTCGCTCGCCAACCTGAACGAAAGGTTCGAAGATGGCATGCTGCTGATCTTCCGTCATCCCACAGCCGTTATCGCTCACTTCAATGACGAATTCGTTGCCTTCTTCCTCTTGAGCAATGCCCTGCATCAACACCACGGTTATCGTGCCTTCATCGGTGAATTTTATAGCGTTGCTTAAGAGGTTAGAGAGAATTTGATTAATCATCAGTGGATCGGTTTTGACCCAATAAGCGGCGATGTCCATTTCAATCAGTAGATTCAGCCCTTTGCTTTCCGCCTTATTACGAAACAGTGCCACAGCCTGTTCAATCACGTCCGGTAAATAAACGGTTTCCAGCGTGGGCTGATATAAGCCAGATTCGATCTTTGATAAATCGAGTACATCGCCAATTAATGACAGCAGAGCATGCGCTGAACTGTATGCCACGCGAATGTTTTCTGACAGTGAATCGGCTGGTTGCGATCGCGTTTCCAATTCCAGCAAGCCAATAATGGCATGTAACGGGGTGCGGATTTCATGACTCATGCTGGCGAGAAAGGCACTTTTAGAGCGATTTGCCTTGTCTGCTGCGTCCTTTGCCAATTGAAGTTCTTGTAATAAAGCGTTGCGTTCAGTGATATCTAACCAACCGCCAATTACCCCGGCGACATCGCCATGCCGATCGCGAAAAGGAAGCGTCCAGTGATAAAGCTGGAACGTTTGTTGATTAAACGCCATTTGTATATCGCGCATAACCGCTTCACCGTCCTGCAAGGTTTGCAAATAGCCATCTTCAATGCTGTGGATGCTGGAATTTTTGCCGGTTAGCACGTCTGAAAGGCGTTTACCGATGACCTCCTCGCGGCGGAAATTCATAAAGCGAAGATAGGCTTTGTTACAGTCAACTAATCGGGCTTTCTTGTCGCGAATGTACATCGCAACCGGCGAATCGTTAAAAAGAGTATGCGTAAAATTAAGCTGATTCTTCAGCGCGTTTTCAGCTTGAATACGCTGCTGAATGATCTTTCGTAAATGGCGGTTCCACAACAGAATCAGCACAATGACTCCGGCTGAAACCAGCACAATAATTAAGATTGCCTGTTTGTAATTCTGCCAGGATGCGCTGAGAAAAGGCGTCTCAGCCTGCCGCCAATGCGCTAACAACTTAAATAATGTTTCAGGTGGAATAGCTAACAGCGCTTTATTAAGAATACTCACCAGCATTTCATTGCCCGGTTCAACACGCATAACAAAACGCGCTGGTTCCGCGCCGAGTGTGCTTTCAACGGTTAATCCATCACTGAAATCATTGCGCAGCAGATAATCGGAAAATATTTTTGGCACCACTACTGCATCAACTCTGTGCTCGCGCAGTTTATGCAAAGCATCAACGGGATCCTGGCTGTTAACGAGGTTCAAATTCGGGTAATGCTGCATCATCCACTCTTTCACCGCTTGATTACTCAAGATTAATGCCGTACCAAAAGGAAACGTATCGAGGCCAAGAATGCTGCGCGGTTTTTGATTGCGAATAATGACCCAATGCGAAACTAACCACGGTCGTGTATTTAATTCTGGGTGTGCTTCATCCGCGCGCTCAATGAGTTCTAACGGAAATAGACGAGGGGCATTATTAGACGGAGTCTCTTGAGTGAATTGAAATTCAAAATTCAGATCGCTGAGATTAGAGATCAGCTCTAGCACATCCACAATCATGCCACGAAAAGGCATTCTGGCGTAGCGACTACTTAAAGGTGCCAAAGTTTGAGAAAGTGTGGTCGCTATCTCCCGATGCTCTTTAAGCCATTGCTCCTCTTCTTGAGTCAATGCCAGCGGATTACGCTGTAAAACATGGTGGGCATCAAGTTGCCAGCGTTTAGCTATTTGTAGGCGAATAGCGAGGGGAATCTGAATTAATGCCTGATCGATGGCCTCTGCCAATTGTGGCAGTTGCGGACTGATACCAAAGCTAACATTCAATGGAATACTGTGTGGATCAGGTGCGATTTTCAAAGCATTGGCAAACACGTAACGATTAAGATGATTCATTGTGGCGGCGTTGCCCCATATCTGGCCCATCTGACCAAATGCCACCGTTGCTACGGCATCATAATTGCTGGGATAACGTACCAGTTGATCACTTTTGTAGGTGTGATTTAAATACTCGCGCAAAAATGGCGCGCCAGACCAAGCGATGCGCTGCTCAAGCGTGCTATTTAAGCTTAAGAGATGATTGGCTTTATAACCTACCACACTGTAATCCAGCATCCAGGGTTCGCTGGCGATGAGTGTTTGTGGTCCCGATGAGGGAACCTCCACATGGATAGCCAACATCTGCATTTCACCGCTGATCACGGCCTTATAAGCGGCACTGTAACTGGGGTACTGATATAGTTCGATGGTGGTATCAAGCATACTTTGAATCAGAGAGAGATAATCAGCGCTCAGCCCTTCAAATCGGCGCGGATCGGTATCCATATACAATGGAGGTTGTGGCTGCCCTGCTACCGCAACTTTAATAATTTTTTGACGAAATCCCGAAGATATAGGCTCTGCTAATTGCAAAGTTGGCTGCGTCGTGTCATATCGAGCCAGCAGTTGCAATGTTTTTTCATTGGCAAATAAGAACGGTGATAATATCAGCAGGAACAATAAAGTTGCCAAACGGAAAATAGCGGGCAGATTGAGCACGGCACTCTCTAGAAAAGGATAAACCACATTAATTGCAGTAAGGACATTGGAGTATAAAGATATTTTAATATTTCTCGCATTCTAATTTGCTGCTACCAATATTTTGCGACGATTCTCAAAAATACGCACTTTTGTTAAAGAAAACATTCGATTTGCTGAGCGTGAAATTTTATTAATTATTCATGTTATTCAAAGTGATAATCATGATGAGTCCTTTCAAGACAATTCTTATGTGGTCTTGTTGCTGTGTTAAGTCAGAATTTTCGCACTTTTACGTGAGTGGGCAACATTAAATTTTCAAGTATAAAAAGATATTCGACTCCAGCAGGCGGTGTTGCCATTTAGTCGATACGTTAACTTTAATGTTTAAAGCGTTGAGGTAAATTAATGAACTCAATTGTCGCTTATTAATGTCATCAGGTCATTTCAACTGGTGTGGTTATCACAATTGGACAAAGAAAGAACTGCAATAAGGGAATAAATAAATGGTATATGCACACAATAAACAAGTGCGTGTTGCTGTCCTTGATGATCACCCAATGGTACGTACTGTTTTCGAGTTGTGTTTAAAGCATGAGCCCGACATTCATTTAGTAGGTACCTGGGCTTCAAGTAATGAATTGTTTAATCAGCTGAGAAGCACGCCAGTTGATGTATTGGTATTAGATTTCTTGTTAGGTGAGCGAGAATTGGATGGCCTTGCCTTGGTTAAGCAATTGCGCAATCACTACCCGCAGCAAAAGATTCTGATCTCTTCATCCATGGAAAGCCCAGCCATCGTCAAAATGGTGTTGAGCGCAGGCGTGAAAGGGTTTATCGGTAAAAGCCATAATATGCAGGATATTACGCATGCGATTCGCCAGGTGGCACAAGGGCGTTTATTCCTGTCGAAAGAAGTGGCCTATGAAGTTGAAAATCTCTATGTGATGAGCGAAGAGTCGCTGGATGAAAACATGGATTTCAATAACAAAGGCAATATGTACGAGAAGGTGAAAACCCTCAGCCCGCGTGAAGTTGAAGTGGTGCGTTGTTTCCTCGATGGCTTAAGCGTGTCGCAAATTGCGGTGAAGTTTAAACGCAGCCGTAAAACCGTGAGTGGCCAAAAGCAATCGGCGTTGAAAAAACTCGGTTTGCGCTCCGATTCAGAGTTGTTCAAATACAGCCACGATTTGATGTCAGGATATTGATCTTTGCCGTGGGTCGCCATTGATGGTGACCCATTCACCAACACTTTCCCTTTCTGCCTCGCACACATCACGTTCCCAGTAACAGCTCCGCCGTAACATATTTTTGAGTGATGTTCGTCACAGTTTCAAGCTGCATATCCCGCTTTCATAGCCCCCATTGCATCACCATAAATGGGGAAGTTATGAATATCGACACGCAATCCGGTGTGATCACCGGAAAAAAACAAGTCAGCGTCGCACAGCAGCAAGTGAAGTGGGATGGCAAAGGAACGTTGGTACGCATCACACGTGGCGGCATCTGCGGTTCGGATCTGCACTATTACCAGGAAGGCAAAGTCGGCAGTTTTGAAATAAAAATGCCGATGATCCTCGGTCATGAAGTGATTGGTTACGTGGTGGAAAGCGATAACCCAAATTTGCAGCCCAAGCAAAAAGTCGCCGTTAATCCTTCTAAGCCTTGCGGCGAGTGCAAATATTGCCAGCGCGGACAGGAAAACCAGTGCACCTCAATGCGTTTCTTCGGCAGCGCGATGTATGTTCCACACGTTGATGGCGGCTTCACCCAGTACAAAGTGGTGGATAGCGTACAATGTGTGCCGTTCCCGCAGGATGCCGATGAAACGGTAATGGTGTTTGCGGAACCGCTTGCCGTGTGCATCCACGCCACGCAGCAGGCAGGTGATCTCACCGGCAAACACGTGTTTATCTCTGGCGTCGGCCCGATTGGTTGCTTGATTGCGGCAGCGGCAAAAGCGCGCGGTGCGGCGTCGATCGTGTGCAGCGATATCAGCGAGCGTTCGCTGGCGATGGCGCAACAAATGGGCGCCACTGATGTGATCCATGCTGCCAACGGCGATTTCTCGCCGTATCTCGCCGACAAAGGCTATTTCGATGTGGCATTTGAAGCTTCTGGACATCCTTCCTCCTTGCAGCGTTGCCTTGATGTGGTGTGCGCCAAAGGCACGCTGGTGCAGGTTGGCATGGGCGGCACCATTCCTGACTTCCCGATCATGGCGTTGATCGCCAAAGAGATTAATCTGGTCGGTTCCTTCCGTTTCACTCATGAATTCAATACTGCAGTTGAGTGGCTGGCAACCGGCGTGGTGAATCCGTTGCCGCTGTTTAGCGGCGAGTATGCCTTGCAGGACATCGATGCCGCGCTGCAATTTGCCGGTGATAAAACCCAGGCCGCCAAAGTCCAGTTGACCTTTTAAGGAGTTGTGATGAATCAGTTATTTTCCCTCGAAGGTAAACGTGTACTGCTCACCGGTTCGGCGCGTGGCATTGGATTTTTATTAGCGCGTGGCTTGGCAGAAGCCGGAGCTGAAGTGATCGTTAACGCCACGACGCCAGAAGGGGCTGAAAAGGGCGCGGCACAACTGCGTGAATTAGGACTGCGCGCCCATGCTAAAGCCTTTGATGTGACGAAATCCGACCAGGTTAAGCAGGCGATAGACGAGATTGAAGCCGAGTGGGGCGCGATTGATGTGCTGGTGAACAACGCAGGCATTCAGCGCCGTCGTCCTTTCCTCGAATTTCCGGAGCAAGACTGGAATGACGTGATTGCGGTAAACCAAACCGCGGTGTTCCTGGTATCGCAAACGGTGGCGAAAAAGATGGTCGAGCGCCAACAGGGCAAAATCATCAATATCGGTTCGATGCAGAGCGAGTTGGGCCGCGACACCATCACGCCCTATGCCGCATCAAAAGGCGCTGTCACTATGCTGACGCGCGGCATGTGTGTGGAATTGGCACGCCATAACATTCAGGTCAACGCGATTGCGCCAGGCTATTTCGTTACGGAGATGACGCAAGCGCTGGCGGACGATCCAGCCTTTACTGGCTGGCTGACGAAACGCACGCCTGCCGCGCGCTGGGGCAAGCCGGAAGAGCTGATTGGTGCGGCGGTATTCCTTGCATCGGGTGCGTCGAACTTCGTCAACGGACATCTGCTGTTCGTTGATGGTGGCATGCGCGTCGCCGTGTAATGCCATGGCGCGGCTGGCATTATCGCCAGGCCGCGCCTAAACCTTAAGCACCCCTCTGTATTCAAAAAGGATAATAAAAAATGCCAATAACCATCATTGTGCTGGGTGTGATACTGCTGCTGGTGTTAATGATTGTATTTAAAATCAATGGCTTTATCGCATTGGTGTTTGTTTCTGCGGTGGTCGGGATTGCCGAAGGCATGACGCCACTGAATGTTATGGCCTCGATTCAAAAAGGTATCGGCTCAACCTTAGGTAGTCTGGCGATGATTCTCGGCTTTGGTGCCATGCTCGGGCGGCTGGTGTCGGATACCGGCGCGGCGCAACGCGTTGCCACCACGCTGATCGCCGCTTTCGGTAAAGAGCGGCTGCAATGGGCGCTGGTGTTGACCGGATTGATCGTCGGCCTGGCGATGTTCTACGAAGTCGGCTTCGTGCTGCTGTTGCCGCTGGTGTTCACCATCGTTGCCGCATCAGGTTTGCCGCTGTTGTATGTGGGTGTACCGATGGTGGCGGCGTTGTCCGTTACGCACTGCTTCCTGCCGCCGCACCCCGGTCCAACGGCGATTGCCACCATCTTTGGTGCCAATCTCGGTACCACGCTGCTGTACGGCATGATTATCACCATTCCTACGGTGATCATCGCCGGTCCGATTTTCTCTAAGTTCCTGAAGAGTTTTGAGAAATCACCGCCGGAAGGATTGTATAACCCGAAAATCTTTGAAGAACATGAGATGCCAGGTTTCTGGATCAGCATCTTTGCTGCCGTCATCCCGGTGGTGCTGATGGCGATTGCCGCGGTGTTTGAGCTGACCACGCCAAAAGAAAACCCGTTGCGTCAGTTCTTTGAGTTTGTCGGCAATCCAGCCGTGGCGCTATTCATCGCGGTGGTGATTGCGGTACTCACGCTTGGTCTGCGTAACGGTCGCAAGATGGAAGAAGTAATGGATATGTGCGGCGAGTCGATTGCCGCGATTGCCATGATCATCTTCATCATTGCTGGCGGCGGCGCATTCAAGCAGGTGCTGGTGGACAGCGGCGTGGGTAATTACATCGCCGATATGATGAAAGGATCGTCCTTGTCGCCGCTGTTGATGTGCTGGACGGTAGCGGCAATGCTGCGCGTGGCGTTGGGTTCAGCCACGGTGGCGGCGATCACCACCGCAGGCATCGTGACGCCGATCATCGCGGCCACTCATGCCGATCCGGCTTTGATGGTGCTGGCGGTCGGTTCGGGTAGCGTGATCGCTTCGCACGTCAACGATCCAGGTTTCTGGTTGTTTAAAGGCTATTTCAACCTCAGCGTGGTCGAAACCCTGAAAACCTGGACGGTGATGGAAACACTGATCTCGGTGCTGGGCTTAGCTGGCGTGCTGGCGCTCAACGCGGTTATTCACTAAACCGCGCAGGCTTCACAGGGAAGTGAAGCTATTCCTCAAGGCTGCGAATCCACGAAAAGCGCGATTGGTAGCCGCTGTCAAAATGGGTGTTGTAGCGATAGCTGGATTGCGATTCCGCCATGCAATAGGTACACACGCCCAGCACTTCAATATGTTCCGCCAGAAGCCCGCGCTGTAACAATAATCCCCGTGCCAGTTGTGGCAGATCGAACCAAATGCCTTCCTGTTGCGCACGCGCCTGCGGTCGAATGGCTTGCGCATTGTGCGGCTGCTCAGTTGACCAGCGCAGCGGTGGCAGATCGTCGCGATCCTGCATGTGCGCAATCCGATCCTTGCCGAGCTCGTAACAACACGGACCGATGGCTGGCCCAATCGCTACACGCAGCGTTTCATAGCGCGCCCCGCGCTCGACTAGACGATCGATAGCGCTATTCAACACGCCGCCTAACGTACCTTGCAATCCCGCATGTACCGCCGCCACTTGATGTTGTTGTGGATCGGCAAACAACACCGGCAAGCAATCTGCGGTATAAACCGCCACGGGAAGACCGTTTTCCCCGATCACGCCATCGGATTCACAACTCTTCGGCGGCAGATTTTGACTCGCCAATACCACATTGGCGCTATGACGTTGTTGGCCATACGCCGCAGCGGCTGGAACCGGCTGACCTGCGGGCTGAAACGCGTACTCCAGCCATGAAAATCCATCCAGCAGCGCTGAACGAGGACCGCGCTGTTCGTGCTGAGCCATAAGTGTCTCCTCTAACTGACGGCAGCATTCTTGTGCCCACAGCTTACGTTAACTGCTACATTTTTAAAGCTTTACACAAACTGACCATAATCACTTAAGGATGAAATGATGAAAAACACCACCTTGCTGGCAGCGTCCGGCCTCATGGCGTTGGCTCTGTCGGGTTGTGCACAACCTGCAAAGGAGCAGGCTCAGCAGCAACTCAGTCAGCAATCGGTTTTGGCAGTGAATTGGTTCCAGCAATCCGGCGAGTATCAGGCGCTGAGCTGGCAGGCATTTAACACCGCGCGCATGGCGTTTGATCAGGCACCATCGCTGGCGGGAAAACCCAAAGCAGTGATTGTCGATCTTGATGAAACCATGATCGACAACAGCGCGTACAGTGCGTGGCAGGCGAAAAATGGCAAGGCTTTCTCGGGTAAGAGCTGGTCAGCGTGGACCCAGGCACGACAGGCGACCGCAGTGCCCGGCGCAGTGGAGTTTGCCAATTACGTCAACAGCCACGGCGGCACCATGTTCTATATCTCCAACCGCGATCAAAAAGACTATGCCGCGACAGTGGAGAACCTGAATAAATTGGGCTTCAGCGGCGTCAGCGATAAAACCGTACGTCTCAGTACCGGCAATTCCAACAAGCAAGAGCGCTTTGATGCGGTGAAAAATGCCGGTTACAACGTGGTGCTGTACGTGGGTGACAACCTAAATGATTTTGGCGGCGCCACCTGGCATCAGGGTAACGCGCAGCGTCAGCAGTTCGTCAGCCTCAATCACCAACGTTTCGGTACCCAATTTATCGTGCTGCCCAATCCACTGTATGGCGATTGGGAAAGTGGCATGGCGGAAAACTACAACAAACTGACGCCACAGCAGCAGTTGCAAGTGCGTGAAGAACGTATGAAAGCGTGGAACGGTAAATAATTCGTCAAGCGAATTAGCGCCTGCACCTGCGGGCGCTGTAATTTTGATTTCAGGGCCACGGTAATTTACTTTTTACGGTTATTATTATTCCCCTTATTAATTTCATTATCTCTCTCTTATTTTACCCGGTGCGTTCAGTGAATAATTTCGCCAATTGCCTTATCAGGCAGTTAATCACGCCAATCATAAATTTTATAATTAAGAATCATCCCAACACAAAAGGTTTAATTTATTCATCCAACTAATAGGCTTGAAAATATTATGTGTATTGTTTTGTAATGGCATTGAGAATGGATGATTAAATAATGGGATTACCTGATTGTTATTATTGGCTTTTACTCGTGTTTGTTAATGGCGTCCTGCTTAAATAACTTTACATAAATCATGCAGTTACTAAACCTTAATTTACAAAGTAAGGCATGTTTCCGCTTGCGGATATAGGCCTGGTGCAACTCTATGCATTAGCGTCTATAAACAATTTATGTGAGGGGGCTCTTCTTTCTCGCGCAGTGTCTCGGTATCAATACGCCAATTCGCAGCGCTATTAGCCGGAAAGCGTTATTTCCGCGCGCTAACAAAAGATTATTGTGGCGATACCTAAAACCTTATTAGCGAATAATCGCAGCGGAGCTTTGCCGTGCGGTAAGCACCAATTTGATGTTGCTCGATATGCAAAGGAAACGTAAACATGAATTTAAATACGCTGCGTCAGGATATTCCTGCCGGCCTGGTGGTTTTTTTGGTCGCCTTGCCGCTGTGTTTGGGGATTGCTCAAGCCAGCGGATTGCCGCCTTTTGCCGGTTTGCTTACTGGTGTCATTGGCGGCCTGTTGGTCACCTCGCTGAGCCCATCACGTTTTGCCGTTAGCGGACCTGCCGCGGGATTGGTCACCATCGTGGTGGCTTCTATTGCTACCTTGGGCAGTTTCTCCGCTTTTCTTACCGCCTTGATTTTGGCGGGCATATTGCAGTGTGTTTTCGGCTTACTGCGCGCGGGGCGTTTCATCGCTCTGGTGCCTAGCAGCGTGATTAAAGGCATGCTGGCGGCGATTGGCCTGCTGCTGATCATGCAGCAGATTCCGGTCGCATTCGGCGCGGCAGGCGATGCTGAACTGATTTCACTGGTCAATGGCGAATTTCAATTCTCTGTCAGCGCCATGCTGGTGGCTGGCGTGGGTTTGCTGGTTTTATGGTTGTGGACCACGCCGCTGATCAAAGCGGTGAAAGCCTTGAGTTGGATTCCTGGGCCATTGGTGGCGGTATTGCTCGGCTGTGCCGCCACGGTGTTTGGTGATCGCCTGCTGCCGATGCTGGCAGAAGGTTTGCCGCGCATTACGCTGCCAGCGTTCGATAGCCTGTCTGCAGTAGTCGCCGAGCTTGAAACGCCAGATTGGCTAGCATGGCAAAATCCACAAGTGTGGGTTGTTGCGATCACTCTGGCGTTGGTGGCAAGCCTCGAAACATTGCTCAGCCAGGAAGCGCTGAAAAAGCTGCGTCCGCAACATCCTGC
Organism: Pantoea sp.; assembly: GCF_039594315.1. Lineage (GTDB taxonomy): Bacteria > Pseudomonadota > Gammaproteobacteria > Enterobacterales > Enterobacteriaceae > Pantoea. Next base: position 32,995 of record NZ_JBCNNP010000002.1, read on the forward strand.
GCCCTCGCCAAACAAAGAGATGTTTGCCCAAGGCATCGGTAATCTAACCGCCGGTTTTCTCGGTGCGATGCCGATTACGGCGGTGATCGTGCGCAGCTCCGTGAATGTCAGCGTGGGGGCACAGACCAAATTATCTATTTTGCTGCATGGCGTGCTACTGCTGATCTGCGGTTTGTGGTTCAGCAATCTGCTCAACGCCATTCCACTGGCGAGCCTGGCGGCAGTGCTGTTGTATACCGGCTACAAACTGGCGACGCCGCGATTGTTCGTCGAGCAAATACGCATGGGGCCGCAGCAGTATGTGCCGTTCCTTGCCACCATCGGCGGCATCATCGTGTTGGGCATGTTAGCGGGCATCGGCTTGGGCATCGCTACCCAGATTCTGTGCAGCATCTATAAAAGCCATCGCAATGCCTTGCAGCTCACGCGCCATGACGATCACTACGTGCTGCGCCTGAAACAGAATCTGACCTTTATGCACAACCCTAAACTGCAGGGTCTGCTGGCAGAAATTCCAGAAAACAGCGTGGTGGTGGTCGATAACAACAATGCGGATTACATGGATCCCGATGTCAAAGCGGTGCTGAAGGACTTTGGTGAAAATGCGCCACAACGCGGAATTCGCCTAAGTCGATGGCCCGCTGCGGTTAAATTGCAATAAGTCTCGACTGGAAAACACGTTTTCAAGCTAAAAATCGGATATCTCGGATAGCCGATTTTTTTATTTGCAGGGCATAATTGCCGCACGTTTTATCCTCAATCTCTGGCGTTTCCACAATGCCACTTGGCTCCGATTCTGCTTTCATGGCAGATTAAGCGCCGTCCAGCCGCAGAGTAGGATGACGAACACTCGCTTAATTACCGAATCATCGTGAGGTGATTTCAGGTTTAATGCTTGCTGATGCCAATGGCTGATGGCAGCTATTTCCAGGTTACAGGGTTCAGACGTATGCGCGTTATGCTGTTTGAAGAGAATAATTTTAAAAAGAATGCCCTCACGCTGTTCTTCATCACGCTATTTTTCTGCTTTATTGGCAGCCACTTACGCATTCCGCAAGAGTTCTCGCTGTTCTGGCCGGTGAATGCATTGGTTGCCGGTTTAATCGTGCGTAATCCGCATCTGCATACCACCTCGAGCTATTTGGTGTGCTTCAGTGCGATGATTTTTAACGACACAGTATTTTCCGGCTGGGCGCTGCCCGCGTTTACGGTTAACTTCGCCAATATTCTGTTTATCCTCGTTGCGGTCAGCATGCTGATCAAACATCTGCAACGCCCGTCGGCCAATAGCCAAGTGTTTAATGCGATGCGCATTTTCCCGGCCTGTTTTCTCGCGGCCGCAGCCTGCGCCACCTGGGGCGCGTGGGCGCAGGATATTGATTTCAATGCGCGTTTCATTGTTGCGTGGGGCGATTGGTTTAGCGAGCAGTTCTCCACGTCGCTGATGCTGCTACCGGTGATGCTGGCGCGTCCGTTACGTACGGTTTCACCGCGCATCTTGCGCCATCCCGGCAAATTGCTGCCGTTGGCAGCGGTGGTGCTGTCGTTGATTGTTGGGGCGATGATTGGTGGTGCTGGCAGCCTGACGTTCCCGGTTCCGGCCTTAATCTGGTGCGCGATTGTATTACCGATTCCGCTCACCAGCCTGGTAATCCTGATCACCGGCATCACCGAGATCGTACTGGTTTCGCACGGCGTGATGAACATTCAGGGCGACGATGCGCTGCTGCCAATCAGCCATCTCACCTCGGCACGACTTGGCGTGGCGACCGTCGCGCTCAGCCCGTTGCTGGTGGCGGTGAGCATGGACGCGATTCGCCAGCTCAATCATCGCCTGGCGTTACGTGCCAATTTTGATTTTCTCACCCAGCTGCTGTCACGCTCTGGCTTATATGAAAGCCTAAAGAACGAGCCTTTTTCACTGCAACGTGAAGCGGGCGTAGTGATGCTAGATGTCGACTATTTCAAAGCCATTAACGACAACTTTGGCCATGATGCCGGCGATGGCGTGCTGGAAGAGATTGCGCGTCGTATTCAGCAAGTGGTGGGCAACCGCGGCATGGTGTGCCGCTTTGGCGGCGAAGAGTTTGTGGTGGTGGTGTTTGACTACAATCACGGCCAGTTATACAACCTCGCCGAGATGGTGCGGCAAGCGATGGTGAAAGAGAAATTCTGGATCCAGGGCAACACCGTGACAGTGACCGCCAGCTTAGGTTTGGCGCGCGGCAGCGCGCTGAGCGAGCGCGAATGGCCGAGCGTGATCAACCGTTTGGTCTCGGCGGCGGATAAAAATCTTTATCTCGCCAAACGTAATGGCCGCAACCAAACTTCACCGGCAATGGAACCGCGCAACATCATGCATGACGTGGCCTAAACCACGCCATGCTATTACATCACACGCTGCTTTTAAGCTGGCTGGCTTGCTGATGGCGCTGCTGCGCCAGCTCAATCAGGCGGGTGATCAGATCGCTGTAGCTAAGGCCCGCTGCCTGCCATAACTTTGGATACATGCTGATGTTGGTGAAGCCCGGTAAGGTATTCACTTCATTGACGATAATCTCGCCTGATTCGGTCAGGAACACATCGACACGCGCCATGCCAAAGCACTCCAGCGCCTGAAATGCGCGAATCGCCACGGCGCGAATTGCCGCGCTGGCTTTATCGCTTATCGCCGCTGGCACCACCACTTGCGCACCGCTTTCGCTGATGTATTTGGTGTCGTATGAGTAGAACGCATCGTGCACCACCACTTCGCCGCACGGACTGGCTTCTGGGGCATCATTACCCAGCACCGCACACTCGATCTCGCGGCCTTTAATCCCTTGCTCGATCAAGACTTTGCGATCAAAAGTGAAAGCGAGATCCAGCGCGGCATCGAACGCATCCAGACTATCCACTTTACTCACGCCAACCGAAGAGCCCTGATTGGCCGGCTTGATAAACAGCGGCAGTCCGAAGCGGTCAATCACCGCTTGTGCATCCACCTGTGCACGTTGCGCCTGAGTGACGCTTAGCCACGGTGCCACGTTCAATCCGGCATCGCGCAGCAAACGTTTGGTGAAATCTTTATCCATGCTAACGGCGGAACCGAGCACGTCGGAGCCGACAAACGGCAGATTGGCCATGCGCAACAAACCTTGCAGTGAACCATCTTCACCCAACGTGCCGTGCACGATAGGGAAAATGACATCCAGTTGCGACAAGGGTTGTGCTTGTTGGCGGGTGATCAACTGCTGCGACGCGCTGCCGGGCACCAATGCAACATTTTCACCAGAACGATTAAGCGCAATCAGCTTCGGATTCTCAGCGTTGAGTAAGAAACCTGATGCATCATTCAGATGCCATTCGCCCTGTTTATCAATCCCCAGCAACACCACCTCGAATTTGCTCTTATCAATGGCTTCAAGGATATTTTTGGCTGATTGTAATGACACTTCATGCTCGGCCGATTTCCCACCAAACACGATTCCTACACGCTGTTTTGCCATTGTTATTTGTCCGATTGCTATCAAGCGAGCGAGTAAGATATCACGCCCAGGACAAGCATCAACAGCCGCGCAATTTTCTCCGCCCCAAAGCGCTATCTCGCGCCTTTAAACATGCTGTTAAACAAATAGTGAACACCGTTTGAGACAAGTCTTGGACGGCTTGAAACCTGCCTTCTGTCAGAATTTTCCCAATTCAAACAGGTTCAACGGTGGGCAATGCGCTCACCGTTTTTTTGTCAGGTTTACAGGAGTCGGGAAATGGTCGACCAGAAGCAGGATGCTGTGGAGCAGGATGCGCGTTCTGTTGCTCGTATTGAAACCACGGTGGATGACACGCTGCTGAAAAGCGTGGCTTGGATCTGCAAACACTACAAACGCGAGAAAAGCGAAGAAGCGCTGGTGGCAGGTTTGCCTAAAGCGACATTGTTATCACCTTCACAAGCCATGACGGCACTGGAGAATGCAGGCATAACCGGCGGCATGGTGGAGCGCCGCTTGCAGGATCTTCCTGAACAATTAATGCCGATGATTCTGCTGCGCAAAAATGGCGGCGGCTGCATTGTGCTGTCGCGTCGCATCCACACTAATGAGGAAAACCAGCGCGAACTGCGTTTCCAGCTGGTGATGCCAGAGGTCAGTGCAGAAGCTGTCGAATTGAGTCTCGCAGAGCTAAATGAGATCTACGCAGGCTTTGCCGTGCTGGCAAAACCCGCTGCGGTGGTCGACGAACGCGCCAGCGAAATGCTGCCGGAAGTCAAAGGACATTGGCTGTTCACCACGCTGTGGCGTTACCGCCGTTATTACCGCAGCGCGGCGATTGCAGCGGTGCTGATCAACGTATTGGCGCTTTCCAGCATCTTTTTCACCATGAACGTGTATGACCGCGTGGTGCCAAACCAGGCGTTTGTGACGCTGTGGTCATTAGCGATTGGCGTCACCATCGCGATGATTTTTGAAGCGATTACCCGTTTCGTTCGAGCGCACTTGCTGGATATGGCCGGTAAAAAGGCGGATTTGGTACTCGGTAGCATGCTATTCCGTCAGGCGCTTTCGATTCAGATGGAACACAAACCCGCTTCATCCGGTACCTTCGCCAACCAGATTCGAGAATATGAATCGGTGCGCGATTTCGTGGCGTCCGCCACACTGGCGGCGATCTCTGATCTGCCGTTCATCCTGATGTTTGTTGGCGTGATCTTCTTTATTAGCGGTCCGTTGGCGATCATTCCGTTGATGATGATCCCGATGATCATCATTGTCAGTGCGGCGATCCAGTGGCCGCTGGCACGCATCATGAAAGAGAACCTGCGCGATGCGTCATTAAAGCAAGGTGTGCTGATCGAATCTGTTGAGGGCATGGAAACCCTGAAAGCGGTGGGCGGAGAAGCGCACATGCAGCGTCGTTGGGAAAACTTCAGCGCACTGCAATCAGCGAACTCAATGAAATCCAAGCGCTACTCGACGCTGGCAACTGGCGTGGTGACGTTCCTGCAACAATTCCAAACGGTGATGCTGGTGGTGGCCGGTGTGTATCTGATCAACGAAGGTACGTTCACCATGGGTGCGATGATCGCTACCGTCATGCTTGCCAGCCGTGCAACGGGCCCGTTGGGTCAGGTGATTGGCTTAGCGGTACGTTATCAACAAGCCAAAGCCGCGTTGACCTCATTGAACAAGCTGATGGAAATGCCAGTCGATCGCGATAGCAGTAAAACCTATCTCACCGATCCGCCATTGAGCGGCCAGATCTCGCTGACCAACGTCAACTTCTCGTATCCGGCACCGCCGATGAAGCCCAATCCAGAGATCCTCAAAGATATCTCCCTGAATATTAAAGCCGGAGAACGCGTAGCGATTCTGGGGCGTATCGGCAGCGGCAAATCGACTTTGCTGCGTGTGATGGCGCGTCTGTATCAGCCGGTTAAAGGCCAGATTTCCGCCGATGGTTTGGATGTAAACCAGATCGACCCAGCGGATTGGCGCAAGACCGTCGGCTTCGTGGGTCAGGATGCGCGTCTGTTTTACGGCACGCTGCGCGAAAACGTAATGATTGGCCGTCCAGATGCCACCGCCAACGAACTGCTGCGCGTACTGAACCTGACAGGTTTAGATCATGTTGCGGCGCGCCATCCAAGCGGCATCAACCTGACGGTCGGTGAAGGCGGTGAAGGTTTATCCGGCGGTCAGCGTCAACTGGTTTCACTGGCTCGCACATTGCTGACGCGCCCTAAAGTTCTGCTGATGGATGAACCTACCAGCGCGATGGACAGCATGACTGAAAACCAGTTCCTTGCGCACTTACGCCGCGCTAGCGAAGGACACACGCTGATTGTTGTTACCCATCGTCCATCAATTCTGGCGTTGGTTGATCGCATTATCGTGGTGGAAGAAGGAAAAGTGGTCGCTGATGGCCCGAAAGATCAGGTGCTGGCAGCGCTGGAAGGAAAAAATAAGGCGCGCCAGCAACCACGCCAAGCGGTAGAGCAACCGGTGCGAGCGCCAGAACCGGCGAATGATGCGTTAGCGGCGACAGCGCCCGCTAATGCTGCGACAGAGGAGGCTGCAGTATGAGCAAATTAATGCCATGGCGTAAAAGTGAGAAAGGTCTTTCCGCTGCTGATGCCGAATTTATGAATGATGTGCAGGCTTCTCTTCTGTCGCAAACCACGCCTGGTTCCAAGTTGGTGATGTGGATCATCATCGCCGTATTAGGTGTTGGCATTACGTGGGCCAATTACGCCCGCGTCGAGGAGATCACTAAAGGTGATGGCAAAGTCATTTCACGCAGTCGCGAGCAGGTTATCCAAAGTCTGGAAGGCGGCATCCTGGCGGAAATGAATGTGCGGGAAGGTACGGTGGTGGATCGCGGTGATGTGCTGCTGAAAATCGATCCAACGCGTGCGCAATCGAGCTATCGCGAAGTGCTCAGCAAAGTAGTCGGCCTAAAAGCCAGCATTTCGCGTTTGCGTGCCGAAGCTTACGCACAGCCGCTGGTATTTGATGAGCAAGTGAAAAGCGATCCGGCGGTTGTACAGCAGGAAACTAAAGCTTATGAAGCGCGCAAGCGTGCACTCAATGACAGCGTAACCTCATTACAGCGCAGTTACGCGTTGTCGATGCGCGAAATTAATTTGGCCGAACCGTTGGCAGCGAAAGGTTTGTTATCAGAAGTCGAACTGCTGCGTATGCAGCGCCAGGCGAATGATATTCAGGCACAGATTGTAGAGCGTCGTAACCGTTATCAATCCGAGGCAAATGGTGAATTAGGGCGCATGGAGTTGGAGCTCAGCCAGGTCAGTGAAAACCTGATTGGCCGCGCAGATATCGTTGATCGCACCACCATTAATGCGCCGGTGCGCGGCACGGTGAAAAACGTACGCGTTAACACCATTGGCGGCGTTATCCAGCCGGGCGAACACATTCTGGAGATTGTGCCGCTGGAAGAACAACTGCTGGTGGAAGGCAAGATCCGTCCTTCCGATGTGGCGTTCTTGCGGCCTGGTTTACCCGCCAAGGTTAAGATCACTGCCTATGATTTTGCGATTTACGGTGGCCTTGATGGACATGTTGAGTACATCAGTCCGGATACCTTGAAAGACGATCAGAAAGCGGCCAGTGGGCGCCCGGATGATACCTACTATCGCGTGCTGATCCTGACCGATAAAAGCACGCTACATGCGGGTAATAAAGATCTGCCGATTATTCCCGGCATGATCGCTACCGTTGAAGTGCGCACGGGTGAAAAAACCATTCTCGATTACCTGCTGAAGCCGGTCCTGAAAGCCAAAGAAGCATTCCGCGAGCGTTAATAATCATGAAAAATAATAACAAGGTGCGCCACACACAGGCGCGTCGACTCTCTGCGCTCGCCGTTTGTGTCGCGGTGGTGATGGCTCCGGCAATCAGCGTAATGGCAAATTCGACCAATGAATTGATGATGTTTGCTGAGATGAGCGGCCAGCGTCCGGTGCCTCCAGCTTCAGTGCCCGTTGCGCCGACGCGTATTCAATCCGCTCCAACGATTGCCCGCCCGGTGGTTTCAGCACCGGCGCAGCAGCCGATTTATGCTGAACGACCAGCGCCAGTGTTTGCTCAGCCTTCTGTGCCTGCACCAGCCCCGGTTACTGCCGCTCCGCCACGCAACCCGCTGGTGGAGCAAGTGGCTCCTGCTAATCCGCGGCCAATTCAACCTGCCGAGGTGCAAGGTGGCGGGTTCCTGACTGAGGAGCAGCGACGTCCAGCGCCTCAGCCGTTTAATCCCGTACAGCGTGTTAATCAGCCATCTCCGACACAAACGGTGATTTCTGCACCAGCACCGAGTGAAGAGCCTAATTTCAATTACGCCAGCCCGCTAGCGGCCGAAGAAGCCGTTAAAAGTTCGCCGGTGACATTGAGCGGTACGGTGAATGAAACCGTCGCAGAAAGTGAAATTCGCCAAAAGTTACTCACGGCGGCACACATCACCTGGCGGATTAGCCCGGCGCTGAAATCCTACATTGCGCAGGGCGATGCAGCGGAAGCGAGCGTTGATGAAGCCAAAGGGCAACGCTGGCCGCAGGTTGATGTCAGCGCATCTTCAGCGACTAAAGAGTTTGGAAAGGGAACAAAAAATTATGAATATCAGGGTAATACACCATCATTAGGCATTTCTGTTGCCACTAACCTGATCGATTTTGGTCAAACCAGCCGCACCATTGAGAGCCGTGAAGAGCGAGTCACTTCAGCACAGCAATCAGTCCAGGCGCAGCGTGAAGATCTGGCGATGCAGGTCAGTAATGCTTTGATCGAATGGAATAAGCAGCAGCATGTGATTGATATAAGCAAACAATATTTAGCGCGTATGGCGCAGTTGACCAAAATGCTGAGCGGCATTGTGCAATCGGATACTGGGCGTCGCAGCGAATTGACCCAGGCAAAGGGGCGCTTGTTGCAAGCACAAAGCTACCTGGAAAATGCGGAATCTCGCGCACGTGATGTGGAAATTACCCTCAATCGTTTGATGGGCGATAGCCGTGTTACATTGCCTGCCAGCGATAAATGGGCATTATCTTTTGGCAATCTTGATCACCAGTTAACCAGCCTGGACGTGCACCCGCTGATCTTGCGTGCCAGCGCAGAAGAACGCGCAGCCTTCAAGGAAGCGGAAGCTATCAAGGCTTCTGGTTTGCCAAAACTCAACTGGACGGTGAATAAAAACACACGAGAAGATCAACTCGGGCGACAGCAAGCATGGCAAACCGGCTTGAACGTCAGTTGGGGATTATTCCGCGGCGGTTCAACCAATGCCCAAGAAATAGCTGCAATAAAGCGTGCAGAAGCCAGCCGTCAGCAGGTGCAAGAGCAGCGCCGTGATTTAGAGAATCGCGTACGTGCAGCCAGCCAGAATGCGCATTCAACAGCGGAACGTGCGGTGCTGTATAAGAGTCTGATTGTGGAATCTGATCGTATTCGCAAAGATTTCTTCGATCAGTGGTATCACTTAGGACGCCGTTCATTACTGGATGTGCTGAGCGCGGAAAGCGATTTGTACAACAACCAGGTCAGTGAAGTGACCAACCGCTTCGATAGCTACGCCGCCATCATTAGCGGCTACGCTAACTCAGGAACGTTTAGTCGTTGGTTGACGACAGGGCGTTGATTAAAACCCGCTTCGGCGGGTTTTTCTATGTGCTGAACCCAGCTTAAACGAAATGAATTTTGTGGTTGGTTAAACCGCGGCAAAAGTTTTAGAATCGCGGCGAATTTTACTCAAGAGGATCAAAAATTGGACACAAGTCCCGAACGATTACAGCAGGACCTCGCGGTAAGATAGCCTACACGCTGTCTTAGCTGCACGTTAAGACGGTGGATTTCCCTCCAGAATTTCCCCCTTTGCTTTAGCGAAATGCTGCCAATGAGTGGCGGTATTGGCACTGTCTGTAATCCATTTATTTAACTCGTTTTTCCGCATATTTAGCTCTGCGGATTGAGGATTTTATTATGGATTGGAAAATTTTCTTACTGCGCGTCACTGTCGCGCTGGTTTTGGGCGCGCTGATTGGTTGTGAACGTCAACTCCGCCAACGCATGACGGGACTTCGCACTAATGCGCTGGTGAGCACAGGCGCTTGTCTTTTTGTTCTGATGACGCAAAGTGTGCCAGGCATAGCGGCCGATGCCTCACGCGTAGCAGCTTATGTTGTTTCCGGTATCGGATTTCTCGGCGGTGGCGTGATCATGCGTGATGGTCTCAATATCCGTGGATTAAACACAGCCGCAACGCTGTGGTGCACTGCTGCGATTGGCGTGTTGTGCAGCATGGGATTACTGCTGGAGGCAGCGATTGGCTGCATGGTTATTCTGTGCGCCAACATTCTGCTGCGCGAACTGGCGCTTGGCATCAATCGCCAAACCATCGTCTCACCAGCGGAAGTGGTTCAACATTACAAAGTACAAATCATCTGCCTCGCGCAAGATGAAGTACAAGTACGCAGCTTGATGTTGCACACCTTGGGCAGCAGCGGCCTGCGCCTGCAATCACTGCACAGTGAAGACATGAATCCGCCGCATCGCATGGAAGTGAACGCCGAAGTGATTGGCAACCCAACCTTGACCGATCAGCTTGAAAGCCTGGTCAGCCGCATTAGCCTGGAGAAAGGAGTGAGTTCAGTGCGCTGGCAGGTAAGCGAAATGGAACGCGAGTGAATGTAGTAGCGGCTGGTGCGACATTTCATCGCCACTTTATCGCCTAAACAAAAAAGCCACCTATGAGATGGGTGGCTTAATTTTATGAATTCAATCACTAAATTTGGTGGCCCCTGCTGGGTTTGAACCAGCGACCAAGCGATTATGAGTTTCAGATCCAATAATTACCTATGTGTCACGTTTATGGAAAAGTCAGTAATGGCGGGGGTTTGACGGGTGTTGGTATATCACTATACTTACCTAAAATGACCTATTTACGGAATCCCCGGGGTATCCCGGAATCCCCAGAGTATCCCCACAGAGCAATTTTTCAGGTAACGACGTGAAGACTTTTAGATTTACCAAAGCCGCAATTGGGCAGTTATTGCCCGCTCCAGAAGGTAAGCGCGAAGAGTATGCCGATAGCGTTGTTAATGGTCTTCGCCTGCGTGTTACGGCTGCGGGTGCTAAAAGCTTCTGCGTTACCCGAAAGCGTGACGGTAAATTCTTCCGGGTAACCCTTGGTAAGTTTCCCGACCTAACTGTTGATCAAGCCCGCGACCTGGCATCACATGCCATCGGTGAAGTTGCCTCTACGCGCAAAAATCCAAACGAAGGGCGACGAGAAAGCGCAAGAGCGGTCGTAACGCTATCTGAAGCATTCGAGCAATACATCAAATCCCGTGGTGATCGGCTGAAAGCCACTACGGCGAAGCAATACAAATCCATTCTCCAAAACTTCTCAAAGGACTGGTTCGGTAAGCCGTTGGCTTCAATCGATAGGACTCGAGTTGAAACTCGCCATAAAGCGATAACAGAAGGAAGTGTTTGGTTTGGAGACACACCAAGTCGTTCTCGCGTAGCAAGCGGAAGCAAAGCCCAGGCTGATTTATGGGCGCGAGCGCTGCGTGCTGTTTATCGCTATTCACACGATCACTACCGCGATGCTGAGGGCAAATGCTTATTGCCTGATCCGCCCACAATGGTGCTGAGCAGCAAGCGCAAATGGCATGGCACCCATCGCCGCACTAGCCGCATTCGTAACAACGAGCTTGCCCGCTGGCTCTCTTCCGTCGATGTAGTTCGACAGTATTCGCTTTCTATCAAAGACGTTTTTGCTGTTGCGGTCTGCGATGCGCTGGATGTGGCTCTGTTTACAGGCTTACGTCGTTCAGAAGTCTTCGGTTTGGAGTGGTCGCGCGTCAATCTTAGCGGTCGCTATTTCTGGATCGATGAGACTAAGAACGGTGATCCGCTTGAGCTACCCATAACCAATACGCTCTACCAGATTTTTGACCGCCGCAAGAAGCAGCGCAAAGGCAATGAGCGCTATGTATTCGCAGGAGCCAAGGGCGGGATGATTCAAGAACCACGCCGGATCATCAACCTGATCACGGCTGAAACGGGTAAAGATGGCACCGAACATCCCATCGAATTCACCTGCCATGATGCCCGCCGCACCTTTGGTAGCGTTGCTGAGTTAACCGGGGTTGGCTCGTACATCCTCAAACGGCTGATGAACCACCGCACATTGCGTAGCGCTGATGTAACGCAGGGTTATCTGCATTTCTCCGCTGATGAACTGCAAGAGCCAGCGAAGAAGATTGAGCAGACGATCTTGGAGCATGCAGGGCTGGTTGAGAAGGCTGGTGGGCTGGATAATCGACTCATATCAGCTTTAAGCAGAATGAGCGAAGGTGAGAAGCGTGAATTACTTTTTTCAATACTTAATCCTGAAAATGAGGAGATGGTTAATGAGCGAAAATGAGTATGCGTATTTGATTGAACCTTTCTTTTCAACACTTAGCGATGATTACGAAAAACTCGGCAAGCTCAATAATTTCAGAATGAAGGGACCTATTAGTATTGTAGAAAATGAAAAAGAGCTGTTGGAAAAATTGGCAGATTTTTCAGATGAGTTCACATACCCTGAAAATACTAGTGAACATGAAAAGACATTGTTTCATGCAAAATTTTTTTTTAGCCTTTTGGGGCATCAAGTTATGGCATTACGACTAGCTGAAGTTACTGCAAGAATGAAAATACTGCTATCTGATTTTCCTCAAGTTGTTGAAAATGAATTAGATAAGCGAGCTAAGTCGCGCAGAAGTGTAAAAGCTAGTGAGCCTAGACATCCATTACATGATGTTGTTGTTAAAATTATTATAGCAACATGGGGAAAATATCCGCATGCATCTCAAGGGCAGATGATTGTTAAGATAAAGAAAAAATTCGGGCCACATAAGATTAGTGATATCAGCATCAAAAGGTGGATCAAAAACGAGAATTTGAGGCCGATTGAATATAGAACAGACAGGAGCCTTACCTTTAATTTGGTAATTCCAAGTGATATTGAAGATCAGGGATCATAGCATGCTGTGATCTCTACCTAGCTGAAAAAATATACACCATAGTGGCGTTACTGTAGTTAATGTCCACTAAGGTGCATCAATGAAACCTATCACTCTCAACGAACGTAAGTTCACCCGCCCTGAAGCCGCTGAGTATCTCGGCGTTGCCACCCGCACCCTTGCCAACTGGCACAGTTCGGGCCGCGTCAAAATCCCCTTCTACAAAGTCGGCAAGAAAAAAACCATCTACCGTCAGTCCGATCTCGATGCCTTCCTGGACTCTGTTCGCCAGCCTTTCTAAAGGCTCTCACGAACCGATCAACCAAGCTAATCAGGTTAGGAGGATGCATGAGCAGTCGCATTGCTAATAAACACTCTAATATTCTGGCTGATCCGTGGGGTAGCCCGGTGCACCGCCACCTGTTGGGAGTAAGGGCGATGGATCAGGATGAGTTCCAGAAGACTTGCCGCCATCAGATCAAAAGCAACGCAAACTACTCAATGCGTTATTTCAACAGCCATGATGCTTATTTTCAGTCAACGGTTATGAGCCAAGCAAATAAGCGAGTACCTGGCGCTTTTAAGACCTCTGAAATTGGTTTGCCGTTTGAGTGCTTCACCCAGAAACAGCGGTTGCTGCTGATTCAGGCAATGAACGAATTATCGAAGCTGGGAAAAGCCATGCCTCCGAGTTTCCCGACCGCTGACCAATTTATTAACGAGTAACAGATTTAACAAAATTATGGCGTGAAACCGCCGGGTTTCCCTTTGCCCAAAAATAGGATCACAACGATGCGGAATGTATATATCAAGCCGAATCACAAAGGCTTGGATGTCAATAACCTAGTGCATGCAATCACTTCCGAAAAAGGTAGCGAAGGTGTGTGCATTAAGACGTATGCATACCCGTGGAATTATCCGCGTAAGGCAATCGCCAGCCCATATCCAACGTATGCTGAGATCTATCGCCGTAACCATCAGCTCGTTCTAGATGCTGTGGCACGAAATACGTTCGCAGCTCAGAAGCGTGAGATTCTTGGCAAGCTGCCAAAATTTGTTCGCACTGAAATCGAACGCCGCCTTTCTGCGCGAGAAAGCGCGCAAGGTATTGCCAGCGCTGCTGCTTACTTAGCCGATAACGTCAAAAAAAGTCTGTTGCCACGTATTGAAAGCGTGAATATGCGTTATCGCTTAGATGACGTCAGCGAAGCAGTTCGTATGCAGTTTTCTACCATCGCTCAGAGTGCAACGGCTGCTGCACGTTTGCTGGGGCGATTGGTGGATCTGAAGCGCCGTTTTAATCGTCTTCATGAGATGAGCCGTGCGGATATTGAACGGCTTGCTAATGGCATCGCATGTTTTTTGAATGAGGTGATGGGGCTAAGCGCTCGCTCAGCTTGCTCAGAATATGAACGGTTATATCAGAGCTACATGGCTGTGGCGGCTATTACACTGGAGTTAAAAGAGACCCCGTGCAAGTGGGATCTGGTCACTCAAAAACGCTTCGAATTCAGTGAAGTCGAGTCCTCGATCCTGCACATGCTCTCACCTAAATGGTGGAATGGGCGTTTACGCCACATCGCGGAATCCTGGCAAGAGCATTTGCAAATCGCACTCGGCACCGTCAGCAAAAAACATAATGCCTACGCCAGCAGCATGGCAGTGTCTGATTGGCATGAAAAAAAACGGCGCGAGCGCGACTACCTCGAACGCATGGAGCTGGAAGACGAGGAGGGCAACCGCATCAATCTGATTGATGCTTACGAAAGCAGTGTTGCCAATCCAGCCATTCGTCGTTGCGAACTGATGACGCGAATCCGTGGCTTTGAAAATATCAGTAATGAGATGGGCTATGTTGGCCTGTTCTGCACACTGACGGCTCCATCTTGTTACCACGCTACCATCAATACCGGGCATTTTAATCCCAAATGGATCGGGCCTAGCCCCACTGAAACTCAGCTTTATCTCTGCAAGCTTTGGCAGAAGATTCGCGCCAAACTACAGCGCGAAAAAATCCGTGTTTTCGGCATTCGCGTTGCTGAACCTCATCACGATGCAACGCCGCATTGGCACTTGCTGCTGTTCATGCTGCCAACAGATGTAGAACGCTTGCGCATGATCATGCGTGAATACGCATATCAGGAGCACGCCGAGGAGTTAGTAACGGACAAAGCTCGCAAGGCTCGCTTTCATGCTGAGAACATTGATCCAAGCAAAGGAAGTGCAACGGGCTACATCGCTAAATACATCGCCAAAAACATTGATGGCTATGCTCTTGATGAAGAGCTGGACGATGAAAGCGGGAAACCGTTGAAGGACACAGCATCAGCGGTTTCGGCATGGGCATCGCTTTGGCACATACGGCAGTTCCAGTTTATCGGTGGTGCGCCGGTTACTGTTTATCGTGAGCTACGGCGCATGGCAGATAGTGCCGCCGCTCAACGCATCAGCCCGGAATTTGCTAAGGCACATGATGCGGCTGATGCAGGCGATTGGGCGGGCTACATCAAAGCGCAAGGTGGCCCGTTTGTGCATCGTGATGAGCTGGTGGTACGGCCTTGGTATCAGCCTGATGATTACCTGAATGAATACCGTGAAGAGGTTGTGCGTCTAAAGGGGTTACAGACTTTAACCGTTGGTGGTGATTCCCACATCCTCACTCGTGTAAGTCAGTGGAAACTGGTGCCAAAGCAGGGTGTTGGTTTGGAGGTTGACGTTCAGGACGCGAATGCGTCCTCTTGGAGTTCTGACAATAACTGTATGCCTTCATCGTTCTCTGCCTATGACGCAGAAAGTGCAACGCAAGTCTTACCTCAGCATCCGGCTAAGACTGATGAGCCTTTGTTTTTGTTGAGATGACTTCATTCTGGCTTACGTGAAATCCTATTATTTATTGTAAGTAATTCTAGGGTATCGGGGCTTATCCGTGTTCATGATCAAATTTTTAAAAAAGAAGACATTTGAGTTATGAATTATATGAATAGAACTGTACAAAAAAACATTGTTTTATAAACAGTTGTAGTAATTCTTGAATTAGGTAAATATTAGATAATTTACTTAATTGCGAGTTTTCCTATGGACGGTGTTACTAAGCTTTTGGGGGTAGACTGGGGTAGTTTGATCGAAGCTGACCATTCTTGGATTAAAACGTGCTTAACGATTCATCCAGAGAATAGAGAGAGAAAAATAGTAGCCAGATTTTACTCTGTTCCGTTTTCAGGATTACAACAAGAAATAAATGATCTTGCAGAGAGAATAGCTGATTCGATCGAAGAATACGTGTTTGACTCAAATCAGCTAAAAGAAATGCATGACAAGGGTGTTAAACCTTTTAGAAAAGCAGCTGAGTTTTTTGGTGACACCAATCCGATCGTTGACGGGAAATATGGCGAGCTTATGTTATATGCTCTCTCAGAGAGTGTGCTTAATACGCCAATGATAACACATAAAATAACATCATTAACCAATGTGAATGATCAAGTTAAAGGCGGTGATGGGATATTTTTTGGTCGGTATAATGATAGTCTTTCAATTCTTATAGGCGAGTCAAAAATATATCAAAACTTCTCAAGTGCACTGGAGAGTGCATTTGATTCTATAAATAGATTTAATAGCAGTTATTCAGGGTCTGCACTTAGTCATGAGATGTTTATTGCA
Organism: Pantoea sp.; assembly: GCF_039594315.1. GTDB lineage: Bacteria > Pseudomonadota > Gammaproteobacteria > Enterobacterales > Enterobacteriaceae > Pantoea. Next base: position 49,154 of record NZ_JBCNNP010000002.1, read on the forward strand.
AGGTCCAATATTGCAAAAATATATAATGCTGAATTGTTGGACTTGATGTATGAAGCTTTTACTCCAGGTAGTGAAATTTATAAAGAGTGCTTAAAGAATCATCCTGTGCTAATTGTTTTCGAAGATGAATATCTCTCGGAGATTGAGTCCTTAGCAAGCAACAAAAAAGAAGCTGAAAGCTTATATAATGATTGGTTAGAAGGTAAAAGAAATGAAATATGCTCAATTATCTCAGATAAATATAATAAATACCCTGAGTTAAGAGGCTATTTTTTAGACTTCTTTCTACTTCCAATGAAAAGTGTTTCAAATTTCAAAAAGGCTTTATATAAATCAATTCATGGGATCGATTATAAAGAACCTCCTAAGACTAAAGAAAAGAAAACACCACCAAAGGCCGTGAAGAAGAGAGCTGTATCAAAAAAAGATTCTCAACCTTAGTAAAGAGTGGCATTGGAAAACTATAAACTATTAATAATTTAAAATGATGAGAAAATAACATGGATGAACGTTATCAAGTTTCTTCACATGAAGATTTTATTAAAGTGTTTGATGAGCTTCTTTTTACTTTGTTTAAAAGGAATAGAGGTGAAGAGTACGTTTCTGAATCTTTGACAACGGATAAGATAAAAAAAGCCACTTGGCTAGCTTCAATTGCAGCATTGGGTGATGATGAGCAAAAAAATATAGCTAGTGCATTTGGAAGTTTGCTTTATCTCTACGATGTAGATAATGAAGTTTATAAACGAACATGTTATGTATTGCAGTCTAGAGCTGGAAATATAGTTTCTTCTCAGCATCTTCCTGGCATACTCAAAGATGGGAAGTATGATGGTGATTTTGGTTCTTTATTAAATCTCGAAGTAGTGAAAAGACGAATAGGATTAGAAAAAACGTTCACGGATGGAACCATTTTATATTTTACTGAGTTTCAAAAAAGATTATGGTCAGACTTAGAAGCTGGGAGCAATGTGGCTATATCCGCGCCCACTTCGTCAGGAAAGTCTTTCGTCATCAAAAGATTTATTCTCGAAAAAATAGTCTCTTTCTCTGAGGGGGAGTTTATTTATATTGTACCTTCTAAAGCTCTGATAAACCAAGTGAGTAATGAGTTATCGAAGTCGCTCATTAACAGGGCTACTGTGATGACGACTTTTAGAGATGTCAGCGATGTTCATGATAAAGTGATATATGTTTTAACACCGGAGCGTTGTCTTAAATTATTAATGGAAAAAAAATCCTCGGAACCTAAGCTTGTATTCTTTGATGAAGTCCAGAACGTTGAATTCGGCCATAGAGGGAATATTTATGAAAATATCCTTTATAGAATGACCGAAAAATGGAACACCACTCAATTTGTGATGGCTGGGCCATATATAGAAAATATTAAAGAATCTCTTGAAAAGATCACTGATATAAAAGTCATTGAGCATAAAACATCTTCTACTCCTGTTTTGCAATTGAAAGCCTCTATAACGATAAAGCCAAGGAGTAAGCTGGTTGACTTTAAAATAATGAGCCCAACAGGAAGTAATCTATCAAGTGAATTCAATATTGGTAAGGCATTATATTCAAAACTAACCAGCTCTAAAGGAAATGCACTTTCATATATAGTCTCACTTTTTAGTAAAAATGAGCAAAACATAGTATATGCTCCAAGGAAAAACAATGCTGAAAGATGGGCTATAAAGATATCTGAAGAGGAAGGTGTCTTTGACGGAGTTGAAGACGAAAGAGTCGAAGATCTATCTGAATTTTTATCTAAAGAAATCCATCCTTCCTATTCATTAAAAAGGATGTTGTCTAAAGGAGTGGCTTTCCATCATGGTGGTCTACTTGATATTGCCAGAATGGAAATTGAAGACTTATATAGTGAGGGAGTAATAAGAAATATAGTATGTACATCCACCCTTTTACAAGGGGTGAACTTACCTGCGGACCGAATAGTGATACTTTCACCTAAAATTGGTGAGTACGAAATGTCTCAATTTGAATTTTTAAATTTGATAGGTCGGGCTGGTAGGATAAGCACCTCACTTTATGGGGAGATTTTCTGTATAGATGTTGCAGGTGAAGAATGGGGTGAGGATAAAATATTAAATGTCGAAAAAAAAGAAATAAAATCATCAGTTTTAAAGAAACTTGATGAAGCTAAGTTAGAAGTAATCGGGAGTATCAATATAAAAAGGAAAGAATTGATTAATTCCGGTGTTAATCTAGACGTTGTAACTTTAGTGTCTTATCTGAGAAGTCAATACTTTGTTGATATAAAACACTTTTCAAAAATAATGAAAGGCTCGTCGCTGGGTGAGAATGAAATAATTGAAGTGAAATCTGTGCTTGAAAAAAGTAAAAACAAACTTACTATACCTACAGCTTTATTAAGCATGAATCAATTTGTTGACCCTCTAGAGCAGAATGAATTGTATGAAATAATGATTAAAGATGGAGTTGATAAATGGTTGATAGATAAATATCCAGCAAGCAAAGATGGTTTAAAAAGTGAGTATGCTGAATTTTCAGAAATGAACTATTATAATCAGTATAAAAGTATTGTCGTGAGGTTAGATAAGATTTTTGGTATTGAAGATGAAGTGAATGGCAAAGATGAAGGAAAATTTAAAAAGTTAAAATATTTTGTTTCTATTAGTCGACTTGTATTGGATTCGAATAAATGGATGCAAGGGAAACCATACCGATTCTTTATTGATGATGTGTTAAAGAGGCAGCTTGAGCAAAAAGGTAAGAGTATTAATGATAGTAAAGTTGACTCTGTTGCGAACTTTGTAACAGCACATATAACAACAAATTTAAACTTTATTTTAGTCAAGTATCTAACAATTTGGTCAAATGTGTTGTCTTCTTTCCTTAATGAAGAAGAGAAAGAAAAATACGCATATATATTAAACTTACCATCAATGCTTGAAATGGGAAGTTATAATCCAGTTGTCTTGGAAATAATGTCATATGGTATAAACAGATCCACTGCGCTTGAAATTGCGAGATTTTATAACGCAGATCGCGACAAAACTGTTGAATTATTTCTTTTGAACTTAAATTTGAATAGAGTTTCAGCGTTGCATCGAAAATATTTAGAGAAAGCAGGATACGGAAAAAGTAATCGTACAAACCAGAGTTCGCTTTGAATAATAAGTAGAAAGTTATTTTAGATAGGGGGGAGTGAAAGTTTCATGCTTCCTCGATCTAGGACTGCCCGCCCGCTCGTATTTTTACGCATTCGAAATAAGGATCAAATTTTCTGCTAGCTTTATCCTATCAATTGTGATCAATTCTAAAGTTGCATCTATCAACTGGAGGCCTTATGTCTACTCGAGCAAGTGGAGCCGGTCGCAAGAAAAACGTTGTTCAGATTAGTAATAAGCAGATTGAACCAATCCAAGCTCCCTCCGAATTACTGAGTTCGGTTGCAGAGGATATGTGGAATAAGCAGGCTAAAATCCTTTCCGAATGCGGCAGATTAGATCCCTCACACCATCCCATCCTAATTCTCTACTGCAATGCATGGCATTACATCGTGCAGGCTGACGAATCCCTCACTAAAAAGGCGAGCAGCATTGGTAGTAGTAACGTGCTTGCTAGTGAGGGTATCTCAGGTGGGGAGAAGACTAATCCTGTTTTCACTGCAAGAAACATTGCCTTCAACCAATTCGTCCGAGCTGGCTCATTACTAGGGCTAGACCCTCTAAGTTCGCTCAGGTCTCCATTGAAAACGAAGGAAGCTACATACAATCCATTTCTGCATCTTTAACCTTCCAGCGCGATAACATATTAATGGGGGAGCGTATGGCTACTCGAGCTAGTGGGGCAGGCCGCAAGAAGAACGTGGTTCCAATAGCCACTAAGCGCAGCGTACAACTTCAACCACCGGCAGGGCTATTAAGTCCGGTTGCAGTAGATGTGTGGAAAAAACACGCCAAAATTCTTTCTGAACGCGGGGTGTTGGATAATGAGCACCATCTGATGCTGATTCTCTACTGCAACGCATGGCATTACATCGTTGAGGCAGATGCTTCCATTACTGAGAATGCGATAGGTATGAAAGCCAGTCGTGGGCTTGCAAGTGAAGGTGGAAGCGGAGGCGCTAAAACTAATCCCGTTTTCACAGCGAGAAACATAGCATTCAATCAACTCGTTCGCGCAGGCTCAATGCTTGGGCTTGATCCACTTAGCTCATTGCGAAGCGGTTCAGGTAGCAAGGGTGATGAATGCAATGAATTTGACCGATTTTAAATTTTTTTCACGGTCATCGACAGCCAACTCTCAATCGGAAAGTAGGGTTCAAGCGAAAAGATGAGTATTTTGGAGTATCCCCGAGGTATCCCCGGATATTTTTGAGTGGTGCAGAGGTGATGCTAACTTATTGATAAATTTGGTGGCCCCTGCTGGGTTTGAACCAGCGACCAAGCGATTATGAGTCGCCTGCTCTAACCACTGAGCTAAGGGGCCAGCGGAGCGGGGATTATAGAGTATCTTGTTGGGGTGATCCAGAGTTCGCCATTTGGATGGTGAAAATTACATCAATCGCTGACTCTTTGATCTCAAAAAGAAAAATCCCTTATCCGCTGCTTTAACGTGCAAGAAGCATACAATCATCGCCGTTTTTTGAGACCAGGCTCATTCAAGACGAAGGTTCTGTGAGTAGCGCGATGCAGGCTTGTTGAGTGAGATGAATGGCAGTATTGCGATGCGTGCGTTTTCATAAGCTTGCCACAGCTGCATATCTTCCACGGATGGAATCGTTACCAACTCGCCAGCATCAAGCCCGCTCAGCGCTGCGGCGACTAAATCGTCCACTTCCATCAGCTTTTCGACGGGAAGGTCATTGATGGATTTTCCTGCGCGTTCGAAGATCTCCGTGCGGGTTAAACCCGGCAGTACTGCCTGTACGCGAACACCGCTGTCTGCCAGTTCCCGTTGCATATTGCGCGATAAAGACAACACGTAAGATTTACTGGCGTTATAGGCGCCATTTGCCGACTCGCTGACCAGCGCTAGTACCGATGCAATATTCACAATTGTTCCTGAACGTCGAGCTCGGAATTGTTGTGCTGCGGTATGAGCCAACAGTGTCAGTGCAACGATATTCAAGGTCAGCATGGTTTGGATATTCGCAATGTCACCGTCAACGAATTCGCCATCAACCACCATGCCTGCATTGTTTACCAGCCACGTAATTTGCTGGTTTTCGCGCAGTTCCTTGTCGACCTTGTGCAATCCTTCAGGATGGGTTAGATCGGCAGCCAGAACCGCAACGTCAATGCTGAATTCTTTACTTAGAGATTGCGCCAGAGCGTCCAATCTAGCGGCATCACGCGCCACCAGAATGAGATTGCTTCCACGTGCTGCGAGTTGTTTCGCATACGTCGCGCCGATACCGCTTGAAGCGCCGGTGATCAAAGCCAGTTGCTGTGACATGAGTGATTCCTTATAAATGATGGTTGTCATATTTACATGGTTTAATATGACGATCATAATATTTGTCGTCAAGCTGGAATATGATGATCGTAATAATTACACTGATTGCCATTAGCGATTGATGGATAGGTATTGATGGAAAAGCTGAGTCATAAAGCGCGTACAAGGCAGCGCATTCTGGATGAAGCCTCAGTGGTGATGCGAGAAAGCGGCACCGAAGGTATTGGCGTCGCAGCGCTAATGAAAAGAGCAGGATTAACGCACGGCGGCTTTTATGCGCATTTCGCTTCGCGTGAGGAGTTGGTGCAAGCGGTGATCGCCGAGATGTTTACCGATTCAGCACGACGTTTTGCGGATATCACGGCGCTGGAGGATCCGGCTGAGCGGCTGAATCAGCTCATCGATCACTATCTTTCAGAGCAGCATTGCAACACGCCGGGTGAAGGTTGTCCGCTGCCAGCATTAGTGAGTGAAATGGCGCATTTGCCGGTTGAAACGCGAGCGCTGTTTTCCCAGCGCAGGGAGCTTTTGCGACAACGTTTAGTCCAGACTTTGCATGAATTGCATCACCCGCAGGCGGATGAAGCCGCAACCATGATGCTGGCGGAAATGGTGGGTGCCGTTTCGTTGGCGCGCGCGTGTCCTGATGCCGAAGAAGCCCGCCAGATGTTAGCGAGCAGTCGCCGTTCGGTAAAGCAACGCGCGGGTTTGGATACGATATGAGCGAGCACGATATTCGCGACATCATTGCGCCCGATTTACAGGTGCTGTTTTGCGGCATCAATCCAGGAAAGTCATCAGCACACACCGGATTTCACTTTGCGCATCCCGGCAACCGCTTCTGGAAAGTGATCTATCAGGCTGGATTCACCCAAGATTTGTTGAAGCCGGAACAGGAGCAGCGACTATTGGAAACGGGATGCGGCATCACGATGCTGGTGGAGCGTCCAACGGTGCAAGCCAATGAATTGGCAGGTGATGAACTGCGTGATGGCGGTTCTCGTTTGCAGAACAAGATTTTGCATTATCGGCCGCGTGCGTTGGCGGTGTTGGGCAAGGATGCGTTTCAAAAAGCATTCCGACAGCGCAAAGTCGAGTGGGGCGAGCAGCCGCAAACGCTGGGTGAAACAAGCTTGTGGGTGCTGCCCAATCCCAGCGGCTTGAACAGGGCGACGTTGGATGAAATGGCGGCTTCTTATCGGCAATTGCATGATTGGTTACAGAAAAACGTGTGAGCTCGATCCGCTAAGTGCGAGCTAAACGTTGTTTAACATGGCGTGACTGACTAAACCCAATCCTTTATGGCAGAAAAAGGTGAGGGAAGATGAAAGGTATTATTGCGCTGACAGCATTGTTGCTGGCAACACAAAGCAGTGCGCAGGCCGCGACGTTGAAGGTATTCAGTTCCGGCGGCATGTATCCAGTAATTGAGAGTTTAAAGCAGGATTATCAGCAGCAAACCGGCAATAACATTCAGCTGGAAGCTGCACCATCAATGGGCGATACGCCACAAGCTATCCCTAATCGGCTCAAACGTCATGATAATGCTGATGTTTTAGTGATGGTCGATTACGCGATCAAACCGCTTGAGCAGGCAAATTGGGTAGATAGCTCAAGTCATCAGGTATTAGCACACTCCTACATTGCGATGGCGGTGAAGCAGGGCATGGCGCCGATGGACATTAGCACGGTGGCAAAGTTTAAACAGGTGCTGACCGAAGCTTCGAGCATTGCGGTGTCTGATAGTGCGAGCGGTAAATATATACAAAGCAAGATGCTGGATAAACTGGAATTAGGACCTAAAACTGCTCAGAAAGTCGCGGTAATTCCGGCAACGCCGGTCGGCGAAGCGGTCGCGCAGGGCAAAGCGGAAATTGGTTTTCAGCAGAACAGTGAACTTAAAGCAGTTAAGGGAATTACCATTGTTGGGCTGATTCCGCAGGCGGTGCAGCAGGATACGTTATATGGCGCGGTGATCACGCGTGACACACAGCAAAAGCGTGAGGCGGCGCAGTTTGTGAAGTATCTGCAAAGTGACAAAGCGCGCAAGATGATGTTGGAAAAAGGATTAACACCTTATTAATGGCAATAAAAAACCCCGGCTAGCCGGGGTTTTTCGTCTCAACAACGATTAATCGTCGAGGAAGCTACGCAGCACTTCAGAACGGCTTGGGTGACGCAGCTTACGCAGCGCCTTGGCTTCGATCTGACGAATACGCTCACGCGTTACGTCAAACTGTTTGCCGACCTCTTCCAACGTGTGGTCGGTATTCATATCGATACCGAAACGCATACGCAGAACTTTTGCTTCACGCGCCGTTAAACCAGCCAACACATCGTGGGTGGCTGAACGCAGGCTTTCCGAAGTAGCGGAATCCAGCGGCAGCTCCAGCGTGGTGTCTTCGATAAAATCGCCCAGATGCGAATCTTCATCATCACCAATCGGCGTCTCCATAGAGATCGGCTCTTTAGCGATTTTCAGTACTTTGCGAATCTTATCTTCTGGCATCAGCATGCGTTCAGCCAGCTCTTCTGGCGTCGGCTCGCGGCCCATCTCTTGCAGCATCTGGCGTGAAATACGGTTGAGTTTGTTAATAGTCTCAATCATATGCACCGGAATACGGATGGTACGCGCCTGGTCAGCGATAGAACGGGTGATCGCCTGACGAATCCACCATGTCGCATAAGTTGAGAACTTATAACCACGACGGTATTCAAACTTATCAACCGCTTTCATCAGGCCGATGTTACCTTCCTGAATCAGATCAAGGAATTGCAGACCACGGTTGGTGTATTTCTTGGCGATCGAAATAACCAGACGTAAGTTTGCTTCAACCATCTCTTTCTTCGCACGACGCGCTTTCGCTTCGCCGATCGACATACGACGGTTGATGTCTTTAACCTGCTCGATGGTCAAGCCGGTTTCTTCTTCGATCTGCTGCAATTTGAACAGCGAACGGTTTACATCTTCTTCAACTTCCAGCAGTTTTTCTGACCACGGTTTGTTCATGGCCAATGCAGCTTTGAACCAGCTTGGATTGGTTTCATTACCGGTAAACAGCGTGATGAAGTTTTTCTTCGGCATTTTGCACAGCTCAATACACAGCTTCATGATCAGGCGTTCTTGCGTACGAACGCGATCCATCATGACACGCATACTGTTCACCAAGTAATCGAATTGCTTCGGTACCAGGCGGAACTGTTTGAACACTTCAGACAGATTTTGAATTTCAGCAACGGCGTCTGCGTGGCTGCGGCCTTTGGCTTTGATGACGGTGCGCGTGGTTTCGTACTGCGTACGCAGATCACCAAACTTCTCGCGTGCCAGTTCTGGATCGATAGAGTTATCGTCATCAGAGCTGTCGTCGTCGTCTTCATCTTCTTCTTCGTCGTCATCACGATCTTCCTGCGACAACTCAGAACCGACGTTGGTCGCGGTCGGCGCGATGTCTTCTTCTGCGTTCGGATCGATGAAGCCGATGATCAAATCTGAGAGACGAGCATCGCCCGCTTCTACACGATCGTACTGATCGAGCAGATAGGTGATGGCTTCTGGGTATTCAGCTACTGAGCACTGAACCTGGTTGATGCCGTCTTCAATACGCTTAGCGATGTCAATTTCGCCTTCGCGCGTAAGCAGTTCAACGGTACCCATTTCGCGCATGTACATGCGCACCGGATCGGTGGTACGGCCAATTTCAGATTCAACACTGGATAAAACCTGAGCGGCGGCTTCTGCGGCATCTTCGTCAGTGTCGGAGCTGTTTTCATTCAGTATCAGATCATCAGCATCAGGCGCTTCTTCAACAACCTGAATACCCATGTCGTTAATCATCTGGATGATGTCTTCGATCTGATCGGAGTCGACGATATCTTCCGGCAGATGGTCATTGACCTCAGCATAGGTCAGATAGCCTTGCTCCTTACCACGGGTGACAAGTAGCTTAAGCTGTGACTGCGGGTTTTGCTCCATAAGACGGTATCCACACTTCTGTTAATTAGATTGGTGTCGGTCGGCGGCGAAAGCCAACAATAACAGTGAAGGCGTTGTGTTTTTGCCGCTGCCTACATCGCGGCCAGGGCTTTTGCCCTTCTTTAATCGGCACTTAAGCCGCTGAATTCTGTTTTCGAGGCTAACTTACTTGCCATTTTCAGCGCTGGCAGTGCTCGCAATGCTCACGTACTTCAAGTACGCTCCGCTTGCTGTGCGCTGGCAGCGCAGAAACTGACTGCGACGTTAACGCCTCTACTATTGTGCTGTGATTTCCCGGCTTCGCTTATTGCGTCGATGAAGCCCGAAATCGGCAATCAGAAAGGCGGCTTTAACAGCACTCGCCCTTCTGATTGGCTAAAAATCTTATTTTTTCGCTAATGCCTGGCTTAATGCCCAGAATTCGCGGCGTTCAGTGGCGCTGAGGCCTTCTGTTCGCTCGCGAGCGATGAGCGCTTCAAGGCGCTGTTCGAGCGCGGAATCGTAAATGCTTGCCAGTGAATCCTGGAACACTTCTTCCGCCTCTTCATCCACTATCATGTGGTTCCAGGTGGCCAGCGTTTCAAGGGGCTGGCTAAAATTTGTCCCGCGATATAACTCTAGTAGCTGTCCGGTTGTCAGGCCAGGATTCTCTGTACAACGACTGACTAACTCGACAAAAAGCGGTAAACCCGCCATTTTCGACTGCTCAAGACCATCCAGTGTAGGCACGATGGTGGCAAATTGTGGATTCTGCACTAATAAAGCGATCAACACGCGCATTGTTGTGCGTTTCAACGGCGGTGCCGTTGGTAACACTCCGCTTTCTGCCAGCTTTGGCATCAGCTTGTCTAACTGGTTATCGTCAAGAATGCCAAGTTTGTTACCCAATGTTTGACGCATATAAATGCGCAACGTTTCACCGGGAATCTGACTAATCAGCGGCAGCGCCAGTGTCGCTAGCTTGGTCTTACCGTCGCGCGTGCTCAAATCCACTTGCGGCATCAGGCTATCGAACAAAAACGCGGAGAGCGGCGTTGCCTGCTCCATCCGCGCTTCAAAGGCTTCTTTACCTTCTTTACGCACCAACGTGTCGGGGTCTTCGCCATCAGGCAAAAACATAAAGCGTAGCTGACGACCATCATTCATGTAAGGCAATGCGGTTTCGAGCGTTCGCCATGCGGCTTCACGTCCGGCGCGGTCGCCGTCGTAACAGCAAATCACCGTGTCGGTTGAACGATACAACAGCTGCACATGCTCGGCGGTGGTCGATGTTCCCAATGACGCAACCGCATAATCGATGCCAAATTGCGCCAGCGCGACCACATCCATATAACCTTCGACAACCAACAAACGCGCCGGTTGCGGATGATTTTTCTGCGCTTCATAAAGCCCGTACAACTGGCGGCCTTTATGGAAAATCGGTGTTTCCGGTGAGTTCAGATACTTCGGCGTATCGTTGCCCAGTACGCGGCCACCAAAGCCAATAACGCGTCCGCGTTTGTCGCGAATCGGAAACATCACACGATCGCGGAAGCGATCATAGGTGCGGCCTGAGTCATTGCTGACCAACATGCCGGCTTCCATCAGTGATTCGCGATCGTCTTTTTGCTGACCGAAGCGCTTCAATGCATTATCCCAACCGGCGGGCGCATAGCCGATAGCGAAGTGATCAATCACTTCCTGGCTGAGCCCACGCGTGGCGAGGTAGTTCTGTGCAGATTGCGCTTGCGGATTACGCAGGCTTTGTTGATAGAAGCCGTTGAGGCCGTCCAGCAACTGGTAAAGACTTTGACGTTGATGGCGTTCCATCTGACTGGGGCCATTGCCCACTTCATATGGCACTTCTAAGCCATGAAGTGTAGCCAGCTCTTCAACGCTCTCAACAAATTCCAGACGATCGTGATTCATCAGGAAATCGATGGCGTTGCCTTTGGCACCACAACCAAAACAGTAATAGAACTGTTTTTCGCCGCTAACGGTGAAAGAGGGGGTTTTCTCGTTATGAAATGGACAGCACGCGTGGTAATTCTTACCCTGCTTCTTCAGCTTAACGCGGGCATCGATAATATCCACGATATCCGTGCGGGCAAGTAAGTCGTTGATAAATATGCGTGGAATTCGTCCAGCCATAAGCCCCGATTTTTCAGCTCATAAACGACAACAAGCCGCGCTTCCTTTCGGAAAGCACGGCCTTTTACTTGACTCTGTCTGCGTTATTCACGCGGCGGAAGCGAACTCCCGCAAGAAATTAGTACAGACGAGTGCGGCGTGCGTTTTCGCGAGCCAGTTTCTTGGCATGACGCTTAACTGCTGATGCTTTAGCGCGCTTACGCTCAGTGGTAGGCTTTTCGTAGAACTCACGGCTACGAACTTCTGCCAGAACACCTGCTTTCTCGCATGAACGCTTGAAGCGACGCAGTGCTACGTCGAACGGCTCGTTTTCACGTACTTTAATTACCGGCATGTAACTCTTACCTCGATAAAATTCGGTTTTTGCTGCTGACTGCGGCGCCAGCACATTTCAAAATGGTGCAGCATTTTACTCCAGCCGCGGCTGACTTGTAAAGCACCATGTATAATTTAGAACCAACAGGGACAATTGCCATCGCGGCTGCCGGTTTTTTCAGGCCGTGGAGTATAGCGCACTCTTTGTGCGGCAGAAAAACACTTTTTCGAGGCTGAAGTCTCTGGACGACGATTTGCCTGTGCTACACTGCGCGCCGCGAGAAGAGGGTGATAAAAGCTATGCGAGTTCTGGGTATTGAAACGTCCTGCGATGAAACCGGCATCGCGATTTATGACGATGCGTCCGGTCTGCTGGCAAATCAATTATATAGCCAGGTAAAACTGCACGCAGATTACGGCGGCGTGGTGCCGGAATTGGCATCGCGCGACCACGTGCGCAAAACCGTGCCACTGATTCAGGCGGCATTAAAAGAGGCCGGTCTGGAACCGAATCAAATTGATGGCGTGGCGTATACGGCAGGACCTGGATTAGTTGGCGCTTTGTTAGTCGGTGCCACTATTGGGCGTGCATTAGCCTTTGCCTGGAATGTCCCGGCGGTACCAGTTCATCATATGGAAGGGCATCTACTGGCGCCAATGCTGGAAGAGAATCCACCGGAATTCCCGTTTGTCGCGCTGCTGGTTTCCGGCGGTCATACGCAGTTGATTAGCGTAACCGGCATTGGTGAATACTCCTTGCTGGGCGAATCGATTGACGATGCGGCAGGTGAAGCGTTCGATAAAACCGCTAAGTTGTTGGGGCTGGATTATCCGGGCGGGCCGATGCTTTCGCGTATGGCGCAACAGGGCACGCCAAACCGCTTCAAATTCCCACGTCCAATGACCGATCGTCCAGGACTGGATTTCAGCTTTTCCGGCCTGAAAACCTTTGCAGCGAATACCATTCGCGAGCATCAAGGTGATGAGCAAGCGCGTGCTGATATTGCCCGCGCGTTCGAAGATGCGGTTGTCGATACACTGATGATTAAGTGCAAGCGTGCGCTGGAGCAAACCGGCTTTAAACGTCTGGTGATTGCGGGCGGCGTCAGCGCCAACCGCACGTTACGCGAGCGCATGGCGGAGATGATGCAAAAACGCGGTGGCGAAGTATTTTACGCGAGGCCCGAGTTTTGCACCGATAACGGCGCGATGATTGCCTATGCGGGCATGGTGAGACTGAAAGGCGGTACGCGCGGTGAACTTGGCGTCAGCGTGCGACCACGTTGGCCACTGGACGAGTTGCCTGCCATCTAAAACGAAAAAACCGGCATCGCGCCGGTTTTTTTATTTCTTCTTCTTCCGCTTCCAGATCTTATTTTCCTGGCCGCGCCATAAGCGCTGAATATTGTCGTGATGGCGCAACAGAATCAAACAGGAAAGCATCGAAACCGGAAAGGTGAATTGCGGCTTGAACCACCAAACGTAGAACGGCGCGATCAAGGCACTAACAATCGCCCCGAGAGACGAATATCCGCTTAGCAATACCGTCAGCAACCAGGTGCCGGTCATTAATCCGGTTAAATCCCAGCCAATCGGCGCAATCGCACCAAATGCAGTCGCCACGCCTTTACCGCCACGAAAACGAAAGAACACTGGATAGATGTGACCGAGGCAGGCGGCAATCGCCGTGAGACCAAGATAAAGCGGTGCAACGTGCAGCAGATAAGCGATCCACACCGGGAACATGCCTTTCGCTATATCAAAAATTAGTACCGCCGCAGCGGCTGCTTTGCCACCAATACGCAACACATTGGTCGCGCCAGGGTTGCCTGAGCCTTGCGTACGCGGATCGGGTAAACCAGCCAGTTTACAAACCAGTATCGCACTGGAAATCGAGCCGCAAAGATACGCGAAAATAATCATACCAAGCGCGATAGCACTCATAGCTTCGTACCGTTCCTTTTGGGTCGTTTTGTTCTCGATAAGCGTGGATAATACGCATAATCCGCCGGAAGTGGTATCCGGCTAAGCCAAAAACAGAGACTGACATCATGGATATTGTATTTATCGAGCAACTCACCGTATTCACGACTATTGGCGTTTACAACTGGGAACAGGGTATGCAGCAGAAGCTGGTGCTCGATGTCGAAATGGCGTGGGACAACCGCCAGGCGGCCGCAAGCGATGATGTGAATGATTGTTTGAGCTACGCCGATGTCACCGAAGCGATCCTTAATCATCTGCAAGGCCAGCGTTTTGCCCTCGTCGAACGTGTGGCGGAAGAAATCGCCGATTTGTTGATGATTCGTTTCAAAACGCCCGGAGTACGTATAAAGGTAGGAAAACCGGACGCTGTGGCTCAAGCAGCCAGCGTCGGCGTGCGGATCGAGCGCGGGACTATTCCTAAATAAATCCTACGTGATTGCCATCACAATGAAACCAAACCAAATTATGGTGTGTCTCACTTGAGGCCGTTGCGCTAACCGGCGGGAAGTTACCGAATTTCTTAAGGTTTCCTTCAGCGAGGCGCAGGCATAATTTTAGGCGGTAGCCCTTTGCGACCGCCTTTTTACTGTTTAAAACGGATAGAGGAAAAATTTTGATGGCAGACATTCACCAGCTTTGGGTAGCTGCAATCCTGGGGGTCGTAGAAGGCCTCACGGAGTTCCTGCCGGTCTCTTCCACGGGCCATATGATCATTGTTGGTCATTTGTTGGGTTTTGAAGGTCAAACCGCCGAAACCTTTGAAGTTGTGATTCAGTTGGGTTCCATTCTGGCTGTGGTAGTGATGTTCTGGCGTCGACTGTTTGGTTTGATCGGCATTCACTTTGGTGAGGTCAAACACGAAGGTGTCGGCACTGGTAGATTAACGCTGATCCATATCCTATTAGGTATGGTGCCAGCGGTGGTTATTGGCTTGTTGTTACACGATCAGATTAAAAGTTTATTCAATCCTATCAACGTGATGTATGCGTTGGTTGTCGGTGGTGTGCTGCTGCTCGTCGCGGAATTTTTCAAACCGAAACAGCCTAAAGCGGTTGGCGTTGATGATATTACCTATCTTCAGGCGTTTATGATTGGCTGCTTCCAATGTCTGGCGCTGTGGCCGGGCTTCTCGCGTTCTGGTGCAACGATCTCTGGCGGTATGCTGATGGGCGTAAGCCGTTATGCTGCTTCAGAGTTCTCGTTCATTCTGGCCGTACCGATGATGATTGGTGCCACTGGTTTGGATCTGTACAAGAGCATGAGTTTCCTGACGATGCAGGATTTCCCAATGTTCGCAGTAGGTTTCGTGACTGCTTTCGTTGTGGCTCTGTTGGCAATCAAAGTGTTCCTGGAACTGATTAAACGTATCTCGTTTGTTTCCTTCGCCATCTACCGCTTCATTGTTGCGGGTGTGGTGTACGCGCTGTTTATGTAAGTTTCCGTGCGCGGCCGGTCACGCTGGCCGCGCATCTATCAGTTCCGTTTGCAGTATCGCAACACGTCGACGCGTTAATTCTTCCCGCACTTCCGCCCCTTTAAAACCCGCTGCGACCACCTCTTTGGTGGGAACCGCTTGTGCCAGGTTAAATGCCTGACGCAAATAGTCGCCCTGCGGATAAGGCAGGCTTTCTAACCCCGCACGACCGCGCGCATCGGCTTCGCTGGTTAGCGCCATTTTTTCGACGCGTTCAGGCTTGCGCCACGCATCAATGCGATCAAACAACGCGATTAGCGCTTCAGCCGGTTGACGCTCAATGGTGTGCACCACATCGTGAAATTCGGTGACGACTAATGCCAGATCGCGGACTTGATTGGGCACGCGCAGACGTTGGCACAACGCTTCAACAATCGGTACGCCCGCCAAACCGTGGCCATGATGGCTCGGCCATTTTTCCGGTGGCGTTAAGGCTTTGCCGACATCGTGAAACAGCGTGGCAAAGCGCACATCAAGCTGATCGGAAAGCGCGGCCGACATCGTCAGCGTCATCAACGCATGTACGCCGGTATCAATTTCTGGATGCCATTTGATGGGTGCCGGAATGCCGTAAAGATTATCGATTTCTGGGAACAGTACTTGCAGCGCGCCGCAATCACGTAGCACCTGGAAATAGACTTGTGGATTGCGCGTCAGCAACGCTTTTTCTGTCTCCTTCCACACGCGCTCTGCGGTGAGGTGCGCCAGTTCACCGCTAACCGCCATTTCGCGCATTAACGCATGGGTTTCATCGGCAATGCGGAAATTGAGGTGGGCGAAGCGTGCCGCAAAACGCGCCACGCGCAATACGCGCAGCGGATCTTCATTAAAAGCGTCTGAGACATGGCGCAGTTGGCGCTGCGCCAAATCGCGCTGGCCGCCATAAGGATCGATCAATTCACCGTCATCGCTTTGCGCGATGGCATTAATGGTGAGATCGCGGCGCTGAAGATCTTGCTCCAGCGTGACATCGGGCGCGAATTGCGTGACAAAGCCGGTGTAACCGTTGCCGCTCTTACGTTCAGTGCGCGCTAAGGCATGCTCTTCACGGCTGTCTGGATGCAAAAACACCGGAAAATCGCGGCCAACCTGCTGATATCCTGCCGCCAGCATCGCTTCGGGCGTAGCGCCAACCACCACCCAATCTCTATCTTTTACCGGCAATCGCAGTAAGGCATCGCGCACTGCGCCGCCGACCAGAAACGTCTTCACTCAACCACTCCAGAGGCCAATCAAAAATTGCGTGCTGAGCACGCTTGTTGCTTTATTGTTGCATACTTTGGCTAAAAATCGGGCACGCCAAAAGGGGCATCTTACGATCCCCTTAAAGAAAAGAACAAATCTGCGTGGTGGGTTAGTTCATCCAGCGATCGTTTTTCTTACGGCGCGGCACCATGTGCGGCAGCAACAGACCCAGCAGCAAACCAACGCCCAACACGCCGCCGCCATACATAAACCACTGCATGATGATGGTGCGTTGCTTGTCATCCAACTGTACGTTGGCGGCGCTGACTTTCTTCTGCGCCACAATCAGCTCATTTTTCAGCTTCTGATTTTCAGCTTTCAGGCCATCAATGGTGCCATCGCTGTTAGCGACTTTGTTTTGCATCTCAGAAGTACGCTGGTTCCAGCTGTTATCAATGTTGGCTAGCTTGGCGGTGAGATCTTTAACCTGTTGTTCCAGCTGCGGAACACGAGTGCGCAAGCTAGGATTCGCGCTGAGTTGTGACAGGGGAATCCAGTTGGTTTTGCCTTCTGCATCGCGAATCTGTCCATATTGAGAATCGCTATTGGTTTGCAGCAAGGTCACTTCCTCTCCGGCATTCAGCTTGCCGATCAGGCGATATTGATCGCCCGGTCCGCTGCGTACCCAAGTGGATAATTCATCTGAAATATAACGCTTTTCGTCAGCGGCGTGAGCAGGAGCGATGGCGCTGAAAGCCAGCAAAGAAAGAGCAGCAAGTGTGATTTTTTTCATTCGATGTCATTTTTTCTTAATGGCGTAAAATTACCGGCACAGTCTGGAGACGCTTCTCATAAATCTGAATGAGAACTATCCTGGTCTCAATCTGGTGCGAAAAGGGTCGTAAAAGCACAAGAAAGCCGAGACAGCGGGCTTCCGGTGCATTACTCTTCGCCAAATTAAACTCGTAAGTGCCAGCAGCGTATTGAATAAAAAATTATGACCATCGAAATCGAATTAAAGTTCATTGCCACTCCGCAAGCCGCCGAAAAATTGGCGGAAAAGCTTGCCGCTTGGCCACATCAGCACTTCGCCGCGCGCGAACTGACTAACATCTATTACGAAACCGACGACAACCAACTGCGTCGTTGGGATATGGGCTTGCGCATTCGTGGCGTTGACCAACATTATGAAATGACGCTCAAAGCCGCCGGTAAAACCGTCGGCGGCCTGCATCAACGTCCGGAATACAACGTTGATATTGCTGAGCCAATGCTGGATATCGCGCGTTTGCCGGCAGAAATCTGGCCGCAAGGAACAGATGTCGCTGAGCTGCAATCACGCTTACAACCGCTTTTTAGCACCCACTTCCAGCGCGAAGCCTGGTTGGTGCAGTTTGGCGACAGCGAAATTGAAGTAGCGTTTGATCAGGGCGAAGTGGCGTCAGGTGAGTTCAGCGAGCCGTTGTACGAAGTTGAGCTGGAGCTGAAAAGCGGACAGCGTGAGGACATGCTGAAATTCGCTGAAGAGCTCATCGCCATGGGCGGATTGCGGCTTGGTAGTTTGAGCAAAGCGGCACGCGGTTATCAATTGGCGCAGGGCAACCTGCCGCGCCCGTTGCGAACTTTGCCATTGCAGAAAATCGCCGCGAAAGCGTCGGTTGAGCAGGGCATGATTAACGCCATGACCGCAGCACTGAATCATTGGCAATACCACGAAGAAGTGTGGCTGCGCGGCAATGCAGCCGCTAAAGCATCGGTGATTGAAGCGCTGGAAACGCTGCGTCAGGCGTTTTCATTATTTGGCGCGCTGGTGCCACGCAAGGCAAGCAGCGATCTGCGTCAGAAATTAACCCGTCAGGAAGAGTTGCTGGCGGAAGAAGATATCAATGCAGAGGCGGCATGCTTCTCGTTAATCTCGGTTGAAGCCCAGTTAGCACTTACTTACTGGCTGGTCGAGTCTCAGTGGCAAAATTGGCTGGATGATAAGAGTAAAAGCAAGCTGCAAGGTTCGTTTAAACGCTTCAGCGATATTATGTTGAGCCGTATCGCCGCCGATCTGCGAGAAACCTTTGATGGCGTGCAACTGGCCAATGAATTTCAGGATAAAGCCACGCGCCTGAATCGCCAGTTACTGGCGGTGAACTTACTTGCTGGTGCTTATCCAGCCGAAGAAGTGAATTGCTGGCTAGAAGGATGGCAGGAATTACAACATGCTATTCGCGAAAAGCAGGAGCGTGGTTTGATGCATCTGGTGAATATTGCCATCCGCCCGGCTCCGTTCTGGCTTAATAGCGGAACCAAACGCTAACGAAAAATCGAATCAGGGAGAGAAGATGTTGTTACCGTTACCGGCGCTGATGCAGGCGCAATTAGCTAATGTGGCAGAGCGACTGAATCTGCCGTCCTCAGCATTGACGCCTGAGCAGGCTGGAGCGCTGACCTTTAGTGACTTTATCCTCGATAACCTGCAGCAACACCCCGAATGGTGGCAGCAATTGCAGCAGCAAGCGCCGGTGGCGGATGAGTGGCAACACTACGCCATTTGGCTGAGCGACGCGCTAAAAGACGTTGCTAATGAAAACGCTCTGATGCGCGAACTGCGTCTGTTCCGCCGTCATATGCTGGTACGTATCGCCTGGATGCAGGCGTTAAACCATGCCAGCACTGAGCAAAGTTTGCAGCAACTCAGCACGCTGGCGGAAATTCTGATTGCAGCCGCACGCGATTGGGTTTGGCAGGATTGCAGCCGCGATTTTGGTACGCCGTGCAACGACGCGGGCGAAGCGCAGCCGATGCTGATTCTTGGCATGGGCAAACTCGGCGGCTGTGAACTCAATTTCTCATCTGATATCGATCTGATTTTTGCCTGGCCGGAAAACGGCGTTACCCAAGGCGGTCGTCGCGAACTGGATAATGCGCAATTCTTTACGCGCATGGGGCAGCGTCTGATTAAGGTGCTGGACCAACCTACGGTTGATGGCTTTGTTTATCGCGTAGATATGCGTTTGCGGCCATTTGGTGATAGTGGCCCGCTGGTATTGAGCTTCGCGGCACTGGAGGATTATTACCAGGAACAAGGCCGCGACTGGGAACGCTATGCGATGGTCAAAGCGCGTTTGATGGGCGATGATCAGGGCCATTGGAGCCAGGAATTGCAGCAAATGCTGCGTCCTTTTGTTTATCGCCGCTACATCGATTTCAGCGTGATTCAATCGCTGCGCAACATGAAGGGCATGATTGCCCGCGAAGTGCGTCGGCGCGGATTGAAAGACAACATTAAATTGGGTGCGGGTGGTATTCGCGAAACTGAATTTATCGTCCAGGTTTTCCAACTCATTCGCGGTGGACGTGAGCGCTCACTACAACTCCGCTCCTTGCTGCCTACGCTTGAAGCGATTGGCGAACTGGCTTTACTAAGCCCACATCAAGTCGAGCATCTGCGCGCTGCCTATCTGTTCTTGCGTCGCTTAGAAAACCTGCTGCAAAGCATCAATGATGAGCAAACCCAAACCCTGCCGGAAAATGAACTCGATCGTGAGCGTTTAGCCTGGGCAATGGGCGCAGCTGATTGGGATGCGTTGATGGTGCAGCTTGAAAGCCAAATGGCTGGCGTACGCGCTATCTTTGACGAACTCATTGGCGACGACGCGCCTGATGTTGACGATCAACCTCAGTTGGCCGAATTTGCAGGTTTGTGGCAAGACGCGCTGGAAGAGAGCGATCTGATTCCCGTGGTGCCACAGTTGAACGATGCTCAGCGCCACGCGCTGTATCATGCACTCAACAATTTCCGGCAGGATGTCAGTCGTCGCACCATTGGCCCGCGCGGACGATTGGCACTTGATCAACTCATGCCGCGTTTGCTGAGTGAAGTGTGTCCGCGCGAGGATGCGGACGTATTGCTCAGCCGCCTGACGCCGTTGCTGCTGGGCGTAATCACGCGCAGCACCTACCTTGAGCTGCTAACCGAATATCATGGCGCGCTGCGTCACCTGATTCGTCTGTGCGCCGCATCGCCGATGGTCGCCAGCCAACTGGCGCGCTATCCGCTACTGCTCGATGAATTGCTCGATCCGGCCACGCTGTATCAGGCGACGGCGACGGATGCTTACCGCGATGAACTCCGCCAGTATTTGCTGCGCATTCCCACCGATGATGAAGAGCAGCAATTAGAAGCGCTGCGCCAATTTAAACAAGCGCAGCATCTGCGCATTGCCGCGGCTGATATCGCTGAAACCTTGCCGGTGATGAAAGTGAGCGATCACTTAACCTGGCTAGCTGAAGCCATCATCGAATCGGTGGTGCAGCAAGCCTGGCAAATGATGGTGCAGCGTTATGGTCGACCATCGCATCTCACCAATGACAACGAGCGCGGTTTTGCCGTTGTCGGCTATGGCAAACTTGGCGGTTGGGAATTGGGTTACAGCTCAGATCTTGATTTGGTGTTCCTACACGATTGCCCGGATGATGCAGAAACTGACGGCGAACGTGTCATCGATGGCCGCCAGTTCTACCTACGTTTGGCACAGCGTGTGATGCATCTGTTCAGTACGCGTACTTCTTCCGGCATTTTGTACGAAGTGGATGCTCGCCTGCGCCCGTCTGGCGCTGCCGGTATGTTGGTAAGTACTTTTTCGGCCTTTGATGAGTACCAGCGAAGCGAAGCCTGGACCTGGGAACATCAGGCGCTGGTGCGCGCACGCATTGTGTTTGGTGAACCGGCGTTGTGTGAACGTTTTGATGCTATTCGCCGGGGCATTCTCTGCCTGCCGCGCGAAGTGAATACGCTGCAAAAAGAAGTGCGTGAAATGCGTGAAAAAATGCGATCGCACCTCAGTAATAAACATAAAGGACGCTGGGAAATTAAGACCGATGAAGGCGGCATCACCGATATTGAATTCATCGCGCAATATCTTGTCCTACATTACGCTGCCGCTCAGCCAGCCTTAACACGCTGGTCGGATAACGTGCGTATTTTTGAATTGATGGCGCGCCACGGAATCATGCAGGAAGAAGAAGCTCAGGCGCTTACTCATGCTTACGTCACGCTGCGCGATGCGCTGCATCATCTGGCGTTGCAAGAGCTGCCTGGCCACGTTGCGCCAGAAGCGTTTGCCGCCGAGCGCGCCGTTGTCAACACCAGTTGGCAACGTTGGCTGAGCACCACCGAATCTGACAGTGCGGAACCATGAGCCTGATGGCTTATGTGATAATATCTGTAAATTATTTTTGACCGAAGTCTGGAGTCTCTTGAATGAAAGTAACACTGCCCACTTTTGGCAAGGCCAATGTACTGGTCGTCGGCGATGTGATGTTGGATCGCTATTGGTATGGACCTACCAGCCGCATCTCTCCTGAAGCGCCGGTGCCGGTGGTAAAAGTGGATACCATTGAAGAGCGTCCAGGCGGCGCAGCTAATGTCGCGATGAATATTGCTGCGTTGGGTGCGGCTTCGCGTTTGATTGGCCTGACGGGTGCAGATGATGCCGCACGCGTATTGAGCGAAACCTTGCAAAAGGTGAAAGTGGATTGCGATTTCGTTGCACTGAAAAGTCATCCCACCATTACCAAACTGCGCGTGCTCTCACGCAACCAGCAGCTGATTCGACTCGATTTTGAAGAAGGTTTCGAGCAGGTCGATCCGCAGCCGATTCACGATCGTATGCGCCAATCTTTGACGCAAGCCGGCGCGTTGGTGCTGTCTGATTACGCCAAAGGCGCGCTTAACAGCGTGCAGACCATGATTCAGCTAGCGCGTGAAGCGAATGTGCCAGTACTGATTGACCCAAAAGGCACCGATTTCGAACGCTATCGCGGTGCGACGCTATTGACGCCAAATCTCTCTGAATTTGAAGCCGTGGTTGGCAAGTGTAAGACCGTGGAAGAGATTGTCAGTCGTGGAATGCAGTTAATTGCCGATTACGATCTTTCTGCGCTGCTGGTCACGCGCTCAGAAAACGGCATGACATTGTTACAGCCAGGCAAAGCGCCACTGCATCTGCCGACGCAAGCGCAGGAAGTGTATGACGTCACCGGTGCCGGCGATACCGTGATTGGTGTGCTGGCGGCGGTGCTGGCGGCGGGCGATAGTCTGGAAGAAGCCTGCTTCCTTGCCAATGCCGCTGCGGGCGTAGTGGTGGGCAAACTGGGTACTTCGACCGTGAGTACTGTTGAACTGGAGAACGCGATTCATGCGCGTCCAGACAGCGGATTCGGCGTGATGAATGAAGCTGAACTCAAAGCTGCTGTTGCTCAGGCGCGTCAACGCGGTGAAAAAGTGGTGATGACCAATGGTGTGTTTGACATCCTGCATGCCGGCCACGTTTCCTATCTGGCCAATGCGCGCAAGCTCGGCGATCGTCTGATTGTGGCGGTAAACAGCGATGCCTCGACTAAGCGCCTGAAAGGCGAAACGCGCCCAGTCAACCCGCAAGAAAACCGCATGATTGTGCTCGGTGCGCTGGAAGCCGTGGATTGGGTGGTGTTGTTCGAAGAAGACACACCTCAGCGCTTGATTGCTGAAGTTTTGCCAGATCTGCTGGTCAAAGGTGGCGATTACAAACCGGAAGATATCGCGGGGAGTAAAGAAGTGTGGGCCAACGGCGGTGATGTGCGCGTACTGAATTTTGAAGATGGCATTTCAACCACCAACATCATCAAAACCATTCGCAGCCACTAAATGCAAAAGGGCGGGATGATACCCGCCCTAAAAATTACTGTGGCGTATCGATTTTTCCAGCTGGATCGGGCGTCACAACCGCTGGGGCCGGAGCCGCAGGACTTTCACTTTCCAGCTTGGCTAAACGTTGTTCTAACGCGGCCAATTTCTCACGCGTGCGCAGCAACACCTGCGTTTGCACATCGAACTCTTCACGGTTAACCAAATCCATACGCGTTAACTGTGCCTGCAATACCTGGCGGATTTTCTTTTCGACATCGTCGCCAAAATCACGGATTCCTTTCGGCATCGCTTCGTGTACCTGGCGAGCCAGTTGTTCAATTTTTTTCGTGTCGATCATGATTATTTCCTGGTTACGGTGGCCGATAGCTGCGCGTGTTCGGACTCTATAAGTACTAAGTGTAATGCCTGAAACGAAAAGGTTAAACCTGAAATCCACAACGCAGGAAATGCAAAAGCAATTGCAGTTTTGTCGATTGCCCGTCCAGATGATTGGCGCTATGATTATTTCGCTTATTCTCAGGGCGGGGCGAAATTCCCCACCGGCGGTAAATCAGCTTTAGCTGAAAGCCCGCGAGCGCTTTCGCTTCAAAGCGAAAGGTCAGCAGATCCGGTGTAATTCCGGAGCCGACGGTTAGAGTCCGGATGGGAGAGGGTAACGACATCAGCCGGGCTTTGCCCGAGTCTCGTTTTTGCCATGTGTTTTGTACGCACTCCTAAGCACGCCCTGGTTCTGGTAACTCATATTTCTATATAAGGTTTTTTTACCATGAATCAGACGCTTCTTTCTGAATTTGGCACGCCTGAACAGCGTGTAGAACGCGCCATTGATGCGCTACGTAATGGACGTGGTGTAATGGTGCTTGACGATGAAAATCGTGAAAACGAAGGCGATATGATCTTCGCCGCTGAAACCATGACCGTTGAGCAAATGGCATTAACCATCCGCCACGGCAGCGGGATTGTTTGTCTTTGCATCACTGAAGAACGCCGCCAGCAACTCGAATTACCAATGATGGTGGAAACCAATACCAGCGCCTATGGCACCGGTTTTACCGTCACCATTGAAGCGGCAAGCGGCGTGACCACCGGTGTATCAGCAGCAGATCGCATTACGACTATTCGTACTGCGGTGGCTGATGGCGCCAAGCCAAGCGATCTCAATCGTCCGGGCCATGTTTTCCCGCTGCGTGCCAGCGAAGGCGGCGTATTAACCCGCGGCGGCCACACTGAAGCCACCATCGATTTGGTAACCTTAGCTGGGTTCAAGCCAGCCGGCGTGCTGTGTGAATTGACCAATGATGACGGCAGCATGGCGCATGCGCCAGAAGCGATTGTGTTTGCCAAGCAACATGATATGCCGGTTGTCACCATTGAAGATTTGGTTGCTTATCGTCGTCAGCGTGAAACGCGCCAAGCCAGCTAATTGAATTAATGTCGAAAAAAAGAGGCCGGACATATCATCCGGCCTCTTTTTTTGCCCTAACGGCTGGCGTAAAATACGTGATTACCAATCACCACAGTACGTTGAAAAGTATGACGCCATACCGGTTTGACGCTGTGTGTATGGAAATAAGTTGCACCTTTGGTTACGTCTTGTAATTCCCCTTCAACAATCTTCTTTGCCAATTGCCTGGCGCGTTGCCAACTTTTATCTCCTTTGGGTGGATAGCTATGAGGATTTTTCTTTAGAGACGTCCAGGAGAACTGCTTGGGTGCGTACACCACAGGGCAGATCTCTTTGACATCCCAATTCGCGCGATTCATGGTCACCGTTCCAACCGCGATTTGCCCTTTCACAGGCTCACCGCGGGCTTCATGGTAGATGTTCATCGCCAAACAAAGTATTGCTCCCTGAATTAACATACATTCCACTGCTCTTCTTTTTTAAATCGCGTGGAGTGTAAGAATCCTTTCCTCTCAACGTAACAAGACCGGTCTTGCTGAGTCTTATGATTGGCCTATCTCACTGATATGTATAAATAGCTGCCGAAATATTGCGACCAATCTTGAGGTATATTTTAGCCGTCGTAACTCATTCAAATATCTTGATGGAGATCATCATGCTTATCAGCGTTAATCCCACAGGGAAAGCGCGTATCGTAGCGGTTAACAAAGCGACACTTCGTTAGAGGAATAATCATGAGCCACAATCGCATGCCAGCCCTGTTCCTTGGTCATGGCAGCCCAATGAACGTATTGGAAGATAACCGCTACACCCAAACGTGGCAGCATTTGGGCGCAACATTAACGCGTCCCCGCGCCATTCTTGCTGTATCGGCGCACTGGTATACCCGTCGCACTGCGGTGACGGCGATGAGTAATCCCCGCACCATTCATGATTTTGGCGGCTTTCCTCAGGCGCTGTTTGATGTGCGTTATCCCGCGCCAGGATCGCCAGAATTGGCTCAGAAAATCATTGAACTACTCGCTCCAATCGCCGTGCATGCCGATCAGGAATGGGGCTTTGATCATGGTTCGTGGGGCGTGTTGGCAAAAATGTATCCCGAAGCGAATATTCCGGTGGTGCAGCTTAGTATTGATGGCACCAAACCGGCGGAATGGCACTTTGAGTTAGGCCGCAAGCTGGCGGCTTTACGTGACGAAGGCGTGATGATCGTTGCCAGTGGCAACGTGGTGCACAACTTGCGTATGCTGCGCTGGCAGGGCGCGGAAACCGCTTATCCGTGGGCGGAGAATTTTGATCAGTTCGTGCGTGAGAATTTGGATTTTCAGGGCGATGCCGTGGATCATCCGCTGGTGAACTTTATGCAGCATCCGGACGCACAGCAATCAAACCCAACACCTGAGCACTATCTGCCGCTGCTGTATATTCTGGGAGCGCGTGCTGAGGATGAAGCGATCACCATTCCGGTTGAAGGCATGGAAATGGGCGCGATCAGCATGATGTCGGTGCAGATTGGCTAAACAGAACCGCCCAATATATTTGGGCGGTTCAGCCATTACTCAATAAAAGTGTGCGGATAGAAGCGCGACAGATCTTGGGTGATCAACGCGCGATCTTCACGTATGCCGATTCCCGCCGGTTGATCGTCAATCAGCCAACTGCCAATCAGCGTGTAGCTATCGCCAAATTTTGGCAACTGATAGAACTGCTGAATGATCATGCCTTCTTCGCCGTAAGGTCCATCGGCGCGGGCGATTTCCTGACCGTTTTCAATAATGCGAATATTGGCACCTTCGCGTGAAAACAGCGGTTTCACCACATACTTGTCCATCTGTGGCGCGTTTTTATCATCCGCGAAGTAGGCAGGCAGCAAGTTAGGATGATTAGGGAACATTTCCCACAGCAGCGGCAGTAGCGCTTTATTGGAAATAATGCTTTTCCATGCGGGTTCTAGCCAACGCACACCGGCATCCGCCAGTTTGGTGGAGAACACTTCCCGCAGCATAAATTCCCACGGATAAAGCTTGAACAGATTGCTGATGACCTGATCGTTCACATCAGTAAACTGGCCTCTTTCACCCAAACCAATTTCATCGATGTATAGAAATTCACTCGGCAGGCCAGCCTCAGTCGCGCAATCCTGTAGATATTGCACCGTGGCGCGATCTTCTTCGGTGTCGCGGCAGCAAGCGAAGTGCAACCAGGTAAAACCGAATTGCTGATGCAGAGTAGCAAATCGTTCAATCAGTTTTTCCTGCAAGCTGTTGAACTGGTCACTACCTTGCGGCAAGTTGCCCGCTTTAACCTGATCTTCTAGCCAGATCCATTGGAAAAAAGCTGCTTCGTACAGCGAAGTCGGTGTATCGGCATTGTTTTCCAGCAGTTTGGCATCGCCTTTACCATCCCATGCCAGATCGAGGCGGGAATAGAGTGAAGGCTGGCGTAATTTCCACGAATCACGCACGAAATCCCAGGTGTGTTTTGGGATGCAGAAGCGGGTGAGCAGCTCATCGCTGTTCACCACTTTCTCTACCGCTTGCAGACACATTTGATGCAATTCGGCGGTAGTATCTTCCAGTTGCTCAACCTGAGCGAGCGTGAATTGGTAATAAGCATCCTCACACCAGTAAGGTTCGCCATACATAGTGTGGAACTGGAAGCCATATTCGGTGGCTTTTTCACGCCAGTCAGGGCGTTCACTGATCGCAATACGTTGCATGCTGCGGCTTAGCCTCCCAGCGAGCGGCTACTCGTACCCGAAGCGCTGCTGCGCTGCATGGTATTTTGTTTGGCTACGCTATCACCAAAACCGCCACGGGTAATGGTTGAAGTGGTAGCCGGTTTTGGCGCCATGGCTGTTTTAGGTACATTGATACTGCGGCCCGAGGTGGCGTTGCCGTAGTTCTTACCTGAAGCATCAACGAATTTGCCGTTTGCCGGGCTATTAGGATTTTTTGGCGAGAACAGCGGTTGTTGAGCAAAGCCTGCGCCGCCGCTCATCATGCGTCCCATCATGTAGCCCGCCATTAATGGCATCCAGAAACTGCCGCTTTGCTGCGCTTCAGCATTATTCGCGGTGGTGCCAACGCCAGCCTGAGCCGGAGTTTGCTGGCACTGATTCTCACCGAATTCAGCCACACAATCTTCGCGCGTAGCGTATTTCGGTGCAGTGCGTTCTGCTTCTTTCAGCGCGTTGTTGTATGCAGTAGTGCATTGCGCGCTCTGGCTTGGATTGGCTTTCGCGCAATCATCTGCGTTTTGATACAGCGAGACCGTTTCATCACTTTGTTCGCAGCCAGCCAGCATAAACACGGCGCTAACAGCGAGTGCAACTGGCGTTAAATGGCGTGCCTGCCAACTTTTACGAAAAGCGGCATGGCGAATATTTTTTGTCCTTTTCATTATTTTCATCCTGTGCCCAAAGGTGGGGCTTAGGATAGGGGATGAGTGGTGAAAATTGAAGCTAGAAGCCAGATGGTGAGGGGATCTTTACGTTGTTATACGATTGGATGAGAGAGGGGCCGCAAGCGACCCCTTTAAGCATCAGTTACCGAATGGATTTCCGCTGCTACGCGTAGCCGCTGGACGGGCTTTTGCGGCGGCGGAAGCTGATGTCGCTTTCGGACCGTTATCCACTCGCGCAGCCTGCTGGTTATTTTCCGGCGCAACCACCTCTGGCGTGGTTGTCACTTCTTTGCCCAGCGTGCTGTTAAGTTGCTGCAGATCCTGCTCGTTCAGCGTACCCAGCGCATATTTGATATTCAGCTGGTTAATCAGATAGCTATAACGCGCATCGGAAAGCTGCTGCTTCGCATTGAACAGCGTGGTGGTTGCATCCAGCACATCAACGATAGTACGTGTACCAACCTGATAACCGGCTTCCATCGCATCCAATGAACTTTGGGCAGAAACCACGGCTTGCTTGTAAGCATCGATGCTACTGATCGAGGCATTCACGTTGTTGAAGGATGAACGTACAGTTTGCACCGCGCTACGATGTGCGCCTTCCAGCTGCTCACTGGCCGCAACGTAGTTGTATTGCGCCTGCTTCACCTGAGAAGTTACAGAACCGCCGCTGTACAATGGCATGGTGAAGCTCAGACCCACCTGGTTAGAACCAGTGATCGAATCGGTAGTGCCAGAACTTTGGTTGGCACGGCTGCCGCCATACTTGCTGTTGGAAAGACCGGTTGAAGCAGTCAGATCCAAGGTTGGCATATGGCCGGTTTCTGCAGAGCGAATCTGCTCACGTGCCAGATCCTGGCTCAAACGCGCAGAGAGCAACGTCAGGTTGCGGCTTTCGGACTCTTTCAACAGGTTGGCAACGGCATCTGGACGCGTGGTTTTGAAACGGTCAATATTCAGCGACGCCAACGACAGATAATCCATACCGGTAATCTGACGCAGAGATTCAACAGCGTTATCGAGGTTGTTACGCGCAGTCACTTCGTTAGCCAGCACCGAGTCATATTGCGCACGCGCATTCTGCACGTCAGTGATCGCTACCAAGCCAACATTAAAACGCTGCGTGGTTTGATCCAATTCGCGGTAGATCGACTGTTTCTGTGCTTCGGTGTAAGAAAGCGTATCGATTGCCTTCAACACATTGAAATAGGCGGTTGCACTATTCAGAATCAAGTCTTGCTGGGCAACCTGATAGGTGACGTCTTGAATACCGGCTTGTTTTTCCTGCAACGACAGCGCACGCCATTTCGACATATCGAAAATAGATTGAGTTAATTGCAGTGATGCGCTGGTCGTGTTGGAATGAAGTCCGCTGCTGTCACGGTAGCCGTTGTTATAGGTATAATCTGCGCCCAAGCCTAACTGCGGCAATAAAGGACTACGCGCTTCGTTGATTTTCTCAAATGCAGCGTCGCGATCGGCGGCGGAAGCACGCAGATCAGGGTTGCTGAGGCGCGCCTGCTGATAGACCTGCAACAGGTTTTCTGCCTGGCTGGCAAGGCTGAATCCGCCCAAGCCCAGCCCAATTAAAAGTGGGAGCAGTTTTTTCATTTGCATTCCTTTTGTTGCAGCAAATTGCACTGGTAGTGCTGCAGGTATAAGCCAAAAAAATAATCGCCGATTCTACAGAGGCGGCGTCAGAGATAAGTTGGCTGAACGTGCCTTCTTCCCCTAATTTACGTAAA
This sequence comes from Pantoea sp., assembly GCF_039594315.1. Taxonomy (GTDB): domain Bacteria; phylum Pseudomonadota; class Gammaproteobacteria; order Enterobacterales; family Enterobacteriaceae; genus Pantoea. Next base: position 78,890 of record NZ_JBCNNP010000002.1, read on the forward strand.
TAATTCAAAAAGAACCACTCGGAAGGAGCGGTAGGCTTGGCTTTTCTTTGCTCCATCCCAATCTGCATAAGGAACCAGACGATGGTGAGTGAAAAAAAATCCCCTGTGACTTTCACAAAAAACGATGTAGAAATTATTGCACGCGAAACACGTTACGATGGTTTTTTTTCCATTGTCAGCTACCGTTTTCGCCACCGTCGTTTTAATGGCGAAATGAGCGGTGAAGTGGTGCGCGAAGTTTTTGAGCGCGGACACGCCGCCGTGCTGCTACCCTATGATCCCTTACGCGATGAGGTGGTGCTGATCGAACAGATCCGCATTCCGGCGTATGATTCCAGCCCAACGCCCTGGCTGCTGGAAATGGTGGCTGGGATTATCGAACCCGGTGAAACGCCTGAAGACGTGGCGCGGCGAGAGGCGGTAGAAGAAGCTGGCCTCAAGGTTGGACGTGTCAAACCGATAGTGAATTACTTAGCCAGCCCGGGCGGAACGTCTGAACGTTTATCTGTGTTGGTGGGCGAAGTGGATGCCAGCCTGGCGCATGGAAATCACGGGCTGGAGGAAGAGAATGAGGATATTCTTGTCCATGTGGTCAGCCGGGAACAGGCTTATCGCTGGGTTGAAGAGGGGATCATTGATAACGCGGCATCTGTCATCGCCCTGCAATGGCTGGCGTTGCACCATGAGAAACTAAGACAAGAGTGGAAGCCTATATGAAACAGCGCTATACCCCTGATTTCCCCGAAATGATGCGGCTCTGCGAAACCAATTTCGCACAGTTGCGTCGCCTGCTGCCGCGCAATGACGAGGCAGGCGCATCGGTGATCTATCAGGTGAATGGCGCCAGCTATCAGCTCACTATCGAAGAGTCGACGCGCTATACCACGCTGGTTGAAGTTCGCCAGGTCGCGCCGGCGGTGAGCTACTGGAGCCTGCCTTCAATGTCTGTGCGGCTCTACCATGATGCGATGGTCGCTGAAGTGTGTTCCACTAAACAGATCTACCGATTTAAAGCGCGCTATGATTATCCTAATAAAAAATTGCATCAGCGCGATGAAAAACATCAGATTAACCAGTTCCTTGCGGATTGGTTGCGCTACTGCCTGGCGCACGGCGCGGTGGCCGTGCCAGTTTGCTGATAGCGTAAAACGCAACGATGGCGTGGAGATTAAGGAAACGCTTTGGATAGCCTGCTAACTCTTCCTGCAATTAATGGGTCTGATATCAGGATTTTACAAATCACGGATACCCATCTTTTTGCTGGAAAACATCAATCGCTGCTTGGGGTTAACACCTGGTCGAGTTTTGATGCGGTGCTGGATGCCATTGAGGCACAACAGCACGATTATGATCTGATCATCGCCACTGGCGATCTCGCTCAGGATCACACCGTCGAAGCTTACCAACATTTTGTAGCGGGCATTACGCGTCTGCCGAAGCCGTGCGTCTGGCTGCCGGGCAATCACGATTTCCAACCGGCGATGGTTGATACCCTAGCCGACGCTGGCATTAAATCAGATAAACACGTTTTGTTAGGCGACCATTGGCAATTGGTGTTGCTGGATAGCCAGGTGTTTGGCGTGCCGCACGGCATGCTCAGTGAATACCAGCTTGAATGGCTGGATGCTGCACTGCGCAAACATCCGGAACGTCACACTTTGGTGCTCTTGCATCACCATCCGCTGGCTTCCGGTTGTACCTGGCTCGATCAACATAGCTTGCGTAACTCGCATCAATTGGAAGCGGTGCTGCAACACTTCCCGCGCGCACGCAATCTGGTGTGCGGCCATATTCATCAGGAACTCGATCTTGATTGGCATGGTCGACGCGTGTTGGCATCGCCTTCAACCTGCGTTCAGTTCAAACCGCACTGCACCAATTTCACCATCGATACGGTTGCGCCCGGCTGGCGTTGGTTTACCTTGCAGCCAGGCGGCACGTTACAAACCGAAGTGAACCGCTTGCAAAGTGATATGTTCCGCCCCGATCTTGATTCTGAGGGCTACTGAATAATGGCGGCGCTGATCTATCTGCATGGATTCAACAGTTCCCCGCAATCGGCGAAAGCCACCCAGTTGCAGCAATGGGCCAGTGAGCAGCATCCACACATCAATGTGCTGGTGCCGCAATTACCTTCATTTCCCGCCGAAGCCGCCAGCATGTTGGAAGATCTAGTGATGCAATATGCCGGTGAACCGCTGGGTTTGGTGGGATCGTCACTTGGCGGTTATTTTGCCACCTGGTTATCACAGTGTTTTATGTTGCCGGCGGTGGTGGTGAATCCGGCGGTACGGCCGTTTGAGCTGCTGGTGGATTACCTGGGTGAAAATCGTAATCCCTACACCGGTCAGCAATATGTGTTAGAGTCTCGCCACATTTACGATCTGAAAGTGATGCAGATTGACCCTCTTGAAGCGCCTGATTTGCTTTGGCTGCTGCAACAAACCGGCGATGAAATTCTCGACTATCGCCAGGCGCTGGAGTATTACAGCGCATGCCGCCAGACGGTTGAAGAGGGCGGCAATCATGCCTATATCGGATTCGAACGCCATTTCGCACAGATGATTGATTTTCTGGGATTAAACGCCCAGTAGTTTTGCGAAGTGGGGCCATTTTCCTATTGCTAATCAGACATTTACGATGAGCCAATCTAGCTATAATGCCGATGCCATTGAGGTCTTAACCGGCCTTGAACCGGTGCGTCGTCGTCCGGGGATGTACACCGACACCACGCGTCCAAACCATTTGGGCCAGGAAGTGATCGATAACAGCGTCGATGAGGCGCTGGCCGGTCACGCCAAACGCGTGGAAGTGATTCTTCATGCCGATCAGTCATTGGAAGTTATCGATGATGGTCGCGGCATGCCGGTGGATATTCATCCGGAAGAAGGCGTGCCTGCGGTTGAGCTGATTCTTTGCCGTCTGCATGCGGGCGGTAAATTCTCCAACAAAAACTATCAATTCTCTGGCGGCCTGCACGGCGTGGGGATCTCGGTGGTCAACGCCTTATCCAAGCGCGTGGAAGTCACCGTGCGTCGTAACGGTGAAATCTATCAGATCGCGTTTGAAAATGGCGATAAGGTGCAGGATCTCACCGTCACCGGCACTGTCGGCAAACGTAATACCGGCACCAGCGTGCACTTCTGGCCAGATGAAAGCTTCTTTGATAGCCCGCGCTTCTCGGTTTCTCGTCTATCCCATCTGTTAAAAGCTAAAGCGGTACTGTGCCCGGGCGTTGAAATTGTCTTTAAAGACAAGGTCAACGACACCGAACAGACCTGGATGTATCAGGACGGTTTGACCGATTACCTGTGCGAAGCGGTTAATGGCCTGCCAACGCTGCCAGAAAAACCCTTTGTTGGCAGCTTTGCTGGTGATGTGGAAGCGGTGGATTGGGCGCTGTTATGGTTGCCGGAAGGCGGCGAATTGCTGACGGAAAGCTACGTCAACCTGATTCCCACTATGCAAGGCGGCACGCACGTAAATGGTCTGCGCCAGGGCTTGCTGGATGCCATGCGAGAGTTTTGCGAATACCGCAATATCTTACCGCGTGGCGTGAAGCTTTCGGCGGAAGATATTTGGGATCGCTGCGCTTACGTGCTGTCGGTGAAAATGCAGGATCCACAGTTTGCTGGTCAGACAAAAGAGCGTTTGTCGTCACGTCAGTGCGCTGCGTTTGTCTCGGCGGTGGTAAAAGATGCCTTTAGTCTGTGGCTGAACCAGAACGTGCAGGCCGCTGAAATGTTGGCCGAACTGGCGATCTCCAGTGCGCAGCGACGCATGCGTGCCGCTAAGAAAGTGGTGCGTAAAAAACTTACCAGCGGACCCGCGTTGCCGGGCAAGCTGGCTGATTGCACCGCGCAAGATCTGAATAAAACCGAGCTGTTCCTGGTCGAAGGGGATTCTGCGGGCGGATCGGCTAAACAAGCGCGCGATCGTGATTATCAGGCGATCATGCCGCTGAAAGGTAAGATCCTGAATACTTGGGAAGTCTCTTCGGATGAAGTGCTGGCCTCACAGGAAGTTCATGATATTTCTGTGGCGATCGGTATCGATCCCGACAGCGAAGATCTTAGTCAACTGCGCTACGGCAAGATCTGTATTCTCGCGGATGCGGACTCCGACGGCTTGCACATCGCGACTTTATTATGTGCGCTGTTCGTGAAGCATTTCCGTTCACTGGTGCAGCACGGCCATGTGTATGTGGCCATGCCGCCGCTGTATCGCATCGATCTGGGCAAAGAAGTGTATTACGCGCTGGATGAGGACGAGAAAGAAGGTGTTCTCGAACAATTAAAGCGCAAGAAAGGCAAGCCGAATGTGCAGCGCTTTAAAGGTCTGGGTGAAATGAACCCGCTGCAACTGCGCGAAACCACACTCGATCCCAATACACGTCGTTTGGTGCAATTGACGGTCAGCGATGATGATGTCGAACAAACGCTGCGGGTGATGGATATGCTGCTGGCGAAGAAACGTTCGGAAGATCGCCGCAACTGGCTGCAAGAGAAAGGCGATTTAGCCGACCTCGAAGTTTAAAAAATGGGACGCTACGGCGTCCCTTTTTTTATGGCTGTAACGCCTGTTTTACTCGCGAAATGACGTTATGCCACGCTTCATCTTGTCCGCGCGCGAACAGGCGCATTTGCGGATACCACGGTGAATCCTCACGATCAGCCAGCCAGCGCCAGTCACGCGCCGAGGCCGGCAGCAATACCCAACAAGGTTTGCCGAGCGCACCTGCCAAGTGAATTACCGAAGTATCAACGCCAATCACCAAATCCAGCTGAGAGATGACCGCGGCAGTATCCTGATAATTGGCGAATGCAGCGCCCAACGGCTGAACTTGCGGGAAATCAGCCACTTCATCTTCTCCCGCACCTTTCTGTAAACTGATCCATTGCGTGTCTGGCAGTGCAAACAACGGTGCCAGTTCCGATAGATGCGACAGCGAACGCTGGCTATCATTTTTATGTCCGGTGGAGCCTTTCCACACGATACCAATCTTCTTGCCAGCACCAGCAATCGGCCATTGTGCTTGATGTTCGGGCGCACTAAATAAATAAGGATGCTGTGCACTAAATGGCTGCGAAGAATCGAGGAAATGCTGCGGCAGATCGAGCAACGAACACCAGTAATCGGCCTGCGGCAACGCTTGTTGCTCATCTTCGCGTACCAGATAGTTGTCGACACCAGCCAGTGTCGCCATCAAGGGTTTAAGTGCCGCCCGTCCTATCATGATCACGTTATTTGCTTTTTTTTCCGCCTTCACTCGTGACAGGAAGCGGCAGAATTGGATCTCATCTCCCAGACCTTGCTCGGTTCGCACTAACAGGGTTTTGCCTTGCAGATCTTCACCCTGCCAATAGCGAATCGGCAATTTGGGCAAAGCAAAAAAACGATCGGGATTATCGAGCGCATAGCGTGCCTGATAATTTTGCCAGCCCGCGGAAAAATTACCTTGTTGCAACTGCACCATGCCAAGCGTATTGCGGCAGCGACGATCGCCACGGCGATCTCGCAGCACTTGTTGCATCTGACTTTCGGCTTCCTGAAGTTGCCCCATGTGCGCCAGCAAGGTGCTCATGCCAAAGCGCGCTTCGGTGTAATCTGGCTGAATGCGCAGAGCATGACGATACTGCGTTAAAGAAGCCGCATAGCGATGCTGTTTGTGCAGCAAAATAGCGTAGTTGTTATGGCAGGCGGCGTAGTGGGCATGTGCTCGAATCGCGGCTTGATATTGCTGCTCCGCTTCAGTAAAACGGCCCGCATCATAATGCGTTAAACCCAAACCATTAAGCAGTCCAGCGTCCTGCGGAGCCAGCTTTAACGCGCGCTGATAGTAACGTTGTGCGATATCAAGCTCGCCGCTGCGCCGCGCCAGACGCGCTGCTTCATGCAGGAACCAGCCATCATAAGGGGCCAATGTCAGATGCGCGCGGATCTTACGCCAGGCTTCTTCTTGGCGGCCTTGTTGCAGCAATTGAGTGACAGCCTGCTGCTGACGTAAATCGTTACTCATCCGAGGTTTATGGCGCATTATGATATCCTGCCGCTGGTGAAAGTGGCGTAATTTAAAGCACAAGTTGCTGGAGTGGCGCTAAGACAGGTCTCGTTCTCTGAGGAAGGACATTTTGAAAATCACGCTGGAAGAGTTACGTGCCTGGGTTACGGTAGTTGATACCGGTTCAATCACCGCCGCCGCAGAGCAATTGGAGCAAACCAGTTCAGGCATCAGTCGAGCACTTAGCCGCCTTGAGGGAAAGCTACAAACCACGCTAATGCATCGCACAACGCGTCGATTAGCCTTGACAGAAGAAGGGCTGATTTTTCTCGATCACGCACGCCAAATTCTGGCGTCAGTTGAGCATGCCGAAGAACAAATCGCTCAGCGTCGTGATATTCCCTCTGGCAAACTGCGCGTGAATGCCAATACGCCATTTACTCTTCATGTCATTGTGCCGTTGATGGAAGAGTTTCGTCAGCGTTATCCGCAGATCCACCTCGAGCTAAACACTGACGATATCGTCATCGATTTGCTTGAACAGCAAACAGATATCGCGATTCGAATTGGTGAATTGCGTGATTCAACCCTGCACGCCCGCGTTTTAGGCAGCAGCGCGATACGTTTATTAGCCAGTCCCGCTTACCTTGATAAATATGGTGTACCGGATAGCGTAGCCGCACTGGCAAACCATCAGCTATTAGGTTTTAGTCAGCTTGATGCGCACAATGTTTGGCCAGTGTGGCAGCGCGAAGGTGAGTTTTTACGCATTAAGCCAACGTTGTCAGCATCCAGTGGCGAAACGCTACGACAATTAGCTTTAGCAGGACAGGGAATTGCACGATTATCCGATTTTGTCAGCCGAGAAGATCGTGCTGCAGGGCGGCTGGTGCAACTGCTGGAAAATAAAACGCGAGAGCTCCGCTTGCCGATTCACGCAGTCTATTACCGCAATCAATCCCTCACTTCTCGTATTACCTGTTTTCTGAATTTTTTGGGTGAAAAAATTCAGGAAAATCATCTGTTATAGCTTTGTTCTGATTCAGAAACTCCCTTCGTCCTAATTATTCGCTGTGCATAATCAGCCATTATTTCAATCAGTTAGTCGCACCCTCCATTTCTGACAACGTGAGTCAGTTTTTCTGCTCTAACGGGACGTTTCTTATGTCTCAGAAAACCCTCTTTCTAGATTATGTCGCTCACTTTGAGCCCGCATGGGTGGGCTAAGCCAGGGAGATTGCTGCGCTTGTTCGCAATCGCGCAGTCAAAATTAAATAGACGAAGGGAATTATCATGAACGTTTCGCCCGTGAGTGTTGCGGTTATCGACAAGAAAACGATAACGAAAGCGGAAGTTTTGCGTGCTGGCCAGGATGGAAAAACTGCAAAAATTCAGGCCATTACCAATGGTAAATATCTGCTTACCCAGGGAAATGACGGTGTAGCACCGGAAAACATTACCGTTAAACGTGTTGGCAAAAATTTGCTGGTCATGCTGGAAGGCTCTAATGCTGGTGAACCTGATCTGATTATCGAAGACTTCTTTTCGAAGTCCGGTTCATTAGTGGGTAAGGCTGAAGATGGCGCAATGCATGAATACGTCGCAACTGACGGTGATTCAGACCACGATGCTGCCGCACTGGCTGATGGCGAAACCTCAGCACTTGCATTGGGTGAAGGAACTATTGATACGGATTCTGGTTTCGCGCTGGCGTCGGGTTTCGAATGGTCACCTGCACTGATTGCCTTAGGTGGCTTGGCCGCCATTGCCGCCGCAGCCGGTTTGGGCTATTTGGCCGCGAAAGAGAAGTATCAGGATGATAACAACGGCAACACCACCCGCGGGGGTAACGGTGAAAGCGGTGAAAGTGGCGGCGACAATGGAGGGCGCGATGTACGTGTTCCTGTGGTTGGCTCGCTGATTGATGACGTGGGCAGCATCACTGGGCCGATCGCAAAAGGGGGCAGAACCGACGATACCCAGCCAACACTTAACGGCACAGGTTCTAAAGGCAATGTCATCGAAATCTGGGATGGCAGTGCGAAAATTGGTGAGACCACGGTAGATGAAAATGGCAACTGGTCATTTACGCCAGGTACTCCACTGGCAGCCGGTGACCACAGCATTACCACGCGTGAACGTAACGAAAAAGGCGTTGTAAGTGCACCAAGCGATCCATGGGATTTCGTCATTGACCTCACAGCTCCCGCCAAAGGCACGATTGGCAGTGTGATTGACGATACCGTTATGCCTGGTAAAGAACTCACCAACGGTGGCCTGACAAAAGACAACACGCCAGTCTTGTCGGGTAAAGCAGAAAAAGACTCAACTGTTGAAGTTTGGAAAGATGGCCAGTTGGTTGGCACGGCTAAAGCCGATAGCGAGGGTAATTGGACATTTACCAGCCCAGTGTTAGCCGATGGCAAACATGATTTCAGCATTGTCGTTGTTGATCAGGTAGGAAATAAATCCTTGCCGTCAGATCCCTGGATTGTTGATGTTGATACCGTTCCACCAGAAAACAATGGGATTGGTAAAATCATCGATGACGATGGCAAGGTGATCGAAAATGGTGATGAAACAGAAGACAGCACACCAACACTGGAAGGCGTAGGCCAGAAGGGCGAGATCATAAAGATCATTGACAATGGCAAGATTATTGGCAGTACAGTAGTTGATGATAAAGGTGAATGGACCTTCACGCCAGAAAAGGGCATTGATAATGGCGAGCATGAATTCCAAATTATCGTGACGGATCCTGCAGGAAATGAATCTGCACCGTCAGATAAAGTGATCATTGAAATTAATCATCCCATTGAACCGGTCGATCCCGGTGAGGAAGTTATCCCCGATCCGAATGTGCCAGTGACCGGCACCATTGAAGGAATATTTAAAGATAACAATGAAGCTGGAAATAAAGTTCCTATTGCTCCTGGTGATCCTGTTAATGACCCAACATTGATTGTTGAAGGGACTGGCATAGCGGGCAATATTGTTTACTTGTGGATTACCGGTGCGAATGGCCACACTTATCATTCAACCACGGTGGGTACTGATGGTAAATGGAGTTACACCACACCTGAATTGGCCGATGATATTTATAATATTGAAGCTGCCTTTAAAAGTGCAGATGGTGTAGTTACAGCTAAAACACCTATTTATGAAATTGAAGTTGATACAGAAGCACCAGCGCCACCAGATATCGAATTATTCACTAACAGCTTAAATGGTATGGATTTATCTGAACTGCTGTCCAAGGGAAGTGTTTCTTTGTTCAGTGAGCAGCAAGAGGAAAATGCCGAATTGCATGACTTAAAAAATGCTTTGCTGGATGACATTTCCTTTAATTCAAGTTCAAGAAATATTACATCTACGGGTGTCTTGATGGCTAATGACATAACAAACAATACTGCCTTTGAGATGAATGAGTTGTTGGATCAGACATCACATAATTAATTTAAGAGAGACATAAGTAGGTGTCGTCAGATATCTACTTTCTGGAGTGAATATGAAAAATAAATCTATTCTGCTGTTGGCTGCATTTGCCTCTTTGTCAGCAATGTCAGCAATGTCAGCATTTAGTGCCACGACACAAAATAATTTCGGTAACGTTTGGCGCTCAATGCCAGAAGCCGCTAATGATCAGGTTCGCGTTGTTTATTATCGTCCATCGGATGCAGTGAGTACTGCGCCGGCACACATTTATGTTGATGGTGAATTTCAGACTGCATTACTGCCTGGTAGCTACAGCACCTTTTGTTTAAATCCAGGTACGCATTCACTGGGAAGTTTTACTAACGATGCTCCGTCATACCAGGGCAAGCAACAGCAACCTTGGCGTGACAACCTGGCCGCGGGCAAAACTTACTATATCCGCGCCAGTTTGGATGGCACTGGACGTCCACTGGTGACCAGTGCGTCGGAAGCACAGCAGCAGTTAGTGGGTACTCGTCAGCAAATTCACTTATTGTCACGTGCATCATCAGTCGTTGCTTGCCAGGAAGGAACAATGCAGTCTTATGATAACTATGAGTTTTCATCAGACTTGCTGTTTAACTTTGCCAGTGCGAGCAGTGACGATATTTCAAATGAAGGACGTAAAGCGATTCAGCAATTAACGGCAACGCTGAAGCGTCAGGCAAATAATCAGCCGCACATTGTTGTGACTGGCTTCACCGATCCGATCGGCGATGAAAATAGCAATATGCAGTTGGGACAACGACGCGCTGATGCGATTAAGAAATTATTAGTTAATAACGGACTTTCTGGCTCTAATATTTCTTCTCAAAGTATGGGAGAAAGTCAGGTGTCGAAACAATGCCAGGGAACGCGTAAAGAGCAGGTGGCCTGCTATGCTGGCGAACGTCGAGTTATTATTAGTGTAGAGAATAAATAGTAGCTCAATTACTTTCTTAATATTAACAAATGGCCTTCGTGAATTATTTGAAGGTCATTTTTTGAAGCCTATTTATAGACGGTTGAACTAATTAGTTCGGGAGTGTTTGAGACATATCCTGTGTTATAAGTTTTGCTAACTAGAAGAGAATCATTTCGCTCCGGAGGGATATCCGGAGCTTGAAACCCTATTTAAAAGGAATATGCTCATGGCGAATAACAGCATTAATAGCGTAATGCCCGTTAATTTTATCAATACTTCTGATACGAATTATGCTTGGTTAACCCCTAAACCGCTTCTCGATGCCAAAGGCGGCAAGATCGAAATTATTATTGATGGTGTTTCACATTTAACTGATATTGATAAAGATGGTAATTGGAAATTTACTCCGCCAGGCGGCTGGGCTGAAGGCATGCATACGGTGCAGCTGGTGACCATTGATCGCGCCACAAACCGCAGTGCTCCAACTACGTACATTGTCAATGTTGATAAGACTCCGCCTTCACAACCAGAAATCTGGCGCGCGGTTGATAATACAGGTAGCGACAAAGGGAATCTGACACCGGGTGACACTAGCGATGAGCGTAAACCCGTACTTTCGGGTGTCGCGGAACCGCAATCTATTGTTTATCTCTATGATAATACAGGTACTACACCAATTGGCTCAGCGAAAGCCGATAATATGGGCGCATGGACGATCACCCCAACGCTGGATGATGGTTCGCATAGTCTTACGGTAACCTCGCAAGACATCACTAAAAATACCAGTGTGAAATCAGCCCCTTTCGTTCTGAAGATAGCTGCTGGTGCAGTCGTTTTTGCTGAGCAAGGTGATTCTGAGACTCCAGCTCCAGTTGAAGATAACAAATCTCTCAATTTAGGCACTTTCGCACAGGATAGCTCAGCGATTGAACCCATTTATCTTGACCGAAGAGTCATCAATGGGAGTGGCACCAACCTGAAAGAAGCTGGCTCCACCATATATTACATAATTAATCGTGAAATCTACTCGGGAAAAGTGCAAGCCGATGGTAAGTGGAGCGTTCAATTACCTGAATTGGATGATGGCACTTATTTCTTCCAGACTCGTTTCCTTGATCGCGCAGGAAACTGGGGCGCTGTAACGCAAAGAATCATCATTATTGACGCTGATGCCTTAGCGCCGCCGCAAATTATGCGTGTCATTGATGACGTGGGTACGGTGGATTATCTGACTTCTAGCCAATTTACTAATGACAACACGCCAACGCTGAGTGGCGTTGCTCAACCCGGCTCTTTGGTTTCAATTTATGGAACTGACTCAACGATTATTGGTTCAGTTAAAGCGAGTGATGATGGTCGCTGGAGCTTTACGCCAACCTTGAACGCTGATGGTACACATGTATTTAATGTTGCCTATACCGATCGTCATGGCAAAACCAGTCCAAAATCCGACAATTTCACACTGAATTTGGATACATCCATTCCAAGCACGCCAACTTTGAACGAAGTTTATGATGATGAAGGCCGCAGCACGGGAGCGCTGAAATCAGGTGATACCACTGATGACAAAACACCGACCTTGTCAGGCAAAGGTGACGCAGGCTCAATTGTTCGTATTTGGGACGGCTCAACCCTTATTGGCAGTGTAGTGGTGGATAAGCAGGGTGAATGGAAACTGGATCTTGATTTGGATGAAGGTACTTACAACCTGCGTGTAGATGCTATCTCAAAAGGCGGTAACACATCACCTGGTCAAACCGAAAACTTCCGCTTAATTATTGATACAAATATTCTGCCGCCAGTGGAAATTGAAGAAGTTGTGGCGAATAACGGTCCTGTTGAAATTCCTCTTCATGATGGTGATTCAACGAATGACACTACGCCAGTACTGCGTGGTACCGGTAATGATGGCGATATCGTTTATGTCCGTGAAGATGGGAAAGACATTGGCTCTGCAACAGTGGTTGGTGGCAAATGGGAAGTTGAAGTCCCCGCGCTGGAAGAAGGACCACATGAGTTGGTGGTGCAAATTGGTGACGCAGCAGGTGATAAGCGTTCAGGTGACTCAGCTCCTATTAACCTCATCATTGATACTAAAGCGCCAGGAAAACCGGATGAACCCGCAATTATCGATAACGAAGGTGATAAGCAAGGCCCAGTAGGACCAGGTGAAGCTATTGACGATAGCCGCCCAGAATTTACCGGTGGAGACGCAGATAAAGGCGATACCGTAAAAATTATCATCAGGGATGAAAAGGGTGATGAGACCGTAATTGGCACCGCCATCGTTGGTGATAATGGTGACTGGAGTATTCGCCCAACAGATCCTATCCCTGATGGTGAATACGAAGTCATTGTTGAAATCACGGATCCAGCGGGTAACACCTCTCAACCGTCAGATCCAGTGGACCTGATCATTGACACTAAAGTGCCTGACGCGCTGAAAGATTTTGAATTAATTGATGATATTGGTCCCAAAAAAGGGCCAATTCACAATGGCGACTTTACTGATGACACCAAACCAACCATCAGTGGTACGGGAGTTGATGGTACTAAAGTCATCATTTATGACGGAGCGAGGGTAATTGGTAGTGCAACCGTTGCAAATGGCAAATGGGAGTTAGAGCTTCCAACGCTCAGCGAAGGTAAGCATGACATCAAGGTTCAACCAGTAAGCGCTTCAGGTGTTAAAGGTCCAATCAGCGACGGTATTAACTTTGACGTCGATACCACGGCACCGACCACAGGCACTTTTGACAGCGTAAAAACTGACAAAGCTAATGATGGAACGGAAGCGAATGCATCTGCGGCTGAAAATGACAATACACTGATCATGTATGGCACAGGGACTTCAGGCGATGTCGTGACTCTTTATGGTAATGCTGCTCATACCCTCGTGATTGGTTCGACTACGGTGGTTAACGGTACGTGGAGATTTGAAACGCCAGAGCTGCCAGATGCCGTTTATCAATTTAGCGCAGGCTTTAGCGACGCAGCGGGTAACGAATATCGACCTGCAACTAAGTTTGATATCGAAGTTGATACTCAGGCTCCTTTGCCGCCAGAAATCGAGCTTTTCGGCATGATGGATCTGAATGAAGGTCTGATGAATATGTCACTCAATGACATCATGTCTCAGAGCAGTGATTCCCTGTTCATTGATAACGGTAAAACGCAGATGATCGTATCTGAGAAAGGGAGCCAGGAACTGAAGTTGGAAGACATCTTGCCGAAAGGTGAAGATGTCAGCAACTGGACCCAGGCAAACGGCACCGTGACCGTGGCAGGCGTTGAGTATAATGTTTACCAGAACAACGGTGGTGATGCTGAAGTGATGGTTCCTCAGCACCTGATTCAAGAACAGCATTAATCTCTGATTAACGGCTAACAAAAAGCCCCGGTCTCACGATCGGGGCTTTTTTTATGCTTCTAGGCTAATAACAGGATTACTTCGCCGCTTCCAGCACCAAAATCTTCACATCCACCACATCATCTTTAATTAGCGAACGATGCGCATCCATATGTGGCATCTGCTGATGTTGCTCCAGATGGCGCAATGATTCCCACTGTTCCAGCATAAAAATCGAATCTGGTGAATTCTGTTTCCATGGCACCTGCGCTTGATGATCGACCAACGCGTCATATTGATGACAGCCTTGTTCTTCCAGCACGGTTGGAATCAATTTGTTGATTGCATCCAACACCACCTGACGGCGGCCCGGTTTCACACAAATCTCTGCAACGACGGTTAACATAGCGCTTCCTCTTATCCCTGGGTGTTTACAGTTAAGCAAAGATCTTGCTGAGATGAGTCCGATAACGTTCGATATCGCGCGGCACGTCCGGCATTTTGATCACATCGTTACAGATAAAAGTCGGCAAACCTTCCATGCCCAGGAACTGGTTGGCTTTGTGGAAGTGCAGATACAAACCATCGACACCGACGCCTTCGAAGAATTGCTCTGGATCGTTAAACGCTTCCAGCGGCGCATTCCAGGTCAATGAAAGCATGTATTTCTTACCCTGAATCAGGCCGCCAGAACCGTATTTTTTACCGGCATCGCTGCGAGTACGGCCATCGCTGGCATACAGTGAACCGTGACCTTCGGTAAAGATTTCATCGATGTACTTTTTCACCGTCCACGGCTCACCCATCCACCAACCTGGCATTTGATAAATCACCACATCGCTGTCGAGATACTTCTGCACTTCTTCTTTTACGTTGTAATCGCTATCGGCGAGGGTGACTTGCACTTGATGGCCCAAATCACGCAGTTGGCTTGCTGCCACTTCAGTCAGCGTATGGTTGAGTTCGCCTTTGGAATGGGCGAAAGTTTTTCCGCCGTCGATAATCAAAATATTCATGTTCGCTCCGTTTCTCGTTGATGGCGGCCACTCTACGCGCGTGAGTGAAGTAAAAAAATGCGTGATTGATCACAAGACTTTTGCTTATAAAGCAATAATGCGCAGGCGTATGAAATAATCTGTGCGCAAACCAACATCAAAATGAAAAAGAAGAGCTCATGAAAACCGCGATATTAACCACATTACTTTTGGCAACCGGCGCCGCCCAGGCGCAATCCCATCTCGATCAAATCCGCAGTAGCAAAACCCTTAAAGTCTGCACCACTGGCGATTACAAGCCGTACAGCTTCTTGCGCAGCGATGGGCAATATGAAGGATTGGATATCAGCATGGCACAATCGCTGGCGACCAGCCTCGGTGCAAAAGTGCAATGGGTGCCGACCACCTGGAAAACCATGAGCGACGATTTTGTTGCGAAGCAGTGTGATATCGCTTTGGGTGGCGTGTCGGTAACGCTCAAGCGTCAGCAAATTGCGTGGTTCGCGCAGCCATTGGGCGTGGACGGCAAAATTCCGCTGGTACGTTGCGACGACAAAGCGAAATACCAGACGGTTGAGCAAATTAATAAAGCCAGCGTGCGGGTGATTGAACCGGCGGGCGGCACCAATGAAGCTTTCGTGCACAGCCACTTGCCACAGGCAACGCTACAACTGGCGGATAACGTGGGAATTTTTCAGCAGTTAGTGGATAAGAAAGCCGACGTGATGATCACCGATGCCTCGGAAGCGCAATTCCAGCAGCAACACTATCCCACGCTGTGCGCCATCAATCCCGACCAGCCGATGCAATACGGCGAGAAGGCTTACATGATCCCGCGTGATGATATGAGCTGGAAATTGTATGTCGATCAGTGGCTGCATCTCAGCACCGCCACCGGCGAATATGCGCAGATCGCCAAACAATGGTTGGGTTCGGCCAAATAACCTCTGATTGCGGTGCGCAAAGATGCGCACCGTCTAACTTACTTAACGATACAAACTCGCTTTACCTAATCCGCCAAACAGATTCATCTTGTAGCGAATCACCGCTTTCGCCGCGGTAATCGCTTCCGGGTAGATCACATTCGGATCCCACCAGGTTTCACGCGCCAGAATCTCACGCAGCTTATCGAAGTAAGCGAATTTCATATCGCTGGAAATATTGATCTTGCCGACGCCAAGCGTCACCGCTTCTGCGATTTCGGCATCGGGATTCGCCGATCCGCCATGCAGCACCAGCGGAATGGTGGTGCGTTGCGAGATATCTTTCAGGATATGCATCTGCAACTCAGGCTTCATATTTTTTGGATAGATGCCGTGCGCGGTACCAATCGCTACCGCCAGCGTATCGACGCCGGTGCGCTGGACAAAATCTTCTGCCTGCGCCGGTTCGGTGTAGATCACTTTACTCACGCCACCTTCCACCGACGTGCCGGTATCGCCGATGGTGCCAAGTTCGCCTTCCACCGACACCCCAACAGAATGAGCCAGTTTCACCACCTCTTTGGTCAGCGCCACGTTCTCTTCGTACGGCAGCAGCGAACCGTCAATCATCACCGACGTGAAGCCGCATTGAATGGCGCGCAGCACTTGCGCAATTGAGGCGCCATGATCGAGGTGGATGGTGAAGGGCACTTTGCTTTTTAGCGTACGTTCCCGCACATAGCCAAAGAATTCGTCAGTGACAAATTCCAGCTCGCTTGGGTGAATCGAGATAATCGCGGGCGTGTTGGTGGCTTCGGCTTCTTCTACCACCGCACGGATAAAGCAGCTATCTGCCACGTTAAATGCACCAATGGCATAACGGTGTTCACGAGTCGGTGCCAACATTTCTTTCATTGAAATCAACATGTTAATTTTTCCTCAGCGTGAGTTTTACTAGAGCCGACGCGCACGCCGACCCGATGATGGATATGAATGTGAAATTGACAATGTGATGTAGGGTCGCCATTCATGGCGACCGCCAGCTAACTGGATGGCTAAACCTTGCCCGCCGACCCCGACCAGCTCAAATACTCAACCACTACTTCGCGGCAGGCGGATTCCATCAGCCCGAGCAAATCGGCTAATTCCGCATGCGGATGCTGTTTCAGTGCCTGTTCAATTGCCATTTTCCCGGCATCAAACACCGCCGCGCCGACATTAATCTTGGCAACGCCGAATTCGCTAACGCGGCGAATATCCTCGGCGGGCGTGCCTGATCCGCCATGCAGCGCCAATGGTCGAGTGGAAGCTGCATGCAGCTCCTGCAAGCGTTGAAAATCGATCTTCGGCTTGACGCCCGCCGGATAAAGTCCGTGCGCGGTGCCGACCGATATCGCCAGCAGATCGATATCGGTCTGCTCGATAAACGGCAGCACATCCGCCACTTGTGTCATCTTTACTGACGCATCCGCCAGCTCGTAAGTCGGCGCATCGGCGATATGCCCCAGCTCGCCTTCAACGCAAACGCCAGCGGTATGCGCCATTTTCACCACAGCGGTGGTTTGGCGAATGTTCTCGGCCAGCGGCTCGGAGGAGGCATCGATCATCAAACCAGTAAAACCGGCACGAAACGCCTGACCAATCAGCGGAAAGGCTTTGCCGTGATCGAGGGCCAGAGCAACCGGTACGCTGGCGGCATTGGCCAACGCCTGCACCAGCGGCACCGCGATGGCGGGCGGGAAGTGCGTGCTGTGTCCCTGATAAACATTGAGGATCAGCGGAGCGCGCTGCTGTTCGGCGGCCTGAATGGCGGCACGCGCGGTCTCGAGGTTGAAGCAGTTAATCGCCAGCACCGCGTAACGCTGTTTGGCCGCGGCCTGAATCAGGTCATTCATCATGGCAAACATGGTGGCTCCTTATTCCAGAGTGAATTTAATCTCTTCATCGCGGACGCCGGGGGCTTCCACGTCGTCGAACTCTTCATCTGCCTGGGTGACCGGTTTCTTCAGCACTGACAGCATCACGCCGCACACCGTGGTGCCGATGCCGAGCGCTAAGCAGAACAGCCAAGGCTTGTTGAACAGTGGCACCACAAACATCCCGCCGTGCGGCACCGGTGCGCCAACGCCCCATACCATAATCAGGCCCCCGGCGATGGCGGAAGCCACCACGCAGCTACCCACCACGCGGAACAAGTCGCGCGCCGCAATCGGAATCACGCCTTCGGTAATCATGCAGATACCCATTGGGAAAGCGGCTTTCAGCGCTTCTTTCTCGGCTTTGGTGTACTTGTTACGACTCAGTAGATACGACAGCGTGATGCCAAACGGTGGAATCATTGAGCCGACAAACTTCACCGCTTCCGGCCCATAAATGCCGTCAACCAGCATGCCGTCAGCAAACAGCGACATGGTTTTATTCACCGGTCCGCCAAAATCGAAGGTCGCCATCGCGCCGAGAATCGCGCCCATCACAAACTTCGAGCCGCCTTGCATCGATTCCAGCAACGCAATCAACGCCTTTTGTAGCCAGACAATCGGTTGGCCGATAAAGGTCATCATCAGCAATCCGGCGATGATGGTGCTCAGCACCGGCAGCACCATAATTGGCATTAAGCCCTGCATCGATTTCGGCAACTTAATGGTGCGGCGCAGCAGCAGCACGGTGTAACCCACCAGGAAACCGCCGAAGATGCCGCCGATAAATCCGGTGCCGATCTGCCCGCAGATGAAACCGACGATCAAGCCAGGCGCAAAGCCGGGGCGATCGGCGATCGAATAGGCGATCGCTGCGCTGATCAGCGGCACGATCAAGCCCATGCCCCAGCCACCAATCTGGTTCAGCATCCACGCCACGGTGCCAGTGTGTTTGCCGACATCCGGCCCGCCGATCACCTGGCCGAGCGCGATACAGATCCCAGCGGCGACGATCAGCGGGATCATCCATGAAATGCCGGTAAGCAAATGGCCTTTGATCTCCTGGCCGTACTGACGTTTGTTGTCATTCATGATGGATCTCCTCAGGCGCGCGCCAGTGAATCCGCCACTTTTTCGAGGAATTTCACCGGTGACTTGATCACCACTTCGGTTTTCACTCGCACAATGGGTTTGCCCTGAAAGCGCTCCTCGCCTTTAATCTTCACGTCTACCGCGAGGATCACCACGTCAGCGGCAGCGATGTCTTCCGGCGTTAGCGCGGTTTCGGTGCCAATGGTGCCTTGCGTTTCAACGTGGATGGTGTGGCCCAGCGCGTGAGCCCCTTTAATCAGTTTTTCGCGCGCAATATAGGTATGCGCGATGCCTGCGGTGCAGGCCGCTACACAGACGATATTCATGTGTCACCTCAAAGAGTTGGGGGATTAACAGAGGTCGGTTTCGGCGTACTGACTAAACAGCCGGATGATATTGCTGGCATCGTTTTCTACCAGCAGTTGGGCTATCACCTCATCATCGGCCAGCGCGCTGGCCACCTGCGACAACAGGCGAATATGGGTGGTGTTCTGATCTTCCAGCCGCACGGCAAACAGAATGATGCAGCGCACCTGGCTGCCATCCAGCGTTTCCCAGGGAATATCGTGTTGGGTGCGGCCAATGGCGAGCGTGGTTTGTTTCACCGCCGCGGATTTACCGTGCGGAATGGCGATGTGATTTTCGAAGCCGGTGGAACCTTCAGCTTCACGTAGCCAAACGTCCTCGATAAAGGCCGCGCGGTCGGTAATCGCGCCGTCTTTATAGAGCAAATCGGTCAGCTCATTAATCGCTTCTTCTTTGGTGGTGGCGTTCAGCGCCAGGTTAACGCGGCGCGGCGTTAGAATGCGGGAAATATCCATCGTGAATCCTCATTCAATTAATGTTCAGCCAAAGCGCAGGAGGCGCCATCGGGCAGCTGGCTGCCAATCATGGCGTCAGTCACCCGCCGAATATCGTCATCGTTAAAAAAGGCACTGACATACACCGCCGGAATCGGCCCGGCGCTGAGATGAATGGTGGTGATCACCAAATCCACCGTTTCGCGTTGGCAAAATGCCGCGTGATTGCTGGCCGACACCACCCCGACAATTTCCCAATCTGGAAAAGCGCGCAGGATGCGACTCTTCAGCAAATGCGAGGTGCCAACGCCGCTCGAACACACCACCAGAATGCGTTTATGGGCAATTTGTCGCTCCAGCGCCGCCTGGAAATGCACGCACAGATAACCTATTTCGTCATCCGCTACGCTTGAAAGTCCGTGGGTGCGGGCAGTTAATTGCATCGCCTTACGCGTTAATGAAAATATTTCTTTCATCTCCTGCTGAATATCTTCCAGCAGTGGATTGCGAATATGAATATGGTATTTGAGTCGATTTAATAATGGCTTTATATGCACTAATAAACCTTCAAATAATAAGCGGTCTTGCGCCAAGTCCTGTTGAATAAATGATGAAAAACGATCAATTAATTCACAGGTTATTTTTACCGATTCGGCGGTGGAAAATTGATTATGCAGCGGGGCATTATCGCCACGTTCTTCCACGACAATGCCGGACGAAACGATATATTGATAAATAAAGCCGATTTCATCCGCCGGTAACGCGCAACACATACGTTGCTCAATCTGCCTCACCATCTGTTGTGCGATGGTGAGGATGCGTTGATCGAGATCCTGCGCGCTGGTCAGCGTTTCCAGGGCCAATGCATTACCTTGCGCCATGCGATGCATCATGATCAGAATATGGGTGCAGAGATTGAGATACCACGCATCACCAAGCGGGTAACTTAGCTGCTGCTCCATCTGTTGCAGCAACGCCTGCACAAACGGCACATCCTCATCACCAAAATAATGCACCAGCGCCTGCTGGCTACCGGGATCGAGCCGCGGCAACAGCGGTGTTCCAGCGACGTTTTGCTGCATCACATCGTTAATCAGCGACACCATCGCCTGGCGTAAAGTCTGCTCATTCCCTTCAATGTGGGTGCCGCCCGGCCCGCGTTGCAGCGCCAGTCCCAGCGGTTGCAACCACTCTTCAATCACCTTCAGGTCATTGACAATCGACGCGTGACTAATGAAATAACGTTCAGAAAGCTTGCTGATCGAGGTGGCGCGCGGCGCATCACTCAATAGCTGCGAAGCAATCTTTACTCGGCGGCTGTTATGGCTTAACGCTTCAGACGAACTGCTTTCATCGCCGTTAAGTTGTTGTTCTAGTTGCAAGCGCTGCTGGATATCATCCACCCGCAGGCGCACACCGCGTCCCGGTGTTTTCTCTAAAGTCAGCGACCAGTTGCTGAGCCAGCTTTCCAGCCACTGCAAATCGCGCTGAATGGTCTTCTCCGATACACCCAGCTGTAACGCTAACTCTTTACTCGGCTGTGGCGCGGCATGATGCAGCAGCAATTTTACTAATCGGTGTTGTCGCGAAGTCAGTATTTGCATTCGGTCACCCTTATTTTGGCAAAGCGTTAATGGCTAATTGCTCTTTATATTTATTCCATGCCAGAAATCAGAAGCGCAAAAATGTGGTGCTGTTGGAGTATGAATTTAGGAGAGGACAAGATAAGCAACAATACTAAATGTTGTCCGTGATAGCGGACATAATTAATATGCAGTGATTATCCGATAATTAATTGCGACCTCGCTCACACTGAATGGCCGATATTCACTGTGATAGCGATCGCATATTGTTTTAATTATCCAACCGACATCACGTTATTTAACCTGAGACGATTCTGTCTTGCGCCGCGGGCTTCTCTGTGACTAAACCGCACGAATAAGGTAATATCCTCGCCAAATGACCGCCGGATGTCCCGCCGTTGCGGGCCACGAAGTGAGGATGCGAGCTTAATGAGCGAATTGACGCAAGATGGTGCAGAACGTTTAGCTCTGCACAAGTTTACGGAAAACGCGTACCTGAACTACTCCATGTACGTGATCATGGACCGTGCGCTGCCGTACATCGGCGATGGCCTCAAGCCAGTGCAGCGCCGCATTGTCTATGCGATGTCGGAATTGGGCCTCAATTCCAACGCCAAATTCAAAAAATCGGCGCGTACCGTCGGTGACGTGCTGGGTAAATACCATCCGCACGGCGACAGCGCGTGCTACGAAGCGATGGTGCTGATGGCGCAGCCGTTCTCTTACCGCTATCCGCTGGTGGATGGTCAGGGAAACTGGGGTGCGCCGGACGATCCGAAATCCTTCGCCGCGATGCGTTATACCGAATCGCGTCTGTCTAAATACGCGGAAATCCTGCTGGGCGAATTGGGGCAAGGCACCTCCGATTACGTCCCGAACTTCGACGGCACCATGCAAGAGCCGAAGATGTTGCCGGCGCGTCTGCCGAACATCTTATTAAACGGCACCACCGGCATTGCGGTGGGCATGGCGACTGACATTCCACCGCATAACCTGCGTGAAGTGGCGGAAGCGGCGGTCAAGCTGATCGACAGCCCGAACACCACGTTGAACGAGCTGCTGGATATCGTGCAAGGGCCGGATTATCCGACCGAAGCGGAGATCATCACGCCGCGCAATGAGATCCGTAAGATCTATGAAAGCGGTCGCGGTTCGATTCGCCAGCGTGCGGTGTGGAAAAAAGAAGATGGCGACGTGGTGATTACCGCGCTGCCACATCAGGTTTCCGGCGCACGCGTGCTTGAGCAGATCGCCAACCAGATGCGCAATAAAAAGCTGCCGATGGTGGAAGATCTGCGTGATGAATCTAACCACGAAAACCCAACGCGTCTGGTGATTGTGCCGCGCTCCAATCGCGTCGATGTCGAGCAGGTAATGAATCACCTGTTTGCCACCACCGATCTGGAAAAAAGCTATCGCGTTAACCTGAACATGATCGGGCTGGATAACCGTCCGGCGGTGAAAAACCTGCTGGAAATCCTGACTGAGTGGCTGGTGTATCGTCGCGCTACCGTCACGCGCCGTCTCAACTATCGTTTAGATCGCGTATTGCGTCGCCTGCATATCCTCGAAGGTATGTTGGTGGCGTTTCTCAATATTGATGAAGTGATTCATATCATCCGTACTGATGATGAACCGAAGCCGGTATTGATGTCGCGCTTTGATATCACCGATACCCAAGCCGAAGCGATTCTGGAATTAAAACTGCGTCATCTCGCCAAACTGGAAGAGATGAAGATTCGCGGTGAGCAAGCCGAGCTTGAAAAAGAGCGCGATCAGCTGCAAGCGATTCTGGCGTCTGAACGCAAGATGAGTAATTTGCTGAAGAAAGAGTTGCTGGCCGATAGCCAAACTTACGGCGACGATCGTCGTTCGCCGCTGCGCGAACGTGAAGAAGCCAAAGCGCTGAGCGAAAACGAGCTGGTGAGCGCCGAGCCGGTCACCATCGTGCTGTCGCAGATGGGTTGGGTGCGTAGTGCCAAAGGTCACGATATCGATGCCGCTGGTTTGAGCTACAAAGCGGGCGACAGTTATCTAGCCGCCGCGCGCGGCAAGAGCAATCAGCCGGTGGCGTTTATCGACTCGACCGGACGCAGTTACACGCTCGATCCAACCTCGTTGCCATCCGCGCGCGGGCAGGGCGAGCCGCTCACCGGTAAGCTGACGCCACCGCCGGGCGCGGTGATTGAGCAAGTGCTGATGGAGCCGGATGAGCAGAAATTGCTAATGGCGTCGGATGCGGGTTACGGCTTTATCTGTACCTTTGCCGATTTGGTCTCGCGCAATCGCGCCGGCAAAGCGCTGCTGACGCTGCCAGAAAACGCCAAAGTGATGACGCCGATGGCGGTGCATTCCGGCGATGACATGTTGCTGGCGATCACCCAAGCCGGTCGTATGTTGATGTTCCCGGTTGGCGATCTGCCGCAGATGTCGAAAGGCAAAGGCAACAAAATCATCTCGATTCCATCGGCAGAAGCCGCTGCGGGCACTGACAAACTACAATGGTTGATGATTTTGCCGCCGGGCGCGTCAATCACCATTTATGTCGGCAAACGCAAGTTGGTGATGCGCGATGAAGAGCTGCAAAAAGTGCGTGGCGATCGTGGCCGTCGCGGCAGCGTGGCGCGCGGTCTGCAACGTATCGATAGCGTAGAAGTGAATGCACCAGCGCGTCCGAAAACTGACGCGAGTGAAGAGTAACGCTGTAATTCAGGCGATGGAATGCCCAATTTGAGGAATCTATGTTACTAATTTTACGAGCAATTATTGTTATTGTTTATTCGATTCTGGTTTGTATCTTCGGCAGTATCTGGTGTCTGTTTTCGCCACGCAATCCGCGCCACGTCGCGACCTTTGGCCATATGCTCGGTCGCTTGTCGACGGTGTTTGGTCTCAAAGTGGAACTGCGTAAACCAGCGGAAGCCGCGCACTATGGCAACGCGATCTACATCGCGAACCACCAGAACAATTACGACATGATTACGGCCGCGAAAATCGTGCAGCCGACAACGGTCACCGTCGGTAAGAAAAGCCTGTTGTGGATTCCGTTCTTCGGCCAACTTTATTGGCTGACCGGTAACCTGTTGATTGATCGTGATAACCGTGCCAAAGCGCACGGCACCATCGGTGAGTTGGTCGATCAATTTAACAAAAAGCGCATTTCATTCTGGATGTTCCCGGAAGGTACGCGCAGCCGTGGACGCGGTTTATTGCCGTTTAAAACCGGCGCGTTTCATGCTGCGGTGGCTGCCGGTGTGCCGATCATTCCAATTGTGGTGTCTAACACCCACGATAAAGTGAAATTGAATCGCTGGAACAATGGCTTAGTGATTGTTGAGATGTTGCCTCCGGTCGATACCACGCAATTCACCACCACTTCGGTGCGTAAACTCGCTACCCATTGCCGCGAATTAATGTCGGCTAAACTGGAAGAATTGAACGCCGAAGTCGCCGAACGCGAAAAAAGCGGTAAACTCTGACCGGCCAAACGGGGCAGGTTCTTCTGCCCCAGCCCGTTCCGGGCGCAACACAGCAACTAATAATCAATTAGAACAACATGGACACGGCGTTTTCACGCCACGCTCAAAAGGTCTGAAGTTTTATGTCTTGCAGCAGACGTCAGTTTATTCAGTTATCTGCCGGTGTCGCGCTGGCTTCCGGTGCCATGCCTTATGCCGCCCGCGCCGCCGCGCCATTGGGCGATACGCCGCTTCCTATTCCCCCATTGATTGAATCCCGTCGCGGACAACCGCTGTTTTTAACCTTGCAGCGCAGCCATTGGTCATTCAGCGGTAACAGCAACAAAGTGCCGGTGTGGGGCATTAATGGCATGTACCTCGGCCCAACGGTGCGCGTTTACAGCGGCGATGATGTGAAGCTGATTTACAGCAACCGCCTTAACGAGCCGGTATCGATGACCGTCAGCGGTTTGCAGGTGCCGGGCGCATTAATGGGCGGCGCGCCGCGTATGATGTCAGCGGGTGCCGATTGGGCGCCAGTGCTGCCGATTCGTCAGGGCGCGGGCACCTTGTGGTATCACGCCAACACGCCGAATCGCATGGCACCGCACGTCTACAACGGGCTGGCGGGCATGTGGCTGGTTGAGGATGATGTCAGCAAAGCGCTGCCGTTGCCCAAGCATTATGGCGTTGATGATTTCCCACTGATTATTCAGGACAAACGCCTCGATAACTTCGCCACGCCGGTGTACAACCCGCCTGCTGACGGCGGATTTGTCGGCGACGTGTTACTGGTCAATGGCGTGCAAAATCCGTATGTCGAAGTGTCGCGCGGCTGGGTGCGTTTGCGTTTACTGAATGGCTCAAATTCACGCCGCTTCGATCTGAGTTTCTCTGATAATCGCCCGTTTACCGTGATCGCCAGCGATCAAGGTTTCTTGCCAGCGCCGGTAGCAGTGCAACTGTTATCACTCGCACCTGGCGAGCGCCGCGAAGTGCTGGTGGATATGTCGCAGGGCGATGAAGTATCGATCACCGCCGGTACCGCGGCAGGCTTGATGGATCGCTTACGTGGTCTGTTTGAGCCTTCGTCGATTCTGACCAATACGCTGGTGCTAAGCCTGCGCCCAACCGGTTTGCTGCCGTTGGTGACCGACAATCTGCCGATGCGTTTGCTGGCGGATCAAATCCTTGATGGCGTTGCGGTACGCACGCGCGAATTCCGCCTCGGCGATCGCGAACCAGGCATTAACGGCGCATTGTGGGATATGAACCGCATTGATACCACCGTGCAGCAAGGCACCTTTGAGCGCTGGGTGATCCACGCCGATATGCCGCAATCGCTGCACATTCAGGGCGTGATGTTCCTGATCAAGAACGTAAACGGTGCGCAGCCGATGGGCGAAGATCGCGGCTGGAAAGATACGGTGTGGGTGGATGGCTCGGTGGAGTTGCTGGTGAGTTTCCCGCAGAGTTCATCGGATCACTTCCCGTTCGTCTATTACAGCCAAAGTCTGGAAATGGCCGATCGCGGGACAGCTGGGCAGATGTTGGTGAGTCCTGCGTTGTAATGTCCCTCATCGGTATGTTTAGGTAGACTTCAGTTTTACACCAGCACTCGGTCTGTCCCCTCTCCCATTTATGGGAGAGGGTTAGGGTGAGGGGAAATCTGCACAATCCTACCCGTTAAAACTCTCCGGGTCCGGCCCCAAACGATTCCCGCTATCCAGCTTAGCAATCTCGCTGACTTCGGTTTTATCTAAGCGGAAATCAAACACCTCAAAGTTCTCGCGAATACGTTCCGGCGTGACTGACTTCGGAATCACCACCAATCCGCTATCCAGATGCCAGCGAATCACGATTTGTGCTGCAGTTTTGCCGTACTTCTTCGCCAGCTCGCGGATAATATCCTGATCAAATACGCCTTTGCCGCCTTGCGCCAGCGGGCTCCAGGATTCGGTTTGAATCTGGTGCAGCGCATTCCACGCATGCAGCGTGCGCTGTTGCAGCATCGGATGCAGCTCAATCTGATTCACCACCGGTGTGACACCGGTTTCGTCAATCAGGCGTTTAAGATGCGCTTCATGGAAGTTGCACACGCCGATACTTGTGGTTAAGCCGTCTTGCTGCAACTTGATCATTTGCTTCCAGGCATCAACATAGTGATCTTTTTCCGGGCACGGCCAATGCATCAAATACAAATCCACTTTCTTTAACTGCAACTTCTTCAGGCTGGTTTCGAGCGCCTGTTGCGCGTTTTGCTGGTCGTCATTCCACAGTTTGGTGGTGATAAAGATGTCTTCACGCGCCACATCGGTTTTTTCCAACGCTTGCCCAACCGCTTCCTCATTTTTATAGATGGCCGCGGTATCGATGGAGCGATAGCCAACTTTCAAGGCTTCCACGATGGCTTCACGCGCATCATCAATGCTCGCCTGCCACACGCCAAGGCCAAGCTGCGGCATCATGTTACCGTCGCGTAGTTTAATAATGGGTTGCTCTGCCATAATTGCTCCTTACTGTTGCAGTGACTTACCGTAGAAAAGATGTGCTTAAGTCTAGTCAACAAACCTCATCTGGGGATCATTGTGGCAAGCGGCCAGCACTTTTGCCTGGGAGATTTCTGCAATAATCTTGCCTGATTCTCCAGGATGGTGGAGCTTTGAGCAGCATTGCGGCAAACTGCCTTTTTTGCTGCCCGAGAGAGAAACATGTCAAACGACGCCCTTTGCCGCCAGCTCGCGCAGCGCGTGGTTGCGCTGATGAGCGATCCCCGCAAGCCGCTGTGCGCGGTGGAAAACGTCAAATTAATCTACGCCTGTGAAACCTTGCCGCGTACGCCGATGATGTATCAGCCCGGCATTGTGATTCTGTTCCAGGGACGTAAGACCGGCTATCTCGGCAGTACGGTATTTCACTACGATGCCACCAAATATCTGATGCTCACCGTGCCTTTGCCGGTGGAGTGTGAAACTGAAGCCACGCTGGAAGAGCCGCTGGCGGGCATGTGTTTGAGCGTCGATACCGCCAGCTTGCAAGATTTGCTGATGGATATTGGTGACGACGAGCAGTTCCAGCCGCAGGTGCAAACCTCCGGCATTCATTCCGCCTTTATGAGCGATGAAATGCTGTGTGCCGCCGAACGTTTGTTGGATGTGATGAGTAACCCACGCGACGCGCGTGTGCTGGGGCCGCAGTTGGTGCGCGAGATTATCTATTACGTGCTGACTGGCCCAATTGGCGGCGCGCTGCTGTCGCTGGTGAATCGTCAAACGCAGTTCAGCCAAATAGCGCGCGCGTTGCGTCGTATTGAGAATCATTTTGCCGAAAGCCTGAGTGTCGACATGCTGGCGGCGGAAGTGAACATGAGCGTCTCGGCGTTTCATCACAACTTCAAAGCGGTGACGCAAACTTCGCCGCTGCAATATCTCAAACGTTATCGCCTGCATCAGGCGCGACTAATGATGTTGCAGGATGGCATGAAAGCCAGTGCCGCAGCGGTACGCGTTGGTTATGAAAGTCCGTCGCAGTTTTCGCGGGAGTTTAAGCGCTATTTCGGCGTGACGCCGGGAGAAGAGGCGAGCCGCGTGCGCCAAACGGTGCCGATGTTACCGTTTGACGCCGCGTCGTAATCAGGAAACTTTCTGGCGGCGCTTTTTCCAAATCACCACAATGCTGCCCGCCAGGCCAATAAACAGCAGGGCAATCGGCAGCACCATCAGGATCGCCATCACCTGATCTTCATGGCGTTTGATAAATGGCACATGACTGATGCCGAAGCCCAGCGTCACCACGATACCGACCCACAACAAGCCGCTCAGCCAGTTAAACAGCTGGAAGCGACCATTCTTTAAGCCTGAAATCCCGGCCATGGTCGGCAGCAGCGTACGCACAAACGCCAGGAAGCGGCCAACCAGCAGCGCCATCAAGCCGTGACGATCAAACATATTCCACGCGCGCTGGTGATATTGCGCAGGCAGGTGCAATAGCCAGCTTTTGACCAGTTTGGTATTGCCCAGCCAGCGCCCTTGCAGATAACTCAACCAGCAGCCGAGGCTGGCGGCGGTAGTCAGAATCACAATGGTCGGCACGAAATCCATCACGCCTTTGGCAACCATGGCACCGGCTAATAGCAGCAAACTGTCGCCTGGCAGAAACGAGGCCGGCAACAAACCGTTTTCCAGAAATAGCGTTAAAAACATCACGCCGTAGACAATCCACACGACATCAGGATTTCCTAGCGCGGCAAAATCCTGATGCCAAAGCGCCCGGACAATCTCATGTAAAACACCCATCAGCTATTCCATCGAGTCACAAGGATTCTATTTTAACCTTCTGTGGCATGGCATTCGTTGATCTCTCTACGCCGCCACAGCGTGGTTTACCTTCTGTTTAATTTCTTAAGCGTGCAAAGCCGGCTTTAAGGTCAGCCAGTAAATCATCGACATGTTCAAGGCCGATGTGCAGACGCACCAAGGTGCCGGTAAAATCAACGCCGCCCGCCGGGCGAATCGCCGCCAACTCTTCGGGCTGATTGGCCAGAATCAGCGATTCATAGCCGCCCCACGAATAGGCCATGCTGAAGTGATGGAAGTGGTCGAGATAATGCGCCAGCTGCTCAGGGCTCAATTTCTCGTGCAAGATAAAGGAGAACAAACCGCTGCTGCCGCTGAAATCGCGCTGCCAGAATGCGTGGCCTTTACACTGCGCCAATGCCGGATGATTGACGCGCGCCACTTCCGGCTGTGCTGCCAGCCATTCTGCCACCTGCAAACCGCTCTCTTCATGCTGACGTAAACGCGTGCCCAGCGTGCGCAGGCCACGGCTTGCCATATAAGCGGTATCGGCATCGACCATTTGGCCCATCAGATATGAATTTTCACGCAGTTGCGCCCAGCAGCGTTCATTGGCTACCGCAGTACCGATCATCGCGTCGCTGTGACCAATAATGTATTTGGTGCCAGCCTGAATCGAAATATCGATGCCATGCTCCAGCGCGTTAAACAACACGCCCGCCGCCCAGGTATTATCGATCATGATAATGGCGTCAGGCGCTTTAGCGCGCACGGCAGCAACAATGGCCGGAATATCCTGTACTTCCATGGTGATCGACGCCGGGGATTCAAGGAACACCACGCGCGTATTCGGCTGAACCAGCTCACCAATTTCGCTGCCAATGCAGTGATCAAAGTAAGTGGTGGCCACGTTCAGCTTGCTGAGAATTTTAGAGCAGAAATCTTGGGTCGGCTCGTACACCGCGCCGCTGACCAGAATATGGTCGCCGGCTTCGACGAAGGACAAAATGGCGTTGGAAACCGCCGCCGCACCGCATGGATACAGCGCACAACCGGCACCGCCTTCCAGTTCGGTCATCGCATCTTGCAGCGAGAAATGGGTGAGGGTGCCGCGACGACCATAAAACAGTTCGCCTTGCGCACGACCGGCAGTGGCGCGCTTTTTGTCGGCGACGGAGTCAAAAACCAGAGAGGAGGCGCGTTGAATCACGCTGTTAACTGAGCCTTGCGTGTAACGTTTACTGCGTCCCGCTGTGACAAGCTGGGTATCAATTTTTTTCGTTGCCATCACTGCCTATCCTGACATTTCCCACAAAACATCCACGTTACCACGAATCCGCGAACGGGGTTGAGCCTGATTACTGATTATCAGAGTGAGGCCAGTATTGCGCAAAACATCAGCTAAATTGTGGGATTGAATGACATTTTTGGTTTGTAAATAGTAATGAGAACCACTATCACTTCGGTCGTTTTTTTTGCTATGATCCGCGCTTCAATCGTGAACTGTGCAACAGAAGTTGGAGATGCAGCGTGGTAGCCAGTGATTTGATGCAAACGGACCTCTCCGTTTGGGGCATGTATCAGCATGCCGATATCGTGGTAAAGATTGTGATGATTGGCCTGCTATTGGCGTCGGTCGTCACCTGGGCGATTTTCTTCGGCAAATATGCTGAACTCAGCGGGGCGAAGCGTCGTCTGAAACGCGAACACCAAGCGCTGGGCGAAGCCCGATCGTTAAACGATGCTTACCGTGCTGCTGAAAACTTCAAAGGCAACAGCCACAGCGCTGTACTGCTCAATGATGCGAAGAATGAGCTGGAACTCTCAGCGGGTGCTGAAGATCTGGATGGCATTAAAGAGCGCACCAGCTTCCGCCTTGATCGTCGCGTCGCGGCGTTTAGCCGTCATGCCGGTCGCGGCAACGGTTTCCTGGCCACCATCGGTTCCGTCGCACCGTTTATCGGCCTGTTTGGTACCGTTTGGGGCATCATGAACAGCTTTATCGGTATCGCGAAAACGCAAACCACTAACCTCGCTGTAGTTGCGCCGGGCATCGCCGAAGCGCTGTTAGCTACTGCCATTGGCCTGGTTGCCGCGATTCCTGCGGTAGTCATCTACAACGTCTTCGCCCGTATGATTGCCAGCTACAAAGCCTCATTGGGCGATGTTGCCGCGCAAGTGATGTTGCTGCAAAGCCGTGATCTGGATCTCGGCAACGTTGATACCGCGAAAGAAGCCAACCGTCCGGCGGCGGCACAGAAACTGCGCGTAGGATAAGTATTATGGCGATGCGTTTAAACGATGACTCGGTTGGCGATGGCGAAATGCACGAAATCAACGTGACGCCGTTTATCGATGTCATGTTGGTTCTGCTGATCATCTTCATGGTTGCCGCGCCATTAGCCACGGTTGATGTGCGAGTGAATCTGCCTGCCTCCACCAGCGCACCGCAGCCGCGTCCGGAAAAACCGGTTTATCTCTCGATCAAAGAAGATAAGCAGATTTACATCGGTAACGACGCGGTAACCAAAGATACGCTGGTGAACGTGCTGACGGCGCAGACCGAAGGCAAGAAAGACACCACCATCTTCTTCCAGGCGGATAAATCCGTGGATTACGCCACCTTGATGGAAGTGATGGATCAACTGCGCGAAGCCGGATATCTGAAGATCGGCTTGATGGGCATGGAAACAGTTAAGAAGTAATTTTCCACTCCTCAACTCGTAATCGGTCGCCATTCACGGCGGCCTTTTTTTATGCCTGATTCGATTTGTTAATTTTTTGTTACTCTTGGTCGTACTTTTGTAAACTGCAATGGTGAACAAGATCACATCTATTCCTGGCTCCGCAGGCTACAACGGGGGAAAAACCCAGGAAGGACAATATGAGCTCGAGTCACTCTTTACAAAAGTCATCGCAGGGCGGTGCCAAAACTATCTTTAGCGTTACCAGCGGTAACTTCCTTGAGATGTACGATTTCATGGTGTTTGGCTATTACGCTACGGCGATCGCCAAAACCTTTTTCCCCGGAGATGATCCCTTTGCCTCCTTAATGCTCACGCTGATGACCTTTGGCGCGGGCTTCCTGATGCGTCCGCTCGGCGCGATTATCCTCGGCGCGTACATCGATCATCACGGTCGCCGCAAAGGGCTGTTGCTGACGCTGGGATTAATGGCGATTGGTACGCTCACCATTGCGCTGGTGCCGGGTTACGCCACTTTAGGCGCGGCTGCGCCCATCCTGATTCTGCTCGGTCGTTTGCTGCAAGGTTTCTCGGCCGGTGTCGAGTTGGGCGGCGTGTCGGTGTATCTGGCGGAAGTGGCGCCAAAAGGGCGCAAAGGCTTCTACGTCAGCTGGCAATCCGGCAGTCAACAAGTCGCGGTAATCTTCGCGGCGCTGCTGGGATTAGGTCTAAACCATCTGTTAGCGAAAGACGCGGTCACCGAATGGGGCTGGCGTATTCCGTTCGTGGTCGGTTGTATGATCGTGCCGTTCCTGTTCTACATTCGCCGCATGCTGGAAGAGACCGAAGCGTTCAGCCAGCGTAAACACCATCCTTCTATGAGCCAGATTATGCGCTCGGTGGGACAGAACTGGGCGTTGGTATTAGCGGGCATGCTGATGGTGGTCACCACCACCGTGATGTTCTACATGATCACCGCATTTACCCCGACATTCGGTAAAACGGTACTGATGATGAGCGACAAAGAGAGCTTCCTTGTGACGCTGTTTGTCGGGATTTCGAACCTGTTTTGGCTGCCGGTGATGGGCGCGCTTTCCGATCGCATTGGCCGCCGTCCGTTGCTGATCGTTTGCACCATTCTGATGATCGTCACCACCTGGCCGGTGCTGCATTGGCTGGTGGGATCGGCAACCTTCGCGCATCTGGTGGAAGCCGAACTGTGGCTGTCATTCCTGTATGCCAGCTACAACGGTGCGATGGTGGTGTATCTGGCTGAGATCATGCCAGCAGAAGTGCGCGCCTCCGGTTTCTCGTTGGCCTACAGCCTGGCAACCGCGCTGTTTGGCGGCTTTACGCCTGCGGTTTCAAGCTACCTGATTCATGCCACCGGCGATAAAGCGATGCCGGGCGTGTGGCTGTCGTTCGCGGCGGTGTGCGGATTGGTTGGTACATTGCTGATTGGCCGCATGGTGAAACAGTATCAAGCGCAGCACGCTTCCGCTCACCCTAATCCCGTTTAAAATAGTGCTCGATCTGCCCCTTCTCCCGCGTGCGGGAGAAGGTTGGGATGAGGGACCGCGCGCACCTTTTTCCCCAGCGAGCACCCTTCTTCTCCAGCACCCACGCTAAAACGACAAATCCACCACCACGCTATCGGTATAATTCCCCGCCGCGGGCGTGTTCTGTGTCGTCAGAATCTGCGCGGTATAGATGAAATTACGCGTCACGGTATCCGCATTAATCGAACTCGAGGTGGTGCTGCTCCAGCGATCGGTGCCGGTCGGTCCCCAGCGCGAAGTGGTGGTCGTACCTTTATAAATGTCATACGCCAATCGATTGGTGCCGCTGGCCATTTGCCGCGTGGTGCCGCTGTAGTAGCTGCCATTGCTCAATCCCACGGTATAAGTGCTGCCTTTCGAGCACACCACATTGATGGTTTGCTGAATGGTAGAGAACTGGCCGACCAACGGCGCGCTGCCAAAGCTGACGTTAGGTGCCGTAATCGTGGTGCAATCGTTGGTCACCACCAAATTCACCGTAATCGGCATCGCCGTGCCGGTGCTGGATTGCACCGTTCCCACACAGGCACCGGCAACGTTTAACCCCGCACAAACGTTATAACTCACGCTGAGCGTAATCGTAGTGGTGTAAGTGCCCGCCGCAATCACCTGGCCGGGCACGGTGCGGAAATAGAGCGGGATATTGAAGTTGAGACTATTGCCCAATGCCAGCAGTGATGACGAACTCCAGCGATAGCTGCCGCCCTGTTGTAATTCGGTGGCGCAGGCGCTATCGATGCACATCTGGATCGGAATGTTATCGGTGCCGCCGCTGGCGGTTTTCAGCGTGGCACGCGTGCCGGTGAGATTGCTGGCGGTGGTAAAAGCATACGCCACGTAATCGGTGCCCAGCAGCGAAAGTCCGCCGGTGCCGCAGTTAACGTTGGTGGTGCTGGACGTGGTATTCACCGTTGAGCCAACGGAAAAGGTGGTGACCGAGCCAAAGGTGGCGGTTGGCGCAGTCAAACCACAAGCCGCATAGCCCAAGCCGGGCAGCAACAATAGCGTCAGCAATAGCAGAAGCTTTTTCATGGTGAAATCCCTGACTGTGAATTATCGGCATTACTGACGGCGGATCCGGCCGGAGGCGGCGGCAGATCGCAGGTTAGCGGCCCGTAAGTTTGCAGCGCTTTGGGCTGACCGTCGGCGATGGTCAGCTGCGTATCGCAACTGCGTCCATCCGGCGTCGAGACGTGAATCGGGTTATCGGCGCTGAGATTTTCCATCCACACAATGCCATCCCAGCCGACATATTCGGTGGCCTGATTCGGACGCAATACCTGGCTGGAAATCGGCAGCGGCTGACCGTTACGGTCATGCAGTACCACGCTGGCGGCGCGCAGACGTTCAACCGGGAAATTCAGCAGGTAACCGCTTTTGCGCTTCACGGCAAAACGCTGCTCCACTTTGGGCGCAGTGCGATCAGCGGGTAAATCCAGCGTATCAATGTCGTACTTCGCGCCGTAATAGCTGCTGATCGACGGCACCAGCAAATAGCCTTGTTTATCGGTGCGGCCCATTGCCTGGTTTTCATAACGCACCGTGACATCCGGATAATCGGTTTTCACCACCACAAACGCATCGTTGATGTCATTGGCTGCGAACACGCGGTTATCCATCAGCACCAGCGAGCCGGTGAAATCGGCCCATTGCGTGGTGTTGTCGTCATCGCCATAGAATCCGGCTGAGGTATCAATCTTGTTGTTGCGATAGCGCAAGCTGGCCTGACGATAATCGCCGCTGTCGCTGCCTTGATTGGCCCACGCCGCGTCATACGAGAAGCCGCCGTCGGTCGGCATGGCTCGCGACACATACAGGCGCTGATTATTGTTGCCCTGCTGATCGCGCTCGGTGCTGATTGACGCGCTGCTCTGTTCACCGAACGGAATCACCAGCGAAATCGCGCCGCTCCAGTCGCCCTGTTCCTGATCGCGGCTAGCCGAGATATACAAGCTGCTATTACCCCACAGATTTTTACTCCACGACAGATTCATTAAGCGGGTGCGATCGCCGTTGCCGCCGGAGATATCGAAATAGGCCAGGCCGAGGCTGCCATATTCATTCAGTGACACGCTGGCGGTGTACTGCGCACTGCGGCGCGCCAGCGAATAACTGGTGTTGGCGTTATCGCCACGGCTGCCGACCAGCGCAAGGTTGCCGAAATCGGCGCTGCGCAGGATGTGTTGCGTGCCGAGGCTGAACCAACTGTTGTTGTACTGATAACCCCAACTGTATTGCGTGCCAGGATTGCCATCCATTTGGCTCTGCGCCAACGCGCCGTTGATCACCCCCCAACTGCCGAGTTTCACCAATCCGCCCGCGCCGCCCATCGCTACGCTGCTGCTGCCTTCCGCGTGGCTCTCCAACGTTAACCAGTCGTTAAGGCCGTAACGATACGAACCGCTGGCCGCCGCCGCACCGTAATCAAAATTCTGTACGCCGTAATTTTCGCGGATGGCGCCGGCAGAGAACGAATAATCGGATAATCCTTGTTTCAGCAAGCTGCTGGAGACGTAAAACGGCAGCGTGGTGGTGATTTGTCGGCCAACCGCATCGGTGGTGGTGATCACCGCATCACCCGCGCCATTAACGAACGGCACGTTGGTGAGTGACCACGGACCCGGCTGCACATCGGCATTCGCGCTGCGATAGCCGTTGATAAACAGATCGACCGACGAAGGCACCGCCGCCTGACCGGAAAACGCTGGCAGCGGATACGTGACTAAATCGGGTCGCACGCTGAAATCACGACCAACCTGGATTCCGCCGAGGCGCACGCTGTTACTCCAGCTCAACGCATCAGTGACCAAATCCCCGGCGCGCCAGCTGATGGCGGCGTTCTCGTTCTCATTGCTAAACCAGGTATCGTAGCGAATATAGCCTTCCTGCTGGCCCGCTACGCCGCCTTCCAGTTGCTGCACGTAAACGCCATTGGTCGAGAATTGCCCAAGCGGGCCGAAGAAGCGCAGCTCATTCCAACTGGAAAGGCGAGAACCTGCGTTGTCGGTGTGCGTGGCGTAGAAATCATAATTGAGCAGAGCGCCGTTACTGGCGCGACCGGGAAAGCGTGGCGCATTGGTGCTGGCCTGGCCGATGGTCTGGCTCGGCAACCAGCCCGGCGGCACCGTCAGCAGCAGCCGCTGACGGCGTTCGTCGTACTCCACTTTTGCGCCGCTCAGCTGATTGACATCGATCTGCTGGCCTTGCAGTTTGTCCGCTGGAATCCCGGCACGTTGCAAATCGCCGCGACGTAGCCAGAAATCACCATTCTTACGTTCTACCGGCACGATGTCGCCACGCTCACCTTGGTTCACCACCAGTTCCAGCATGTATTGCTGGCCGCTGGCATTATTCTCCAGCGCAGGCGGCGGTGGCAGCTCGGAGAAGGTCTCCGCGCTGCTGGTCATCGGGCTGATACACAACACGCTGGCAACCGCCAACGCGCAAGGATGCGGCGTTAACTTCATCAACGCGCGGCAGCGCTGCTCCAATGGCCTTTATTCATCTCGGCCGAAAGCTCGCCGCTCACGCTGCTGTTCAACGGCCAGCGATTGCTGCTGTTGGCCAGCACATAGCCGAACAAACCGTTGCCAAGCGGACGTCCACCAATGGTGACGTTGCTTAACCGCGCGTGACCGTTGCCGCGATTGGTCAGCTCTAAATAGCGTTTGCCGCCGCTGTTCACCTCATGCCAGCTCAGTTGCGGCTTGGCGCTGTCACGCGTTACGCCGCTGCCATAGACAAACAGCGGCACCGAATAACGCATTTGGAAGGTCAGTCCGGCCTGATTTTCGCCCGGCGTACGCGGTGTAGGAATCTCATCCAACACCACGCGATACGACATCTCGCGCCCGGTTTCTGGCTGCGCTTGTTTAATCAGACGCACCAACTGTTTTTGCCCTGGTTCAAGGCGCACCATCGGCGGACTCGCCACCACTTGTTGCTGGGTTTGATACTGTTCCTGGCCGTTAACCTGCTGCCAGCTAAAGATGCGCACTTGCATCATGGTGGTGGCGTTACCGCGATTCTCCAGCCATAGCTCGCTGGCTTTCTCATCCGGATCAATTGCCGGGTCAATCGGCCAAACCATCAAGGAATTAGCGGCGTGGACAGCGGGCGTTAGGGCCACGAGTAGCAACAGGAATAGGGCGCGCAGGCTCATGATTCAGTTATCCTTCTTATTGACGCCGTCACCAACTCAGCGTGACGGTTAAGGTGTCGGTATAGGTCCCGGCGCGCGTTGGGCCGGGCAGGGTTAATAGGCCGTAAATCGGCAAAGTAATGTTATTGGCGTTGCTGTAACTCAGTGCCACAGCGCTGTTCACCGGAATGGCGGTGGAGTGCGCCGCGTTGGAGTACAAGCTGTACGGTACGGTATTGGTGTTGCCGGCGATTTTGAGGTTGCGCGTGGTGGTGTAATTCGATCCGCCATTGATGCTCATACTCACGGCGGTGCCTGGCGTGCAGGCAAGGGTGATGGTGGTGCTTTGCACATAGCTGGCGCTGACGCTGCTGGTGGCGACGCCAGATTGGGTGCCGAAATTAAGCGTGCCAAACACTCCGGTATTGGTACCGGAGACGACACAGCCTGCCACTACTGATGCTGACACCTGAAAGGTTGCAGTCGGCAACCCCCAAGCGGAGACGCTCCCTATCAGCAGGGCCAGGCCGCCTGCACTGTGCATCCATCGCTGCACCACGGCCACCCTGATTACCCCGATACGATCCTCAGTAATTCACCGCCACATTAATGGTGTCGGTATAAGTACCTGCTGGGATCAGCGGGTTGAAGCCGCCGCCGACCACGCGACCATAAATGGCGTAGTTGGTGCCAAGCGTTGGGTCGGTGGTGCCGCTGGCGGCAATGTTGGTGTTATTGGCGATGGCGGTGGTGAACGCGGCGTCGCTATACAGCGTATAAGCAATGCCTTGCGTGTTGTTGGAGCCGAGGATCAGGTAGCGCGGTTGGCCGCTGACCGTACCAAACACGGTAGCCGGTGCGGCGTTACTGCTGGTGACCTGCACGTTAAACGTTTGCCCAGTGGTGCAGCGCACAAAAATACCGTTACCGGCAGCGCCTACCAGGGTGGCGTTTAGGGTATCGAAGGTGGCAGCGCTGCTACCAAAGTTCAGAGTACCGAAGTTCACCCCAGTAGTAGCGGATTGACCGTTGACCAAACAACCGGTGGTCAACGTCAACGTGGCATTGATGGTTCCCGTTGTGGTGGCGGCAAAAACAGCGGTCGGAGCAAGCGCGGCGCTTAGGCTGGTAGCCACAAGAAAAAGCTTGAGTTTCATAATCATTCCTTACTGATTATCCAAGGTCAGTGCTTTTTCACCTGGTCATTCATTTATGAAAACACATCCGAAATCAAACAAGAGCCGGAATCGGCCAGACAACCTAAGCGCCTACCGCCTAAGAAAATTCTTAGATGGTGGGTTAATGATTTATATCAGTTTTCTTTACTATAGATCAGCAAATCAGCGCTTGTGCGGCTGGGGTTCACTTTTTCACTAATCAATTCACGCTTTTCGCCGATAACTCAGTAATAACAAGGGGTGGCGACCGGTTAAAAAAACTAAACAACCAAGGTTTCCTCCCTCTACCGCGCGCTTCGGTTCAATGCTATGTTCGTGCATTAATCAGATATTATTAATTTTTCTCTCGACGACCGACGATGAAAATAAAAATAACTCGCCGCGTAGCTCCAGATTTGTCTGGTGCGGATTTTTGTTGAGCGGTGCCGCAAGTGGTCATTAATTGCCCTAATCGGCGCCTTATCATCCTTGTTCAAATTTAACGACACAGCACCCGTTTTACCGCGGGCAGAATTAGGAGCGCACATGCTGCTGGTTACCTGGGATAGCGTTCTGGTTACCGTTTCACTGATTGTGGCGTTTATCGCCGCCTTTACTGCGTTGGATAGCGCCGGGCGCGTTGCCGTATCGCGCGGTTACGTCGCGAAATTGTGGTTAGTCGGCGGTGGTACGGCGATGGGCATCGGCGTATGGGCGATGCACTTTATTGGCATGCTGGCGATGATGATGCCGATGACCATGCGCTACGACATTTCCCTCACCGCCATCTCATTGCTGGTGGCGATTGTGGCGTCGATTTTCGCGTTGGCGCAGGGCGTTCGCGGCAGTCATCTCACCCGACGTCGGCTATTACGCGGCACGATTATTCTCGGCAGCGGCGTGGTGGCGATGCACTTTATCGGCATGAACGCCTTGCTGATCGAACCGGCGATTCGCTGGGATTATCGGCTAGTATCGCTGTCGGTGATTGTGGCCTATGCCGCCTCTGGCGTGGCGCTGTGGCTGGCTTTCCATCTGCGTCAGGGCGAAGGGCTGTTAATGATGCGCGCCTGCGCGGCGCTGGTGATGGGAATTGCCATCGCGGGCATGCATTACATCGGCATGGCGGCGGCTGAGTTTCATAACATGAGCAGCATGCAGCATCACGGTGCCAGCCAGGAAGGGTTAGCGGTATGGGTGACCATTATTACGCTCAGTATTTTAGGGTTAACGCTGTTGATCTCAATGCTGGATGCGCAACTGCGCGCCGCCCGCCTGGCAGCCAAGCTCAAACGTGCCAACAGTGAACTGCGCCAGTTGGCGATGCATGACAATCTCACCGCGCTGCCGAATCGCGTGATGCTGGAACAGAAACTGACCGAGCAGATCAAACAGGCCACGCTGGAAGATGGCAATTTTGCGCTGATGTTCATGGATCTCGATGGCTTTAAAGCGGTCAACGATACCTGGGGTCATCATGTTGGCGATCGTTTACTGATCGCCGTCGCCGAACGTTTACGCGTGCAATTAGATGAAGAGATTCTGCTGGCGCGGCTTGGCGGTGATGAGTTCGTGTTGCTGTGCCCACAATGTAATACGTTGCAGGCGGCGGCATTGGCACAAAAACTGGTACAGGTGATTGATGCGCCGTTTGACCTCGACCGCTATTCGCTGCGCGTGTCGCTCAGCGTCGGTATTGTGGTGTTCCCGCTGCACGGTCGCAGCCAGCAAGAGATGATGTTCAACGCCGATTCCGCCATGTATCACACCAAACACAGCGGTCGTAACGGTTGGAGCCTGTTTGAACCGGCGATGAGCGCGGTGGCGCAGCATCAATTAGCGCTGGCTAATGATTTGTGGAACGCGCTGGAATATCAGGAAATGCGCCTGTTCTATCAGCCCAAATTCCGCGCCGAAGGCACGGTTTTAATGGGCTTTGAGGCGCTACTGCGCTGGCAACATCCACGTCGTGGATTACTGATGCCGGATATGTTCCTCGCGCGCGCAGAGAAGACCGGGCAGATCGTCGCGCTGGGCAATTGGGTAATCAACGAAGCCTGTCGTCAACTCAAGCAGTGGCACGATGAAGGTAACCGCGACTGGAGTGTGTCGGTGAATCTCTCGGCGCTGCAATTCCAGCAGCGTGATTTGATCGAAAGCCTGCGTCAGGCATTACAACGCTTTCAGATCCCGGAAGGCGCATTGATGTTGGAGATTACCGAGAACATCGCGATGCGCGATCCGCAATTCAGCCAAGAGCGCATCGCTGAATTGCATCGCTTAGGCGTCAAAGTGGCGATTGATAATTTCGGCATCGGTTACGCCAATCTGCTGCACTTGCGGCATTTGGAAGCCAGTGAGTTGAAAATTGATCGCGCCTTTGTGAATAGCTTACGTGCCGACAGCGAAGATGCCACGGTGGTTACGGCGATGTTGACGCTGGCACGCACGCTCAATTTGCGCATGGTGGCGGAAGGCGTCGAAACCGAGGAGCAGCAGCGTTTACTCACCGGTTTGGGTTTCGACACGCTGCAAGGATATTTGCTCGGCAAGCCAACACCGGCCGATCGTATCGGTGAATTTACCGCTGCGCTTAAAATGCCGTTAGCCTTTGCGGACAACGTAGTACCGCTGGCAGGGGCGCAATAAACAGTTTTTATTTTCTTCCGCATCGGAAGGTTTCATCGTTCAAAGACTCAAATCGGCAGCGATCCTGCCGATATTCCTACTATAAAACCAATAGATCTCATCTTTTTCGTTAACACCACAGCTGACTTACAACGGCTTTAACTTGGGAAATCACTATGTTAGTGACTTCGTACGACTCGTTCACCGTCATCGTCTCGATTTTAGTGGCGATGCTGGCTTCGTTTACCGCGCTGGATATGGCGGGACGCGTGGCCTCCTCAACCGGCAAGGTGGCGCTGGTTTGGTTACTCGGCGGTGGATTCGCCATGGGCGTCGGCATTTGGGCGATGCACTTCATCGGCATGCTGTCGATGAGTCTCGACATGGTGATGAGTTACGATCCAACGCTGACCGTC
Organism: Pantoea sp.; assembly: GCF_039594315.1. Lineage (GTDB taxonomy): Bacteria > Pseudomonadota > Gammaproteobacteria > Enterobacterales > Enterobacteriaceae > Pantoea. Next base: position 120,265 of record NZ_JBCNNP010000002.1, read on the forward strand.
ACCTCGATGGTGGTGGCGGTGCTGGCGTCGGTATTCGCCTTGTGGCTGGTGTGTTCGACGCCGACCTTGCCGTGGCGGCGCTTGTGCGGCGGCGCATTCGTGCTGGGTTCTGGCGTGGTGGCAATGCACTATACCGGCATGGCGGCGCTGATGTTTTCACCGGGCATCACCTGGAACTGGAACTGGGTGGCGGCTTCGGTGGCGATTGCTTTGGTGGCGTCGGGTGCTGCGTTGTGGCTGGCGTTTAACCTGCGTGAAGGGCATGGACGCATCGCAATACTGCGTTTAGGCGCCTCGGTGGTGATGGGCTGTGCGATTGCCGGCATGCATTACACCGGTATGGCGGCGGCCAACTTCCCAGAACACAGCCACGCTACGCATATGGGCGTCAACAGCAACTGGCTGGCGGTGGTGGTTACCGTGGTGACGCTGTCGATCCTTGGCATCACGTTGCTGGTTTCGATGCTCGACGCACGCATGCAGGCGCGCACCTCGATCCTCGCCCATTCGCTGGCGGAAGCCAACCGTGAGCTGGCGCAACTGGCGCTGCACGATAACTTAACGCGTCTGCCAAACCGCATTCTGTTGGAAGATCGCCTGGAACAAGCCATCAACAAAGCTAACCGCGAGAAGTCGCAGTTCGCGCTGATGTTCATGGATCTCGACGGCTTCAAAGCGGTCAACGATGCGTTTGGTCACCACGTCGGCGACAACTTGTTGATCGGTGTTACCGAGCGTATGACCGACCACATGAAAGGGCACTACACACTGGCGCGTATGGGCGGCGATGAGTTTGTCTTGCTGCTGGAAATTGACGATCCCAACGATGCCGCCGCGGTGGCTGATACGCTGGTGAAAGCAGTGGATCGCCCATTCAACATTTCGCGTTACGAGTTGGTGGTATCGCTGAGTATTGGTATCGCGGTCTATCCTGGCGACGGTAAAGACGAGCGTGAATTGATGTTCAACGCCGATGCCGCCATGTATCACACCAAAAACAACGGTCGTAACGGCTATACCTTCTTCCAGCCGTCGATGAACACGCTGGCGCAGTCGCAGTTACAGCTGAATAACGATCTGTGGCAAGCGCTGGATAATCAAGAGTTGCGCCTGTTTTATCAGCCAAAATATTGCGCGCCGAGCGGCCCAATCCTCGGATTTGAAGCGTTGCTGCGCTGGCAGCATCCCTCGCGCGGTTTGCTGGCGCCCGATGCTTTCCTGCCGATGGCCGAGAAAACCGGCATGATCATTAACATCGGTAATTGGGTGATCAACGAAGCCTGCCGCCAGCTGCGTTCCTGGCATTTACAAGGCCATCCACATTGGTCGGTGGCGGTGAACCTGTCGGCGCTGCAATTTGAGCAAAATAATCTGGTGGAAACTGTCACCCAGGCGCTGGCGCAGCATCAAATCCCGGCAGAATTACTGACGCTGGAAGTGACCGAAACTACCGCGATGCGCGACCCGGAAGAGAGCGTGCGCATCCTGACCGAATTGACCAATATGGGCGTCAAAGCCTCGATTGATGACTTTGGCACCGGTTACTCCAGCTTGCTTTATCTCAAGCGTTTACCGGCCAGCGAACTGAAAATCGACCGCGCGTTTGTTAACGAACTGCAAGCCAAATCGGAAGATGCCACCATCGTTTCTGCGATTGTGGCGCTGGCGCAATCGCTGGATCTCAAAGTGGTGGCCGAAGGGGTGGAAACCCAGGATCAACAGGCGTTTCTTACCGGTTTGGGCTGCGACACCTTGCAGGGCTATTTGCTGGGAAAACCGGTGCCGCCGGAGCGTATTGGTGAACTGCCGAACTTCTTTACAGTTGAAGAGAACGAGGCTGAATTAATCCGCATGCCTTAATCCCTATTCATTCCCTCTCTCGCTTGCCGGAGAGTTGCACCCTGCATTCATTCCCTCTCCCGCTTGCGGGAGAGGGTTAGGGTGAGGGAAACTAGCCGCCAAATCCTCTACATCGGAGTTCGGGTGGCGAAATATCAGCAGTTAGTGGACAAGCTGCGCACGCAAATGGAAGCGCGAATTTGGCCGCCGGGCGAGAAATTGCCGTCGCTACGCCAACAGGCGGAGCAGAGCGGTCTAAGTCTGATGACGGTGATGCACGCCTATGAAGTGCTGGAGAGCCAAGGCTGGATTGTCTCGAAGCCGCAATCGGGTTATTACGTCGCTCCACGTGCTGCCGAAAGCCGCCCACGTTTGCCTACTCAGGAAATCGCCAAAACCGATCAGGCCGATACCAACAGCTTTGTGTTTGATGTGCTGCAAGCCACACGCAATCCCGCCATCATGCCGTTTGGCTCAGCTTTCCCCGATCCGGAACTGTTTCCACAGCGTCAGTTGATGCGCTCGCTGGTCAAAGTCTCGCACAACCTGAAACCCACCGATGCGCTCAACAACTTGCCGCCGGGCAATGAAGCGCTGCGTAAAATCCTCGCCCAGCGCTATGCACAGCAAGGCATCACACTGTCGCCGGATGACATTGTCATCACCAACGGTGCGATGGAAGCGCTCAATCTCAGTCTGCAAGCGGTGACTGAACCGGGCGATTGGGTGATTCTGGAAAATCCTTCTTTCTATGGCGCGCTGCAGGCAATTGAGCGCCTCAAACTGAATGCGATTGCCATCGCCAGCGATGTTGAAAACGGCATGGATGTTGATGAGTTGGAGCAAGCTTTGCAGCGTTGGCCGGTGAAAGCCTGCTGGTTGATGACCAATCGACAAAATCCGCTCGGCTTTACCTTGAGTGCAGAACGGAAACAGCAGCTGGTGGCGTTATTGGCGCGCTACAACGTGGCGATGATTGAAGACGATGTGTATGGCGATTTGTACGAAGGTCACGACAAGCCGTTGCCCGCCAAAGCCTTTGATGTCGATGGCAATGTGTTGCACTGCGGCAGTTTCTCGAAGAATCTGGTGGCGGGATTTCGCGTCGGTTGGGTGGCGGCGGGACGCCATGCGCAACGCGTGCAGCGCATTCAGCTGATGAGCACACTGTCGACCAGCGCGCCGATGCAACTCGCGCTCGCCGATTTTCTCAGCACCCGCAGTTACGACACCCATTTGAAGAAGCTGCGCCAAACGCTGGCGAAGCGTAAGCAGTTGGCGCAACAGACGCTGCGTCGAGTATTGCCGCCTGAAGCGGGGATCAGCGACACGCCGGGCGGTTATTTTCTGTGGATCACGCTGCCTGCGCACATCAACAGCACGCAGCTTTATCATCTGGCGTTAGCGCAAGGCATTAGCATTGCACCGGGCCAGCTGTTTTCCAGCAGCGAAGGATTCGCCCACTGCTTCCGTTTCAACACCGCCTGGCCGTGGGATGCCCGCGCCGAAGCGGCGGTGGAAACGTTGGGGCGTTTGATTGGCGAGTTAGATCAGTAAATCAAACCGTGGCGGCCTGCTTGTGGCCCCACGTCAGATAATAGACATCGTAGAAATCCACTTCGCCTTTCTGCTTGATTAAGCGATCAATGCCGCTACGCACGCGATCCGGCGTGTTGGGATTATCGAGAATTTTGTCCAGTGCCTGCTGGGAAACCGGCTGTACGTAATACCATTCACCGTTGTAACAAACGCGCAGATCCAGCGTATCAATGTCTTCAAAGCGGTATTTCGGGTTGATGTCCATCAGCATCAGGAAGCTCATCACCAACACAAAGGCGGTGGCAAACCAGAACGCCGGCCAGCCGAGCATCTCGGTGGAGAAGATCAATGCCACGCACAATGCGTAACAGAGATACATGATTGCCCAAAGTCCCGGATGGGTTTTAAGGAAAGAAAAGCTAAAGCGCGGCAGGTTATCGCGCTGGCCTTCACGGTTCAGCGTGGCGATTTCGTCGAGCAGGATTTGTTTGATCGCGTCCATTGTTCACCTCTAATTTTCACTGCCTGCCAGTAAAGCACATAACAGTGAAGCGAATTAGAGACAGATTTGCGGTGATTTTTTATAACAGTTTGGGTGGGAGCGTGTTGTCCCTCACCCCAGCCCTCTCCCGCAAGCAGGAGAGGGGGCAGATCGAGCCCTGATGTAAAACTGAGTGCCACCTAATCATCCCTTCTCCCACTTGTGGGAGAAGGTTAGGATGAGGTGAAGCGTTCTCCGATCTAACTCACCTGCCCAACAATCTGCAAATTCGCATCATCCGGCACTTCGTTATACGACAACACATTCAGCCCATTGGCAAACAGGCGCGCATAACGCGCAATCAGCGGACGCAGTTGCGGCGTCACCAGCAGTACTTGCGTCAGGTTCTGCGCCTTGAGCTGTTCCATCATTACCGGCAAGGTGCTTTGCAGCTGCGTCAGGATATTCGGATCAACCGGGAAGCTATCCAGCGCCACTTTTCCGGCCTGCTGTGCCTGATTGAGCGCCGCCAGCAGTAAGTTCTCCAGACTGTTCTCCAGCGTATATGCCGATAGCGGTTTGTTGTCCGGCGCAATCGCTGCCACCATCGCACGGCGCAGCGCATAGCGCACATCCGAAGTCAGCAGGATTGGATCTTTGGTGATCGCCGCGCTCTCCAGCAAGGTGGTGGCAATGGTAGTGATATCTTTCAGCGACACCTGATCGTTCAGCAACAGGCGATACACTTTCAGCTGCAAACTGTAATTCACCGCCGCATTTACATCCTCTGACAGCTTCGGTGCCACGCCAGCCAAACGCTGATGCAGTTGCGTAATATCGTCGTAATTAAACAGCTCCGGCAGATTCTCGCGCACCACTTTATTGACGTGGGTTGCCACCACGCTGGCGCAATCCACCACTTGATAACCAAGGTTAAGCGCTTTGGCCTTCTGTTCCGGCAAGATCCATGTGACCGTCATGTTGTAAGCCGGATCAACGTCCAGAACGCCATCAATTTCGCCGTACTGTTCGGAGGTGGGGATTGCCATGAGACGATCGGCATGCACCTCGCCAATAGCAGTCCGTACCCCATTGATCTTGATAGCGTACTGCGCTGGTTTGAGATGGAAATCTTCACGCAGAGCGATCTCTGGCAGCAACACCCCGCTGGTTTCAGATACCACTTGCCGCACGCCACGCATGCGTTGCGTCAACGGAGCGCCTTTACTTTTATCCACCATAGTCACCAGCTTGTAGCCCAAATTGAGGCCAATCGGTTCCACCATGGGAATGTTGTCCCAGCCAATCGTCATTTGATCGTCTGGTTGCGCCAAAGCCTGCTGGATGGCGTCCATGTTGGTATGATCTTTTGCTGGAGCTTTGACTCTACGACCTTGACGCCAGGCAGAGAACAGCAGCAAAGCGGTGAAGGCCAAAAACACCATATGCGGCATGCCCGGCACGATTGCCAGCACAAACATTACGGCCGCAGCGGTATACAGCGTACCCGGTTTGGCTAACAGCTGAGAGCGAATATCATCACCCAGATCAGCACCATCGCTGATACGCGTGACAATAATCGCTGCCGCAGTAGAAAGCAGCAGCGATGGAATCTGCGCCACCAAACCATCACCAATGGTTAGCAACACATATTGTTCGAAAGCTTGCCCCGCGGGTAAGTTGTGCTTGAACACGCCAATCAAAATACCGCCGATCACGTTGATCAACAGGATCATGATGCCAGCGATAGCATCGCCACGAACGAACTTGGATGCACCGTCCATCGCGCCGTAGAAATCAGCTTCATTGGCAACATCTTTGCGTCGCAGGCCCGCCTGTTCCTGATTAATTAAGCCTGCATTGAGATCGGCATCAATGGCCATCTGTTTGCCAGGTAACGCATCCAGCGTAAAGCGTGCCGAAACCTCGGAAATACGTTCGGCACCTTTGGTGACCACCACAAAGTTGATGATCATCAGAATCATGAACACCACAAATCCGACGACAAAGTTGCCGCCAATCACCACATTACCAAAGGCCTCAATCACTTTACCGGCTGCGCCAACCCCTTCGTGGCCATTAAGCAGCACGACACGTGTGGACGCCACATTGAGCGTTAAACGCATCAGGGTGGTGATCAACAAAATGGTGGGGAAAATGGAAAAATCCAGCGGCCGTTTACTGTTGACGCTCGCCAGCAATACCATAATCGCGAGCACAATGTTAAACGTGAAAAGGATGTCCAATACAATGGGCGGCAGTGGCAAGATCACCATCGCCAGCACGCTTAACAACAGCACCGGTACACCAATATGTGCCTGGCGCAGTAGCTGGCTGAATTGGCGCGTTTTAAAGTGATTCATGAACTTTGTTTACCTCGTCCAGGTTCGGCAGTTGGGTATCCAGCCGCGGTTTTTCGCCCTGGCCAGCACGCCAGGTTTGCAGTTGCATTACGTAAGTCAGCACCTGTGCAATCGGGCGGAACAGCGCTGCGGGAATTTGTTGGTTAACGCGGGTACTGTGGTAAACCGCGCGCGCCAGGGGGGGAAACTCAACAATATCAATATTGTGCTTGCCCGCTACGCTGCGAATGTACAGTGCAACGTCATCAACGCCTTTCGCCACGATGTACGGAGCCGCGGCTTTTTTCGGGTCATACTTCAAAGCCACAGCAAAGTGCGTTGGGTTGGTAAGCACAACATCTGCAAGCGGCACCTGTTTGTTAATCTGGCCTAATGCCATCTGGCGTTGCAGGTTGCGAATTCGGGCTTTTACCTGAGGATTTCCTTCGTTGTTCTTGTGCTCATCACGCACCTCTTTCTTGCTCATCTTCATCTTTTTGGTGAAGAAAAAACGACTTAGCGGCACATCGATCACGGCAAACAAGACGATGGTGATGACAAACAAACGCATCATTGATGCAAACAATGCCAAGCCTTGCTCAATGGCTTCGCGCAGCACCAGTGTTTGCAAATCCATCATGTCAACCAGCTTATTGTTGATGGTGCTCCACAGCAAAGCCAAGATGATCAAACATTTAGCGATCATCTTCAGCACATCAACATAATGCTGCATTGAGAACATGCGCTTCACTCCACTGATGGGATTGAGCTTTTTCAAATCGGGTTTGATGCGTGTTGGCGCAAAGATCCAGCCACCGGGCAGCAGTGTGGAGATGGCTGCGGCGAATGGAATAGGGATCAACGTGGCGATGAATTTCAGGATGATCACTACCTGCGTTAACATGAACTGATGCAATGCACCGTCATCATGGATCCGATCGGCCATCTGGCGAGTGGCGAGAAAAGAGGCGCGAACCAGATCGCGATACCACGGAAAAAACAGACCAAGCATGATCAACGCCATGACCAAACTAACTGCCAGATTGACCTCTTTGGATCGTGGAATGTCGCCTTTTTTCCGCGCTTTACGTAGCTTGCCAGCACTGGGCTTTTCGCTTTTATCGCCGTTTTCTGCCATCAGTACGTCCTCATCGTCTCGAGCATCGCCAAGACTTGATTGGTAAGATCGAGATAGTGGCTGCCCACTTTTCCCATCAGCAATGTGAAACAGAACAGACCGAATAGCATGCTGATCGGGAAACCAAGGGCGAACAAATTTAGGGTAGGTGAAACACGATTTAGCAGGCCAAAAGCCCCTTGTACCAACATCATGATGATCACCGTTGGCATCGCCAACAGCAATGCGCCGCTGAGGATCCATCCAACGCCACCCGTAAGCGTGCGCAGTGAGATCTCATTGATCGCCTGACCGATTGGCCAGTAGGTAAACCCGGTGTAGAGAATGGTCAATAGCAGCAGATGTCCATCCATGCTGAAGAACAGCAGTGCGGCCCAAACCTGAATAATTTGTGAAATCACCATGGTTGAATTGCCGCTAGCGGGATCATTCATTACCGCCATACCTAAGCCCATATTCATCGACAAGATATTGCCGGCGGCTTGCAAAGCCCAAAAAGTCCACCACAGCATCTGCCCGAACAAGAATCCCCAAAGAATCTGTTCACCACTCAGAAGTAAATTTTGCATCGACAACAGATCTCGCAGCACCACGTTGTGAGCCAGCATTGGTGTCATCACGATACTGAGCAGCAGCGCCAAACCGATTTTGGCTTTGCGCGTAAAGGCGCGGTTATCCAGCAGTGGACAGAAGTGCAGGAAGGCATAGATACGCACAAATGGCAGCCACAGCGCGAAGATCGGCTGGATCAAATCGTTAATGGCGATGCCCACTGTCAGCCTACCAACTGCGCGGCTTGCTGGAAGATCAGCTGCGTAAAGTCGATCAATTGTGTCAGCATCCATTTACCAGCAAACACCAATACCAATAGCGTCATAATCAGACGCGGCAGAAAGCTCAGCGTCTGTTCGTTGATCTGCGTGGTAGCTTGAAAAATACTGACCATTAAACCGGTGATCAGGCTTGGCACAATAGCGACAGCGGAGATCATCAGTACCAACTTCAATCCCTGCGCCAAAATATCGCCAGCAACATCGATGCTCATCATAATGCTAGCCCTTGCACACTCTGGGTCAGCGTACCGACAATTAGCGACCAGCCATCACACAACACAAAAAGGATGAGCTTGAACGGCAGCGAAATGATCAGCGGCGATAGCATCATCATCCCCATCGCCATCAAAATACTGGCGACAATCAGGTCGATCACCAGGAACGGGATATAGATCATAAAGCCAATTTTAAAGGCGGTTTTCAGTTCACTCAGCACGAAAGCGGGCGCGATGATGGTGAGATCCTGCGCTTCTGGCTCGCCAGTGGCATTGGCGATGGTCATGATTTGCGCCAGCGAGGTGCTGTGGGTTTGCGACAGCATGAATTTTTTCAGCGGCACCTGGCCGGTACTCAGCGCCTGTTTCAGGCTGATTTCGTCGTTTTGATACGGCACCACGGCATTGTCGTAGATGTTAGTCCATACCGGGCGCATCACCAACAGCGTCAGCACCAGCGCGATGCCGGTCAGCACTTTGTTCGGCGGGCTTTGCTGCAAGCCAATCGCCTGACGCAGCAGCGCCAGCACGATAATAAAGCGGGTGAAACACGTCATCATCAACATCATGATCGGCAGCAGGCCGAGCAAGGTCATCAGAATCAGGATTTCAACTTTAACACTGTATTCCTGGCCGCCATTGGCGGAAGGCACTGCGGAGAACATCGGCAGTCCGTTCTGTTCAGCCAGTGCCAAACCAGGCAGCAGCAGCAGGCCAGCCAGCACCAGCCCTCCTTTAATCCAGCCGGAATTGCGCATCATTATTAGCCCGCCAGCTCGCTGAGATCGCTGTTATTAAACTCAATCAGGCGCAAGCCATATTTGTCGTTCAACACCACGACTTCCGCTTTGCCAAACAAAATGCCATTGACCTTAACGTCCAGCGGTTCGCCAGCCAGTTTATCCAGCTCGATCACCGAGTCATCGCCTACACCAATTAAATCGGCGAGCGAAATTTCCACAGACGCGACTTCCAAAGTCAACGTAACGGGAATACGGCTGAAGAGTGCCAGATTACGTGGTGCATCACGTGTCACGTTAGCAATCGGCTCGGCTACTTCGGTTTCTACTGGGTTTTCTAACGCAAAATCAAGATCTAACGCAGAAGCTAAATCATTTAAATCGCTCATATTATTCACTCGTACGGTCACTGAATTCGGAGAAAAAGAGTTTGCCGCGCTCTTCGCAAATCACGGCACTAAATAACGGTTGGTCGCCCACCAGCAATGGAATGCGATCATTCATGGCAATGGGCAGCACGTCGTTGGGTTTCAGACGCGCTAAATCTGCCACGGTCATTGGCAGAGTCGCCAAACGTCCACGCAGGCGTACGGGCAACTGTTTGAAGCTGTGCGGCCGAAGTGTCACAGGCGTATTGCGATTGGGATCTGCTGGAAGCCGCAGCGTGCTCAATAATCGATCGACATGTGCGGCATCCAGTAGCAGAGAGAAGTTGCCGTTGCTATAGCCATCGAGAAAGAAATCGATACGATACGACCATTGCGTTAATAAGGAAGCCGGATCAGTCTTAATGGTTAAGGTGTCCGAGAATAATTCGTCACCACAAATTAAATGCACCAGCTCACTGGCTAATTTATGCTGCAAGCGCTCTTCTGTTTTTGTTACCGGTAAATTATTCATCGTGAGATCACTTTGATCGTCGCGCGATAAACCGTAATAGTCATGCAAGATATTCAGCAATAAAGTTCTGTTAAGGCTAAATGCCAGACTACCAATTTCAGTACTAAAAATGGTGGCCTGCTTAACTGTGCAATCCATTTGGAATTGCATTTCACGAAGGCTGACATCGACCCGAAATTTTTTGAGGAAGTAAATGCCCAGTTTTGCATCAAAGCGATCGCTATTATCTTTAAATACCTTTGGGACTTTGTGATAAGGACGACCGAGTTTGTTAACTTCCAGTTTCATCAGATCAGGCTGATTATCTGGCGTATAAATTCTCATTCGATTGGATTTTGTGCGCATCTTCATGCTTCCCTCTGCGAGGATTTAACCTGTCTTAAATAGAGTGAGTGATTCCGCCGAGGGTTTTCTTCTGATTATTAGTCCAAAAAACCAAGCATCGAGTGAACCAGGAATCTTCCAGGATTTTTACCTGTCTGTTTAATCTGTGGCGAATTAAAGCCTTTTATCCTGATTAAAACAAGGAGGTTGATTTTATTAATCCATTAATAGGAGTAGCGGTTAAATATCAATTAAATATCATAAGATGATGATATTAAAAGATTAATATTTTAATACTGCAAACTTTGTAGCTAAGATTTTTCTTACCGATATACTCGGCGCACATCACAGGTGAAAGCAGCAGTAAGAAATCATTTCTGGCAGAATATAAGCCAATTCTTAATGATCAGTAGTCTGATTTCATCTTCGTAAGTTGCATGGACTTAAATACATAATTAAAGCGGCGTTTTCATAAGCAGTGTTGCAGCTTTAATGTGTGTAGAGAGACTCGGTATTATGAATATGGTTGGATCAATGCAGAATAATGATGATGAACGCTTTATTGCACATGCCGCGTCAAGTGTGAATCTTTTCGCGCTGGCGCAACGTGTAGCTAAGTTCAACGTTCCCGTATTAATTACTGGAGAAACCGGCACAGGTAAAGAGTGTGTAGCCAAATATATTCATCAGCATGCCTTTAGTAAAGGTGCACCTTATGTTGGTGTGAATTGTGCCGCTATCCCAGAAAATATGCTGGAAGCCATTTTATTTGGCTATGAAAAAGGGGCTTTTACCGGCGCAGTCACCAGTCAACCTGGAAAATTTGAACTGGCTAATGGTGGAACCTTACTCCTTGATGAAATCGGTGATATGCCGTTGGCATTGCAAGTAAAGCTGTTACGGGTATTGCAGGAACAGGAAGTTGAGCGTCTTGGAAGTCATAAAAAAATAGCGTTAGATATCCGCTTAATTGCATCGACCAATAAAGATCTTGAGGTCGAAATCGCTGAAGGCCGCTTCCGCCAGGATTTGTTTTATCGCCTTTCCGTGGTGCCGATGCATATTGCCCCATTGCGCGAACGCACGGCGGACATTCTGCCACTGGCTGAGCGCTTTGTAGAAAAATATCAGGGCTTTGTTAAACATCGGCCACAAATTACCGAGTGTGGCCGCAAGGCACTGCAAAGTTATAGCTGGCCCGGCAATGTTCGTGAGCTGGAAAATATCATGCAGCGCGGTTTGATCATGTGCGCCGATGGCGATCTTCACGCTGGCTGTTTCAACCTGAAAACCAGCGAAACATTCCTACCCGAAGTGTTGGTACAGCAACTCGGCGATGTCGTTAATACCGACGAAAGCCAAATCAAAAGCCATGGTCGCCGTGCTGAATCGCAATACATTCTGGATTTGTTGAAACGACACCAGGGAAATAAATCCAAAACTGCCGAGTTTCTTGGCATTACCCCACGCGCGCTGCGCTATCGACTGGCATCAATGCGCGAGCAAGGTTTTGACCTCGGCTGCGCCTCATAAAAGAGAACTTCTCCATGTTAGACAAACTTCCCGCTATCGGGGTGCAAGGACAAATGCTGGCCGAGATGCAGCGTATGCAGATGCAGGCGCAAAGCAGTGTCATCGCTCCAGCAGGTCAGATGGCTTCACTGAGTACCCCAAGTTTTAATGATGTATTGGATGGTGCAATTGGTCACGTTGATCGTCAGCAGCATGTGGCATCGCAAAAACAGACCGCCATTGATATGGGCTTAAGCGACGACTTGAGTGGCGCAATGATCGAAAGCCAGAAAGCCAGTGTGGCCTTCTCATCACTCTTGCAGGTGCGTAACAAACTGCAGCAAGGCTTAGATGAAATCATTAATAGCCCAATGTAAACGGAGCTGAACGTGCTGGAAAAAATACAGGCATTGCTACCCACCACTTCGGCGGCAATAGTCAAAAAATGGTTATTACCCGCGGCTGTGGCGGCGACGATTACGGCAGTAATTGTGGCGCTACTGTGGCAGAGCAACAACAAGTGGACCACGTTGTTTGGTTCGCAAGAAAACCTGCCGATGGCCGAAGTCGTGGAAACGCTCAGCGGTGAAGGTTTGAGTTATCGCGTGGCTCCCGATAGCGGCATGATATTGATACGCGAAAGTGAATTGCCGCAGGCGCGTATGGCGTTGGCGGCGAAAGGCATACGCGCAACATTGCCCGGCGGCTATGAGCTGATGGATAAAGAGGAGATGCTTGGCAGCAGCCAATTCGTGCAGAACGTGCGTTTGAGGCGCAGCATGGAAGGCGAATTGGCGCAGAGCATTATGGCGCTAGACAGTGTTGAGTTTGCGCGCGTTCATTTGGGCATTTCGGAAAGCAGCTCGTTTGTGCTTTCTAACAAACCCAACAGCACCGCTTCCGTCGTCTTGCGTCTCAAATATGGTCGCCAGCTTAGCGATGAACAAGTCGCGGCGATTGTTAGCTTGGTGGCGAGCAGCGTGCCGGGTATGAAAGCTGAGCAAGTCAGTGTTGTCGATCAAAAGGGCGCACTGCTTTCAGCACACATTGCCGATCAACTCAACGGGCGCACCGGCATGCGTAACAGCGGCGAGATGGTGCAGCAAATGCGCGAGCAGATTGAAGGCAATATCGCCAATCTCCTCGTACCTGTCATCGGCCGTGAGAATTTCCGCGTCAGTGTGGTTCCGCGTATTGATTTCAGCCAGGTTGAGGAGACACAGGAACGTTTCCTTAATGATCCTCGTGTCGCCAGTGAGCAACTGGCGCAGGACAACACCACTGAGCAATTGGCGGTGGGAATCCCGGGATCGTTGAGCAACCGGCCAGCGAATGCGCCCGCAGCAAACATCCCGCAATTGGCCTCACGGAATCAAGCACAGCGTCAGTTCAATTGGGACCGCGATGTGCGGCATGTCAAGTACCAAGGCTACGCCGTGCTCAAAGTGACGGTTGCCGTTGTGCTTAATCAGAATGCCACCGCAGTGCAAGGTTGGAATAACGACAATCAAACGCAAATCAACGCGTTACTGGCCAAAGCGGCGGGAATTGATAGTCAACGTGGTGATGAATTGTCACTGGCGTTACTGGCCTTTAGTCCTGCGGAAGTGCCGTTGGAAGACACCTTGCCATGGTGGGAACGTGATAGTTCACTGCTGTGGGCGGAACGTGCGGGGATTGGTTTACTCGCGTTATTGGTCATTCTGTTTGGCTTGTTACCGATGATGCGTCGCATATCGCGTCAGTCTGTTCCTGTAGCGGAGATGGAAAGTCCGGCGTTACTCGCGGAGATCCCCGTTGCTGATAAAGACGAAGGTGCCACTGCGCTTCTTAATAGCAGCTTCAGCGGTGATGATAACTTGCCGCCACAAAGCTCCGGTCTCGAAACCAAAATTAATTACCTCCAAACCCTGGCGCAGAGCGAAACCGATCGCGTCGCCGAAGTGTTGAAACAATGGATCAGCAGCAATGAGCGAAGCAGCAGAAAGTCATAACAGCAACGAAAGTGAGCAAAGTAATCGTGTGCCACTGCGTCTGGAACAAGCGGCAATTGTGCTGCTGAGCATTGGTGAAGAGGCCGCTGCGCAGGTCATGAGTAAGATGAGCCGCGAAGAGGTATTGCGCCTATCAGAAACAATGGCGCGTCTGAACGGCGTCAAGCTGACACATGCCAGGCTGGCCATGAATAACTTTTTCCAGGAATACCGCGAACAAAGTGGCATTAATGGCGCCTCACGCAGTTATCTACGCAACATTTTGGAACGTGCGCTGGGCGGAGAGATTGCCCGCAGTGTGATTAATGGCATTTACGGTGACGAGATCCGCCATCGCATGGCGCGATTGCAGTGGGTGGATACCCCACAACTGGCGGCGATGATTTCCCAGGAGCATCTTCAATTGCAGGCGGTATTTCTCGCTTTCCTGCCGCCAGATGTCGCGGCAGGGGTGTTGGCGCAATTAGATGAAACCCGTCAGGACGAAATCCTTTATCGCGTGGCCCGTCTTGATGACATCAATCGCGATGTAGTGGATGAACTTGATCGCTTGATCGATCGTGGCGTGGCGGTGTTGTCTGAACATGGTTCAAAAGTGCAGGGCATTCGTCAGGCAGCCAATATCGTCAACCGCATCAGCGGAAATCAACAAGCGTTATTAGCTCAGCTGGAATTGCGTGATGAATCGGTCGTCGATGAGCTGAAAAGCGAGATGTATGAATTCTTCATTCTTAGCCGCCAAAACAGCGCCGCACTTCAGCGATTGCTTGAAGAGGTGCCAATGGAGCAATGGGCGATTGCATTGAAGGGGACTGAACCGGTTCTGCGTCAGGCAATTTACGATGCGATGCCACGTCGACAGGTACAGCTTCTGCAAAATACCACCTCACGTTTGGGGCCGGTGCCCATCAGCCGCATTGAACAGGTTCGCAAAGAGATCATGACACGAGTACGTGAATTGGCCGAAGGCGGAGAGATTCAAATTCAGCTGTTTAGCGAACAAACGGTGGAGTAAACGATGAGCAGCAAGCAGATGCGTTCGCATCAGTTTCCCCCGCTGCGCAAACCCTGGCAGCGCGGCGATGAATCCCACGTTGCTGCGGATGCCGCTACGCTGCAGCAACAGTTGATGGAAGGCTTTCAGCAGGGCCTGAGCGATGGCTTTGCTCAGGGAGTAGAGCAAGGCATCAGTCAGGGAATTGAGCAAGGGATCGAGCGCGGTCGATCTGAGGGGCAGCAGCAAGGTTTTGATGCAGGAAAGCAGCAGGCGCTGACGCATTTCGCGGCGGCTGCTGCACCGCTTGATAGCTTAAGTCACCAATTACAGCAGCAGCTTGAAGAACATGATCAGCGTCGGAAAAGTGAACTGTTGGCACTGGTTGAGAAAGTCACACGTCAGGTGATTCGAGTTGAGCTGGCATTGCAGCCGTCGCAACTTCTGGCGCTGGTCGATGAAGCGCTCAGCAGTTTACCCGCGTTACCGACACAGTTGCGGGTGATGCTGAATGCCGAGGAGTTCAGCCGCATCAAAGAGCTGGAACCCGAGAAAGTAAAACTCTGGGGCTTAACCGCTGACAGTGAAATGGAGCCAGGTGAATGCCGCATATTGACCGATGCCAGTGAAATGGATATAGGCTGCAATCAACGGCTTAGCCAGTGCATGAAACTGTTACAAGACAACCTGTAAGAGAAGCCAACACGCCTCTTGTGTTGATCTCCGCATTAACTGGAATCCTCATGACGACATTCAACAACTTACTGCAATCGCTGGAAAATATCCCGCTGGCGCGTGTCGCTGGGCGTTTAGTACGCGTTAACGGCATTTTGCTGGAAAGCGTGGGATGCCAACTGGCGGTGGGCCAGCGTTGTAACGTTGAACAAGCTGATGGCACCTTGCTTGCGGCGCAAGTCGTTGGTTTTGATCGTGATGTTACCTGGTTGATGCCATTTAAAACGCCCGAAGGATTAATGGCGGGTGCTCGTGTATTTCCTCAGGAAAAACAGAGCGAGATTTTCATCGGCACCAGCTGGCTTGGTCGGGTCGTTAACGGTTTTGGCGAGCCAATGGATGGCAAAGGCAAACTTGGCGGTGACGAAGTATTGCCCATGCAAGCGGCGCAAATCCATCCGCTCACGCGGAAAGCGGTGGCTGAACCGCTTGACGTTGGTGTGAATACCATTAATGGCTTGCTGACGATTGGTAAAGGCCAACGAGTGGGATTAATGGCCGGTTCCGGCGTGGGAAAAAGTGTGCTGCTCGGCATGATCACGCGCAGCACCAATGCACAAGTGGTGATTGTTGGTCTGATTGGCGAACGTGGCCGTGAAGTAAAAGAATTTATCGATCATGCGCTTGGCCCGCTTGGTATGGCTAAGTCGATCGTCGTGGCGGCGCCCGCTGACGAATCACCGCTAATGCGCATGAAAGCGACCGAGCTGTGCCATACCCTGGCAGCATGGTATCGCGATGCGGGTTACGACGTGTTGTTGCTGGTGGATTCTCTCACACGTTATGCGATGGCACAGCGCGAAATTGCATTATCAATGGGAGAACCACCGGCGACGAAAGGTTATCCGCCGTCGGCGTTTGGCATCATTCCCAGGTTAGTCGAAAGCGCAGGTAACAGTGCTTCAAACGGCAGTATGACGGCGATTTATACGGTATTGGCTGAAGGTGATGATCAGCAAGATCCGATTGTCGATTGCGCGCGTGCGGTACTGGATGGCCACATCGTGCTGACGCGTGCGCTGGCTGAATCGGGTCATTATCCGGCGATCGACATTGGACAAAGCATTAGTCGCTGCATGAGCCAGATCACCGATAAAAATCACCAGCTGGCAGCCCGTACCCTGAAACAGCTTTATGCCGATTATATGGCGATTAAACCGTTGCTGCCATTAGGCGGTTATGTCGCGGGAGTGGATGCACAAGCCGATCGTGCGGTGCGATTGCAACCCGCAATTAGCAACTTCCTGTGTCAGACGGTGGATCAACCCGCCGAGCTGACACAAACCATCAATGATTTGCTGGCGCTAAGCCAGGCTTGAGGTAAGGCATGATCAGAAAACTCAACATGATCGCCACCCTGGCGCAGCTACGCGAAATGCGTGAGCGCAAAGTGAATGATCTTTCAAGCCAACTGGCGCAGCAGAAGCAGTTGGTGGAGCGCTATCAAAATAATATTCAGGCGTTGAATCGTCTGGGCAGTGGCACCGGTAAAGAGCGAGTTGATGCGACTCAACTGCATAATCTGGCGCGCTATAGAGCCAATATACAGCGCGTGATTGCATGGCAAACGCTAGCTTCTGCACTGGCAGAAAAGCAGCAGGACGAATTGCAGGCGTCGTTGATTAGCCATGCTTGCCAGGAGAAAACCGTGGCGCTGGTGCTGGAACAGCAACAGCAGGCGATAGCGCAAATGCGGCAGCAGCAACAGCAAAAACTCACCGATGCACAGGCGGCACAGTGCTGGCTGCGAAATAGAGGTAAAGCAGTATGAGTAATATGCTGTTCTCACAGCTCATGGCGAAACGTGAGCCAGCGCATAAAGGCACATTGCCATTTGTTAGCGTGGTTACACCCACGTGGAATCGCCGCGAATTTTTGCCTTATCTTCTTTATATGTTTCAGTATCAGGATTACCCGGCAAATCGCCGAGAGCTGGTGATTTTGGATGATTCGCCAGAGAGCAATGCCGAGCTGATTGCTTCGCTAACGCGTTATGCGCCGCATCCAGAGCTGATTCGTTACTACCATCAAAGTGATCGCATGACGATCTCGGCCAAAAGAAATAAGCTCAACGACTTAACGCGCGGCGAGTATATCGTCTGCATGGATGATGATGATTTTTATCGTGCTGATAAGTTGAGTTACACCATCAGTGAAATGCGCCGTCATAATGCGCTGTTTGCCGGGTGTGATGTGATTCCATTATGGTACAGCCATATTAATCGCATTTTTATGAGCACCAGCCAGGGAGCGCGAAATGTGTTAAATGGCACTTTTGCCTATCATCGCAATTTCTTAAAAAAACATCGCTATGACGAACGTGTGACGATGGGTGAAGAGCAAAGTTTCACGCGAAACTACAGCGCACCGGTGCTTTTGCTGGATCCATGGCGATCAATTCTCTGCATTTCGCATAGCAGTAACACCTTTGATAAAGACTTTGTTCTCGCCAGCTGCACCGCACTGTCCACCCCTCTTGAACAGGCGGTACCGGACCTGTTTGTCCGCAAGTTCTATCAGCGATTGCACCGTGCGCCTCTGTCGCAGCAGCCCCATTGGAATTTTTTCCATCAGGTAGTGCTGGTGGATCATCAGGATGGACAACTTGACGCCTTTCGCCAGCGTCTGATGGATGCCGGATTATCAGCAAAGCGCATCAATGTGATGCCGTCGCTGGAGCATGATGCGCGTATTACCCAACTCGCCGTTACCGAACGTGCCCAGCAAGAAAACTGGCCCAACTATTTATTGCTTGATAGCCGTCTTGAATGGATACGTCAGGCGCGGGGCATTGAAGCCCTTAACCATCTGCTACGTGCGTTACAGCATATTTCCTGGGATGGTTTTCATTTAGCGGGCGAGCTGGAGGCTGGCCGAACATTGAGTCAGTTGCCTGGCGTCGTGAGTGCTTCTGTTCAGGCGTTGCCCTATTTAGCTTGCTGCGTTAACCAGCGGGCATACGCCGCGTTAATAACCCGTTTACAGGATCAATTGGCGCAGGCTGGTTATCTCAATACAACTGATATGCGTTGGTTTGCACTTTATCCCAGCATGTTCTTCCGCAGTGAAGACGAGGATGGGCAGGCATGCACGGCGCGCTTTTTCCGCAAATTAGGTACGGTGCCGCGCGTCGGTACCATGGAGTTATGATGAATACCGCCAATAGCTATACCCCAAACTATGTCACGCGCATTGCAGCCCAAACCTGGATGTGCCAATGCGAAGGATGTAACGGGAACAAACCCTTGTTGAAACTGAATTGGCAAAAAGAGCAGCGCGTGAGTGCTGAATTGCAGTGTGATAGCGCTGCACAGGCGATTTTGTATGGTAATGAAGCTTTTGCGTTGCAGCATGCCGTTGTGGCCGCGCTCGACGTCCCGCCATTGTGCCTGCGCGTGCAAGCGCTGAATCAGCAAGCCATTTTCCTGATGAGTAATGAACATGCGGCATTGGATGAGAAACTCTATGCTGTAGGCGTGTTGTTAAGTAAATGTCTGTTGATTCTGGATCCTGAAAAAATTCAGGAAGCGGGGAATGAGATCTTGGCTCTAATGCATAATGGCATGCTTACCGAGTCCTTTGCTGCCTTGCCAACAATTGATACCTATCTACTTACGGCATTGCGCCAATTAGCGCAGGTTAATCTTGATGTTCAGTTGGATCCTCTCACCGGCATGACTTTGGTGATGAAATTGAGCGAATTGGCCCTGCTCAGCGATGCACAATTACTTGCACTGTTACATGAAATGCACGAAGACGAGCTGGTGCAGGATTTCATGCAGCAGCAAGCTACCCTGTGGCGTAATTACTTGCTATGGCATGCTTATCATGGCGTGTTTCCCGGAACAACCAGCGTGGCGTGGGAAACCTCGTTTCTCGCACTTTGCCAACGGGTTTTTGGCATTAAAGTGTTGATCAGTATGCTGTTGGTGGAACAGTGTGTACTGGATGAGGCGACGATAGCGCAACTTTTTGCCGCTTGGGAACGTCAGCCGTTGCCGTTGTTGCAGCAGGAAAATGCGCTGTTAATTGGGCTTTCCTTGCTGAAATAAAGCATGGCGTTGAATCACAGAAAATCACTGTGATTCAACGAAAAATGGAAATAAAAAAGTCGCCCAGCTTGGCGACTTTTTTTATCTATCAACACCGGTTTAGCGCTGATAGAGGAAGTTTTGCGGCGACTGCTCGGTGAGCGAACTCAACGTATCTTGCTGCATAGTGAGCAGTAAACCGTTGCGCTCATTCATTTTTTGGCAATTGTGAGCACTGGATTCCAGTGTGCGCCACCAGCTTTCTGTCTGCTGTGCCAGTGCGGCGGGCAGATAAGGTAATAACTGGCTGACACCGCGACTGTTAGATGGCAGCTTCAATGCTTGCAGGGTTTTACAGCGACGCTGAGCAGAACCGTGCAGCTGCTGATAAACGAAAAGCAATTGCTCGTTCACTGATTGCAGTCCAACAACGTCATAGGCAATCATCGCTGTACGTTGCTGCTGCAAAAGTGTCGACAGCGCATCGTAGTGATGTGTGTCCTGTTTAATATCACTCAACAGTGCTTTAACCTGTTCTGCGGTATTGGTCATGAGCGATAAAAGTCCATTAGTGCTTGCGCCAGAGTGTCAGTGTCCACCTGCAAGCGGCCTGCTTTCAGTGCATCTTTCATGGTGTTGACATAAGTGGCATCCACTTCAGGCATCTCACGCAGTTGTTGCTGAGCGGCTTGAAGTGGTGCTTGGGACTCTTTATCACGAGTGGTGGTGGCACGCCCGCTCTGTGGTTTAGCGGGGGTATCGTTTAACGATGCAGTGACAGATTTCGTAACGGGCGCAATGCCAGTCTGGTTGCTGATGATCTTCATTGTCTTAATATCTCGGTCGATTACGGCATACCAGACCACAACGACACGGCCAGGAGGAAACTTAAATTCCGCCTTTAGGGATTACCCGGCGCCACCAGCATGCGAACCACACCGCGATCGTCAACGCGAGCGCTGACAACGCGCTGACTCTGTAAGTTGCGTACTTTGATGATGTCACCCTTACGGCCTTTCTTCAGGGCTTCGCCCATCATCTTTGCCTGAACTCCATCTTGTTCAGCAATCATGAGAATTTGCTGCCCGCGCTCAATGAGTACCGGCTGATCGAGATGAGCTGGGGCAATCGCCTGTAGCTCACGAACACGTTTTTTCAGCGTAAAACCTATCGCATCATCGGGATGGGTAATAAATCCATCGCGTAGTCCCACAATGTTACGTTTTTTCAATTCAACATCGCTTGCCGCCAGTTGACGGCCGCGATCCAGCGCGTTTTTCGCCACCAAAATCGGTAAGTAAACATCCGGTTTGACGGTGACGGCGGTTTCCCATCCATTCGCTCCATCGCAGCGAATATCGTAGCGCAGCCGCATTAAATCCAGTCGATCCCCCGCCGGCAAGGCGGAAGTTAAGGGATGAGTACAGCGTTGAAAGCGACTGACTTCTGTCGGAATAAAGATATTCAGTTTGCTACTGAAATCCTTCCAGTCTTTTTGTTTAGCAAGACGCTGTATATCCGCGGTCGCATTAGCGACGGCCTGATTATGGATCTGCTTACGTGCGGTTTGGGGTTCTGGCATCGCAAACAGTGATGTTGAAATGAGCAACAAGCTGAGCGGAATAAAACGGAAGATGCGCTTCCCATGATGACGTGGAATGTTCATATATTTCTCAATAAATCAATGAGTTAAAAGTTGGCACGCAGTTTGCTAGTGAGCGTGGGAATGACAACTTTTTGAGGAACACCACGTGGGGATTAGTTTTGACAGAGCGCTAGGGATTCATCCTGCCGCCTTACAGCTTCGACTTTCGCGAGCAGAGCTGTTATCGGCCAACCTGGCAAATGTGGATACCCCGAATTACCAGGCTAAAGATATTGATTTTGCCGCTGAGATGCAACGTTCGATGCTGAAAAGTGCGTTCACTTCTTCGCCAGAAATTAAATATCGCGTGCCGTACCAGCCATCGCCTGATGGCAATACCGTGGCGCTGAATGTGGAGCAAGCCGAGTTCTCTAAAAACTCACTGGATTACCAATCCAGTTTGCAATTTCTCAGCAGCAAATTTATCGGCCTTAAGCAGGCAATAGAAGGGAAATAACCTTGTCTTTCAATGATATTTATCGCGTTTCTGGCTCGGCAATGACGGCACAAACCGTCCGCCTGAACACCATCGCCAGTAACCTGGCGAATGCGGAGTCACCGGCTGCCAGCGAAGCAGCAACCTATAAAGCGAGACGCCCGGTATTTGCTGCCATTTATCAAAACAGCTCGTTGATGGATGCGCCAGGCATGGCGGGGGCGCGTGTGCAGGTGTTGGACGTGGTGGAAACGGGTTCAGCGGTGCGCCGTTATGAACCGGGCAATCCACTCGCCAATGCGCAGGGGCATGTTTTCTATCCGGATATCAATACGGTGGAAGAAATGGCCGACATGATGTCTGCCTCGCGCAATTTTGAAACCAATGTGGAAGTGCTAAACAGCGTGAAAAGTATGCAGCAGAGCTTGCTGCGTCTGGGAGAAGCGTGATCATGAGTGTGACTAACGTCAATAACAGCAGCGCCAATAACAACAGCAACCAGCAAGTTCAGTCGAATGGCGGGATCAGCGATATGTTCCTGAAGTTGTTGGTAGCACAGATTCAAAATCAGGATCCCACCAATCCCACCAGCAGCTCCGAATACGTCAATCAGCTTTCAATGTTGACGCAAGTGGAGTCGATGCAAACGCTCTCTGAAAACATGGCCAACGTCTTCTATATCGCTCAGGACATGCAAGCCTTTAGCCTGGCCAATTTAGTTGGGCAGCAAGTGTTTGTTAACAGCGACAAAGTCAAGCTGCAAGGCAGCAGCGTGGACGGCCGCCTCAATCTGCAGCATCCAGCAGAAGGCGTAAAACTGCATATCAAAGATAGCGCGGGCAATGAGACCACACTTGATCTTGGTAAGCAGGCACAAGGTGATGTCGCTTTCAATATCGATCCCGCCGCACTTGGTCTGGCTGATGGCGATTACACCCTCAAAGTGGTGACGGACGTTGGTGAAGAGAACATTTCCATTGAGATTGCCGGCTCGATTAATAGCGTGCGCTTCAACCCGCAAACGGGCGCACCAATGATCAACATTCCAGGCTTAGGCGAAGTGGCATACAGCGCTATTCGTCAGTTTGGCAACAGTAAAAATCCGGCACCTACGCCACTTCCCACTCCAGACGTGAATGCATCACGTCGCTTTTCCTAAGGATTATTTTCATGAGCTATAACATTGCGAAAACCGGCCTGAATGCGGTCACACAACAGCTAAGTGCAATCAGTAACAACATCGCCAACGGTGACACTAACGGTTATAAATCGATGCGTGCCGAGTTTGCTTCACTCTATTCCAGCGGTCAGGCGATGGGCGTTGGCGTGACCAGCATTTCACAAAGTATTACTCAGGGCGGCAACCTGGTTGGCACCAATCGCAGCCTCGATCTGGCTATTTCTGGTAGCGGTTTCTTCATGACCAAAGATCTTAGCGGTGCCATCAAGTACACCCGTGCGGGCATTATGGGAGCTGATAGCGAAGGCAACATCATCGATAACAAAGGGATGCGTCTGCAAGGTTATCCAGTTGATGAAAATGGCCAATTGCAAACAGGTGTCATTGACAATCTGCGTATTAACTCCGGCAGTATCCCTGCAAAAGCCACCGATAAAATGAGTTACACGGCAAACCTGAATGCGAATTCAAAAGTGCCCACCAAAACGCCTTTCGATAAAAGTGATAGCGAGACATACAACAATACTTACACCAGCAAAATTTACGATTCGCTGGGCCGCGAACATACCATGGAGCAGTACTTCGTTAAGAGCGCGGATAATACCTGGGAAGCGCATTACTTTGTTGATGGTGCGGCTGCTACCCCTGCGACTCAGGCAATTACCTTCAGCACAAACGGTGTGATTACGGCGCCCACGGCGGCAATCGCGATCACTTCACCGATTACCGGCGCTGACCCTTTAAGCATTGAACTGGATTACGCCGGTACCAGCCAATACGGCTCCGAATTCAACGTAACCAAAAACAGCCCGAACGGTTATGCATCCGGCGAGAAGAATGGCGAACAAATTGATGACGATGGCAAAATTTATGCCACTTACACCAATGGTGAGCGCAAGTTGCAGGGACAGTTGATCCTGGCAAACTTCACTAACCCGAACGGATTAAGCACCGAAGATGGCACGGCATGGTCCGCTAACAATATGTCAGGCCAGGCCATTATTGGTGTGCCTAAAAGCGGTCTTAATGGCCAAATTGCCTCTTATGCGCTGGAAGGCTCGAACGTCGATATGACCTCGGAACTGGTGGGACTCATGGCGGCGCAGCGTAACTACCAAGCCAATACCAAAGTCCTTTCCACCAACGATGCGATGATGAACGCACTGTATCAGGCGATTTAATTATGGATCGCCTGATATATACCGCCGTCAGCGGGGCTAATCGCAGCCTCTCTCAGCAAATGATTCACGCTAATAACCTGGCGAATGCCAACACCGAAGGTTTTCGTGCCGATCTTGAACGCGCTACGGCGCAAGCCGTGCCAGGAGCGGGTTATGACAGCCGCTATCAAGTTCGCAGTGTCAACGGTGGCATCAACATGGCACATGGCGCGCTGCAGGAAACCGGCCGCGAACTGGATATTGGGATTAAAGGCGCTGGATTAATCGCGGTTCGTGAAGGCAGACGCGAAGTGTATACCCGCAATGGGCACATTGACATTGATGATGCAGGCAACCTTAGCATCGCTGGAAAAGCGCTCCTGGGTGAAGATGGCCCGATCCAACTCCCTGCTTTTTCGCAGGTGGCGATTGGTGATGACGGCACCATCACCATCGTGCCGGAAGACGGCAATGTGGCAGCGGCGATTGACGTCGAACGTATCAAATTGGTCGATATCCCTACCGGTCAGTTGCGCAAAAACAATGAGGGTTGGCTGATCGCCAATCGTCTCACTGCGCCGCGCAGTGAGAACGTCCAACTGGCAAGCCAACATTTGGAGGCCAGTAATGTCTCGGCGGTAAACGAGATGGTGCAAACCATGTCGCTAAGTCGTCAGTTCGAAGCACAAATCAAAATGATGAAAGCCGCAGAAACCCTTGCTCAGGCAGGCAACCGTCTACTGCGCGGCAGCTAACGAGGAATAACACATGAATCCGGCTCTCTGGATCAGCAAAACAGGTTTGGCGGCGCAGGACGCCAAAATGACCGCCATTTCCAATAACCTGGCGAATGTCGATACCACGGGTTTTAAACGCGATCGCGTGATGTTTGAAGATCTGTTCTATCAAACACAGCGTGCGCCAGGTACTCAGTTAAATCAAAACAACCAGACGCCAACCGGTGTGCAGTTTGGCAGTGGCGTGAAGATTCTTGGCACCCAGAAGCAGTTCACACAGGGCGCGATGAAAAACACCCAGCAGGAACTCAATATTGCCATTGCAGGACAAGGGTTTTTGCAGGTTGAAACCGCCGATGGCGATATTGCCTATACCCGCTCTGGCGATCTGAAAGTGAGTGCTGATGGCGTACTGACAAATGCGCAAGGTTTACCACTGGTACCGCAGATTGAGCTGCCGGAAGGCACCAAAAATCTCACGATTGGTAAAGACGGCACGGTCAGCGCCGTGGTTGCTGGCGAAACCGATCCGGTTGAACTGGGACAGATCACGTTGGTGAATTTCGTCAATCCGGCCGGTTTGGACGCGCAAGGTGGAAATCTCTATCGAGAAACGGCTGCGAGCGGTGAAGCCATTGAAGGTGTGCCCGGTGAGGAAGCTTATGGCCAGCTGATGCAAGGTTCACTCGAAGGCTCCAATGTGCAGGTGGTGGAAGAGATGGTGGATATGATCACCGTGCAACGTGCTTACGAGATGAACGCCAAAATGGTGTCAGCCTCTGATGAGATGCTGAAGTTTGTCACCCAACAGATGTAATTTTTCGGGCGGAAGTTCAGCTTCCGCCCGACTCGCAAGGCCACAAGAAGAATGACACTGACTGAAAAATTCACGCGCGGTCTCCTACTGATCGCCGCATTGGTGCTGACTGGCTGTGAAAGCCAAAGGCTGCTGGTGCAAAAAGATGACGCGGCGTTTGCACCGCCGGAAGAGTTGGCTCAGCCGGATACTCGCGTCAGCGGTGGCGGGCTCTACAACCCGCAATATCAGTGGTCACTGATCCAAGACCGTCGTGCTTATCGTGTCGGCGACATCCTGACAGTGCGACTTGATGAGTCAACACAATCGAGCAAGCAGGCACGTACGAATTTCGGCAAAAAGAACGACGTCGAACTCGGCGTACCCAGTGCGTTAGGCAAAACCTTTGATGAGCTAAGCGGGTCACTCAGTGGCAAACGCAACTTCAACGGTAATGCCACTTCGGCGCAACAAAATATGCTGCGTGGATCAATTTCTGTTGCTGTCCACAAAGTGCTGCCTAATGGCGTGCTGGTTATTCGCGGCGAGAAGTGGTTAACGCTCAATCAAGGCGACGAGTACATGCGCGTCACTGGCCTGGTTCGGGCGGATGATATTGAACGCGATAACAGTATTTCCTCACAACGCATTGCTAATGCGCGTATCGATTATGCCGGGCGCGGTGCGCTCAGTGATAGTAATTCAGCGGGTTGGCTGACGCGCTTCTTCAATCATCCGTTATTCCCGATTTAAGGTAGAGATCATGATCAGAATGTCCGTCCGCTATCTGCTTCCGCTGTTTCTGGCAGCGGGATTGATAGCCACCCAATCGGCCAAAGCGCAACCCTTAAGCAGTTTGGTTGATGTGCAAGGCGTGCGCGATAACCAATTAGTGGGCTATAGCCTGGTCGTAGGTCTGGATGGCACCGGCGATCGCAGCCAGGTGAAATTCACCGGCCAATCACTGGCTAATATGCTGCGTCAGTTTGGCGTGCAGATCCCGGGGAAAATGGATCCGAAAGTGAAGAATGTGGCGGCGGTGGCATTGAGCGCCAAGCTGCCCTCAATGTATGCACGCGGCCAAACTATTGACGTAACGGTTTCATCGATTGGCGATGCTAAAAGTTTGCGTGGTGGCACATTGCTTCTAACGCAATTGCGCGGGGCCGATGGTGAAGTGTATGCGTTAGCACAAGGAAATGTGGTGGTTGGTGGGGTGAAAGCTGAAGGTAACAGCGGATCCAGCGTCACCATCAATACCTCAACGGTAGGCCGCATTCCCAATGGCGCATCGGTTGAACGTGAAGTCGCGAGCGACTTTCAAGATAACAGTGATGTGATGCTGAATCTTAAGCGTCCAAGTTTTAAAACCGCCAACAATATTGCCGTGGCACTGAATCAGGCGTTCGGATCGGGGACCGCAGTGGCAAAAAGCGCCACTAACGTGGCGGTCAATGCGCCGCGTGATGCGGCGGCTCGCGTAGCGTTTATGTCGATGCTGGAAGAAGTGCAAATTAATGCCGGCAAACAGCCGCCGCGCGTGGTGTTCAATGCACGTACCGGCACCATTGTATTGGGCGACGGCATTGTCGTGCGTGCCGCGGCAGTCGCGCATGGCAACCTCACGGTGACCATTGCCGAGCGCTCGGATGTTAGCCAGCCGGGTGCATTCAGCAATGGCGAAACAGCGGTTACACCAGAATCCAATATCAATGTTGATCGTGGTCGTGGTCAGTTAGTTAACGTCCCGGCAGGAACCAGCCTGCGCAGCATCGTGAATACCATCAACAGCCTTGGTGCCGCGCCGGATGACACCATGGCCATATTACAGGCATTGCATGAAGCCGGTGCGCTTGATGCTGAACTGGTGGTGATCTAACCATGATTGATCGTATCTCAACCCCGTTTAGCACCCTTAATGGCGACCTGAACGGTGGCGTTAAACCCAATAATCTGGAACAAGCCGCAGAGAAATTTGAAGCGATGTTCCTACGAACGCTGCTAAGTGAAATGCGCAAAAGTACCGATGCCTTCGCAGGTGAGGATGGCATGTTCAGTAGCCGAGAAGCGCGCAATTTGCGTGATTTCTATGACGATGCGCTGGCACAGCAATTAGCCAGCCAGCGCAGCACTGGGATCGCGAATATTCTCATTCGGCAGCTTTCATCCTCTTAAACCCGGGCTGACATTTAATAGACTGCGGTTTTATGTCGCTGTGCGCAGGTAGAAAGGCCACGAACAACAGGAGAAGTATATGAGCATCATCAGTATTGGTTACAGTGGCGCACAGGCAGCGCGAATCGCTCTTAATGTGACATCGTTGAACATCGCCAATGCGGCGACGCCGGGATACAGCCGTCAACGTATTGAGCAGCACGCGCTGGGGCCGTCGGGTAACAAGCGTTTGTCCAGCGGCAATGGCGCTGAAGTGGTAAAGATCCGCCGCATGGCCGACCAGTTTCGCACCGGTCAGGTATGGCGTGCTAATACCCAGGCGAGCTATTTCGAAGAAGGTCAGGTCTATCTTGGCGCACTGGAAAAGCTACTGGGAACGGAAACTAGCGGAATTGGCGATGGACTGGATAATTTCTTTAAGTCGTTGAGCGGTGCCAGCGAAAAGCCAGAGAATCAGGCGATGCGCCAGGACGTGCTTACTGAAGCGCGCTCACTTGCTACACGCTTTAACAATATTCAATCGTTCCTGCAGAAGCAGCGCACAGATAGTCAGCAGCAGCAGCGTAATTTAACGACCTCGATTAACAGTGTTAGCAGCAATATTGCTCAGTACAACAAGAAGATAAAAGAAACTGAAGCAATGGGTGGCGACACCAGCATCTTGCGCGACCAGCGTGATGAATTAGTCCAGGAGTTAACCAGCTACGTTGATGTACGAGTACAGGAAAACGACAAAGGTGAATACACCTTGATGCTGCCATCGGGCCAGCCATTAGTGGCGGGTAGCGATGTGGGTAAACTGGACTTAACGCCCGATGCCAATGGCAATCCGCAACTGCAACTGACGTTTGCCGGCAGTCAATATCAGATTGGCATGGAACTCGGCGGTCAGTTTGGTGCGTTGCACGCTTATCAGGTCGAGACGCTTAACGGTATTGAAGAGAGCATTACGGGCATGGCTGACGTGATGGCAAAAGCATTCAACGATCAATTGGCTAAAGGCTTTGATTTGAATGGTAATGCAGGCAAACCGTTGTTTACATTTGACCCAAGTAATCCGAAGGGGATGTTGCAGGTTAACGACCTTAAATGGGACGAATTAGCCTTTTCTGCTGATCCAACCGCCGTGGGTGACAACAACAATTTGCTCGCATTGATTGGTATTAAAAATCAGACCTTTACGATTCCAGGGGTCGGCGTCTCAACGCTGGATAACGCCAGCGCTTCTCTCATTAGCACTATAGGGATCAAAAGCCGTCAAAATCAGACTGAGATGACCGCCGCTGGCTCGCTATGGCAGGACGCGGTTACCCAACGCGATAACTATAGCGCGGTTAACTTCGATGAAGAGTACGTCAACTTAACCACCTACACCCAAGCCTATCACGCCAACTTGAAAGTCATTGCCACCGGCGATCAGCTGTTTAGCGATCTTCTGGCGCTCTTCTGAGGAATAATCGAATGAGAATTAACAGCTCAAGCTTCACCACCACGATGTTAAACAGCATCAATCGCAATAGTGCGCAGATGAATCGATTGATGTCTCAGATCAGTGAGCAGAAGCGCATTCTCACGCCCTCTGACGATCCGATTGCTAGTACGCAAATTGCGCAAATGCGCCGTGAACAGGCGGTGATGGGGCAGTATCAAACGAACATTGATCGCTTATCGCACAGTTTGCAGCAGCAGGAAACCATGGTTGACTCAACCAGCACACAGCTGCTGAACATTCTGGACAAACTGCGTGAGGCGAATAACAGTGCGAACAGCCAAGCCGACATGGCAGGCTATTCAGCTGAATTGACCTCAATGAAAGAGCTTTTAATTGAGCAGATGAACGGCAAGGATGAAAGTGGTCGTTATCTGTTTGCAGGCACTCAGACGAATCAAAAACCCTTTGTACGTGATACAGCAAGCGGCGAATGGGTCTATGCGGGGAATCACAACAGCAACAATACGCCGGTTGGTAATGGCTCTGAAATGCGCTCAAACACCGATTTGTCGATGTCATTTGGTGCCAATTTGGAAACGCTCAACGATCTGGAATCCTTGCTGGCAAAAATGGCTGATCCCACGCAGTCGCTTGACAGCTACAGCGATGATCTAACGGCAATGCTGAAGCAAATGCAAACCACTTCAGACAGCGTAGCCGCAACGCTGACCGACATCGGTGGCCGCCAAAATAATCTGACGTTGTTACAGGATGCGCACACCGATATGCAAATCCTCAATGAAGAGATGGTCGATAACTTGCAGGGATTGGATTTTGCTAAAGCGATTACCGATCTTTCACGTTACACCACGGCTACGCAAGCAACGTTTCAAACCTATCAGCAAATCTCTAATCTTTCGCTGTTTAGTATTGGGTAAACATCATTATGCAGGTTGATAATAGTCTGTCGGCGGGCCTGCGTCCCGCCTCGCTCGTGCGCAGTCCGCTGCAGGCGCAATCTCCGGTTAGCGCGGTGGCAAACACGCCAGCGCGTCAGACATATAGCTTCCCAGATGCACCGCTGATCTCGTCTCAACCGCTGCGCTATAACGTGCAACTTAATCAGCAGCTCACGCGCGTTCAGCAGGCAGATCATTTTCTGCAGGCAACGGAAAGTCAGTTACTTAAAGTTGGACATGCATTAAGTCGGCGAGGCGATCGCCAGGCTGCATTGGTTGAGACCAAAGCCCTGCAATCATTGCTGGCACAGCGCCAAACACTGTCGGGAGGCAGTGTTAATCGCCAACTACAGGTGACACTGGAGGGCAAAAGTCAGGTCAGTTTCCACTTACGAGATGGCAACATGTTACTGAATAATCCTCAACCTGAGGTGCTGACTTTTTCGCTAGGCGGTCAGCAGCGCGAAATCAGTGCGGCGGCGATCGCTGCCGATAGCACGCCGCAGCAAACGTTGCTCATTCTTAATCAGACGTTAGGGAAATGGGGTATTCACGGCAAACTGGATGCGCAGCGCGAAGTAAAGTTTCAAGTTAATGAGCAGCAATGGTCGCGCGTGAATCAACACTTGAGCGTGCAAGGCGGTGGCGAGCGTTATCCTCAAAGCCAGTTTTTCCCGGTCAAACCTCTGGCCGATAACACTCTGGAAGATGAATTAAGCCGCGTGCTGGCGAATCCGGCGCAGATGGACGCCTTGCAGCCAGTCATTGAGAGTACGTTGGAGCAACTGACGCGTCAGCGTAAACAGTTAGTGCGTACCAAAAACCTGGTTCAGCAACGTGTTGATAGCATGAGTAATCTCAACAGTAATCAGGCCAGTTCTATGGCCCAGGACGTGGCACAACAGTTGGGGCAATCCGAATACCGTAATTTGGCTGGTGCGCTCAATGCGCAAGCTAATGTGCCGCGTGCCACGGTAAAAAATGTTCTTGGCAACGCAGCATTGCTGCGCACCTAAGCATTACTGCTGCTGGTTGATGATCAGTCCGGAAGGTGTCACCAGCATCTGGCTTCCCTCAAATCTTACGCGATCATAAGTTACGCCGTTGTGAGACAAAAAGTTAAACACACTCTGCGCTAACGGCTGATTCTTTCCTGCATGAACCACTATCGGTTTATAACTGTAAAGCATACCGGTGCGCGTTTCTGTCTGCGGCACCAACAATATTTTGGCAATGAATTGACTATTGACGGGGCTAGTGAGCGTCATTAATACACTGTCTGACTTCACGGCAAAAAATGGCACATACAATTCACTGTGGCCGTCTTCCAAATCGTACAGACCGAATTCCACACCCGTACCAGTAAAGTCAGTATCAAAAACAGAATGATTTAGCGGCAACCACCCGCGTAGCAGTGCCGTCGTCAGCAGCAGTAAGGTAAGAACGGCCAAACTAAGGCAGGCAAGGGACCATTTCATTCATTTTTCTCTCTGTTTCCGATTTAATCAGCTTACTCAAGGCTTCCGGTTGATCACCTGCATTAAAAATCGCCATCGCCAGTTGCTGATGCCCACAGGCGCTTTGCAGGTTCAAGGTCAAATTCAGTGATGTCCCCGAGGCTGAATAGTAAATATCCATTTTCATTGCACGTTGTTGCAGCGCTTTATCAAGTTCACGCAGGGTATTTTCAAGTTCTTTCGGTAGAGATTGCTGATTAGTGCCAGGATCGCGCAGCGTGTGAGTCAATTGCAGTAATCGAATTTGATTAACACTTTCGACCGGCATAGCGATAAATCTAGGCTTCTCCTGTAAAGCAGAGCGGAGCACTAATGCCAAAAGGGCAAGGAATATCAGCAGTGTCAGAAAAAACAATTTAATCCATCGCTGCCGTATCGCATCTGACGGTATGGCTTTCGCAGATGATGTCGACACAGTGGCTGCTGAAATAGGATCTATTTCTTCATTTTTTTCTACAGGCGCGATTGTGGGGAGCGTGGGCGGCGTAAAACTCAACAGTTGTGAGTCGGTTTCTTCCTCTTCTTCGTCATTAGCGCGGCGCTGAAATTGGCAAAATTCAGTCTCAAGAATGTAGCCTTTTTTCGGCACAGTTTTAATGATTCGCTGCTGTTTACCATCATCTTCGAGTGCCACTCTAAGTGCATGAATCGCATTAGGCAGGCTATTACTGCCAATGACGCGGCGTTCCCAAACTAATTGATTCAACGCTTCACGAGATAAAATCTGACCGGCATGCTGAATCAGCACAACTAACAACTTAAGCTGATACTCGCCGAGACGGCGCTGTTCGCCCGTTTGCTGATGTATTAATGAGGCACTGGAAATATCGAGTAACCAGTGATTGATGATGCAATCTGACGTCATGGTGACTTTATTTCCCATCATGTCGCTAAAGTGCCCTTTATCGTGCTGTGCGGGGCGTAAAAAAACATAGTCAAAAAGATAATTTATAATTATTCAAGATTAGTCTTAAAAGCTTATCATTTCAATGCGGGTAATTAAGGATTAGAAAGAATAAACCTGCACATAAATGAAACAGCTAACAAGGATGAAAAGAGAGTTTGAGTCTTAAAAACAACGACGAACACCTTTCATCTCTTGATGATTATTAAAAACAACAATTAATTCATCCTGTTGTAAATTATTTCTACATTTGAAATGTAGTTTAATTTCTTCAGGGCATCTGTCGCTACAGTTTTTTCTTAAAAATTGCACCTCAACATAATAAATCTGACCAACGTTAAAAAATAAAATCTGGCATTTAAGCTGGCTTATTAGCGTGCCGTTTTCTCCTGATACTTACAACGGAATCCATCGATTCCACCCAGGAGATTAGAAACATGTTAACTATTTTTACAAACTCAGCAGCAATGTCATCTACCGCTTCAATGAACCGTGCCAACTCTGCTTTGTCAGTGGCTATGCAACGTCTGGGCACCGGCAAACGCATCAACTCAGCTGCTGATGATGCTGCAGGCCTGCAGATCGCAACTCGCCTTGAAGGTCAGGCTCGCGGTATGGGCGTGGCAAAAGAGAACATCGCAAAAGCCACTTCAATGATGCAAACCGCTGAAGGTGCTTTTGATGAAGTGAACAACATCCTGTTCCGCATG
Source organism: Pantoea sp. (assembly GCF_039594315.1). Taxonomy (GTDB): domain Bacteria; phylum Pseudomonadota; class Gammaproteobacteria; order Enterobacterales; family Enterobacteriaceae; genus Pantoea. The sequence goes on from NZ_JBCNNP010000002.1 coordinate 153,533, forward strand.
AAAGATCTGGCAACTCAGGCTGCAGATGACACCAATAACGCTGATGACCGCGGCGCGCTGCAGTCTGAGTTCGATGCACTGAACGCAGAACTGGGCAACATCATGACTAACACCTCATACGGTACAGAAAAACTGCTGAGCGGTGTAAGTGGTGTTGGCGGCAAGATGACCAAAGAAATGAACTTCCAGATTGGTGCATCGAAAGATGAAACCCTGAAAGTTGACCTGGCTTCTTCACTGACTGCGGTATCCACCAGCCTGGATGAACTGACCAAAGCAGGTATCTCTGGTACTGCTGCTGAAGGTAACGCAATGCTGGATAAAGTGACCGAAGCACTGGGTGCTGTAGGCAAAATCCGTTCAGATCTGGGTGCAAATATCAACCGTTTGGGCCACACCGCAGCAAACCTGTCAAACATGAAAGACAACACCGAGCTGAGCCTTGGCACCATTAAGGATGCTGACTTTGCAGCTGAAGCCTCAGCAATGAGCCGTCAGAACATGCTGTTGCAAAGCAGCCAGGCCATGCTGAAGCAAGCAAACGGCATGGGCCAGATGGTTCTGGGCATGTTGGGTTAATTTCCAAAATTTACCCCTAAACACCGCTCTAGAAGCGGTGTTTTTGTTTCCGTCTTATGCCGTTTTCCTTTCCCCTAAAGAGGAAAAGAAATTTCCAGCGTTTAATGTAAGTGCTTGAAATAATAGGGAAGTTAATGTTGGCACGTCAATTGCTATTAATGGTTTATTCCTGAGGAGGAAAGTATGCCTTTAAGTATGGAACCGTCCCAATGGGCGGAAATGTTGGCCAGCAACACGGTTGCCGCGATGCAATCGCGTCTGACGTCGCAGCAGAAGAAAGTGTCATCAGAGCAAGGTGCTTTGACGGCGTTGAAAACTGCACTCAGCGAGTTCCGCACGGCGTTAAAAGGCTTCGGGAGTAGCGGTGAAGTCGTGAAGAACATCGCTAAAGCCAACGCAGAGGGCTATGTCAATCTGAAAGCCGACGCCACGGCAAGTAAAGGGCTGTACGAAGTGCAGGTTTTAGAAACTGCCGCCGCTCAGCAGCAATCCTTTGACAAGATGACAGACAAGTCGGTAGCAGATGCCACTGGCACCATGACGATTAGCGTTGATGGCAAGGACATTGATATCGATATGTCCGATATCAAAAGCATGTCTGAACTGCGAGACGCCATCAATAAGCATCCGAATAATCCCGGCGTTACCGCTTCGCTGATGAAGGTTAACGGCGAAACCCGCATGCTGATGGGAAGCCAGAAAACTGGTGTCGCTAATGGTTTCAGCATCTCGGTCAGCGATGCTTCCTCCTTCAAAGACGCAATCGATGATAGCACCAGTATCACAGAAGCTCGTGATGCCGAAATTGCGATTGGCAAACTGAAGATCACCAGCACCAGCAACACTTTCAAGGATGTGATCCCAGGCGTTGAAATCAACGTCGTGCAGAAAACCGATCCTGCGCGCCCGCTGATTATCAGCGTTGAAAGTGATGATAGCGGGACTAAGGAACAAGCGCAGAAATTCGTTGACGCCTATAACGCACTAAAAACCAAGCTTGATGAGTTGACCAAAAGCGGAAGCGATAAAGAAGGGCGCGGCGCTTTGGCGGGCGATTCTGGTTTACGTGTGCTGGAACAGCAGATGACCTCACTGCTGCGTAAAAGCGTCGACGGCAACAAGCTAAGCGATTTTGGTATTGAGCTGGATAAAGAAGGCAAATTGGGGATCGACAGCGAAAAGTTTCGTGATGCGGTGCGCGATAAACCCTCCTCACTCGATGCTCTGTTTGGCGGCGCTGACGGCATGATCAAGCAAATGGATAAAGGACTGGATACTTTCCTCAGCACTTCATCTGGCTCGATCAAAACGCGTCAGGAGTCGCTTGATCGCAAAAACACTCTTTTGACAACCAAAGCCGATCAAATTCAACAGCGCTATGACACCAGCTACGCCCGCTTTTTGCAGCAATTTACCCGCGCGCAAAATGCAATGACGCAGATGGAAGGCACGCTGTCGAGCTTCTTCGATAAGTAAGGTGACATATGTACGGTAATTCCACTGAGATTCATGGCTATAGCGATGCGGATCTTGCCATTCGCACCGCAGCCGCCACGCCGCATCAATTGGTGTTGATGCTGTTCACGGGTTTGCAAGATGAACTGGTGCGGGCTAAAGGGCATATCGCCGCACAGCGCTTTGAGCGCAAAGCCAGCAGCATCTCGAAATCCATCGATATCCTCAATGCGCTGACCAGCGCCCTGGATTTTGAACGTGGTGGTGAGTTGGCGCTCCGTTTAGCCGCGCTTTATGACTATTGCGTTTATCGGTTGTATGACGCCAGCCACAAACTATCTGTGAGTCAGATTGAAGAAGTGGAAAGCGTACTTATCACCCTGCGTGAAGGCTGGGAGGGCATGCAGGCATGATTTCGCAGCAGATTGTGGTACTGGGGAATGCCTTAGAGCAGGCAGCGCGTGATGACAATTGGTTGCAGGTCATGCAGATCGATAAACAGATCTGCAACCTACTATTGCAGCTGCGCCAGAAAAAACTCAGCGACGCAACGCTGGAGCAGGTGAAAACGCTTCAACAGCGTCATATGGGCGTGATGGATCTGTGCCGCACGCGCATTGAGGAACTGAGCCACAAACTGCACATGCATCAACAGCAACGTCATGGTTTGCAAGCCTACAGTCTGTTTGAAAGTGAAGAGGAGAGTATCTAATGATTCCGTTGCTTTCCTCTTTGCTGCTGCCGGGTAGCAATGTCTTGCCTGCGCCATCGGCTACGCCAGAAATGGCTAACCTGCCACAGCCTATGGTTCCGGCATTTATGCTCGGCAGCACTTCGCCTCCGCCACAATCCGCCCCTTCGCTGATTGAAGACACAGAACTGACGGAAAATAACGATCCTGAACAGCTGATGCAATTGTTGCTGGATCCGACATTAGCCATGACAAACACCCTGCCATTACAGGTGACGCAACGCGACATTCCGCAGATGCCAGTTTCACCTTCATTCAATGAGAAGGCAGCGCTAATCCCTCAGGAAACCCCTGAGGCACAGGAAGCGCCGGAAGCGCTGAGCACGCAAGCAATGCAGGCGCCGGGGAAGGCTTTGTCATTTCATGCATTACTTCGCGCCACGTCGTCCAATTTCAATGCGATGCAGACTGATGGGCTTTCGGTGCAGGCGTCCCCACAACGCATTTCGACTACACCTTTGATGCAGGCAGTGCCATCCACTCAAGTTACACCGCCAATCAGTTTACAGGTCAATCAGCCCATCACATCGTTGCAGGCCGCACAACCGCAGTTTAGTGCGCCACTTGAACAGCTAGCCGCAGAATTTTTGGCCGCACCGATGACGATGACGGGCTCAGCTCCACTGCCATCACCGCGGGAGCAGATGGCGGCTGAGCGTCCACTCACCCTGCCACAACGCTTACAGTCGTCAATGTTGCCAGGCCAGGTTATGCCAGCCGATGGGCCTGCGCCGGTTCAGCCTGTAAAGCTGCGTACCCCGAAGGATGTTAGTGAGGCAAGTCAGCAGGTGGTGGCGCTGATGCAGGCCCACCCAGACAAGCCGTTAGCCAAAGTGTTGCCAGCGCAAATCATCATGCAAACGCAACAACTGCTGCATATCAGCCATTCCGTTGCGCCGTCAGCGGCAGCCGCGGCACCGCCACTTAAGCTACCGGAGGCCATGCAAGAGAAAGCCAACGTGCTACGAGAAGCGCTGGGTGAACATTTGCAAACACAGATCGACTTACGCAGCCAGAAGGCCACCATCCGCCTCGATCCGCCCAATCTCGGCAAGTTGGATATTTCCCTTCATTACGAAGGCGGCAAGTTGCAAGTGCAGATTCAGGCCGCACAGCCTGAGATCTATCGTGCATTGCAACAAGTGAGCCAGGAGCTGCGGAGCGCGTTGGTCGAACAAAATCAGGTAGCAGTAAACGTTCAGATTTCGCAGCAGCAAGGCGAACAACGCCATGCGCCGCATCAACAGCACACGCAGGAAGCGGTGCTGAGTAATCTCGCTCTTAATGAAGTGACCGAGGAACAACGTCACCGCGATCTTTCCATACTGACAACGGTATAAATTAATGAAAAAAAATAATCTGGCTCTCAGCCTGGCGATGGTTGTGGGCAGCTCTGTGCTGTCCGCCGTGCTGGTTTTAGCCGGCACTCAATTGCTGAACTCATCCCACAATGATAGCGAAAGCAGCAGCGGATTTTCGCTGTTTGAAAAGAAAGAGAAAGTCGCTGAAGTGCATTACCTGGAGCTAAAAAACCAGGTGATCACCTTAAAAGGCAGCGGGGCGAAAGAGCGCTATTTACTGCTGGATCTCGCCTATGTCACCAACAGCGCAGAAGAAATGAAAGCGGCTGAGCACAATCTTCCTAAGTTAAAAAGCACCTTAGTTTCCATCTTTTCGGGCATGGAATACGACACGGCACGCAAGATGTCGACCGAAGATATCCGCGTGCAAATGATGGCGCGCTATGAAGGTGTTTTCGGTAATAACCAGCCCTTCACTGACGTCATGATCTCCAAAATGGTTTTCCAATGAGGAGCAGTGATGAGCGTATTCAACGAAGTTACTGAGCTAACGGCGCAAGAAGAGAGTCGCTATTTACAACAGTGGTTGCCCTTAGTGAAACGAGTTGTGCGTCAACTCGCCGCCCAGGCGGATGCCGTCATGGATCGTGAAGATCTTGAGCAGATAGCATTGATGGGATTGCTGGAATCACTGCGCCGTTATGGTCATCCAGACGATCATTTTGCCGGTTATGCTCTGCAACGTGTGCGGGGCGCGGTGTTAGATCAACTGCGCTTACACGACTGGCGTCCACGTCGTTTACGCCAGAAGACCCACAAAATCAATGATGCTGTGCGGGAGCTAACCCGCACGCTCGGACATGAACCGAGCGAAGAGGAGTTGCGTAAACATCTCGATCTCAGCCACGAAGAAATTCATGAGTATCTGCTACTTGAATCGGCCAGTGCGATGGAGAGTTTTGATGATTTGCTGGCGGGTGATGGGCTTGGCTCTGCCTTGAGTGGCCGTAATCTTGAGGAAGAAATCAGCATTCAACGCACATTAAAGATAGCCCTGTCTTCACTGGCAGAACGCGAGCAACTGATTTTAAGCCTCTACTACCAACATGAAATGAGCCTGAAAGAGATTGCTCATGTCCTTGAGCTGACGGAAGCACGGGTCTGTCAGATCAACAAAAAGATTGCTGAAAAAATTAAACAATTCTTCGAGTAAAACATCATGCAGAAATTAATCGGAATTTTAGTTGTGCTTGGCAGTGTGATTGGGGGCTACTTAGCTTCAGGCGGCCTGCTGAGTTCTTTTTGGCAGCCAGGTGAATTGGTGATCATTCTCGGTTCGGGTGCCGGCGCCATGGTCATTGGTAATTCAAAAAGCGTGCTCAAGGAAATGTGGTCACAGGTTATTGGCACGATGAAAAGCAATACCTTCACCGCGGAGTTTCAGCAGCAGTTACTCATGCTGTTATTTGAGTTGTTGGAGTTGGTACAAGACGGTGGTTTAAAGGCACTGGATGCACATATTGAGGTGCCAGAAAACAGCTCACTGTTTAAGAAATATCCATTAGTTCTCGCTGACCGCGGTTTCATCTCTTTCATCTCCGATAATTTCCGCTTGATGGCGATGGGAAAAATCAACGCCCATGAATTAGAAGGTATTTTAGAATCAGAGCTTTACGCTGTTGAAGAAGAGTTCCTTAAACCTTCGCGTTCATTGCAGCGTACCGCCGAAGCGATGCCAGGTTTTGGGATTTGTGCTGCGGTTCTCGGCATCATTATCACCATGCAATCAATAGATGGTTCGATCGCCATGATTGGTTTGAAGGTTGCAGCTGCGTTGATCGGGACTTTCCTCGGCGTCTTCTTCTGTTATTGCTTGATGGATCCTCTGGCTAATGCCATGGAGCAAAACCAGAAAAAGCGCCTGGCCGTGCTGGAGTGTATCCGCACCGTACTGGTGAATCAGGTGGCGGGCAAACCAACGCTGCTGGCGGTGGATGCTGGGCGCAAAATGTTGCCGCTGGATTCAAAACCCACCTTTGCCAAGTTGGATGGCTGGGTCAATCAGTTAACTGAAGGTGCGTGATGAAACCGAATGTGCACAACATCACCATCATTAAGCGCGCGGCCAGGAAGGCAAATCACAGCCACCACGGCGGTGCCTGGAAGGTTGCCTTTGCCGATTTTACTTTGGCGATGATGGCGTTGTTTATGGTGCTGTGGATCACCGCATCGGTAAGTGTGGAAGAGCGCAAGGAAATTGTGGCGCAGTTGAATGGCGAATCCATTTTTAACGGTGCCGCTTTCAATCCTTTTGAGCAGAACGGTGGCAAAAGTGACGCACTGATTGGTGACACGTTAGAACTCAGCAAAAAGGAAGAGACCGTAAAGGCTGGGGATATGCTGCAGTCTGGTGGTAAACCTCAAGAGCATTTGGACAGCGTGCTGTCACGATCGGATGCTGAGCTGGCAAAACTGTATAAGCAGATTCAGCAAATTATTAAAAGCTATAACGCGCAAGACGTTCTGACCTTAGAAACCTTGCCTCAAGGTTTGCGGATTTTAGTACAGGATGATCAGGCTCGTGTGATGTTTCCACGTGGCAGCGCAGTGTTGACGCCTTATTTCCAGAAATTGCTGACTGAACTTGGCCCGGTGTTTAACCGCATCGACAACAAAATCATGATCAGCGGCCACACCGATGCTGCGCAGTACAGCGGTAATGCGGCTTACAACAACTGGAACCTGTCGGGTGATCGTGCCTTAGCCGCGCGCCGTGCATTAGAGCGCGGCGGTCTGGAAAGCGCTCGCGTGTTGCAGGTCAATGCCATGGCGTCGCGCATGCCACGCGATCTTGATGATCCGATGAGCGCGCGCAATCGTCGCATTGAAATTCTGGTATTAACTGATGCCGCCGCTGAAACCTTATTCCAATTTTATGGCCGCGAAGGGGAGAACGTGGTGAAACCCATCGCTGAACGCCTGCGATAACCTGTCAGTGCCTTTGAATCCTATTTGATTCGACCGGTGGCGAAATCCACCGGCTTTTTTTTGCCCAAAATTTATCAAAAAACACACAACGCAATAAATTGCGCCGCTACAAATACGTGCGTGTTGCGTGCTCCGTAATCAATGACCGCACACTCCGTAGCGGCGCAATTTATTGCGCAATGCTAAAGGAAATGCAGAAATTAACGTTCGGCACGATATGTTAAAAATGTTGCCAGCTAATTTGACTTTAGTTAGCTAAATCATTCTTTTATGTAAATAATGTCGGCGGGCGCACATTGCAAAGGCGCAGCGGTACGCCACAATTAAGTAACGTGGTTAACCGGAGAAAGAGTATGACTGCCAACACCTCCAGCCTGCTGTTACTGATGTCTTTCGCCGCCGGCACCTTTTCCGCTGGATCGTCCAGCAATCCGCAACATTTGATGCTGTCGCTGCCATCGGGCGGCGTGCCGAACAATCCACTGCCGCTGATCATCTGGCCGGGCATTGTGCCCGATGAAGATGAAGCAGAAGACAGCGCGGCGTGGTTCGAAAAAACCTTTACCCGCAATGGCTGGCCCGCCGCCTGGCGTGCGCCGATCTTCCCATATACCCACTATCATCCGAATACGCACGAAGTATTGGGCGTCGGTGCCGGTTGGGCCGAAGTGCTGTTTGGTGGCGATAGCGGCCGCATGGTGACGCTGCGCGAAGGCGATGCGGTGCTGATTCCGGCGGGCGTCGGCCACAAGCAAGTTTTCGCCTCAGAGGATTTTTTCACCGTCGGCGCCTATCCTCAAGGAATGTCGCCGGAAACCGTACGTGATGAGCCGTCACGTTTACGTGCGTCGAAACAGCAGATCCAGCAAGTTCCGCTGCCGCAACGCGATCCCTTTACCGGTGGCGAAGGAGCCATGACGGAGATTTGGCTGCCAGTCGCGCAGCAGCTGATGCACCAGTAAAGTGCAAAACAGCTCGGCCGTCATCGAGAGGCGCGTGTGCCGCGCAGGAACGGGCCTCTGGCACAGTTTGTGCAGGAGAGAAATATCTCCAGACACGCGCCGAGTAAATCATGAAAGAAAGCTATCAGATAGCATCACACTTCTATGATGAGATGTTGCTGAGCGATGGCCAACACCGCGCTCACTATCAGCAATACTGGGAATGGTTACAACAGGCGGACGTCGATGCCGTAGCGCGCAAACGCGAAGAGGCGGAGCTACTGTTTCATCGCGTCGGCATCACCTTCAACGTCTACGGCGATGATGGCGGCGCGGAGCGGTTAATTCCCTTCGACAGCGTGCCGCGCATCATTCCTGCCAGAGAATGGGCGATGCTTGATCGTGGCATCCGCCAACGCGTTCAGGCGCTCAACGCCTTTCTGCACGATATCTATCATCAGCAATTCATTCTCAAGGCTGGCATCGTGCCCGCTGAGCAAGTGCTGGTGAACGATCAGTATCAGCCGTGCATGCAGGGCGTGGATCTGCATCGCAACATCTATGCGCACATCGTTGGCGTGGATATGGTGCGCAACAACGATGGCGAATATTACGTGCTGGAGGACAATCTGCGCACGCCGTCTGGCGTCTCCTACATGCTGGAAAACCGCAAGATGATGATGCGGCTCTATCCCGAACTGTTCGCCGGACAGCATATCGCGCCGGTGGAACGTTATCCTTCTCATCTGCTGCAAACCCTGCGCGAAAGCTCGCCAGTCAACGATCCGGTGGTGGTTGTGCTGACGCCGGGCCGCTTTAACAGCGCCTATTTTGAACACAGCTTCCTCGCGCAACAGATGGGTGTGGAGCTGGTGGAAAGCGCCGATCTATTTGTGAAAGATGGCGCGGTGATGATGCGTACCACCGCTGGGCCGTGCAAAGTCGATGTGATTTATCGCCGCGTCGATGATGCGTTTCTCGATCCGCTGGCGTTCCGCCCCGATTCGATGCTTGGCGTGCCGGGTCTGCTGTCGGTGTACCGTTCCGGCAATGTGGTGCTGGCCAATGCAATTGGTACCGGCGTGGCGGATGACAAGTCGATCTATCCGTACGTGCCGGACATGATCCGCTTCTACCTCGATGAAGATCCGATCCTCAACAACGTGCCGACCTGGCAATGCCGCAAGCCGCAGGATCTCACTTATGTGCTCGCCAACTTGAGCAAGATGGTGGTGAAAGAGGTGCATGGTGCGGGTGGCTACGGCATGTTGATCGGCCCGGTTGCCAGCCAGCAAGAACTGAGTGATTTCCGCGATCGTCTCAAAGCGCGACCGGAAAACTACATCGCGCAGGACACGCTTTCGCTCTCCACTTGCCCAACCTTTATTGATAACGGGCTGGCACCGCGCCATATCGATCTGCGTCCGTTTGCTTTGTGCGGCGCCGATATTCGTTTGGTGCCGGGCGGTTTAACCCGCGTAGCGCTCAACGAAGGTTCGCTGGTGGTGAACTCGTCGCAAGGCGGTGGCACCAAGGACACGTGGGTTTTGGAGGATGACGCATCATGCTAAGCCGCACCGCCAGTGGACTGTATTGGATGGCGCGCTATCTGGAGCGCGCAGAACAACTCGCCCGTGTGTTGGACGTGACCAACCGTTTATCGCTGATGCCGGTTCGCGGCAGCCAGGGCGATGAGCTGCTATTGCCGCTGAATCTCACCGGTACGCGCGAGCTATTTGAAACTCTGAATGGCCGCTTCACCATGCCGCAGTTGTTCAACTTCTTTGCGCTCGACGATCGCAATCCCAGCAGCATTTTCAGCTGCTGGCAGGAGGCGTGGAACAACGCGCATGCGGTACGCGGCAGCTTGTCATCGGAAGTGTGGGAGAGCATCAACTCGACGTGGATTGAGATGCGCAACACACGGCGACGCGGCATTACCAGTGCCAATGCGGATAGCTTTTTCGATTGGGTAAAAGAGCGCTCCCACCTGTTTCGCGGCGCGATGTTTGGCACCTTACTGCGCGGCGATGCGATGAGCTTTATCCGCATCGGCACCTTGATGGAGCGCAGCGACGGCACCGCGCGTTTACTCAGCGTCAATCAGCAATTGCTCGAGCAACAGTCGGATTCGGTGCGCGAATATTATTGCCTCGATACCTTATTGCGCGCGGTCTCGGCGCGTGAAGCCTATAACGCCATCTTCAAACAGCAGTTGCTGCCGGATTTAGTTAACGAGATGCTGATTCTGCGCAGCGAAAGCCCACGCTCGCTGCACTCCTGCATTGATGAGATCGCCACGCAGTTGGAGAACATCGGCAGCAGCGGGGAAGATCGCCCGCGTTATTTGATCACCGTGCTGCTAGCAGAAATGCGTTTCAGCACCTGGCAAAGCCTGACGCAGGACGGATTGAATAGTTGGATCAACCATTTTCTCGAGCGTCTTAACGCGTTGGCAAATAGCATCAATCACACCTATCTGGAGGCGAAATGAGACTGAACATCGAGCATAAAACCCGCTACGCCTACGAGCATCAGGTGACACTCAGCACCCAATATCTGCGCCTGACGCCGCAAAATTCGGTGCATCAGCAGATCATTTCGTGGGATTTGGAGTTGCCGTGCGACGCCACGCGCACTGAAGATGCTTATGGCAATGTGATGCATGTTTTGACGCTGGATACGCCGCATCAGCAATTGGATATCGCGGCGCGTGGCGTGGTGGAAATTCTGGATGATGGTGAATACGCGCCCGATCCCGAATCGTTGCTGTCGCCGCTGGTGTTTTTGCGCGTCTCGCCGCTGACGCAGCCCAATGCCGAGATCCGTGAATTCGCCCAACGCTATTGGCGACCAGAAAAACCGCTGGCCAGTCTGGAAAAATTGATGGACGAGCTGCTGCTGAAAATGCCGTATCGTCCTGGCAGCACCTTAGTCACTGATGCCGCCGCGAAAGTATTTGCTGCCGGCAGCGGCGTTTGCCAGGATCACAGTCACGTGTTCCTCGCCTGTTGTCGCAGCCTGGGGATTCCGGCGCGCTACGTCAGCGGCTATCTCTATACTGAAAATGTTGAGCACGTCGCCACTCACGCCTGGGTTGAAGCCTGGCTGGGTGGCAGTTGGCACAGCTTTGATATCACTAATAATACTCGCAGTACGCGCCAGCATTTACGTCTGGCGGTGGGCGTGGATTATCTTGATGCTTGTCCAGTGCGCGGTATGCGCATGGGCGGCGGCGGTGAAGATATGCTGGCGGTAGCTGCGGTGCTTCAGGTGCATGCGCAGCAGTAATTCTGAACAGGCAAGACTATGACTTATTGTGTGGCAATGCGTTTATCGTCAGGGATGATTTTTGTATCTGATTCGCGTACCAATGCGGGCGTTGATCATATTTCCTCGTTCCGTAAATTGCATGTGTTTCAGGTGGATGATGAACGTACGCTGGTGCTGCAAAGCGCTGGCAATTTGGCGACCACGCAAAGCGTGTTGAGCCTGCTGCGACGCAACAACGGCGATGGCGATCAGCCCAATCTATTGAACGGGCGGTCGCTGTATGACATTGCGCTGATGGTCGGTGAAACGCTGCGCGAAGTGATCAAGCGCGATGGCGAAGAGTTTGGCGGTACGCTGCTGCTGGGTGGACAAATTCGTGGCGAAGAGCCGCGTTTATTCCAAATCTATCCGCAAGGCAACTTTATTGAAGCCAGTGTCGATACGCCGTATTTCCAGATTGGCGAAAGCAAATATGGCAAACCGATTATTGACCGCGTACTGCGTTATGAAACGCCGCTCAGCCAGGCAATGCAGTGTGCGCTGATTTCGATGGATTCGACGCTGGCGAGTAATATTTCCGTGGGCTTGCCGCTGGATGTGATGGTGTATCAAACCGACAGCTTCAGCGACAATCAGCAATATCACATCACCGAGCAGCATCCTTATTTCTCGCAGATTCGTCAATTGTGGAGTAAAGGCTTGTTGAGCGTGTTTTCGCAGTTGCCGCCATTGAAGTTGTGATTTAAATGGCGACCCCGCAACATCTGGCGTAGGGTCGCCATTTATGGTGACCGCCGAATGTCAAACCAGATCATTCACCTTGGCCGTCATATTAATTCCGCTAATCCCTTTCAGCCCTAACTTACGCAGGATTTTTATTTTATAGGTACTGACGGTTTTACTGCTGAGCTGCAATTGTGAAGCGATCTCTTTATTACTCATTCCCGAAGCTAATTTGACCAATACCACCAATTCTCGCCGCGTCAGGCTCATCAATTTTTCGCTTTCGATCAATTCCTCAACGCCCGCCGAAGAATGGGTGATGGGATAATAACGTTTTCCCTGTTCCACCTCTCCAATAGCCGTAATTAATGCATCAAGATCGCCGCGCTTGCATACATAACCTTCCACGCCTAATTGTAAGCAACAACGTTGATAAAAAAGGCTTTCTGAAGCGGTATACACAATGATTTTTTGTTCGGGAATAGCGCGTTTGATATCGGCTATCAACGGAATGCCAGCACGGCCCGGCATGGTGAGATCAAGTAGTAATACGTCTGGACGCAACGAAATCAATTCACTGATTAACCAATCTCCTTTCTCTGCTACACCGACAATCGAATAGTGATACGACTGCAATAACGCTTTAATACCGGCACAAATTAACGGATGGTCATCAACAATAAATACCGAATGAATCATATGTGTAGTCCGAAGAAGAAAAATAAAAAAACAGCCAAGTTAAATCACCAGAAATAGTGGAAGTGGACTGGTGTGACCAGATTAGTTCACGTGGCTTAACAATAAGCACTAAGCTATGTCTCGAATTTCGGACTTTAAGGTGATTATTGCTTTTTACTGCGTCAGAACATGGCGCGCCGTTTTTTTCCTTTGTCCGGAGTGATGGTCATAAATCTGAAAACAAGCCGCTCTAACGTCGAGGCGATAAACCGCTACGCATAACAAGGGTGAATGATGTTTTCAGTTGATCAGCTTCTCGATACTTACTGGCCAGGTCATCAACCGGCGAACTGGCAAAAAACCTTCCTCAAATGGGCAGTTCGCGAACATGAATTTCAGGAATTTGCTGCCCGTTATCGCCACCTCAAAGGCGTGGATATGGTCGAGCAGGTTCTGGAGCATTTGGATGTGCGCTGCGAACTGAGTGAACGCGATTTGGAGCAGATTCCGACGCGCGGCCCGGTGGTGATCGTTGCCAACCATCCGCTGGGTGCGCTGGATGGCTTAGCGCTGCTGGCGGCGGTGTCGCAGGTGCGACGGGACGTGAAAATCGTTGCCAACCGCATGTTGATGATGCTGGAGCCGATCAACAACATGATGCTGCCGGTAGATAACATGGGCAATCGCACCAGCCGCGAGCAGCTCACTCACATGCAGCAGCATCTCGACAATCAAGGTGTGCTGATCATCTTCCCGGCGGGCGAAGTGTCGCGCCTTTCCAGCCGTGGCGTGCGCGATCGCCATTGGCATCACAGCTTCCTGCGCCTTGCCGCCCGTGCGCGCGCGCCCATCGTGCCGGTGCATGTGGTCGGTCGTAACAGCCTGGCGTTCTATGCCGCCGCGAAAATCGCCTCGCCGTTGGCATTATTAATGCTAGTGCGCGAGATGTTCCGCCAGCGCGGTTCGCGCATCAAACTGCACATCGGCGAGCAGATCCCGTTTGCCAATTGGCATGATGGCCACACGCCGGGCAAAGAGCTGGCGAAGCGGTTGCGCAAGCATCTGTATCGCATTGGTCAGGGACGCCGTGGCTTGTTCCAGACCGAAGCGGCGATTGCGCGCCCGGAAGATCGTGCGGAGCTGAAGAAAGCGCTGATGGAAAGCGAACGCCTCGGCACGCTGCCGGATGGCAAGCAGATCTATCTGTGGCGGCGTAACGGCGCCAGTTGGGTGCCGCTGCTGCGTGAGTTGGGACGTTTGCGTGAAGTGGCGTTCCGCGCGGTGGGCGAGGGCAGCGGCCGTCGTCGCGACCTCGACAAATACGATGACGATTACTATCACCTGATTTTGTGGGATGACGATGAGCTGGAAATCGTTGGCGCTTACCGATTTATTCCTGGCGCGGAACAACTGGAACGTCGCGGATTAGAAGGGATTTACAGCGACAGCTTGTTCCACTACGACGAGCGCATGTTGCCAATTATCAATCAAGGTTTGGAGCTGGGACGCAGCTTCATTCAACCGGCCTATTGGGGCAAACGCGGCCTGGATTATTTGTGGATGGGAATTGGTGCGTACATCGCTAAATACCCGGAAACGCGCTATCTGTTTGGGCCGGTGTCGATTTCTGGCGGCATGCCGTTGGCCGCACGCGACTTGCTGGTGGCGTTCTACCGCATGTATTTCCCGACCGAATTGCCGCTGGCGACCTCGCGCCGTCCGTATCCCGCTTCGTTACCGGAAGTGCTGGCGCAGTTCACCGGCGATAACTACACCGAAGATCTGCGCCGCCTAAAACACTTGCTGGCGAACCTTGGCACCGCGATTCCGACGCTCTACAAGCAATATTCCGAAGTGTGCGAACCTGGCGGCGTGCAGTTTATCGATTTCGGTAGCGATCCTGATTTCAATAACTGCATCGATGGATTGGTGTTAGTGGATCTCACGCGGGTGAAACCGGCGCGTTATGAGCGCTACATCGGGATGCATTTGCAATCGCAGGACTGATTTCAGCCGTGGGTCACCATAAATGGCGACCCTACGAAAATCGGCACTGGACTTGTAGGGTCGCCATTTATGGTGACCTGGCCCAATGTCATGGAATCGTCATCACAGTGTCGTAGGGTCTTAGCCGGACTGTCAGACAAAGGCCAGAAACATGGCATCGATCACACTTCGCGGGCTGCGCAAATCCTTTGCCGCGCAGCCGGTTTTGCACGACATCTCCTTGCAGATTGCGCAGGGCGAATTCATCGCCGTATTAGGCCCATCGGGCTGCGGCAAAACTACCTTACTGCGCCTGCTGGCTGGTTTTGAAACCGCCGATGCCGGTGAGATTCACGTTGGCGAACGCTGTTTTGCCGCGCCGGGCGTGCATCTGCCGCCGGAAGATCGTCAGTTGGGCGTGGTTTTCCAAAGCTATGCGCTGTGGCCGCACATGACGGTCGCCGAAAACGTTTCTTATAGCCTGAAAGTCAGCGGCGTGGCGCGCAGCGAGCGCGAACGCCGTACGCAACAGGCGCTGGAACTGGTGGGATTGGAGAATTTTGCCGACCGCCGTCCTGCCGATCTCTCAGGCGGTCAACGTCAACGTGTGGCACTGGCGCGCTGTTTAGTCGCCCAACCTACGCTGGTGCTGCTCGACGAGCCGCTCGCCAACCTCGATGTCCATCTGCGTGCCACCATGGAAGAGGAGTTCCGCCGCTTCCATCATCACAGCCACGCCACCTTGCTCTACATCACCCACGATCAACACGAAGCGATGGCGCTGGCCGACCGCATTGTGGTGATGGATGCCGGACGCGTAATGCAGTTCGCTACACCGCAAACGTTGTGGCGTGAACCGGCCAACGCCATGGTGGCGCGATTTATTGACGACGGCAAAGTGCTGCCAATTAGCGATATCGAACCGCTCGGTGCGGGCCGCGCTGAGGCCACGCTATGCGGTTTACGCGTGCCACTGCGCTGCGCGCCAGAACAAGGCCCGCAGCCGCACGGACAAGCCAGTTTTCACGCGGTGGATTTCCGTTTAGCTGCGCCGGGCGAACCACAGTTTGCCGCGCGCGTGCGGCGGGT
Source organism: Pantoea sp. (assembly GCF_039594315.1). Classification (GTDB taxonomy): domain Bacteria; phylum Pseudomonadota; class Gammaproteobacteria; order Enterobacterales; family Enterobacteriaceae; genus Pantoea. Next base: position 169,297 of record NZ_JBCNNP010000002.1, read on the forward strand.
GATTTATCGCGGCGGCCATCACCAAATCAATGTGACGCCGCTGGATGCGCCGGAGTGCAGCATCACGCTGCAGTTGGCCGATCAACCTTTACCTGCCAGCGAGGCCACCATCGGTGTGGCGGTGCGCGACGGTTGGATTCTTCCTTCTTAACCTTTTCACTCATTAATTCAGGGAATTGCTATGCGTAAGTCGTTTAACGTTGTGATGTTAGCCAGTGGCTTGCTGCTTTCTGCCGTGAGCCATGCCGAAGACGCACCATCAGGCAAACTAGTGGTTTACACCTCGCAGGCGCCGGAAATTGCCCAGCAAACCATGGATGCGTTTAAAGCCGCCTATCCCAATGTGCAGGTGGAATGGACGCGTAACGGCACCACGCAATTAATGAACGTGCTGCGCACCGAAATGATGAGCGGCGAAGCCAAACCTGACGTGCTGCTGATTGCCGATGCCATCAACCTTGGCGCGCTGAAGAATGAAAACCATCTGTATCAATACAGCGATGCGCCGCTGAGCCACATCAATCCGTCGTTCTACGACAAAGATAAAACCTTCTTTGGCACCAAAATCATCGCCACGGTAATTGCTTATAACACCCAACATGCGCAGCCGATTGACAGCTGGAATGCGTTGGCGGTGGAAGCCAACAAAGGGCAGATCGCCGTGCCAAGCCCGCTCTATTCCGGTGCGGCGCTGTACAAACTGCACACCGACATCAACACGCCATCGATTGGTTGGGGCTTCTACAAGAAGCTGGCGGCAATTGGCGTCGCGCCGCAAGGCGGCAATGGCCCGGCGCTGAAAGCGGTGGCCAGCGGCCTGGATAAATACGGCATCATCACCGACGCCGACGTGATTCTGGCGAAGAAAAAGGGATCGCCGGTTGATCTGGTGTATCCGAAAGAGGGCGTTTCCTATGTGACCGAACCGGTTGCCATCATGAAATCGGTGCACAACTTGCCAGCGGCCAAAGCCTTCGTGAACTTCATGCTGTCTGAGCAGGGCCAGAAACTGGTGGTCGAGCAGGGCAACCGTCCGGTTGACGATCGTGTGGCTGCGCCAGAAGGTTTCACACCGATCAACAAGATCAAATTGCTGTCGCCAGATGTCGCCAAAGCGATTAAAGAAGATGCCGCCGTGCGCGATCAGTTCACTGCGCTGTTCGGCGGTTAAGTCGCATGAGCGTGTTGAGCAACGAATGGCGTAATGCGGGCGGCAAGCGGCGGCGGTTTAACAGCGAGCGACTGGTTCTGTTGCTGATGGTGCTGATGATCGGCCTACTTTCCGTTGCGCCATTAATGCGGCTAGTGTGGACCGCCATCGCGCCAACCGGCGTGCCGGATATGCCGCGCTTGTTGCGGCTGCTGGCCAGCGATCGCGTGTTGATCGCCAGCGGTAATACCTTGCTCATCGCGCTCAGTTCTACCTTGATTTCGGTGTTGCTCGGCACCGCCGCGGCGTGGCTGGTGGCGCTCAGCGATCTGCGTGCCAAAACCGCGTGGGTGTTTGCCTTTATTCTGCCGCTGATGATTCCGCCGCAGGTCACGGCGCTGGCGTGGTTACAGGCGCTAGCGCCATCCAGTCCTTTAGCAATGTTGTTTGCCAGCCTCGGTTTGCCGTGGTTTGCGCCCGGCGAACAGCCGCTCTATTCCTTGACGGGCATTGTATTGCTGCTCGGCACGCACAATGCGCCGTTGGTGTTTCTCACCGTGCGCGCCGGGTTACGGCGTTTACCGGCTGATTTGGTCGAAGCCGCACAAATCAGCGGCGCATCGCGCACGCGCGTGCTGTTCACCATCATTTTGCCGCTGGCGCGTCCGGCAATCTTTGCGGGCGCCGCGCTGACGTTTGTCGCCGCCGCCGGTAACTTCGGTATTCAGGCGATGTTGGGCATTCCGGCGCGCGTGCCAACGCTTATCACGCTGGTGTATCAACAACTTAACGGCATCGGCCCCAGCGCATTGCCGAATACCGCGGTGTATGCCTTATTGATCGCCTTTATTACGCTGGCGGGCATGACGGCCAGCGCGTGGCTTGGCGGTCGGCATGATGTGCGCGTCAACGGCGCGCCGCGCGTGTGGCAGCAATCTTTAGGACGTGGTCGCGTGGCAATTGAAGGCGTAGCCTGGCTGTGGATGGCGCTGACGTTGCTGCTGCCGCTCAGTGCGCTGCTGATCACCGCGCTGACCAGCGGATTTGGTCAGGCGCTGAGCTGGCAAACGCTGACGCTGGAAAACTTCCGCGCGGCATTGTGGGGCTATCCGGCGGTGCGCCATGCGTTTCTCACCAGTTTGGGATTAACCAGCTTAACGGCGGTGATCCTCACGCTGTGCGCGTTGTTCCTTGCCTATTTTCTCAGCTGGCGGCGAACCAAACTGGTGCGCGGATTATGGCTGGCGAGCGAACTCACCTACGCGCTGCCGGGTATTGTCACCGGCGTGGCGGCGATGCTGTTTTTCCTGCGCCCGCTGCCGATTGTTAACGTGTCGCTGTATGGCACGGTGTGGATCATTCTCGCCGCTTATTTGGCTAACTTCCTCGCGCTGGTGCTGCGTCCCACGCTGGCGGGCTTCGCGCAGCTGGAACCGGCACTGGATGAAGCCGCGCGCCTGTGCGGTGCCGGTTTTATGCGCCGCATGCGCGACATCTTGCTGCCGCTGGCCGCGCCTTCCGCGCTGGCTGGTAGCGTGCTGGTGTTCCTCACCGCGCTGAATGAAATCCAGGTGTCGGTGCTACTGGTCACTTCACAAACGCAAACTATCGGCCCAACCATCGTATTCCTTGATGAAGGCGGTTCCGCCTCGCTTGCCGCGGCGGTCGGCTGCCTGATGATTGTGGTGGTATGCGTGTTGATGGGGCTGGCAACGCGACTCGCGCGACGTCTGCCGCAAGGCGTGCTGCCATGGCAAGCCTAGCGTCAACGCATGATTAATCTCGCGGTATCCCGCTGAACATTTTCTCGCCACTGCCGATAACCTAACTACCAACATTTGTCTGTAGACGAATAGCGCTTGTCAGCGCTGCGTATTTGCGCTTAAGTCTGCATACTGATTAAGAATTTTCTTAGAAAGTCCAGGCGATACCAGGCAGCAATAGGCGAATAACAATGAATAATAACTCAGACGTCATGTACCGATTATTGGTTCAGAGCGTGGTGGACTATGCCATTTACATGCTCAAACCCGACGGCACCGTAGCGAATTGGAATGCGGGCGCGCAGCGCGCCAAAGGCTACACGCCGGATGAAATTGTCGGCAAAAATTTTGCCTTGTTTTATAGCGAAGACGACCGCAAAAACGGTGCGCCGCAGCGTGGGCTTTCGGTGGCGGCGACGGTGGGTCGCTATGAAACCGAAGGTTGGCGCTATCGCAAAGATGGCAGCGCTTTTTGGGCGCATGTGGTGATCGATGCGATTCGTGATGACTTCGGCGAGCTGGTGGGTTTTGCCAAAGTGACCCGCGACTGCACCGAACAACAAGAGTTACAACGCAAGCAGCGTGAGCAGGAGCAGCGATTTCGAATGTTGGTGGAAGGTGTCAGTGATTACGCTATTTACATGCTGGATTTGGACGGCAAAGTCGAAAATTGGAACGTAGGCGCACAGCGCGCGAAAGGCTACGTCGCCGAAGAGATCGTGGGACAGCACTTCTCGCGCTTCTACAGCGCGCAAGATCGTAAAGATCATATCCCGGAAAAGAACCTCAGCACCGCTTTCAAAACCGGTCGTTTCGAGGACGAAGGCTACCGTTATCGCAAAGATGGCAGCGCGTTTTGGGCGCATGTGATCATTGATGCGATTCGTGATGACTCAGGCAAGCTGATTGGCTACGCCAAGATCACCCGCGATTGCACCGAGCAGCGCGAAGCACTGCGCAGACAGCGTGAACACGAAAAAACCTTCCGCTTGCTAGTGGAAGGTGTCACCGATTACGCCATCTACATGCTGGATTTGCAGGGCCGCGTAGTGAACTGGAATGCCGGTGCGCAGCGCGCCAAAGGTTACCTTTCGGAAGAAATCGTCGGTCAGCACTTTTCGGTGTTTTATGGCTCGGCTGAGCGTAACGCTCGCACGCCGGAATCCAACCTCGGCATCGCGCTGAAAACCGGTCGTTTCGAAGATGAAGGTTGGCGCTATCGCAAAGACGGTTCCGCGTTTTGGGCGCATGTGGTGATTGACGCGATCCACGACGAAGATGGCCGCATGCTCGGTTTTGCCAAGATCACCCGCGATGTCACTGAACGTCGCGAGAACGAGCAACAACTGTTGCGTGCGCGGGATTTGGCGCAGGCGCAAAGTGCCAAGATGTCAGAGTTATCGGGCTTCCTCGACACCATCATCAGCAATATTCCATCGTGCGTGATTGTCGAAGACGCTATCAGCCGCGAGATTTTGATGGTCAATGACAAAGCCGAGCAGCTGTTTGGTATCAATAAAGCGCTGATCATGCATAAACGTCCGTACGAATGCATGACGGCGGAGCAAGCGGATTACTTCAACAGCCTGGCGGATATTGCGCTGCGCAGTGAAGGTATTCACTCACGCGAACAACTGCTGTTGACGGCATCCGGCGAGCGCATTCTGCATACTCGCGCTACAACGATCAGCGGCAAAGATATGCGCCAAAACTACGTGATGCTGATTGTTGAAGATGTTACCGATCAGCGTGAAGCCGATGCGCGCATTCGCCATATGGCGCACCACGATAACCTCACCAGTTTGCCGAACCGCGTGCTGTTCCGCCAAAAACTGAGCGAAGCGCTGCGCGTCGATAACCAGCACAACCAAATCAGTGCCACCTTGTGCCTCGATCTCGATAACTTCAAGAACGTGAATGATGCGTTGGGCCATCAGATTGGTGACGACCTGCTGCGCGTGGTGGCAAAACGCCTGCGCAGTGCGTTGCGCGACCCTGATACGCTGGCGCGCATTGGCGGCGACGAATTTGCCATTGTGCTGCCGAATATTCGCACTGCCGATGAAGCGGCGGTGGTGGCACAGCGCTTGATCGAAGCGATCCGCCCGCCGATCAATGTCGAAGGGCATAATCTGTCGGTGGGGTTGAGCGTCGGCATCGCGCTGACGTCGCAAGCCACCAACACGCCGGAACATATGCTGCGCTGCGCCGATATGGCGCTGTACGAAGCTAAACGTAATGGCCGCAATCGTTATGAACACTTCACGCTGGAGATGGACGATCTGGCGCGCAGCCGCCGCGTGATCGAGAACGATCTGCGTGATGCGATCACCGGACGTCAGTTGCGCCTTTATTACCAGCCGATCACCGATGAGAAAGGCATCATCGGTTATGAAGCGCTAATGCGTTGGCATCACCCGATTAAAGGGCTGATCATGCCGAATGATTTCATTCCGATTGCCGAAGAGACCGGCTTGATTCATATGCTTGGCGCGTACGCGCTGTATGAAGCCTGCCGCGAAGCGCAAAGTTGGGGCACGGAACAATCGGTGTCGGTGAATCTGTCGCCGCTGCAATTCAAAAACAGCTCTCTGGTGTCGGTGGTGGAAGGCGCGCTGCGTGAATCAGGATTGGCGCCACATCGCCTCGAAGTAGAGATCACCGAATCGGTGCTGCTGGACGATACGCTGGGCAACATCCGCACGCTGCAAAGCCTGAAAACGCTCGGCGTGCAGATCGCGCTGGATGATTTCGGCACCGGCTATTCATCGCTGAGTTATCTGCGCTCCTTCCCGTTCGACAAGATCAAAATCGACAAGTCGTTTATCAACGACATGGGCGACAGCCGCGAAGCGCTGGCGATCATCCGCGCGATTACCGGCATGAGTCGCAGCCTCGATATTCAGATCACCGCCGAAGGGGTGGAGAGCAACGAGCAGTTTACCAAGCTGCGCGAAGAGGGCTGTACGCTGTTCCAGGGCTATTATTTTGGCCGTCCGCAACCGTCGGAATTGCGCTTGAAAGAGTTGGATTGAGGTTGCCGTTGTAAGGTCGCCATTTAGGGTGACCACCAAAATCTATGCTGACAACCAAAACAAAAACGCCCGACAAGTCGGGCGTTTTTTTATCTTGCGGCGGCGGGCTGCTGCTTATGCGCCGTGGCCGTCAACGGACATGTGGCCGAGATCTTTATCCACCAGGAACAGGCCTTCGCCTTTGCTGCCGACCATCGCCAGTTTATCCAGCACGGTTTTGAACAGCTTCTCTTCTTCATGCTGCTCTGCCACGTACCATTGCAGGAAGTTGAAGGTCGAGTAATCCTGCGTGGTCAGCGCGGTGTGCACCAGCTCATTGATTTTCTTGGTGATCAGCTGCTCATGCTTCAGCGCTTCTTCCAGCACGTCATTCAGTGAAGTCCAGCTAATTGCCGGTGCGGCAATGCTGCCCAGCACCGGCAGCGCACCGGCATCGCTGACGTAATCGAACAGCTTCTGCATGTGCTGCATCTCTTCGCGTGAGTGCATTTTCAGGAAGGAAGCGGCACCTTCGTAGCCTTTATCGCTGCACCATGCGCTCATCTGCAAATACAGGTTGGCGGAGAAAAATTCGAGGTTCAGTTGGTCGTTCAAACGAGAGGTCATTTCAGCAGTTAACATGGCTGAGTCCTTTTTAATTTATCAGGTGAAGTACGGCGAATTATGCATCAATCTATACTTTTTTGTGAAGGAGTTTCCGTAAAAAAGTTGAATTTATCTTATTGATTGTAAATGGAATTATTTCACAAGTTGAATGCGAAGAGTTCTCACTGTTGACTAATTTTCATTCACGCTGGATTGATTATAGCTGCACATCGGGCGATGCTGAGGCTTGCCTTTACTTTCCAGGAGCTTAGCGGTGTCGAACGTCTTAGAGCATTACCATTTTCTGCATGAAATCCCGGAGCTGGGTTTTCAGGAATTCAAAACCTCTGCTTATATTGCCGATCAGCTGGAACAAGCCGGTCTGAAGGTGACGCGCAACATCAATAACACCACCGGCATTGTGGCGGAGATTGATAGCGGCGTGCCTGGCCCGGTTCTGGCATTGCGAGCGGATATGGATGCGTTGGGGCACATTATCGACGGCGTGGCGTGTGCGCGTCATACCTGCGGCCACGATGGACATTCGTCGGTGGTGCTGACCGCCGCGCAAGAGCTGCTGAAAGAGGGCGCGATCAAAAAAGGTCGGCTGAAGTTGCTGTTCCAGCCAGCGGAAGAACTCGGTGCCGGCGCGTTGGCGATGATCGACGGCGGCGCGTTGGATGATGTGGAAATGATCCTCGGCTTCCATGTACGTCCGCTGGAAGAGTGTCATGTTGGCCAGGCCACGCCAGCGGTAATTTATTCCGCCTGTAGCACGCTGGAAGCCACCATTAAAGGTGCACCGGCGCATGCGGCACGTCCACATTTGGGCGTCAATGCACTGGATGCCGCGGTGCAAGCGGTGCAGGCAGTTAACGCCATCCATCTGCCGCCAGGTTTGACGTGGAGCGTCAAAGCCACGCGCTTCCTGTGCGATGCCGGTGTCACCAACTCGGTGCCGGATGAAGCGCGTGTGGTGTGGGATTTGCGCTCACAGGAAAACGCGCCGATGGATGTGCTGAAAGAGAAGGTCACGTTGGCGATTCAGCACAGCGTGGCAGCGCTCGGTGCCACAGCCGAAGTGGTGGTGCTGAAAGAGATGCCCGCGGCGGAAATTCACGATGAAGCGACTGAGGTGATCCGTGCGGCGATCGTTGAAGTACTGGGCGCGGACGGTTTGCTCGATACTAAAACCACGCCAGGCAGCGAAGACTTCTTCTATTATCCGGTCAAACGCCCGCAGGTGAAGGCCGGTTTCTGGGGCTTAGGCACCAATCTGGTGCCGGGTTTACATCATCCTGAGATGCGCTTTGAGCTGAGCTCGCTGGAGATTGGGGTGAAGATCTTTAAAGCGGCGGCGGTAAAAGTTTTGGGTTAAGTGGTTTTCTGTCCCTCACCCTCACCCTCTCCCGCGCGAGGGAGAGGGAACCGCTCTCAGTCGCCTGAACGCGGATTCCCCCGGTTCGCGAATTATTGTATGCTATGCCGCCTCAATCTTGCGCAACGATATATTCGCAGCGCGCCGCCCGCGTGTTGCCCTTGAAGAAGAATTCACTCAATGTCTAATGCTCCCTTTTTAGAAGAAGTGGCGCGCCGCCGTACCTTCGCGATCATCTCGCACCCGGACGCCGGTAAAACCACAATTACCGAAAAAGTGCTGCTGTTCGGACAGGCGATTCAAACCGCCGGTACCGTCAAAGGCCGCGGCTCCAACCAGCACGCCAAATCCGACTGGATGGAGATGGAGAAACAACGTGGTATCTCCATTACCACTTCGGTGATGCAGTTCCCGTATCGCGACAGCCTGGTGAACCTGCTGGATACGCCGGGACACGAAGACTTCTCCGAAGATACCTACCGTACGCTAACGGCGGTGGACTGCTGCTTGATGGTGATCGACGCCGCCAAAGGTGTTGAAGATCGCACACGTAAACTGATGGAAGTTACCCGTCTGCGTGATACGCCGATTATCACCTTCATGAACAAACTTGACCGTGATATCCGCGATCCAATGGAATTGCTGGATGAAGTGGAAAGCGAGCTGAAAATTGCCTGTGCGCCAATCACCTGGCCGATTGGCTGCGGCAAGTATTTCAAAGGGGTTTATCACCTCTATAACGACGAAACTTACCTGTATCAAACCGGTAAAGGTCACACTATTCAGGAAGTGCGCATCGTTAAAGGCCTGGCGAACCCGGAGCTGGATGCCGCCGTTGGCGAAGACCTGGCACAACAGCTGCGTGATGAACTGGAGCTGGTGCAAGGCGCATCCCACGAATTCGACCACGAACTGTTCCTGAGCGGCGAAATCACGCCGGTGTTCTTCGGTACCGCATTGGGTAACTTTGGCGTGGATCATATGCTCGATGGCCTGGTTGCCTGGGCGCCGACGCCAATGCCGCGCAACACCGACACGCGTCTGGTGGAAGCTAAAGAAGAGAAATTCAGCGGCTTCGTGTTTAAGATTCAGGCCAACATGGACCCGAAACACCGCGACCGCGTCGCGTTTATGCGCGTGGTATCCGGCAAGTACGAAAAAGGCATGAAATTGCGCCAGGTTCGTACCGGTAAAGACGTGGTGATTTCCGATGCGCTGACCTTTATGGCCGGCGACCGTTCGCACGTTGAAGAAGCCTATCCGGGCGACATCATCGGCTTGCATAACCACGGCACCATCCAGATTGGCGACACCTTTACCCAAGGTGAAAACATGAAGTTCACCGGTATTCCGAACTTCGCGCCAGAACTGTTCCGTCGCATCCGTCTGCGCGATCCGCTCAAGCAGAAACAGCTGCTGAAAGGGCTGGTTCAGCTGTCGGAAGAGGGGGCGGTGCAGGTGTTCCGTCCGGTGCACAACAACGATCTGATCGTGGGCGCAGTCGGTGTGTTGCAGTTCGAAGTGGTGGTGGCGCGTCTGAAAAGCGAATACAACGTTGAAGCGATTTATGAAGCCATCAACGTCTCAACCGCACGTTGGGTTGAGTGCAAAGACGCCAAGAAATTCGACGACTTCCAGCGTAAAAACGAAGTTAACCTGGCGCTCGATGGCGGTGACAACCTCACCTACATCGCCCCAACCATGGTTAACCTCAATATCACGCAGGAACGCTATCCTGACGTGACATTCCGCAAGACGCGCGAGCACTAATTTAGCGCTTCCTATCGGGCCAATGGTTATCGTTGGCCCTGTTTTTCCCCGTTACAGACTCCTCCTAATTACGCTGCGTTTATCGCTTTTTGGCGAGATATCAACCACAAGAGCCAGCAAAAGCTGTAATACCTACTACTATTATCCTGTCGGACGAGAAAAGAGACCATTCAGGTTTCATTACGTCCATAAATTCAGCGACGCCGTTTGTTGCTGACATTCGCAGCTGCGGGTGAGTTAACGGATAGAAGGATGATATCGATGAATAAGACTAAGATTGCCAAAACCCTGATCGCTGCCCTGGCGGGTACCGCACTGTTGAGCGGCGCCGCAATGGCAGATGAATCCATGTCGCAGAAAGCACAGCAAACCAGCGACAGCGCGGGTGCGAAAATCGATAGCTCAATGAAAAAAGTCGATGGTTTTATGGATGACAGCGGCATCACCGCCAAAGCCAAAGCGGCGTTGGTCGATGATGAAGCAATTAAAAGTACCGATATCTCGGTCAAAACGCATCAAGGCGTAGTGACGCTGAGCGGTTTTGTCGCCTCGCAGGATCAGGCGGAAAAAGCCGTGGCGCTGGTGCAGAAAGTTGAAGGCGTGAAATCCGTTAGTGACAAACTGCACGTTAAAGACAGCAAAACCAGTTCGCTGAAGGGTTATGCCGGTGATACCGCCACCACCAGCGAAATTAAAGCTAAGCTTTTAGCAGATGACATCGTGCCGTCACGTAACGTGAAGGTGGAAACCACCGACGGCGTGGTGCAGTTATCGGGAGAAGTGGCGAACCAGGCACAGTCTGATCGTGCTGAGAAAATCGCCAAAGCCATTGAAGGCGTAAAAAGCGTGAAGAATGACCTGAAGGTGAAATCTTAACGCGAGAGTAATGGCACTGTTACGGTGCCATTTCGGAATAAAAACAAAGGTGTAAATAAGCAGTTCGATTTTCACACTGGTAAAGGAGAGGCTTATGTTTCGTTGGGGTATTATCTTTCTGGTCATCGCTCTGATTGCTGCAGCATTAGGTTTCGGCGGTCTGGCGGGTACGGCAGCATGGGCAGCTAAACTTGTGTTCATTGTCGGTATTATTCTGTTCCTCGTGAGCCTGTTTACCGGGCGCAAAAAACTCTGACGCCTTGCGTATTCGACGCTAACCCGCGAGTCACCTAAAGCGGAGGCCAGTCATTTGCGGCATACTACGATGCCGCTCCGATTGCAGATGCAATGGGTCAGGGAATGACAATGACTGGTTCTCCGGGATGCCGCCTTTATCGGCTCCCTCAGAGCAGCAAACACTGAGGGACATCCATTGGGAACACGCATTCCATTGACGTTAGGTTCGATCGAACCGCTGGCATTAACCCCGTTCAAATCGAAAAAAATCGCCCTGGTATGCGAAGGTGGCGGTCAACGCGGCATCTTCACTGCAGGCGTGCTCGATGAGTTTCAACGCGCCGGATTCAATCCCTTTCAGTTGTTGCTCGGCACTTCTGCTGGCGCCCAAAATCTTTCCGCCTTTGTCTGCGGCCAGCCTGGCTACGCACGACGGGTGATTTCGCGTTATACCACCAGCAAACTGTTTTTCGATCCGTTACGCTTCGTACGCGGCGGCCATCTTATCGATCTCGATTGGCTGATTGATGTCACCAAACAGGAGTTTCCGCTGGCGCTTACCAGCGCGGAAGGGCTGTTCGCCAAAGGCAGCGAGTTTTATATGTGCGCCTGTCGCAGCGACGATTATCGCGCCGAGTATTTCAATCCCACCAGCACCACCTGGCATGACATCATTAAAGCCTCGAGCGCGATTCCCGGCTTCTATCGCAGTGGCGTGGAGATTGATGGCGTGAGTTATCAGGATGGCGGCATTAGCGATGCGATTCCGGTGCGCGAAGCCGCACGGCGTGGCGCAGACACCATTGTGGTGATTCGCACCGTGCCGTCGCAGATGTCGTACACGCCGAAGTGGTTTAAGCGCATGGAGCGTTGGCTGGGCGACAGCGCCTTGCAGCCGATGATCAACATTCTGCATCAGCACGAAGAGAGCTATCGCGAGATTCAGCAGTTCATTGAACAGCCGCCGGATAATCTGCGCATCATCGAAATCTATCCGCCCAAACCGCTAGCGAGCATGGCGCTCGGCAGCCGCTTATCGTCGCTGAATCAGGATTACCATTTAGGCCGTCGCAGCGGGCGCTATTTCCTTGCTACGCTCGGCCAATGGCTGAGCGATGCCGAACCGCTGTTGCGCCACACCACGGTTACGCCGCCCGCTGCGGTGGCGAATGCGCCGGATAATCGCGCGCTGATTACGCCATCGCTGGCAGAAAACGATGCCGATTACGATAAAGGCTCGCTGGCATGAGATTCATCGACACGCATTGTCACTTTGATTTCCCGCCATTTATCGATGACGCAGCCGCCAGCATTGCGCGTGCGGCGCAGGCGGGTGTGGAGCGAATCATTGTGCCAAGCGTGGATGCCAGCCGTTTTGGCTTGGTTAGTCAGTTGGCTCAGCAACATGATGCGCTGTTTGCCGCGTTGGGTTTGCATCCGATTAACATCGCGCAGCATCAGGATGCGCACCTTGATGAACTCGAAAACTGGTTAAAAACGCCGGATCGCAAACGTGTGGCGATCGGCGAGATCGGTCTCGATCTGTATATGGACGATGCGCAGTTTGATAAGCAAACGCGCTTGCTGGATGCGCAACTCAAGCTGGCGAAGCGCTACGATCTGCCGGTGATCCTGCACTCGCGGCGTACGCACGATCAACTCGCACTGCATTTACGTCGTCACGATTTACCGCGCCGTGGCGTGGTACACGGTTTTGCGGGCAGCCAGCAGCAAGCGGAGCGTTTTATCCAGCTTGGCTATGCGATTGGCGTTGGCGGCACCATCACCTATGAACGCGCCAGTAAAACCCGCAATACCATTGCCCAGCTGCCGCTCACCTCGTTGTTACTGGAAACCGACGCACCTGATATGCCGCTGCAAGGTTTTCAGGGCCAACCGAATCGCCCCGAACGTGCTCGCAACACCTTTGAGGTGTTGTGCCAGTTGCGCAGCGAAGCGCCCGCAGAGATTGCTGCTGCGCTGTGGCACAACAGCCAACGTATTTTTGCCTTGCCAACCTAAACCTTATCCCGACAGATTCTGGATTTAGCGCCACGCTGAAGCTGATTGACTATGCTTATTGAGCTTCCAGTACACTTTTGCAGCCTTTTTTGTGATAATAATAACAACGACTGAGCGGCGATGCTTGGGCGATACTTGCGGTTATTTGTGAGTTAAATCACTAAATAATTGTATGTATATGACAGGTTTTCTTTTTCTGTGTGACATGAAACGCAAATCATCGCCACGGTAATTGTTAGAATTATCACATTCTCCGGCGGGTTGTGCCTGCCGGTCTGACTTTTGGAGAGCATCATGACCGACCTTAAAGCAGCAGCACAGCGCGCATTGCAACTGATGGATTTGACCACCCTCAACGAAGACGACACCGACGAGAAGGTAATTGCGCTGTGCCGTCAGGCAAAATCCGCAGCAGGCAACACGGCGGCGATTTGCATTTATCCACGCTTCATTCCTGCGGCACGTAAAGCGCTGCGCGAACAAGGCACGCCAGAGATTCAAATTGCTACCGTCACCAACTTTCCTCACGGCAACGACGATGTTGAAATCGCGCTGGCGGAAACCCGCGCCGCCATTGCTTACGGTGCCGATGAAGTGGATGTGGTATTCCCGTACCGCGCGCTGATTGCGGGCAATCGCGAAATTGGTTTTGAGCTGGTGAAAGCCTGTAAACAAGCCTGCGCTGAGTCTAACGTGTTGCTGAAAGTGATTATCGAAAGCGGTGAGCTGAAAGAAGAAGCGCTGATTCGCGCCGCTTCTGAAATCGCCATCGATGCCGGTGCTGACTTCATCAAAACCTCAACCGGTAAAGTGCCGGTCAACGCCACGCCAGAAGTGGCAGCGATCATGATGCAAGTGATCCGTGACAAAGGCGTGCAGCAGCAGGTTGGTTTCAAACCGGCGGGCGGCGTACGCACCGCAGAAGACGCGGCGCTGTATCTGCAACTGGCTGACGACATTCTCGGCCAAGGCTGGGCGGATGCGCGTCACTTCCGTTTCGGCGCTTCGAGCCTGCTGGCAAGCTTGCTAAATACGCTGGGCCACGCAACTGCGACCAGCAAAGCCGGTTACTAAGTTCTATCCATTCTTCGTAGGGTCGCCATTTATGGTGACCTGTTTTTTATTCCGGGGAGGCCATTGTGTTCCTGCCACAAGAAATTATTCGTAAAAAACGCGACGGCCACGCACTGAGCGAAGCGGAAATCCGCTTCTTCATCAACGGCGTGCGCGACAACAGCGTTTCAGAAGGGCAAATTGCCGCACTGGCGATGACCATCTATTTCCACGACATGTCGCTTGAAGAGCGTGTGGCGTTGACCATGGCAATGCGCGATTCAGGCACGGTGCTGAACTGGAAATCACTCAACCTCAACGGCCCGATTGTTGATAAACACTCGACCGGCGGCGTGGGCGATGTCACCTCACTGATGCTCGGCCCAATGGTGGCGGCGTGCGGCGGCTATGTGCCGATGATCTCCGGTCGCGGCCTCGGTCATACCGGCGGAACGCTGGATAAACTCGAAGCGATTCCAGGCTTCGACATCTTCCCGAGCGACGATCGTTTCCGCCAAATCATTAAAGACGTTGGCATCGCGATTATTGGTCAAACCAACTCGCTGGCACCGGCTGATAAGCGTTTCTATGCCACGCGCGATATCACCGCCACCGTCGATTCTATTCCGTTGATCACTGCGTCGATCCTCGCCAAGAAACTGGCGGAAGGATTGGATGCTTTAGTGATGGACGTCAAAGTCGGTTCTGGCGCTTTCATGCCAACCTTCGAGGCTTCGGAAAATCTGGCGCAGGCGATTGTCGGCGTTGCCAACGGCGCGGGTTGCAAAACTACCGCGCTACTCACCGACATGAACCAGGTGCTGGCATCGACTGCCGGTAATGCGCTGGAAGTGCGTGAGGCGGTGCAATTCCTCACCGGTGAAGCGCGTAATCCACGTCTGCTGGAAGTGACGATGGCGCTGTGCTCGGAAATGCTGATTTCCGGCAAACTGGCCGATAACGACGCCGACGCGCGGCAGAAATTGCAGCAAGTATTGGATAACGGTAAAGCGGCAGAAGTGTTTGCGCGCATGGTGGCGGCGCAAAATGGCCCGGTGGATTTCATCGAGCGCATGGACAGCTATTTGCCGGCGCCGATGTTGAGCAAAGCGGTGTACGCCGACCACGCAGGCATTGTCAGCGCGATGGATACCCGTGCGCTGGGCATGGCGGTGGTATCGCTTGGCGGTGGCCGCCAGCGTGCCAGCGACAGCATCGATTACAGCGTGGGTTTGAGCGATATGATCACGCTCGGCACGCCGGTTGATGCGCAGCGTCCGCTGGCGGTGATTCACGCCGCTACCGAAAAACAGTGGCAGCAAGCGGCGGCGGCCGTGAAATCCGCCATCACCTTAAGTGATAAAGCGCCGGAGATTACGCCAGTCGTTTATCGCCGCGTGACAGAATAACAGCGCTTGTTGGTGCCAGGCAGCGGCCATTCGGGTATACTGATCTGATCGCTTTTTTTTGACTTGTCATCGCGCATTGCGCAGGAGACTTGCATGAAACGTGCTTTTATTATGGTTCTCGATTCCTTCGGGATCGGTTCCAGCAAAGACGCCGATAAATTCGGTGATGAAGGATCGGACACGCTCGGCCATATCGCCGAAGCGTGTTTCGAAGGCCGCGCCAATGAAGGTCGCGAAGGCCCGCTGCACTTACCTAATCTGACTAAACTGGGACTCGGCAAAGCGGCCGAACTCTCAACCGGACGCTTCCCGCCAGGCCTCGACCCTAACGCGGAAATCATCGGTGCGTATGCGTACGCCAGCGAGATGTCGTCGGGCAAAGATACGCCGTCAGGTCACTGGGAAATCGCTGGCGTGCCAGTGCTGTTTGATTGGGGCTACTTCAGCGACAAGCAAAACAGCTTCCCGCAGGAATTGCTGGATGTGCTGGTGAAACGTGCCGATCTGCCGGGCTATCTCGGCAACTGCCACTCATCCGGTACCGTGATTCTTGATGAGCTGGGTGAAGAGCACATGAAATCCGGTAAGCCGATTTTCTACACTTCGGCGGATTCGGTGTTCCAGATTGCCTGTCACGAAGAGACCTTTGGCCTTGATCGCTTATATGAACTGTGTGAAATCGCCCGCGAAGAGCTGACCAATGGCGGCTACAACATTGGCCGCGTGATTGCGCGTCCGTTTGTTGGCGACAAATCGGGTCACTTCGAGCGTACCGGCAACCGTCACGATCTGGCCGTAGAACCGCCAGCGCCAACCATGCTGAAAAAACTGGTAGACGAGAAGGGCGGCGAAGTGATTTCGGTAGGTAAAATCGCCGATATCTACGCTGAGCAAGGCATCACGCAGAAGGTCAAAGCCACCGGCTTAGACGCGCTGTTCAACGCTACGATTGAGCAGATGAAGAAAGCGCCGGACAACTCGATTGTGTTCACTAACTTCGTTGATTTCGACTCAACGTGGGGACATCGTCGTGATATCGCCGGTTATGCGGGCGGATTGGAGTTCTTTGATCGTCGCTTGCCAGAGCTGATGGAATTGGTGAAAGAGGGCGATATTCTGATCCTCACCGCCGATCACGGCTGCGATCCAAGCTGGCCGGGCACTGAACACACGCGCGAGCACATTCCAATTCTGATCTACGGCCCAAATGTGAAGCCGGGATCGCTGGGCTATCGCGATACCTTCGCCGATATCGGCCAGACCATCGCCAACTATTTCGGCCTGTCCAGCATGGACTACGGTCAGAGCATGCTGTAAAACAGCGCCCCCACTTTTATAAGGAAAATAATCATGGCAACGCCTCATATTAATGCAGAAATGGGTGATTTCGCGGACGTGGTATTGATGCCAGGCGATCCGCTGCGCGCTAAGCACATTGCTGAAACCTTCCTTGAAAATGCCGTGGAAGTGAACAACGTGCGCGGCATGTTGGGTTACACCGGCACCTATAAAGGCCGCAAGATCTCAGTAATGGGTCACGGCATGGGCATTCCTTCTTGCTCGATCTACACCAAAGAGCTGATCACCGATTTCGGCGTGAAGAAGATCATCCGTGTCGGTTCATGCGGCGCAGTGCGTCCAGATGTGAAACTGCGTGACGTGGTGATCGGCATGGGCGCATGTACCGATTCCAAAGTGAACCGCATGCGTTTCAAAGATCACGATTTCGCCGCGATTGCTGACTTCGATATGGTGCGTCATGCCGTCGATGCCGCGAAAGCGCTGGGCGTCGATGCTCGCGTGGGTAACCTATTCTCGGCAGAGCTGTTCTACACGCCAGATCCACAGATGTTCGACGTGATGGAGAAGTACGGCATTCTGGGCGTGGAAATGGAAGCCGCCGGTATTTACGGTGTGGCCGCCGAGTTTGGCGCTAAAGCGCTGACCATTTGTACCGTGTCGGATCATATCCGTACTCACGAGCAAACCACCGCCGCTGAGCGTCAGACCACCTTCAACGATATGATTAAGATCGCGCTGGAGTCGGTGCTGTTGGGGGATTAATTTCCGCCTAATTTCCAGGTCACCATAAATGGCGACCCTACAAACATTTGCCACTGTAGGGTCGCCATTTATGGTGACCTGGATTCCTTCCCGTAAACATCTGACACACTTTTACCCAAGCTTGTGCATCTTCGTGCTGGCTCTAAAACAATCTCTGCTTATCATTAGCGTGATAACAAAGAGACTAAGCCCACCTGATGAATTTCCGTAATTTCGAAGCAGAAGAAAAGCTGTTTGCCCGCCGTGCGATTGTTGCCTTTGCCCTGGTTGTCATCTGCTTTACCATTCTTGGCGTCAACCTGTATCGCTTGCAGGTCGATCAGCACAGCTATTACCAAACGCGATCCAACGAAAACGACATCAAAATGATCCCCATCGCGCCGACGCGTGGCTTGATCTTTGATCGCAACGGTATTCCGCTAGTGCGAAACGTCAGTTGGTACGACATCCACATCACGCCGTACAAAATCGACAACATGCAGGAAACGCTGAAAGAGCTGACACCGATTGTCGATTTAACCCCAGAAGAGATCGATACCTTCGAGCACGAACTCAAGCAAAACAGCCGTTACAAGCCGGTGGAACTGAAAGCGGAACTGACTGACGAAGAGGTGGCGCGCTTCGCCGTCAATCAATTCCGCTTTACCGGCGTCACCGTCGATACCTATCAGGATCGC
Source organism: Pantoea sp. (assembly GCF_039594315.1). Classification (GTDB taxonomy): domain Bacteria; phylum Pseudomonadota; class Gammaproteobacteria; order Enterobacterales; family Enterobacteriaceae; genus Pantoea. Next base: position 187,316 of record NZ_JBCNNP010000002.1, read on the forward strand.
GAATATCCGTACGGTGCTGACCTGGCGCACGTGCTCGGTTATGTGTCGAAAATCAACGATAACGACTTCAAACGCCTGAATGCTGAAGGTGTCGGCGAAAACTACGCCGCCGATCACAACATCGGCAAGCAGGGCATTGAAGGCTATTACGAATCGCTGCTGCACGGCAAAACCGGCTATCAGGAAGTGGAAGTGGATAACCACGGTCGCATCGTGCGCGTGCTGAAAGAAGTGCCGCCGGTCGCCGGACAAAACATCACGCTGACGCTGGATCTGCATTTACAGCAATACGTTGAAAGCCAACTCGCCGGGCAGCGAGCGGCGGCGTTGATTGAAGATCCGCACGATGGCAGCGTGCTAGCGATGGTTTCCGCACCCAGCTACGATCCCAATCCGTTCGTTAAAGGCATCAGCTACAAAGCCTACAAAACGCTGTTGCAGGATAAAGATCTGCCGCTGATCAACCGCGTTACGCAAGGCTTGTATCCGCCTGCGTCTACGGTCAAACCGTATATGGCGATGTCGGCGTTGCTGACCAAAGTGATCACCCCAAGCTTCACCCTGTTCGGCGCGCCGACCTGGACGCTGCCGGGCACCGATCGTAAATATCGCGACTGGAAAAAAACCGGTCACGGTATGCTCGACGTGACCAAAGCCATCGAAGAATCCGCCGACAGCTTCTTCTATCAGGTAGCGTTCATGATGGGCATCGATCGCATTCACACCATGCTAAGCCAGTTTGGCTACGGCAAATCCACCGGTATCGATTTGAATGAGGAGTACGCCGGATTACTGCCAAGCCGTGAATGGAAGCAAAAAGTGCATAAAAAGGTGTGGTATCAGGGCGATACGGTTTCGGTCGGCATTGGACAAGGTTATTGGGTAGCAACGCCGATTCAGATGGTGAAAGCGCTGGTGGCGTTGATTAACAATGGTCGGGTGATCAATCCGCATCTGCTGGAGAAGTCACAGCGCGGCACCACGGTGGTGCCGTATCAGGCCAAATTACCGCAACCGCAGATTGGCGATGCCAAATCACCGTATTGGTCGCTGGTGCGTCACGCGATGTTTGGTATGGCGAATGCGCCAAACGGTACCGGCTACAAATATTTCCACACCGCGCCGTACGGCATTGCGGCGAAATCAGGCACATCGCAGGTGTTCAGCCTGAAGCAAAACCAGATCTACAACGCCAAAATGACGCCAATGCGCCTGCGCGATCACATCTTCTACACCGCATTTGCGCCGTTTAACGATCCGAAAGTGGCGGTGGCGCTGATTCTGGAGAACGGTGGTAATGAAGGTGTCACCGCCGCGCCGCTGATGCGTAATATCCTCGACCACATCTTTGTGCCGCCGCCCGCCGAGCCGCCAATGGCGACCGCGGCGCAATAATGTTTAGCGGAAGAACACGCGGTTGCGGCCGTGATTTTTCGCGTCATACAGCGCGACATCGGCATTGTTATACAGCGTTTCGAAATCCGAGCCGGGCTTACCGTAGCTAACGCCGAGGCTGGCGGTCACCAGTTGGCCCGGCAGCACGGCGAGCGGTGAAGCGTTGAGCGAGGCGTGAATCGCGCCCGCCACAATCACCGCATCCGATAAACGATAATGCGGCAGCAGCACGGTAAACTCTTCGCCGCCAATCCTGCCGATGCTGGCATCTTCCGGGCAATGCGCCTGAATACGCGACACCAAGCCACAAATCACTTTGTCGCCCATCGGATGACCATATTCATCGTTAATACGCTTGAAGTGGTCAATATCCAGAATGATCAACGCCGCCGCGCCATTGCTCAGCGTTTGCGTGATGCGCTGAATAATCGCGCCGCGATTCCATACCGCCGTCAGCGGATCGTGGCTGGCTTTGTATTCCAGCTCTTGCGCCAGCTGATGCAACTGCTCGTTGACGCGGTTAAGTTCACGCTCGGCGCGGTCGCTGCGCGAAATCATGCGGTAAGTTTCCCGCATCAAGCGCTGATAATGGCGATTAACCATTAACAACGCATCGCGGTAATCCTCGGCGCTGAGTGTGGTTTGAGCCGCCACATCCTGTGAACGATTAAGTACGTCGCTCTCTTCGCGGAACAGCTCGTTGAGATCCATCACGAAGCCATTTCCGCCTGCAACTTCACCTGCAAATCGGTGAAGTCCAGCGCCAGTTCCTGACCGAACTCTTCAGAGACATCATCTTCTTCATCAAAGAACCAATTCAATTCAACTTGATGGCCGTGCTGCGCGCGCTGGTTAAACAGATCGAACAGGCTAAACAGCATCTTGGTGCTGGAGCTGTTGAAATAGCGCAGGGCGATATCTACGGCGATCGGGCCAGTGGCCGCTGGCTGCCAGTTCTCTAATGCATCCAGCAACGGGCGATAAAACGCCGCAGCGTTTTCCGGCCAGGATTCACCGCGCAGCGAAAAGTGTGCGGTTTCAAAATCGAAATTAACGTCGGGCGTGCTCTCTGTGGCAGCAATAACAAGGTTTTGCATAAGTACATCAATCCTGGTGAATGGTGGCTTTGAGCCAAAACGTGGCGTAGCCGTTGGCAGCCAACGGACGCAGTTCATACTCCAGCGGTTCGCTGACGTCACGCGCCAGCGTTAATAATCCAATATTGGCCCCTTTGCTGGTGGCGGGGCTCTCGGTGCGCAGGCCAACGCGGTAAGCCTGCTTAATCTCTTCATTACTCATGGTGCGCAGCAAATCGAGCCAATAACGCAATTGCTCGCAGGCGACTTCATCCACCTGATTGCTGCTTTCCAACACGTAGTTATCGCCTTCAACGTGCAGCGTCACGGTGCCGAAACGAAAATCCTGCTCGGCGTGGCTGGTGCTGCGGCTGTCCTGCGAGTAGCGCAAAATGTTCTGAACGATTTCAACAAAGCTGGAGAACAAGCGGCGGCGCACTTTAACCGGCGCCTGCTGGTTCTCCAGAAAGACCTTAATTACTTCGCCCATCGCGGTGATGTTCTGTGGCGAAAAAAGGCCGGTGTAATGCAGCGCGACGCTTTCCGGCGGGACGCGGCTGACGCTTGAACCTGAGTTCATAACACGCACTCTAATAACGGAAGCCAAACCAGGTGACGTCATCGCGTCGCGGCTGGTTGCCTTGCCAACGTAGAAATTCCTGCTCAAATGCTGCGGAAAGTGCCGGCATCGACAGAGTTTGATATTGATTAACCAGCGACTGAATGCGCTTTTTGCCAAACATAATCTGGCGTTCGCCGCCAGGCTGATCGGTCACGCCATCGGTCATCACCAGCAGCATATCGCCGGCATTGAGCGTGCGCTGTTGCTGCGGCCAGACGTAATCATGCGGCGTGTCGGTATAGCCCACGCCAACGCGATCGGCTTTCAGTGATTCCGCTTCACCGTTAGCCGCATGCAGTAAGGCATGCATGCGCGCGCTCGACCAATAAAGCTGGTGATTTTCGCTATCCAGACGCAACGCGATGGCATCGCATCCGTCGTTCGACAGCGACGTTTGTTGCGAGGCATTCAATTGCCCCAGGGTTTGTTTGATATGACGATTAAGCGATTGCAGCACATCGGACGGTTCACGGCGGTTTTGCTGCAAGGCATTTTCCAATGCCGATTGCAGAATCACCGTCATAAACGCGCCGGGAATGCCGTGGCCGGTGCAGTCGGCAATCAATGCCAGCCAGCCGTGTTCATCCTGATGGAAGGCGTAATAGTCGCCGCCAACGCCGTCGCGCGGCTGCCAGTGCAGACACCAATCGGTGAGCTGCTGCGCCATCTGTTGCGTGGATCGATCAAGCATCGCGTCCTGAATCACGCGGGCGTAATCAATGCTCTGCAAAATTTGTTGATGTTGCTGATGCTGCAAATCCGACACGGTGCGGATCAGGTCGATACCCAAACCAATGCCGATATAGCGGCCTTGATCGGTGAGGATAAAACCGTCGGTCACCGACTTATCACCGCTCGCTACCACTTGCTGCGCCACGCGATCAAGCTCGGTTTCAGCTTCGATCACCAGCGGCTCTTTGTCCATAAAGGCGATGCAGCTTTTACGGTCGTAAAGTTCGCGGAAAAACGGGCGCGACATCTGCGACAGGAAAATATGGCGGTTGATCATGCCGAACGGCGTACCGTTCTCGACCACCGGCAAACCAATCAGATCTTTGTGTTCAGTAAACAACGCCATCACCGCAGTGTTGTCCATGGCTGGACTGACAAAAGGCACCGCAATGCACAGCGATCGCGCGCGGGAACGACTCGATAGCGAGGCAAGGCCTGCGCGTAAATCAGGCAGTTGCATAGGGGATTCTGGCGTTGATTAAGAATTATCTTAGATTACTGCACTGCTGTGACATTTTTATGTCACAGCAGTGTGATTCCATAGGGTCGCCATTTATGGTGACCTGTAAAAAATTACTCTTCTTTCAATGCTTCAGTAACGTGGCCAATCGCGCGAACCACTTCGCTGGAACTGCCGCGAATATCCGCCATCATGCCGCCAGCTTCTTGTGCTAATACCACGCCCTGATCGGCGCGTTTCAGGTTAGATGCAATCCCTTTCAACGCTTTTTCCGCCAAAGTATGGTTGTGTTGCACCATGTTCTCAATTTCGGTGGTGGCGCGGTTGATGTTCGCCGCCAGGGTACGCACTTCATTGGCGACCACGGCAAAACTGCGGCCGTGTTGACCGGCGCGCGCCGCTTCCACCGCGGCGTTGAGCGCCAGTAAATTGGTTTGATCGGCGATGCGGCGAATGCTCTCAACAATCGCGCCAATGCGATCGGATGATTCGCTCAGGTTACTGATATCGCCGGAAATACCGTGCAGTTCACCGGCCAAATCATTCATGGTTTGCACGCTGTTTTCGATCACCGTCGCGCCCAAACGCGTGCTTTCGCTGGTTTGCAGCGCGGTTTGATACGCTTGCTGCGCCGCTTCACGTTCCTGATGGTTTTTCTCCACCTGCGCGGTGACATCGGTGGCGAACTTCACCACTTTGTACAGCTCGCCAGCTTCGTTGAATACCGGGTTATAGGTGGCGCGCAGCCACACGGTTTGGCCGCGTTTATTCACGCGCTGGAACTGGCCGGAGATAAATTCGCCTTGATTCAGCTTGTGCCAGAAACGGCGATATTCGTCGCTCTGCGCGAGCTCCGGCGGACAAAATTGGCTGTGATGCACGCCAATCACTTCATCACTGCGATAACCCATGGTTTTCAGGAAATTATCGTTGGTCATCAGCACTTCGCCTTTGAGGTTGAAGGCGATCACCGCCATCGAACGCTCAATCGCGGTGGTCATGGCGCGCTGCTCCTGTGCATCCATAATGCGCACGGTGATATCGCTCGCCAGTTTGACGATTTTCACCACGCGACCGCTGCGATCCTGCACCGGCACATAATTGGCTTCCAGCCAAATAGGGCGGCTGTGTTTCGCCACGCGCAGGAATTTATCGCTGAAACCTTCACCGCGATTCAGTCGCCGCCAAAAGTCGCGATACTGCGCCGAGTTAATCAAATCGGCGGTGCAGAACATGCTGTGATGCTGCCCAACGATCTCTTTGAGCGTGTAGCCCATGCGTTCCAGAAACAGTTCATTGGCGGTGAGAATGTGGCCTTCCGGTGTGAATTCGACCATAGCGATAGCATCCTGCAACGAATTGAGCGTTGCCATGCTATGGCTGCGTTTTTGCCACGCGAGGCGCGACAGGATTCCCGATGTAATTGTGCTAAACATGGCGGACCTTATTATTGGTATGGGTTGTCAGCACGGTTATCGGCACGAGCGATTAAAAATTCACCGATAACAGCGATAGGTGAATCAATTTTTTACCGGATGGTCTGGAGGTTGCTTTAAAAGGCATCAGTCAGATGATTTTTGCCGAAAAGCGTTTGACGGTGCGGCCTGAGTAGGGTTTAATGCGCCCCGTTGCCCGGATAGCTCAGTCGGTAGAGCAGGGGATTGAAAATCCCCGTGTCCGTGGTTCGATTCCGCGTCCGGGCACCATACATCGAAGCACACTGGTTAGAAGTGAGATCTCTAACGGGTGTCTAAACGAAGGTGGTGTTCAAGCAACGTTGGCTGCATGTGTAAGATGCACCATCCAAGATTGAATGTATAAACCTTCAAGAAAGGGTACCAGTTACAGCTGGTGCCCTTTTCTCGTTGGCGTAAATAATTGCAATCATTGTTGCATCTGTCAACAAAACCTCGATTTTCGAACGATTTGACTATCGTTCTTCCCCGACAAGGCAAGCCGCTTAGGTTAAAAATCAATTCTGCTTTTTTTCTTTAAACTCCTTGAGAAGCACTTAGCTTTAAGCAAGTAAATGGATGTAATTTATCAATTAATTGACGTACCAGCCCTTTAACCAGACTGGCACGGTATTTCCATTTTTGACGTTGTTACAATTTGATATTGATTATGATGGGAAGGTATAACTGTATTTTTCTTACTTACTCTAGGTGATATGAACGTAAACTTGCCCTTTTAATCTAGCGAGGCTGCGGCAGCATCGTTCTTCACCCTTTTCAGACTTTAGATCTTCTAGCGCGGAAGTTTTCCTTACGGAGGCTGAGGATCTACCTAATCAGGAATGAACCCAACGGCACTCTGCTTCAGAATCAGGGGTAGTCTTCGCTGGAGCCATGCGTGCTTGAGGCTGCAAATCTTGAACAAAGTTCAGGCCACCTTCAGAGAGTGGACGAACTAAGTTGCGGTCAAACATCGAGAACAGGGCCACTGTGTATGGCCGGGCGAAGTGACTATTTAACGCTGCTTCATTTCGCCATACTTCATAGAGCACATAGCTGCGCTCTGTACCGAGAACTTTATGGATATTAAAGGTGATGTTGCCAGGCTCCAAACGCGAGCACGTTACAGAACGATGGAAAACTTTCTCAAATTCAGCCTCGGCACCAGGCTTCACCTCTAAATTAACGACTATTGCAACCTCACCGTTTGGGCTTGGGTGAAGCTTTATTTGTGCCATTGCTGCCTGAGACGTAATTAATGTTGTTGCAGCAATCAGCGCACCCAAAGCATATGTCTTAATTTTACTCATTATGATTATCCAATAATTTGGAGTGAATATATACGAATTGGTTCATCGCAGCTTTCTCAATAAAATAAGAAGCTTTTGTTTTTCCACGGAGGCAATAGTGAGATGTTTTCCCGGATTCTGTATTCATTGGTTCAGGGCAATTCTAAATCTTACGGCGCTTGCAAACAAGTACGCACAATTCTGTGCTCTAGTCACATTTTTGATACTATAGTGGTAAAGGAATTAGACAAAGCTAAATGCGAGGTTAGGTTTTCCGACCTTCAGGCGTGAATCGGAGAACGTCATTGTAGGAAAGTAAAAGCACTTAATCTTTTTAATTTTTTTTTAATAACGTGGCTCGTGAATAAAAGTTAAGGCCCAGTTTACTGAGCCGATATAATATTTAAGGTTTTACAAGTGTCCCTTTTGCACCATGGGGTTCAGAGCGCAAATATTGCGGAGGTGCCTGAACCTTAGCATCGAGTGCAGCGGCAGCTTGCCATGGCCAGTGTGGGTTATAGAGCACTGAGCGCCCCAATGCGACAAGGTCTGCATCCCCTTGTATCAACACATTTTCGGCCTGCTGTGGCTCGGTGATCAGACCAACACCCATGACTGGGATTTTGACCTTCTGACGAATATTGCGTGCAAACTGAAGCTGATAGCCAGGTTCTACAACAATGTTTTGTTGTGGGGAAAGCCCACCGCTGGAGACATGCAGATAATCACAGCCCATCAGTTCCAGTTGCTCAGAAAACACGATGGATTGCTCAACATCCCAGCCGCCATCAATCCAGTCCGTAGCGGAGAGACGTACGCCAACCGGAATCGCAGATGGAATAGCGGCGCGTACTGCTGCGAATACTTCCAGTGGGAAACGTAAACGATTTTCCAGCGAACCACCATATTGGTCCTCTCGCTGGTTACTCAGCGGTGACAAGAACTGGTGCAACAAATAACCGTGCGCAGCATGGAGCTCGATCAGTTCAATACCCAAGCGCACGGCACGCTTCGCGCTTTCAACAAACGCCTGTTTGATACGCTCCAGTCCCGCTTCGTCCAGTGACTCTGGTGTTTCTTCTTGTTCAGCAAAACTCAGAGCCGAAGGGGCTACGGTTTGCCAGCCTCCATCACTCTTTTGAAGTTTATGCCCTCCCACCCATGGCTTATGGCAGGAAGCTTTGCGGCCCGCATGACCGAGTTGCATCCCCAGACGAATTGGCGACCAGGTGCGGATATCAGACACTAAGCGATGTAATGCGGCCTCTGTTTCATCATCCCAGAGCCCTAAGTCTCCCGTCGATATACGACCAACCGGCTCAACGGCGACCGCCTCCAGAATCAGCAATCCTGCTCCAGACATTGCCAGAGAACCATAATGGATTTGGTGCCAGCTGCTGGCGTGTCCATTTTCAGCAGAATATTGGCACATCGGTGCGATTACTATGCGGTTATCAAGCTCAAGTTCCCCGATTTTTGACGCACTAAATAACAGACTCATTTCTATCCCTCAATATTGGTTACTGCAGCGATACAATGACTTCTCTTCAGATACTTCTTCAAATAGAGCTGAAGATGTATCATAGACAACTGGCATTGCTGCTCTCATTAAGCTTTACACATTCTGACTGCGTCTGATAAAGCAATACATGCTCTTTGCTTAACCAAACGATAAAATGATTGAAACCTGAATAGCAACTTCTCACCGGCTCCTGATTCAGGCTAACTCTTCGAATAATAGTTTTCCAGATAATAACGTAACCGATAATATCTGGTCAGTTGGCAAGCAACTGACACTTGCCACAACTCAACTGAGTTGACCTATTATTTAATAACACTCAATTAGTTTGAAAAAAAGATTTAATTCCCATCCAAAATAATTGATATTACATTTTTTAACTGAGGATGGATGCCATGAACAATCTCTTTAAATCTGCTCTTTTTCCCTTACTATTACTGAGCTCTACCTATGTATTAGCATCAGGACCAGACTTTAATCGCAATCTTCCCCAGGAAAATGCAAACCGGGAAGTAGTCATCAAGTTTTATGAACTTTTTTTTAACGAGCATAATGTGGCAGAAGCATCTGAGCTGGTTTCAGATAATTATCGTCAGCATAATCCTCATGTACCCGACGGCAAAAAACCTTTCGTAGAATTTTTCTCTGATTTCTTCAAACATAACCCTAAGTCTCATGCCCGAATTTTACGAAGCGCGACCAATGGTGACCTGGTTTGGCTTCATGTGCATTCAACCAATGGCGAGAAAGATCGCGGGCGTTCTGTCGTTGACATTTTTAAAGTTAAAAACGGGAAAATCACAGAACACTGGGACGTAATTCAGAATGTGCCTGAAAAGGCAGAAAATGATAACACCATGTTTTGAATAAAAAAACACACCATTAAACCTTGAAGCCATTCAGACTTCACTTGATCAGCCAGCCAACCACAGATACGCAAAACAAAGTTTTTGGCGCCAAAATACTGCCTCAAATGAAGCAGTATTTCGCTACAAACCGAATAATGCTCAGACCTGTCCCCGGTTGAGATAATAAGGTATCAAGTGAAGTCTGAAAGAACAGCTTGGACCAATTCGAAATACAGCTCGGATAAATTTCATTAATTAAATCAACTCATTGATATTAATGGAAAATATATGTCTTTAAACCGTCTCTGACGTCATGGTTTCATCAAGACCCTGCGCCTCAAGTCGGAATTTCAGGATTGCTTCCTCATGAACTGCTCCCCATTCACGCATTGCATTGATCAGAGGAACTAACGTTTTCCCCAGTTCGGTGAGTGAATATTCGACCTTTGGGGGGACTTCGCGATAGATCTCCCTGTGTATAACCCGGTCAGTTTCCAGCTCTCTGAGCTGCAGCGTAAGCATTCGCTGAGTCACTTCTGGCACCAGACGTCTCAACTCATTAAATCGTTTTGTCCCGGACATAAGGTGAAAGAGGATAAGTGCCTTCCACTTACCTCCAATTACGTCGACTGTAAACGTCACCGGACAGGCAAAGGCTTCAACCTCGCAATTAGCAGTGCCGAGTTTCATAGGCATCTCCACAGTATAAAAAATGTAACTAGTGCACATAATTGTGCGTACTTGTTTATTAATACTGCACAACCTAACATATTTCTTACTGGACGTACACGGAACCTCTCGAAGAGAGTAAGTTTTAAAAAGAGACTTAAAATCATGATGTTATAGATAACATCGGTTTCAATATCGCTCTTTTAAGCATGGTTGCTGAGGAATACTAATTCTCCTGCACAGAAGCTGATCGCATCGATTCTGCTATCTCTGGCGCAACAGGAAAGTATTTGATTCTCACAACTGAACGCCTGACTCTCGGCGAGAAATTTGCTGACCGAGAGCAATACGAATAGATGCGGAACAGATAACTCGTCATCGTCCGATTAGCTCTACCCGTTGCGCCATATCAATCATCATCGTTAAAGAGATATTGCAAATGTACAAAGCTATAGGTTACGCAGCACAAACGGCTACAGCACCACTTGCCCCGATGGCCTTTAATCGCCGGAGCCCTCGGCCAGACGACGTGGCTATCGAAATCCTTTACTGTGGTGTTTGCCACTCCGATATTCATCTGGCCCGAAACGAATGGGGCATGTCGGTTTACCCGTTGATGCCAGGCCATGAAATTGTCGGCACAGTCACCGAAGTCGGTGAAAAAGTCACTAAGCATAAAGTAGGTGATTTGGTCGGTGTCGGTTGCATGGTTGATTCCTGCCGCCATTGCGAAGCCTGCGCTGCAGATCTGGAGCAATACTGCCTGGAAGGCCCGACCCTGACCTATGCCAGCCCGGACCGTGTTGATGGCTCAATTACTATGGGCGGCTATTCCAGCAGCATTGTAGTCAGCGAACACTTTGTCGTACGTATTCCTGAGAAACTTGACCCGGCGACTGCCGCACCAATTCTTTGTGCGGGTATTACAACCTACTCCCCCTTGAAGCACTACGGCGTTAAGCCGGGCGATAAGGTAGGTATTCTGGGCATGGGTGGACTTGGCCATATGGGCATCAAGTTCGCTAAGGCTTTGGGGGCAGAGGTAACACTGTTTACCCGTTCAGCGAGTAAAGCTGAAGAGGCCCGCCGTCAGGGAGCTGATCACGTAATCGTATCGACTGACGCTGAACAAATGGAAGCAGCTGCCGGGCATTTCGATTTTCTGCTGGACACTATCCCTGTTCAGCATGATTTAAACCCATACCTACAAACTCTGCGTTTCGATGGCGTTCACATTTTAGTGGGGCTGGTCGAGCCGATTGAACCTGCACTTCATGCGGGCAACCTGGTTATGAATCGCCGCGTACTGGCGGGCTCTCTAATCGGTGGCATTGCGGAAACCCAGGAAGTTTTGGAATTTTGCGCAGAACACAATATCAGCTGCGATATTGAAATGCTTGATATTAAAAACATCAACGAGGCTTACAGTCGCATGATTGCCGGGGATGTGAAGTATCGCTTCGTCATTGATATGGCCACGTTAAAGGCATAAATACAGACAATCCGCTTGCTCAACAGATTTAACGGATTAGTCAGTTAACAGATTCTCAGCATTGCGTTTGTCGACGACCCCAACACCACCGGTGTTGCTATGTCCGTTCACCACGCTTTGTGGAATAACCGACTAGGGCTATGGGAAACCATTTTCATGGCCTTCTAATTATATAAATGCATTTTTTTATGGCCTGTTATGACAGCGCCAGGGAACACTTTTATGTCTAAAAAATACAATTTGGCCTTTTCAGCTTTGGCGCTCGCCATTGCCATTTCAGGCGAAAGCAGCTTCGCCGCAGATGTCCGTCCACTTCCGGCGAATGCACCTATCGAGAAAACTACTGGTCAGCTTGAGCAGGTATTTGCTTTCCACAATGCGATGCCGACCGGCGTTACCGTCACCGAAACTGGCCGTATTTTCGTAAACTACCCAAAATGGGGCGATGATGTAAAATTCACCGTTGCTGAAATTCGCAACGGCAAGGAAGTCGCGTATCCAGACGCGGCGTTCAATCGTGAAAATGACAAAGATCCTGCTAAAGGTCTAATTAGCGTACAAAGCGTGGTCGCCGATGGTAAAGGTCGTGTCTGGTTGCTGGATACCGCAGCTCCGAGTTTCTCCACGCCCAAAAAAGGCGGGGCTAAGTTAGTCGCAGTGGATCTTGCCACCAACAAGATTGTCAAAACGTTAGTCTTCCCACCAAACGTAATGCTGGCAAGTACATACGTAAATGACATGCGATTCGATTTCCGCATCGGCAAAGAAGGAACCGTTTACGTCACTGATTCATCGGTATCTGGTCCTGGCGCCATTATCGTAATGGACATTGCTACCGGTAAGGCAGTACGTCGCTTGAGCGGAGCAAAATCAACAACACCTGATCCTGATTTTATTCCGGTTGTGGAAGGAAAACAGGCGCTGCTGACCAAAGGTGCAGACGGAAAACTTAAGTCGCTGGGCATAGCCTCTGACGGTATTGCTCTGTCAGCGGACGGCAAAACTCTGTACTTCTGTCCTTTATCCAGCCGTCACCTATATTCAGTATCAACAGACTTACTACGTGACGAGAACATCAACGATGCACAACTCGCCGCAGCTGTGAAAGATCTTGGAGAAAAAGGTGCCTCCGATGGTCTGGAAGCTGATGCCAACGGTGCCGTGTACGCGAGCGATTATGAACACAACGGCATCCGTAAGCGTATGGCGGACGGAAGCTGGCAGACAATTGTTCACGATCCACGAGTTCTTTGGCCGGATACTCTGTCGATTGGTCCTGACGGCTATCTGTACTTCACAGCTAACCAGGTTCAACGCCAGCCAGGCTTCAATAATGGTAAAGATATGCGCGAGAAACCTTATAGCCTGATGCGTGTTAAAATCGATGCAGCGCCAGCTCCAACTCATTGATAAGATAAAACTTTACTTTTTGAAGACTTAATAATTGTTAAGCATCCAGTCTGGATGCTTAACATCAACCTAATGAAATTAAGGGCTTGGTAATGAAATACCTGCACACGATGGTCCGCGTTAAAGATCTTGAGAAAACTAAGCACTTTTTTGGTCTGCTGGGTCTCGAAGAGATTCAACGCATAGATAACGAAAAAGGCCGGTTTACGCTGCTCTATATGGCCGCGCCGGGCCAGCATGAGGCGTCAGTCGAACTGACATGGAACTGGGATGGGGATGAAGGTTTACCTTCAGATAGTCGACATTTCGGGCATCTCGCCTATGAATGCGAAGACATCTATGCTCTTTGTTCACATCTTGCAGCGAATGGCGTTGTAATTAATAGACCTCCTCGGGATGGCTACATGGCTTTTGTACGCAGCCCTGATAATATTTCCATTGAACTGCTTCAAAAAGGAGAACCACTGGAAGCCTGTGAGCCTTGGATATCGATGAAAAATGAGGGGCATTGGTGAGTATCTGCACCAGCATTTAAATTATTTGTAGAGATATCAATAAGCTCATAGACATTTATCAGCGATAGAAATTCGTATATTTAATGCATTAATTGTGGTGCTCTACGATGATAATTACTCAGCTACGCAACATACATCTGGAATATATAGCGTAGCTGGAAATTTATCTGGATAAATTCTTATCCAAATACAACCCCAATTCGGATTCCAACGTTCTGCAAGTCACGTCTAAATTGATATCTATATATTCCATCGTGGTTGTGACACTTCGATGCCCCAACAATCCTTTGACCATTTGTAAGTTACGATCGGGTGATTTCATCAGCTCTGTGGCGAGTGTATGCCGAAAGCGATGAGGTGAAACTGCAAATCCACATTCTTTAGAGAGACGCCGGAAAAACGATTTAACCGGTTGTAATGTAGCGACGGGTGGCAAGTTCTCCCGTTCAAACGCGGTCCAAAGAAATCGATTAACGTCAAAGATAGCATCTCCCGATTCTGCTCCATTTTCTAAAGCTCGACTTACCAGGTACTGAAGTTGTGGTTTGAGAGGGCCTACAATTGGAACGCGCCATTCTCTATGGGTTTTACTGCCATCAAGACGTAGTTCGATCCAGTTTTCTTCAAGATTGACGTCCATAAGTCTTACGTGCATCAGTTGGTTCACACGCATGCCGGTATAGCGAAGCGTGTCTAACACTGCAATCCAAAACCATGCAGGATGTAACGCACAGCGCTTCATTTCAGCAATAGAAAGTTGATGATCCAAGTCAGCATATTGCTGCATCAGGAGATAAACACGAGTCAACTGTGGCCTGGATAATGTCTTCTTACGCTTATTATCCGCTCTCACCAGAACATCGTTGAATGGGTTTTCAGTTTGCGGAATAAGACTCGCTTTCATAGCAAAGTTCATCAGTGCGCGCATATGCGCAACTTTGTTATTCCAGGTTATAGCTGCAGAGCCTTCGACGTTAATCACATGCCGACGCCACTGCTGAACGTCACGACGAGTTATTTCACATGGCTTACGTTCCATGCCGTAATACTTTCTGAAGACATTGACGACTTTTCGGTAACTCCACTCCGTTTGAGGGCGTAGATACTTAACGAAAAAGTATTCATCCAGCAAAAATTCCCAGCTTGTATTGGTATCAACCTGACTCATAACCTTTCCTTCGATCAGCAATTAAAATACCGCCCAAAGGGCAGCAGCTCTCCTCCATACACCTTCCAGAAAAGCGTCAGGGAACCACAAGAAACTGACTGTCATCCGGCACATCAGAACTACGGATGATCATCGTGGATTTGACCAGATAGCCTTTCACGCGTTTATAAGGGCCGTTACGGTCGGCACTGTTGTAGAGAGTGGCAAACGTAAAACGTTTGCCGTTGTTACGCCGATGTCGGTTGAGTCTTTCAAACCCTGCTTGAACGTTTTCACGCTCATCAGCAGACTGACCGGTTTGCTTCAGATATCGATAAAAAATGCCCGGTACAAGCAGGAAAACAAAACCAGCGACCAGTTGCACGCGTGAATCTGCTTCATTGCACGCTATCGTTCCATTTTCGAGACCCTCGACCAGCCATGACCAAAACATCTCGCCAGTCTGTTTCTTAGAAATCTGTGAGGTTGTCTCAGGTGTGACAGGGATCGATTCTGGATCAAGCTGCTGAGTTTGATAACCTTTGTTGACGTATTTTTGATCACTTTCGGAAGATCCGTAGGTCGGCATATCAACACAATCAGAATTGTTCGCAGAGATTCGACTACCATTCTGGATGTGAAATTCATTTATATCAGTGCCATGATCGCTTTTCTTTAAATCGTTGGTGTTGGTTTCGATTTCACCATTAGTTAAATGGCTATTTTTTATAACATCACATTGACTAAAGTATTCCTCGTAAATGGCATCGTCATACTGTTCTGTAGGGATTTGGGCGGGAAACTCACTCACCATTTTCGGATATAAATTTGGATTCATTTTCTCCAAATCTTGGACGTCATTTAATTCGCCTGATAATAATTTCGCCTGCACTTTGTTGAGTAATGCATGGATCTGTTTTTCTGTTGAATTGATTCCGGACAGTTCAAGAAACAGGCAATCTCGTGCATTGGGCTGTTTTTCCAGCCAATTCAACGCGATTTTAGGCAACATGGAGACAGTGAATGCCAATCTGATAACACTTTCTTTAGCTGCTCCTTCTGAATGACGGGTTATTCTGAATCGATATTGCTGATCCGGTGCGCTCGAAATTGGCTGCCAGATATGCCCATCTTCCAGTTCCGCTTCGATGTAGAGCAACTCGGGAACGTGCCAGTAAAGCGCAAGCCAGAACACCACGCAGTTCCAGTGACTGGACTGCGCAGCCTGATCTTCAGGTGCAGCATTGGCAGGAAGCACCATGCCTTTAGATAGCTGTAGCATAGTGACGGTGTGGTACAGAGTGAGATCCAGCAATCCGCCGACTTTGTTCCAACCAGTGATTCGCGCGGCAGGCAAATTTTGATAACGCTCGGCAAGGTTTTGCAGTGGCTCCAGGCAAAATTCGTCATATGCAGATTTAGACAGCAACGAGCTCTGCCAGATTTTTTTGAGCTGTGCCTGACGCGTAGACGTGCTGAGCAACGACTGATGATTTTGCGGTGTGAAGTAGCCTTCTCGTTTAGCCGGTAACGAAGGCTGAAAATTGCTGCGTCTGAACTTGCTTTGTAATTTTGGGAACATGATTCACCTCCAGATCGGAGGCACTATCGTTCCAGGCAGCAAGTAATCACAGCCTAAAATCATTTTTGGAAAATGCGATTAAATTGCCATTAAAAAAGAAACCATCCCCGAAAGGAGATGGTTGGGTTTCAGGCGGCGTCTTCTTCAGCTGCCTCATGAAGCGGTTTCAGCAAGTGCTCGGAAGCTTCACGCGCCATACGGCTCGCACGGAATAACGCTTTTTTATCGGATTTCAGTATCTTCAGCCAGTGATCGATATAGCTGTCGTGCTGCACCTCGCCATATACACCTAAATGCGCGCAAAGGAAGGCACTGCCCAGCTCAGCAATCAACTCTTCAAAAGCATAAACCGGATCGCCAAACTTACGCGATGTAGATGTGATGCCTTCCCGATCCAGGCGGCTGTGATGGCCGGTTGCATGTACCAGTTCATGCAACAAGGTCGAACAAAAGTCTGCTTCGGTGAAAAACTGCTTACGCAGCGGCAAGACGATTTGATCCTTCATCGAGTGGTAATAGGCCCGATTTTGCTCGGAGTAACTGACGCGAACGCCAGATTCACCAGCAATGGTCACAATGTCGTTAAAGATTGGCGCGCTCAACGTATCAACGGATTCATCATCCAGAATCTCAGGCACAGAACCGATGATTTTTTCCGGTAGTCCTTCGCATTGCTCGATATTGAACAGCATTATGCTGCGCAACATGATGCGTTGCTCCATAACCGTTTCACCTTGTGCGTTGGTGCGCGGTTGGCCAGCCTTGTCGGTGGATTCAACCTCAAACGGCTTGAAGAACACCGCGACAGTCGCTTTCTCACCTTTGCGAACGTTGCCACCGGCAGCTTGTGCCTGCTTCCACGTTAGCCAGCGATTGGAATTGAACCCTTGCTCCTCAGCGGACAGCCACAGCAGCATGATGTTGACGCCGTTGTAGTGCCGACCGGTCGATGCATTGGATGGTATTGGTGATTCAGCGAAGCGCTTGCTGTCTCGCCACGGTTTACGCCAGGGTAAAACGCCTCGCTCGATCGACGCGACGATTTTGTCGGTAACTTGCTGGTAGAGATCAACTTGGTTGGTTTGTGACTTACGGGATTTGCGTTTGGTCGGCATGGGATACTCCTTACGTGGCGTATCCCTTCCCGTAATGGCGAAGTGATACGCCACTGGGCAGGTTGAAATTGAGATTGATTACTCGGGGTTATTGAGGATTGCTTCAGGTATTGGCCATTGACCACCTAAGTGCTTAGTTAGCCACTCCTGAACATCAAGCCATTCAGCCAGCGTGCCATCCGATGAGATGTCATAGCAGCCGATGCAAAATCGATGTGCCAGAAGTAGCGTGGCTTTCACCATAAAGTCATAGGGCCGGTCTGGTGACCAGTTGAACGATGTCTTGCAGAATTCACCACCAGACGAATGTTGGCCAAGGAAGAAACTTTCATACTCAAGATTTTCCTTCTCTTCGCCGTTAAAAGAGATAGCGGGTTGTCGAATACCGCTTTGTACCATCAAGTCTGCTGGCTGCAGCAGTGGATAACGGCCATCGCTTGTACATAGCACCAACGGTTGCTTATGGCCGGGAACGTGCCGGTTTTGTATTATCAAAAACACGTTTGATAACTGTACGGTTAAGAGTAACCACTGATCGTTAGGAACAGATTTCAGTTGGGTGTAGCAATGGCAATAGCCCATGGGTAAATCCTCCAGATGTGAAAAAAGGGGATTTATCCGCTAACGGGAGTAAATCCCCGTTAGGGTGGGTAAAGCGTGCCGTGTGGCGAGGTGATGAGAGAACCTTGACCATCGTGGATGGCACCCGCTCTAAAGGTGTGCGGGTATGGGGACCGCCAGTTGGCGCTTCTTTCAGGTCCGTGAAGCTTCAGAGTATAGGGACATTTTGGTATACAATTAATAGTTATTCAAGGATTGTGAGTTTTTTTACTAAAAATTGGGACAGAAATGAGCACATCTATTAACGATTCCATTTGGAAAACACTCCTGACGACAATTACTCCTTTGTGCTTAGGTACGCTTATTTTTGGGATGATGCTTGAGTCATACAAAAATGAATTAAACTTCCGTGGCGATATTATGAAGGATTACTATTCTCCCTTGGTTAATAAACAAAGAGAATGTATTGATATTGGAGATTCACTAGCTAAAGATTACAACTCAATGGCAGGTAACTATGTGGTAATGATGAATCAGTATAAGTTAATGCTGAAGGGGCAGTCACCTAGATTGACAAATGAGTATAAAGAATATTTGGTGGGTCTTTTGAAAAATGCAGGGGATTTTTCTGGTAATGCTGATGAACATAGAAATTCATTATCGAAATGTCGTGATGAACTACATCAAACCTATATAAACGTGGCACTTGTAACAGGAACTTTGGATAATTTCAAAGGCATTGATGACGACAGCAAAATCCGTTTGGAAGGAATTGACATAAAAGGATTTGAAGCAAAGAGAAAATTGAATGAGTCAATAAAGGATATTAATTTAATTCAAGTAATTAATTCATACTTCATAGCTGGTGATGCGGGTGATAAGAGAAATGAAGAAAATGATAACTATACAGATGAGTTGATTACATCAAAAGTTCAGCCGTTAATTGAGTTCTTCTCATTCATAGCGACTCTTGAAAAGGAAAAAAACCAAACCTATTTAACCCTCTCAAATAAGTACAATGCCATTTTAGAATCAGAAATAAGTTCTCGGTACAAAAGAAATTGGTTTTCGAGGGCGTTTTTTTGAACGTTATAAATTATAAACTTTAGAAATATATGCCCCCCTCATATCTCCATGCCCCAAATCCATTGAAACCATCGCCTCAGCTTCTTTCCTGCTGAGGCCATTTTTCATATGCCACTCTGTAGCCTCTCGCGAATACGCATATCTCAGGCTATGCGGTGCTTCTTTGCCTGTAAGCCCAGCTTCTTTAACCACATTGCGGTAGCGGTCGATCGCGCTCCTTAGTCCAGCTTTATCAACCAACTTGCCGCCATGTTCTGACGAATATGCCACTGCTGCATTTAAGCTCCGCACAAGTTCATCACGCCTGACGACCGTTGTGTCTCTCGGTCTGCCGCCTTTTGTACCGAACACCACGCGCAACCGTTCATCTCCGTGCGCCAGAGCCTGCTGCCACGTCTTAAGCGATTTCGCCGACTGTACCGCTTCCTCCGTTCGCAATCCGAGATAACGCGCAATCTCCATCGCCAACGCGACACCTTCATCTTTACTCCGCACGAGGGCGAGCGCCTCGTGAAAGCGCTCGTCCGTAATCGCCGTCTTTGATCCGGCTCGACTGGCACCAGACAGGTTGAGCGCATCGTTACTCAACGTTTCATGCTTCGGATCGGCCAGTTTTGTTCTGCCTGCAGTGGCCAGAATCGCGCGCAGCGCCGCCATTTCGTTCTGCAGCGTGCGTTTTGAAATATCATCCGCCAGGCGACTACGCACGTAATGTTCGATGTGATGGGTTTTGATATGGTGCACATCCCTGATCTGGATGTTAAGTTTTAGCATCTGCTCAGCCAGCCGTGCTGCTATGCGCGAACGATCGGCAACGGTTTTGAAACTGCCGCCAGATTGTCTTGCCAACGTCACCAGCTGTTTGCTGAACTGCTTGTTTCCTCTCGGCATACATCCTCCAAAAAACATCTCTACCCCGACGGCACGGTTTTAGTTTGCGCTTCCTGCGTCTCAGCGGATATCTGTGCATCGGGGCGGCGAAATGTTGAGTTGTTGCGAGGTCTCCACAGCTCTCAGAGCTGATCGCGGCTAATGCCGGTTCCTGATTACTCAGGACGCCTCCGTCCGTCAGGTTCGCTGACGTCGCCTTGATATCGCGTTGATTTCCTCCTCAGATAAGTTGCCAACGTTCACTGAATGTTGGGGCGGTTGATGGTTGTAATAACGGACTACGTGTTGGTCAGACGGTAAGCGTCGTCGCAGAAGGCCGTATTACGTGGTGTTGACGTATACGCGCTGCGCGCGTCACTTGGTTGTTGCTACGCGCCAACGCAAGTGACGCCGCGCAGCTTCTGCCTGTATTTGCGAGGTCCGTTCGTCGCCAAATGTTCCAAATGGCGGAAACGATCACGCAAACTGGCCATGCGCTGTAGCTGGTATCGATGAGATGAAGTTGATTGAACCGTAGTGAAGTGGTGGAAACCTTGGGCGTTGCTCTTACCCGCTACTTGCAAAGGTTGAGTAGCTTGCCGGTTATCCCGGATGCAGCCGCCAAAAAGCGTTTCTCACAGGCTGCTGAAACTTTCGCTGATGACCGCCGTCAAGGTGCCCCTTTCAGGTCATGAGGGCTTTGTTGGTTGCGTAAACAACTATGGCAACAGGTAAAACTTAGCAAGCATGGTCTTTGAGGTCAAATAGTCTAGGGGGATTTTATAGTTGAAAAAATGACCAAGAAGGGTAATGCTTAATGAATGAATTTAGATCAATGACGGAGGCTGCATGCAGAACAATTCTTATCTCAATGGGATGAAAGCAGGTAGAACGGTTCGAGCAGTCTTCATTTTTTTTCGTCGTGTTAGGTACAAAATGTTGGTTAATGCTGGGCAGTCAAGATTCAGAAGGAATCTAGTAAGTATGCTATACATACTCATGATTATCACGATCATGATCTTAGCTTCATCACTTCTCTATTATGCTATAGGTATAATTGGACCAATCATTATTCTACTTGCAGCGGTCGCTCTGCCTAAAACCTACGGAGCATCCAATAATGATGACACTTATGACTTCAACGACGGATATCGTGATGGGCCTGAAGGATATGGTTACTATTCTGGCGGATATAAAATGGACGACTGAAGAGGTCGCCCGAATTAATTATTGATTTTTATCCAACTACGGCGTGGTGACTTTTGAATTTTCCACATGCGCAAATTTTATTCTTCACGCATGCTTTTAAGGAAAGTATATTATCTTTTATTTTCAACCTCCGTAACTGGGTGTTCTTCAATGTTGGACGGAAAATCTTCCATTAGCTCATTGCAATGATGGTTAAGGACTATTTCACCTTTTGTTAGTCTTTCCGTCCAATATCTTCCTTCTAATTTCTTACTCGCACCTTCAATTATATTAAAAACGATAGTTCCATCATGAATGGCACTGCGTTCACTTAGGCTCAATCTTGGCCTTGAACTATAAGAATAAGACATATTTTTAATTTGCCGATCAGTATCTATTGAAAAACTTTCTGAATAAGAAATGCTCTCCATTTCAGTTGTACGCATCTTACAGCTAAAACGAAAGAAAGATTGCTCGATCGTAAGCATCACAGGTATTTTTGGTGGCTTTTCTCCTGTAGCTGGATTTGTCCAACTGGAATATATATAACCCAGCCAAGTACCATTCAAATTTGGGAAAGGAACGAGCCAGCCCCTAAAAACTTTGAGTTTCCAGCCCCATTTAGCAAAAACTGCTATAAGCAATAGATCTATGCTAACTACTTTTGGCACAAGTCCCATAAAGTCTTTTAACTTGGATAAATCGATATCATTGATATAGGCAAGAGATAGCCAAGCAATGGCAGAGCAGCTGACCAGTATATAGATTGAATTTTTAAGGGTGGCGTTTCTCATTTGTCGAATCCATAGTAATACCATGCTGCTTCAGCAAAATCGCGGCCATCCTTACGGCTCCACTTTTGTCCGGAGTGGAACAGGTAATAGCATTCGTTCACTTCTAGCCAGCGATTGTATTCAGGCTCCTCGCCTTGCAATGATTCAAAGATATGTATAAGCATGGCGCATAGACGTTCGGTCCATGTTGGTTTGGCAAAAATACTATCTGGGCAATTATATGCTAGACATTCCATAAAAAATGATGGAAGCTCACGAAAAGTTCCATCTTCTGCCATAGCATTTTCAACGCGTTTAAGTAAACGTGCACCTCTTTTGTATAAATATCCAGTTCGTACGTTCTTCGCAGTTCCATTTTTTAATTGCTGATCCGGATAGTTAACAATACTGCTAGAATCAGTCTTAAAAATTTTTGTCCCGTTTATATTTCCATGCTTCATGTAACGAATGTAACTAAAGCATGGAACAACATCTGCATCTACTCTGGACGAATTAGAGTTAATCTGAATAGCGGTGGAACCAGAAGTATCGACTTGATTTGGGAATTTTTTCTCAAGTGCATCAATTATTTCTTTTCTAAGTTTTGATGGGGTCCACTCACCATTATAGGGTTCACCCGGAATACGATTAGCATCATTATCGGCTTCCCAATAAAATGCGTTTTGACACTCAACAGCTATATCAACATCACTGTCTGATCGCACATTTGTATTATTAGCGTAAGAACCTTTAGCATAAACTTTAAATTCACAACTTTTAAGTGGCTCATGCGAATCTAAAGCTTGACGAATCATACGCTCGGTTCTTTCTTGTTTTTGCTGTTCAGTATCGCTAGATGGGCCAGTCCAGCCTGACAGTTTATCTTCCAAACTCATTGAATATCCTTATAAAGTCAATTGGCAGTAAGGGAGACATCTGAAATGCTAACTCCTTACTTACATCTTTCAATTATCATGAAAAATTATCTTTAACAGAAAAATAATTCAATAGTTCTCCTATGTTTTTTGCGTGAGTAAGATGCGTATCTTTATCATCCCATTTATATGTGTTCTAAAATTAAAATGTAATAATGAAGTTAAAAACCAGCTTAAGTTAAACTACCAATATTTTCTGGTATTTATTTTATTTAATCATGGAGTTCGAAACAGACTCCCCGGCTTTCCCTGCAGCACCCTGCACGTTCTTGGCACCATTCGAAAACATCTCAGCCATCCCACCAACTCTGATCCCAGCCCATCCAAATGCCGCCATCCACAGCGCAGGCAAGACAATAAACATTGCGCCCATAACAAAGTTCATAATCAAATCGTCAGAGCTATTCTGGAACCCAGCCGCATTCCAGCGGCTATGTGTATCAGAACTATAAAGCGCTTCCATCAACCAGCTGTCGAGCCAGCGCGCCAGCTCCCACCAGAACGTCAGGAAATTAAGTGCAAACACCACAAAGCTGACGGTGATAACGGTTTTGAACTCATAACTACCAAACGCTAATATCAGTGGAAGCATCACGTAAATGGCCATCAGCAATAATGCCTGCACCATGGGTAGCGCCTGGCGCATCGCATCAAATGCTGGAAACGCCGCCAAACTGCCCAAAGACATACCCGCGATACCACCAATACGGCTGGCAGAGTTGTCCAGCGTGAAATCAGCATTGCCGCCATAACCGGCATAGGTGCGGCCATTTTGCGATACAGTCAGACTTTCCGGACTCACCAGACGACGAACAATGCTCTCTTTATATTCGGCGTTGTCCTTGCCCATCATTTTTAGCGCGGCTGACATGCGCAGCCACATACCCGGCGATGCCTGATCGACCACGCGCGCCTCAAGGCCGGTATCAGCACTGGACCACCATTCGCGGCAGGTTGGATAGCCACCGCGACCGGTGTCAGGTCTGCCGCTGTCGCGGCTTTCATTCCATGGGAATGATGCGCGTGGCGTTTTGGATTGCAGTTGATCGTAATAACCGCTGCCGTTCAGAAATGTGTTGCTGCCGAGCCATTCAACATCGCGTAGCGCATCTTCTTCTTTAGTTTGTCCCTGATCCTGCTGCTTCCACAGGTAGAGTGCCAGCGCATAGCAATCGTTGGTGAAATCCTGCAGCTCGGCGGCGAGCGCCGGATTGCTGATGCGGGTGTGCTGCACTTCAAAGCGCAGCTGACGTAAATCAGGGCGGCAGGGAATAGTGGCCACAGCTGCCTGAGTTATGCCTTTGGATAGTTTGTGCATCAGCACCCACCAAATTGGCGCTGCAGCCGTTTGCCCATCCATGCTGCTAATTATCGTTGAATAACCGCTTTCATCCGGCGCTTTTGGCGTCCAGGTGCCGCAGCTCTTGGAGCGGGATTCATCGTATTGAATGCTGTCGAGGCTGACATTGATGATTGGCAGGCAGCAAACCAGCATGACGAAAAACGCGCTGTATAGCGCGTTTTCGATGCGTGGCAGTGACAGCTTACCTTTGTTGCCCTCGTCATCGCCTTCCTCGCGCACCTTGAGCCAGATCCCAACCACTTTGAATATCAGCGGCACTGCAAACAGGCCAGTGGATATCAGCAAACTCCAGATGCCGTTATTGATGATCCAACCCAGCAGGGTAAGAAAGAACTCCAGATAGCTGTTCGTGCTCATCAGTGGCCTCCTGTTGTGGAGTACAGCGCCCATTCCATGACGACGATGTAGAGCATGCCAATGCTGCAGATGCGCAGAATCATGCGACGCCAGGCAGGATATGATTTCTTCAATTGCCAGCATTGATAGGCGAAGTAAGCAGTTACCGCATAAATCACTAGCCGCCATATCAGCCATACCACCCAGGTTCTATCGAACCAGCGCATGAGATGCGTCAGTGCTTCAGGTGATTTACTCGCAAACCAGAATAAAGCGAGGGCGATGCAGACTATTGCGGTGAACGTTAACAGCCATGCGAAAACCTTCAGAAATTTACGCATCTCACTCCTCCCCGGATGGCGCGGAAAGTTGATTGAAACGCGAATCAGTATTTTCATGCGGCTGGCGCTGCGGGTTAGAGGTGGCGCGATTGTTTTCGCGATCGATGATGGTCAGTACGGAATTACGTGCCAATTCGCGCTTCAGTTCCATTTCATTCTTGAGTGCGTTGATTTCCCGATCGAGCGATTCAACGCGGCGATCGCCTTCCTGGAGCGCTTCAGGCATTGCCGCCGCGTTTGGCTCTGACTGTCCGGTAACGATCATGCGGCGCATCAGCAGCGCAGTTTCAACCGTGTCAGCCATCGCCAGTTCACCCGCTAGACGGCCAACCAGCGCCGCATTATCCGGGTCGCGTTGCAGCGCTTTGATTACGCCGCTGGTGATCGCCAGGCTGCCGGTGCGCAGTTTCGCCAGGTTCTCGGCGTTGGGTTTCTCCGTGCCATTAACCAGCTTCACCAGTTGCTCGCCGTTGATGCGTGTGGCTTCTTCCAACATCGGTGAAAAACCGGTTCCGGCGACGCTGGCTCCAGGTTGCTGATCGATATCGCCATCGGTGCATTGCGCGGCATCTTTACAGGTACGAATTGAACGATCGCCTAGTACTTTTACCACGGCTGCTGCGGCTTCTTCAGAGTTGGCAAATTTTCCACAGCTGCCGCCATTGCAACTGTCACCTGTCACGCTGCCGGTGCTGGTAACAGCCAGGTTGTTCATCATGTTGTAGCCCGCTGCAGTGAGGTCATGAGTCGGGCGAATCGCGCGCTGGCCACGTCCGCCGCGCTTTTCTCCACCAACCCAATTGCTGCCTGACTCGCCCGTTACTTTTTCACCGGCATCATTAACACGTATCGCATCCGCATCGCCGCTGTTCACCAGCTTCTTGTACTCATCCATCGCAGCCTGCTGCGTCCATTTGCTGGAGTCCGAGAAATCCACCATGCGCTTAGCCATGTTCTGGCAGTTGAGCTGCGCCTTGTCGAATGCCACATTTGCCTGCAACACGCCGTTGGTGAGCATTTCATACAGGCCGGGATTGGCGCGCTGAATCACCATCGCGGGGAGGCTGGCCACTGCGCCGGTTGCACCCTGAATCACATCGCCCATCAGATTTTTGAAGCCGTTAGTCATGCCGTTGAGCTGATTGCCGACGGTGGTTTTCAGATCGAAGTTGCCGCATTGCAGATCTGAGCTCCAGCCAACATCCAGCCCCAATTTCTGCATGCTGCTGCGTGTGGCTGGCTGCGAAATCACCGAACCGCCGCCAAGGGTATAAAACAGCTTATCTGATACTGCGCCGCTGGCACTTTTGCCGTAGCCCATGCTGCTGTCCTGCACCTGCGGCAGCGAAACATCAAATGCATGAGCGCTGGTAGCAATCAGCAATGCAGTCGCGGCGAATGAAAAACGAGGGATCATGATTCACCTCCAAAGTCGGTGCTGTAGAGGAAGGTCTGGCCGCGTCGCTGGCAGCAACTGTATGGCTGCCAGAGTGCAAAGGCTTCATTACCATCAACCGCTGGAGTGAAATTGCCATCCGGGAATACCGCGCAAGTTTCGCTGAGTTGCGGCGACAACCGCTGCCATTTGTGATTTTTGAATCCGGTATTTTCTTCGACAGGACCGGGCGGCCAGTAGCCGGGGGATGGATTGCCTTTGAGGGTTTGATAAACGTGAGGCTGACCAGTACGGGTGATGATGTCGGCCACTCGTTGAGCCACCACAGCCGCCGCTTTATCGTCATCGGTCTGCGTGACGAAGCCCGATCGCGGATAGACGTTGCTCCACATGTTGGCCGTTGCCTGGCTGCCGATTTCGCGCATGCCTGGCACCATAGCTTCCGGATAGAGCGATTCCGGTATGCCGCTACGCCATGCCAGCGTATCAAGCGTGCTGAGGAAATAAGGGGTCAACGGCGTTGCGGCGCTTTTGCAGGAATAGCCAGAGATGCTGCCGCCAATCAGCGAAGTGGCAGGATGGCCAATCGCGTCGGCATATTTGAAGTGCAGATTGGTTTTGCGTTTACCCGGCGCTTTTAGCTCCTCGTTGCCGCCACCGGCTGGCACACCATACATGCCATTTTCCAGACCGCCCGCAGTCTGGCTGACGAACGCCATTTCACTCCAAGGGTTCGCGCCGGGTTGAGCATATGTCGATACAACCGCTTCCGGGATGAAGTGCGTCACTTTCACCGATGTGCGCACCTTGCACCCAAAGGGCGTGCAGAACAGCCAGTAGCAAATCCCACTGACGCGCCAACTGATGCATGAGGGAGAAACCGCGCTGGCGATTATCTGGGCGCTGGTGATCGCCGCTTCAGTTGCTGGCTGCACTGCAGCGAAAAGCAACGCAGCGCCAGCCAGTTTCGCGCGCGTCATTGGTGGCCACCTTGCGTGCGAATGTTGCTGGCAAGATCTATATCAGTGGTGCCATACACCACATCAACGTCATCAAACACCACGGCGGGATACTTCTCGATGCCCAACTTCCATGCAGCGATTACGCCTCGCCAGGCTTCAACTATCTGCTGCTGTTGTTCAGCGCTCATTTGCTGCAGGCCGCTTTTCGCCTCCTGAGCAGCGCTAGCAGGATCACTGCTGAACTGGCCAAACATCGAATTCTGTAGCCTGTCTGGTGCATCGAGAAAAACGACGCGAGTATTGGCATCAGCATTGATGGCAGGATGATTTGCAGTGGTAAAAACGGTGATCGCCGCAAAAGTAGGCGATACCAAGAGCAGCAATACAAATGGAAGCAGCGCTTTCATCAGACTTACTCCACAAAGTGAGTGAAGCCATTACGTTGCGCTTGAAAAATGAGCAACACAGTAAACAACTCTGTGCCGGATTGCAGAATTAAATAAATCCCCAGCCCAAAGGGGTGCAGAACAACTTACCAGTGGGAAGATGTAACCTTTGGACTGAAGACGGGCACACTATGCTGATTTCAGGACCAGTACACAATTAAGTGAGGTCTGATTTCTGCGTCATTTTGTGTGCTTAGTTGCAAGTTTATGCGCCAGATAAAGTTCCAGGTAAAGCAGGTCGGCGGCGTCTACAACGGTCATGTACCAGCGCGGATGATGATAGTCATCCTCCGTTGGCCAGCTAAGGTGACTATTCACTGTAATCAGCAGGTCAATCGAGCTGCACAGCTTGCCTTTGAAGTGCAGCGCAAGGCAGGAATGGCTACCAACGCGCTGAGGATGGCTGGTGATCAATATAGGTGGATTAACGCGCGTACGGATTTCATCACATAGCCTGTCCAGTAATGTCAGATCGCTCACCAGGATTTCAGGTTCACCCTGCGGCATCAAAGTAAACAGCGTGCGCGCGGCATGCCGGGAAATTGCTGTGGTGATATGGGGTACGGGATATTTTAGTTTTAACATACGGCTCCCTGATTATGCGGCGGCAGACTTGAGACCACGCGCTGCATCAAGCTGACGCGCAACGATCACTGCAGCTTCCAGCTCGCTACAGTTATGTTGTTTCATCAGCTTGCGGCGTTCGGCTTTCTCCTCTTTCTCAGTCATACCGAGAGCGAGGTAAAGGCTGGGCGGCACGGCCCGAAACAGTGCTTCAGTTTTCTTCGACAGCACCACACCTTCGGTGTAGCAGCGCGGCAGCTTACTGGCGGAAAGCAGCACCGATTTTTGTTCATCGCTCAGCTTCTTAAAGCGTGCGATTTGCTCCACTTCATCAGGTGGCATCGTCAGGCACAGCCACCATTCGGCCATGTTCAGCATCTTCTCGGCGATGTCCGGGTAATCCGCCAGATTCTGCGTCGCCATCCACAGCCAGGCACCGAGCTTACGCCACATTTTGACCACTTTGGTCATGTATGGCGATAGCAGCGGATTGGTAGTAGTGATGTGCGCTTCATCGATGGCAAAGACGATTTCGCGGTCGAGATACTGATCGCGCTCGGCGATGTTGTTGATGGTGTTCACCAGTGAAACCATCGCCAGAGCCATCTGCGCGCTATAGTTCTCGCGCGCCAGCGTGCCCAAATCGATAAGCGTGACATCGGCTTCTGGCCACGGCGTTCCCGGACGGTTGAACAGCTCGCCTTCAAAGCCGCTGGTAAACATCGACATCGCACCGGCCATCTCATCGGCGCGTGCGCGGCGGCGTTCGGTCAGCAACGGCTGGCCGCTGCTGTCCACACTGTTATCGCGCGCGATGACAAACAGCGCAGTCTGCAGATCTTCAGCAATCATCTGACGCGATTCGTCGTAGCTGGTTTGCGCAGCCATCATGATGGCTTCACGGATCAGGCCACGGTCAGAGCGCGTTAACCGTTCCTCTTCGCGCTTTTCGCCACCGGTTATCATCATGCGCGCGGCGATCTCCATTTCACCGAGGATGTCGCGCTGTTCATCACCGTCGTCTTCATCGGCGTCCGGGATGTCGGCTTCGTTGAGCTGCAGCTGCTCAGGCTTGAGATCGAGCAACTGATGCGCGTCGGCGAACAGTGCCAGGCCTACGCCGCAGCCGGGACGGATGCCGATTTTATTCACCGTCAGGCCAAGGCTTTCGCAATAGTCGGCATACAGGCCGAACGAGTTACCGGCTTCGGCAATAAACAGACGCGGGCGGTGAATGGCCATTAGCTGGGAAAGCGTCGCGCACAGCGTAGCTGACTTGCCCGCGCCGGTTGGTCCGAACAACAGCATATGCGCGTTCTGCGTGCGGTCCTGCTTATTCATCGGGTCGAATGTCAGCGGTTCACCGCCGCGATTGAAGAAGCTGAAGCCGGGATGACCGCTGCCGGTGGCACGGCCTGTTACCGGCAGCAAACCCGCCAGATGCTGCACCCACGTCAGGCGCGTATACCAGTGGCGGCGGTCCTTCTGCGGGTTAAAACACATCGGCACTGCGCGCAGCCAGGTGTTAAGCGGGGAAACGTTGTATTCAGGTCGTACCGGTTGCAGGCCAGAGGTCAGCAGCACCGCCGACATGTTCTGCTGGCGTCGGTTAAGGTCGGCTAGATCGTTGCCACGCAGCATGAAGGTCAGCGCACCGCGATAAAGTTTGTGACGGCGACCAAGATACTCTTTCACTTCGCGCACATCCTCACGCACGCGCCCGGATTCGGTGTTTTCACCTACGGCGTTTTTGGCCAGCTTGATGAAGTCGTTTTCCAGCACGTCCTGCGGCTGGGAAACGATGGTCAGTGAAACCACCGTGCCCTCGGGCAGCAGATCCATCAGCGCGTTGATATGTTCGCCGCGCGCCATTTCGCCAGTTAGCATGCCGGGTTCAGGCGGGCGGCGCAGACGCTCGATGGCAATCGCGCGATGCGGTTTATCGTCGAACCACCACACGCCGTTTTCGATGTCCGAACGCGGCGGCGTGTACCATAGCGTTTCGGCAAAATCGTTGGCCATCGGCAGCTCTCCCGCTTCAGCATCATGATGCTTCGCGGCGGCGTAAAACGCTTCTTTGCTTAATCCGTGCTGCGGATCAGGATTAAACAGGCGCAGCAACCATTCATGAATTTGCGCACCGGTTTGTCGCTGGCAGGCAACGCCAGATGCGCCAAGTGATGCCGCCAGCCGATCGCAAACCTGATTCAGCATGGTAACGGGAGGCAGTGCATGAACGTCTTTCACACCCTTGGCGGCACCTGGCACCCAGCGATAAATCACCATGCGCGTGCGGCGCTGCTGCCCGCGCCACGGCTGGCCAGTGACCAGCGTGTCGCGGAACAATCCCGTTGGAATGGCGATGTCCCGTAAATGGCGCTCGGTTTCACCCAGCCAGGCGTTGGTGAATTTCGTGCCGCGCGCCCAGGGTTTTACGTACTCTTTGACCGTGTTCAGATAGGCCGATGGATCGTCCTCATCCTGGCAAAAGAACTGCACCACCCACGGCGAGATGTCGTCTTCTTCCAAGCTGTCCTGCAGCGCATCTTCCACCTGATCGCGGATTTCCTCCAGGCGCGCGGCGGTGCGCCCCTCGGATGAAATCGGCGTGATGGTATAAACCGCGCCGACTGAAATGCCGTCATCAAGCAGCAGGCATTTATCTTCCGGCAGATATTCGGCCCACGGCAGGTAATCAATGATGGACGGTTTGGCGTGATACAGCGCCGCTTCATCCTGCACCGTCATTTTGCCAAGGCGGGGCAATGGCTGCGGCTGACTGCTTTCAGGGATGTTGCTGGCTTCTGAGGCGGGCTTTTTAAACAGGGAAAACATCATTACAGATCCTCCGTGCGCTCACCCGGCAAGGCGTACTGCACCTGACTGTAAAACGGAAACACCGTGCTGTAGCCGGGAACCGGCGAGTTGCCACCGGCAAGGTGCGGAAACACGTACATCACCATGTCGGGATTTGGCAGGCGCGGGAACTGCTGAGTGATCTCGCTTTCCTGCGTACGGCTGTATGAATGGTCGAGTTTGTCGGTGCGCTGGTCTTCTGTTTCACTCAGCGGGCGGCGCAGCGCTTCACGTCCCTGTGCGCCGCGCTGAGCCGAGCCGCTCGCGCCTTTACCTTGCCACAACTCCAGCATGTTGCTGTCGCCCGCTGGCAGCATTTCATCTTTCGACGTGCTGCAGCCTGAAATGACTGAAACCAGCGCGGCGAACGCGACCGGCATAAATGCTCTGTTCATTCGCAATCCCCTTAGTCCAGTCCGATGCGCGCGGCATTACCCGGCACGCTGAAGTCGTAACGTACCTTGCGGCCTTTATCTTCATAATCGATCGCCAGCTGCTGCGTAATGTGAACGGCCAGATTCGCACCGGGCGGCACATACACTGCGTCGAAGGTTTGTCCATAGCGCTGTTTCACCCATTCGGATACATCACCGACGCCACCGGCAATCGCTTTGCCCATCGCCGCCTGTCCGGCATCGCCGGTTAGCGTGGATGTCACGCCGCCATAAGCATTGGTTTGCCCGGTACGCTGATTTTCGTTGAGCGCTTCACCGGCAGCGGCAGCGCCAGAAAGCGCGAAGAGCGTTGGCAGATACGTTGATGCGTTGGATTTCCGCGTGCCGCTGATGCAGGGAATCCCGGCTTCATCCGAGATCCAGCCGATGCCGCCGTCCTGCTTCTTGCCGCCATCCTGGCCGTTGCTCTTGCCGTTGTTATCCGGGCGCGGCAGCGTGCGCACCCGGCCATCGCTGAAGACGAAGGTGATGGAGTTAACTTGGCCGCGCACGCAGGAGAGCGTCCAGTCGCCAGATGCCGTGCCGGAAACAATCGCGCCTTCAACGTCAGGTAAATCGATGCCGTTGGCCGTCAGGTTGTCGCGGCCAATCAGCACTTTGAATGGATAAGGATCGGTGACGGTGCCATTAATCGGCACACGCCCCAGCAGCGCGGTCATGCCTTTGCTGCCAATCAGCGTGGAGTTTTCCGGCAGCGTATAAACCGGATCGATGCTTTCCTCTTCTTTCTGGCTGTTGGAGTAGCCTTTCACCTTTTGCTCGTAGTTGCTTTTGCTCTTACTCAGCGCGTTATCGCCGAGGAACGATGTCGGGAATCCACCCATTACCGATTTGCCGTCGCTGTTAGCTGCACCAGTATCTGTGCCGCTGCTGCGCTGATCGCTGGGTGATACCCACATCACGCCTTCACTGGTGTTGCCACTGGCAACATCATCCAGGCCGAGTCCCAGTGGAATATCGCTATTGCTCCGATCCTGTTTATCAGTCGCCATGCGTTTGGCTAACTGATTACTCAGCTCCTGCACTTTGCTGGTCAGTGATTGCTGTTCCTGCTGCAGCTGCTGGCGGCGATCTTCGGCAATTTTTTGATAATTCGAAACCGCTTCGTTTACCTGACCGGCAACATTCTGATTGCGCGTACGCAGTCGCTCGTTTTCTTTGACCAAATCGAGATTCTGGCGGTCGAGCGTCTCCTGCTTGCCGCGAATGGTTTTGAGCGTGCCAACCAGCGTACGTAACGTATCTTCTGGCGTATCACCTTCGACGCCCAGCGCCTTAAGTTCGGCAGGCGTCAGGTCGGCCAGCGCTTTGGGCTTTTCTGGCGTAGCGCTGGTTTTCTCTGTTTCATTCTTGATGCTGCAACTTTTCATGCCCACCGCGACGCCCGCGAGCAGGAAGACCGGCACCAGCACTTTGACCAGCGTGTTCGATTTAATCTGCATGCTGTTTACCTCGCGCTTTGTGACTCACCTTCGCTTCAGGAATCAATGCGTTTTCGGGGCGCGAATCCATCACCAGATAGAGCATGGTGGTGTCTTCAGGCGTGCCAACCAAACCGAGGAAACGGTGCTGGAAAGTGGCGGAGACAAACTTGCCCTGCAGCGAGCGGGGATCAAGAACGATTTTACGGCTGGTCATGTTGCGGACGCGAAACGCCACCACGTTCTGAGTTTGCACCGCCCATGCTGCGATAGGCTGGATCTCTAACGGCTCGGCAGGATAAAGCGTGGTAATGCGTTTGGGTAAATGTAGCGGCAGCGAACGCACGCCGGGAACCGGCTCAACCGTGCGCAGCGGCGCATACAATCGCTGCGATGCGTAACGCGTGAGCAGTACCGGCAGCGGTGCGGAGTAGCTGACTTTCTTCTCTTCTTTGGCTGTGTCGGCTTTCTCTGGATTAACTGAGGCTTCGCTGTCGCCACCTTCATAAACCAGCTTTACCGGCTCTGCTGAACCTTTCGCGCCAGCGGTGACATCAAGCATGATGATCTCGCCATTCTCCACATCCTGCAGCTGGACGCGGGTCTGGGAAAACGCCTCGTTCGCTTTCAGGTACACCGCTCCGCCCGTGCTTTGCACGCGCAGCTTGCCCTTCAGCGCTGGCGCGATACCGACGCGCACGTTTTTATCGACGAATACCACGCGCTCCTGGCCAACCTTGAGCGTGACCTGCAGCGGGATGCGCTCCCATTTCATCAACTCAACCGCCTGAACCGGATTCGGCGTAAGTGTTGCCACTGGCAACACCGCGAACATCAGCCTGCAGGCAACATGCAATCTGGTGAGCGTATTCATCAAAACATCCCCTTATGCTCAGGCTGAGGTTCAGGTGGTGCGGCCTCCAGACGCTGCGGCACGCTGTCGTAGCAATCCAGCGCCAGGCCGAACTGATTGGTTTCAGGATCGCCATTCCAGCGCGTAATTTTCATCGGGTAGCGCACCATCGCGCGCTTCACAGGCTCGGTATGAAAATACTCATCCGCGACCAAATCCAGCTGCGCGACCCAGTTGTCACGGTCACGCACAGTGACGCTTTTAGTGCTGTAGCCGCGCTCGGGGATTTCATACACCACGCGCACGCGGTCAATCAGCTCGTTGCGGTTGGTGCGCTCGGTAGCATCTCTTTCCAGAAAGTCTTTGCAGCCCGGTGTCAGGTATGGCGACAGCGCCCGAATTTTGGCGGGATAATCCACCTCACCGTTTTTCGGCCATGCGTTGAGTTGCTGGAAGATATAGAAAGCAAAAGCGTAAACCGATGACGGCGGCACTTCCCACCAGGGGCGCGTACTGCCGGTGCGCAAGTCTGGCGGGTTATGAATGGTCATGCTGCGTGGCGCGAGCATCCAACCGGATGACGTGATTAGCACCAACAGAATGAGGAAAGCGCAGGCGATGCGCAGCGATTTGATGTGCTGATCGCTGCGTTGAATAGCATTACGGAACTGGCTCATTTTCCGGCTCCCTTCGGTGTACGGCGCAGAGACCAGCTGTGTGAGCTGATGATAAGAGAGCGATCGCCATAGCCCATCCGGCGCTTCTTCTCCTCCAGCCGCTGCCAGATATAGTTTTCTGGCTTGCCGCGTTTAAGGCGGGCCATCCAGCGCCCGCCAAACGCAATGAGTAGCAGCGGCATGAGCAACATCCCGGTAGGGATGATGACCCAGCCAAGCAGTGGAAAAAACGGCAGACACACCACGCCTCCAACCGCTATTCCAATCAATGCCGCCAGCCCTAATTCCGGCGTGGTGAAGCCGCGAAACACGACAGGTTCGGCATTCAGTCGATCGGGCAGGAAACGGATGGTCTGCATGCTTATCCCCTTAGAGAATGATTTCGGCAGACTGACCGAGCAGCCAGATAGTCGCGACCAGCAACACGACACCGGTTGCCACGATGGAGCCAAACTTGGTCCAGGTGGCGCGCTCGTTACGCACTTCAACGAACGTATGCACCGCGCTGGTTGCAACGTTGATAAATGCCACGGCGCAAACCAGCAGTCCGGCAAAGACAATGAAGTCCTGCGCGTAACCTTTGATCTGGCCCATCAATCCGGTGCCGCCGCTAGATTCTGGTGCTTCAACGGATGGCAGATCAGCCAGTGCCGGTTTGCAGGACAACCAGGCCAGAATCAACCCGGAACCCAGACGCATAACCTGACGGTCTTTGAAATGAGACAAGCGAACTAACTTTGATTTCATGGAACATTCCTCTTTGACGGGTAAAGGCACTTCGAAAATGTCTGCGTTAGCTGGCGAACATCCAGATGCAGACGATCAGTAAAGCCACGGAACGGATAACAAATCGGGCAAGCGCGGCATCCCTGACTTTGGTATTTGCCCAGCCATGCCAGACATCCACCGCCGCCCATGCTGCCCAGAGAAACAGCACGCACAGTAGTAGCCCGACAGACACCAGATACAGAATGCTAATATCGATGTTGCCGGATGCCGTTTTAAAAGCGTTGATCTGCGCGGCAGTCATCGCCATAGCGGACGGCCTCGCGTGTAATCGCCGCTGACCTTGCCGTAATCCAGCGGCTGCGCACGCGAAGGCTGCGTGTATCGGTCGATGCCAGCACGCATGGTGTTGAGGTCTTCATTGGCTTTCTTGTAATCGAACAAGTAGCGGCGGCGATTATTAGGATCGGACTGTGCAGCGACAGTGCGGGCGCGGTCGAGGGAGAGCTGGACTTGGTCTAGTAGGCGTTGGGTGGTGGCGAGTTCGTCGAGTTCCGTAGCAAATGTAATATTACTCATAAAGATAGTGAATATGATGACGATAGATCTCATATGTATTGACTTAGTTTTGAGATTGCAACGCATGCTTATTACCCCACATGAAGATAAAGTTCTCACAAGAGTAATATTCATATTTTCATTTGATATGAAAAAGTAGTTAGATAACTAGGTTAATTTAACTTCAATAGATTGATGAGGGATACATTATATGAGTGCTGAATTGATTTTTGACTGGAGTAGTGAGTATGAACATCTTCCTGCAGACAGTTTATCAAGATCGAAACATGCTGAGTTCCTCACTGAGTTTTTATTATCGAAAGCCATTGACAATAGTTATGTATTAAACTTGAATGCTTCATGGGGTGCAGGAAAAAGCTGGTTTCTTAGACGATGGCTTCATGTTTTAGAGGGTAAATACCCTACGGTCTACATAGATTGCTGGGCAAATGACCATTCTAACGACCCATTACTTACCGTTGTGTCTGAAATTAGAAGTTGCTTAATAAAAAACACAGACAAGAAAATAATTGAGAGTTCTGGATTTAAAAAGTCATGGAGGCTATTTAAAAACCTTGCTCCAATCGCAACTAAAACCATAATAAAAAACAAATTAGGTTTAGATATTGATGGGCTTGAGGATATAGAAGATCTTGATGAGTTAGGTGAAAAAGTTGTTGATGAGCTAATCAAATCACACGTTGAGACAAATGAATCAATTGGAGAGTTTAAAAAGTCCATCACTGAGTGGTTGCGAGCTGTATTAGCTACCCAAGATAAGATTGAACTGCCACTTTTTGTTTTTATTGATGAACTGGACCGTTGTCGACCAACTTATGCAATACAGATGCTAGAAACTGTGAAGCATCTATTTGATATAACAAATGTCGTTTTCGTTATCGCTACAGATAAAGAACAACTGCAGCACTCAATTAGAGCAGTTTATGGTGATGGATTCAATTCAGGAAAATATTTGGACCGTTTTTTTCACAGAACAGTTACGTTAAGCCAGCAATCATTAAAAGTCTTCATTGAAAACAGATTAAAGAAATCTAACCCATATATTGTTTATGATGAAAAACCATTATATTTCATTAATTTAAATGAAGAGGAAAAGCCATCGCTTACAATTTCAAGCATTCTTATTTACATTGCTGACTACTATAGAATGGATTTGAGAACTGCTAACTTATGGCTTGATCGAGTTGACTCTGCAATAATCTTCTCTAATAAGCCTGTCGATCTTTTTTTACTTTCATTTTTGATAGCAACTGAAATGATTGAATATGATCTATATGGAACTCTAATTTATGGAAGTGTGAATAAAGATGAGATTTTTAAATTGGCTAGCTCAAGATATCGTAAAGAAGGGATTGATTTAACATACTCGCTTGTGTGTGTTGATCAAAGTATAATTCCTGGCGGTGCCGCTGCCTTCAAACCATATGATAGTGTAAGGCAGAAGTATACACCGTTAAATTTGATTAGTATGTTAATCCATCTTTTGAGAAATAAATATACTCGTGAGCAACCATCCAATGCCCTCATCCGGCTTAGTCAGAATATAAGTCGGCCAGATATTAATCGAAATGTAGATATCACAGGAGAAAATATATCTTTGCCCACAACTACTCAATATCGTACGCCTCTGTTAATTGAAATTAGTTACATCGACTTCCATCTAAATAATTCGATAACATTAGATGACTATAGAAACCTTTGCGAACTTGCGATGACAATTGAGTAAAGACTTAAGCGCTACTCTAGTGGCTTATTTGCTGACGACAACGCATAGTACTTATTAAACGATGCCGTCAGCGCTACCAAAGCCATTCCCTACATCAGCTCAGCCTTACGTTAAGCAGTAGGACGCTCATTCCATGCATCGGTATATTGAATATTACCATCCACAATACGCCAAGTGATTTTTTCATACTGCAGGCTGACGCTTTCCGTATGGTTTAGTTTGTCATTGCCAGCAAGCTTTACGTTGGCCACGCCGCAGTTAACGCCGGTGACTTTCACGTTTTCCATCAGCACCGTGTAATAGCAAACCTCTTGGCCTGCATCGCTGATGTTGTAGAAGCGAAGTTCAGCGCTTTTTAACGTCTGACCGGTGGCTGCAGCCTTGTACAGATAAGGCGTGGAGCTATCGACTTCTTTCTCAATCAACATTGATGAATGCTGGCGCGTGCCGGTGATTTTACCATTAGAGCCGTCTACTGGCAGGTTAATACCGTGGCTCATACCGATGATTTCAATGCTGCCTTCACGATCATGAACATCAACAGATCCTCGAATATCTGCGCCACCATCGTCTTTAAGCCACATATACGGAGGGATTGGCATTTCACTTGCTCCTTATTTTTTTGACTAACTTCATGGTTATTAAGTAAACAGCCGTGGTGATGGACACCACGATGACAAAATCAATGTAGAAATAGGCGTCGTAGAGGGTTTCTATATTGGATTCGCCGCTGATAAGCACAGCAACCTTTCGGGCGAAATCCTGAGAGATATACGTTTCAGCGCCACCAATAGATCTGCCCACAACAAGTGTTATGAGTAGGAAGAAAACGCATTTTGCGGCCCTACGGGCAAGTGTTTGAGCCATTGGCAACAACCTCAATTAATCCTCGGGCCATCAGCGAAGGCTTGCTTGGCACAGACACCATTGAAGTGTTCATAAACGCCTGGCGGATACGTGCGTAATCGGAGTTATGAGGAATGGTAATGCAGCCTTCTGATATGGTTCCTGGATGAAGCCTGAATAATTCGCGACGTACACCCTCATACCATGTTTCATCGTCAATGGCTGAGTCCTCCCGGTAGAGTGCAAACCATTCACTTCGACCGAAGGCCACGCCGTTAACGTACTTGTTCCAGGTATCCTGTAGTTCAGCCTTCCGCTTGCCAAAGAAGCCACCCGCGCCGCGATCGACAACCCAGTATCTCCCCGGTGGCAATGGACCGTCTCCCGGAACTGCGCCGCAGCCTCCTCGATTGCGGTAAGCGCCATTACCAGAGAACGCCATGAAAACACCGACGCCATAGATGTTTAACGGTGCGTAATCTGCGCCGTTCAGAATCAGTTTTCCATTCAAAGCCATAGCTCACCCAATATCCATATAGTAACTGTGTGTTATG
Source organism: Pantoea sp. (assembly GCF_039594315.1). Taxonomy (GTDB): domain Bacteria; phylum Pseudomonadota; class Gammaproteobacteria; order Enterobacterales; family Enterobacteriaceae; genus Pantoea. Next base: position 226,155 of record NZ_JBCNNP010000002.1, read on the forward strand.
GTAAGCGAGGCAGCATTTTAGTGCCAGTAATTATTAATGTTTCTTATATAATCAAACTCTTTGACAGGCCATAAATGATGAGCTGACAGCTATTTGGTATCCAGACTGATGACGTGCTGACGCTGAGAAAGACTTTTTTACTGAGACGTCCGTTGTGTGCCAGAAGCGGACCTTCCAACAAGTTATATAGGAGCTAAACAATCCTCATTGATGCAGGCTTTGGGCTTGTAAATTACCATTGCTAAAAGTTACATAATAAGTTCTATAATGTGTAGCATGGGTGATTAATATAGTTGTTTTAAGTTAGTTAATTTAATTCCCTACAGGATATGGAGTTTTTGATGTTACAACAACTGGCCTGTGAGTTTTTTATTGAGTTTTCACGATATGAATATTGCCTCAAGGCATGTGGGATTTTAATCAATGGAGGCCATTTAAAAGCTGACTGGAATGGATATTCCGATCAGGTGCGTGACGTTATCGAAAACCCGTCTACCCCTAAACTTAATGAAGCGATTCATTACTTCGAAGAGCATCCCCCTAAAAAACAGATTTACGGTGAAAAGGGGATCATGTGGTCGGAAAAACTACCGAGTTCCCGGCATCGGGCTGAACTAATTTTACTACTGGTCTGTCGAGTAAGAAACAATCTCTTTCACGGCGGAAAATTCAATGGTAATTGGTTTGAACCGGAACGCAGTGAGCAGTTAATCCGGCACGCCCTCACCATCCTACGGGCCTGTGCGGAGAAACACGCCGGAGTGAAAGATGCCTATGAGAACAAACACTTCTGAGACGGGGCACTGCTACAACCCAGCCCATAACGGCAACTCTGACAGAATCATTAAAGGTTACTAGTACATTAAAAGAAATCGCTAAAGCAGTCGGATTTATGTCTATGGGGAGCAGGTCAAGACGAAGCTAGCCCGGCTCCCCGTGATTTTTATATACCCACCACGGAGGCATTAGGCCCTATTGCCTTTTTTTCAGGTCATCAAGAATGCTCTGCTTTTCGGCAACCAACATTTTGTACACATCATCATCACCTTTAAGATTAAATTTGAAATGCGATCGTCCCACAGATATGCCGGATACGCCTTCAATCCACATATCCTTAGCTATTTTTTCATCTGAGTCATCTAGGGCATTTTCAGAAATCTTATCAAGGGATGAGAGGATATCCCCATGCAACTGTAACAATTTTTTATATGTGATTGATGGCGAATTTTCCTTCCTCCGAGAGATCAAGCTTAGATCATTAATCTGGGCGTTAACGCGATCAATAATACCAAAAACTCCTAAGCGAGCCTCAACTGACTTGCGCTCAGATTTATGTTTTGCGCCTGTTTGAAATAACAGCTCGGAGTTAATATACGAACCTAGATCATGTGCATCTTTCACCATGGTTCTAACACCCTCACTAAAGTGTGGGTATCCGATAACTAGCCCCCCCAGTAGTGGGATGATCTTACCGTAAGCGGTGATTTTCGCGATGATTGAGCCTTCAGAGAACTCAACTGTTATCTCTACCTCACTTCCAATAAAAAAAGGTATTCGGCTCTTCGCAAAGGCAGTTATTTGCTTCTCAATCTCATTGATTCTTAGTTTCTTATCTTGAGGGGTCGCATTTTTTAACCACTCAGGATTAACATGAACATACGATTGAGAAATGATATTCCCTGATACATAGTTTGCCATTCCTACTCCATTAAAAAGTTACCTTAGCCACCTAGTAATACCCCTAATTTCAGGAGATATCGATATCATTCGCAACGATTGACCTGTTCCCAGTTGATTGATACACGACATGTGAGCAAGATTTATGGCAACTCAAGTACGAACGTCTGCTGATCGCTCAAAGCAGTCATTCAAGTCTGCTACCTTTCCATCATTGGTTTTTATTCTGCCGCGCCACCAAGGCGGCTTGCCTGCTGACGACAGCGCACAAAGTCGAGCTTTGCACGCTGTCGTCCAGCTTATAAATACTTTTTGAATGAAGCCGTCAGCACCGCCAGCGCCATTCCCAGCATCAGCGCCGCAGGCAGTAACAGCAGATTAGGGTACACAGCCGATGGCCACGACAGATACACCATGCAGGGAACATAGAACGCGGGTTTAACAAAGCGTTTGGCATGATGATATACAAAGCTGGATTCATACGCCGCGCCATAACGCCGCAGATCTCGCCGCCCCAGACCATCAACCACTGCAACCAGCACCACCATCAGAAACAGCGGTATGGACAATACCAGAATCGTCACCCGAATCAGCGTCACCACCGCGACATACACCGTCGCCAGCAAGTATTCCTGCATCGCCGATGCCAGCCAGCGGCTACCGGCACTCAATCCGGCAGCAACTGCATTCCCGCCGCTTTCCATTGCCTGATTCTGATGCGCGATCCATCCTTGCAAACCGCTATCGACAACCAGCCACTGATAAACCTGTGTAACCCAAGCAGTGACCGTTACAGTGGGCTGCGACAGCAGCAGGCTGCGCGTGAACTCAGTGGAAAGATAGCCGCTCTCGATCTGCATCACCTGCTGGCTATGCGACGCACCTTGATCTGGCCAGATGAATGCAATGCCGAAGTACTCCATTACCAGGCTGAAGAACAGAGACGCCAGTAGCATACCAATCAGCTTCCACGGCCATCCCCATAACAGATTAAACAGCAAACCATGCTCTTTAGGCTGCTGGACACGCGCTGGCTGTGTTGTTGTGTTTGGTGGTGGCATCATTCACCTCCCGGCGGTTCTGCGCCAGCAGCACCAGACCACCACGCTTCACTGGTGCGGTAATTACGGCGCATCTCAGCGGCGATCTTCTGCAGTCTTTCCGGCATCAAATCGGTTTTATCAGCAGCGGGTAGCGGCATTCGAATCTTCCACAGCTGGCCGCCTTCCAGCAGCGCGAACGCCTGGCCTTTGGGCAGGTTGATAATGTCAGCCGGAGTGAGCATCGGCGTTTTCACCATACTCACGCGGTCCTGAGTATTGGAGGTGAAATCGGTGCCTTGCTCCTGGTTGGTGATGTCGGTGTAACCCGAAACCAGCGTCTTGGAATACACATCCACTTCAGGCAACTGGCTGGTTAGCAGCTCGGCGGTGCGGTTCTCACGCACGCGCAGCATGATCAGTGTATTGAAGTTGCCCGTGACTTGCGCAGCTTTGGCGCTGCTACCAATGCGTGCCTCGATGTCAGAAATTGTTTGGGTGTACGCCGTTACCTCGATGCCCGCACCGCCGCCTTTGTTAATCAGCGGAATGAACTCATCGCCCATCAGTTCATTGAACTCGTCGCAGTGCAGGCTGATCGGCAGCTTGCCGTCGCCGTTTTCCGGCAAGCCGTCATTGATGCCGTGCTTATAAATATGCCCCGCAATACTCACCAAATCAGCCAACATACTGTTGCCAACGGCAGCACCGACCTCACTGTCAGAGAGCGCATCCAGACCGACATAAACGATGCCACGCTGGCGAATCACCTGTTGCCAGTCGAAAATCGGGCGCGGATCGTCTAAGTCTTCGTAGTCCGGTGAAAGCAGCGCCGCCGTTTTGCCGGTGGTGAGTTTTTCCAGTAGCGGCAGCAACGAGGCGACGATTTTATCGAAGTAGGTTCGGTCGTAACGTACAGCTGAGCGAAGACCTTCTAGAATGGGATCGTAGAGCTTTTTACCGGCTTCAGAACTCAGCGCCAGCTCCATTGCCCAGATGCGCGTGGCGTTTGATTGCCCCTGCATATTGCGCGGCAGATCCTTCTCCTTAAGCACATTGCTGCCATTCTCAATTTTGCTGCGCAGCTCCGGCAGATGCTTATCGACCAGATGTTCCACGTAGCGCTGATAGAGCTCGCCGATGTTAGTGACGTAACGAAGAATCAGCGAGTAATCGGGGCGCTGGCCAAGCGCAACCAGCGCGCGCGTCACGATGTTGACGAACCGCCAGGCGAACTCGCGAAATGCAGCGCTGTTGCCCTCAGCTCCTAATTGACCGGCAATGCGCGAAGCCACTTCCGACACACGCCCGAAGCGGCCAACCGCATTGTAACGAGCCGAGATCTCAGGCCAGCCAAGATGAAAAACGTGGAAGTCATCCTGACGACCGGCGCGGTGCGCTTCAGCCCACATACGCTTTAGCAAATCGGCATCGCCTTTGGGGTCGAAGACAATGGTGATATTGCCGCGCCGAATGTCCTGCGTAACCAGCAACTCCTCCAATCGCGTTTTGCCCACGCGCGTAGTGCCAACGACTAACGTATGCCCAACGCGCTCACGGAGATCCATTGATACATCGCGCTCATTCGGCTCGATGCCGTGCAACGCCGGATTGCCGCCAACGGGCGGCAGCGGGCGAACCGGGTTCAGCGGCGTATCAGCTGAAATCATCGATGACAGCCAGGGCAGAGAATGTTCGCACGCGCGTTCAAGTCTGCGCGCGTACTGATAGACCTTCGCTGGCTGCACATACTTTTCGACTTCTGGCCGCCGCGTATCAAGCAGGCGCTGCGTGTGTTTTTGCTGCCATAGAAAACCTTTGCCCAGGAACAGCCGGTGATTGCTTACTGGCACCTGGCGGCTGGTCATGACATAGCGCGGCAAGCGGCGCAGATTTCTGCGATACCTGATCACCTGACATCCCTGACGGGCACGAACGGCGGCCAGCACCGCAAAGCCGGTTGCGGTGACATAACTGACAGAAGGCGACAACGCAACAGCCCAAGGAGCTGCCACGCAAACATAGCTGGCGGTGGCGGCTACCAGCGTTGTGTTGAACTCAACTGCGGGACGTAGTAGCGCTTCAATAACATAGCGATCGCTCATAGCAGTGACTCACTTTTGGCAAGATTCAGACGTTCTGTGTGCCGAGTGATGCAGATTGTGCCAGCACCAGTAAGCGCGCAGCAGGGCCATAGAAAGGATGAAGAGCAGTGGAAGGAGCATCAGCGCTGCATGGGGCATTCCATGCAATCCGGCGAATCCCATCACTGGGCTGATACCTGCTGGCTCAGTGAATGCTCGGTGATCAGCACCGGGTAATGTTCCAATTTGAGGCGGCGTGCGAGATCGCTACCACATACCGGCGCGAGCTGCAGATTGGGCGCTATCTGGCGCAATTGCTGTAGTGAAGCCGAGCTGCTAACGTTCACCACCATTCCAACCGCACCGCGATGGGTGAGTAGTTCAGCGTTACGTGATAACCATTCCTGCGATTGGTCATCATCGCCAATCAAAAACAGCGCTCCAATACCCGGTAACTTCAGCGCACGCGGTTCAACTATGCCTGGAGTGAGTTCAGGTGTTGCCACTGGCAACACTGAACCTTCACTGTAGTCAGGAGGATTTGATTGCTGTTGCTGTTGCTGTTGCGGCTCTGCGTTAATTCCTTCATAGAAAGGCGCAGCCGACTTACCGCCGAGGTCGGCGATAACGTTGAGTTCAGCATGCGAGAGAAATGGCCACGCGACGATCGCGCCAACCAGCATCAATTTATTCATTGTTGCCTCCGGGGTTCTGTCCAGATGATTTCGGTTGAAGGTGTTTGGTTACTCGCGATGTTGGCGGGTGTATGCGTTGCAATTGGGCGAGGTTGAGTCGGCGAAAGTGAAGCCAACTTTTGGCTGACAATCAGCCGATAACGTGCAGCAGGTTTGCCGCCTGCCGGATGGTGATAGCAACCTGCAGCTTTTAACCAACTGCCGGGGCTGCGTTCCCAGCATTCGCGGAGGATGCGCGCCGCTGCGTTCAGGTTGATATATGGATCAAATGCATCCCACGTTGAGCTGAAGCGGTGGCCATTCCATCCGAGATTAACCTGCGCAATGCCGACATCAATCCGCTTCAGCGGATGGCTTTTCATAAACTGTTGCAACGCCAGCCAGGCCGCTTGCCTGCTTTCATAGCGGTAGCCTCTACCCGCGACGTTAATTGTCCATGGCCACGGGCGCGTGCCGTGCGGCAGCTGGCGCGATGATTCAGCCAGCGCCAGCGAGTAAAGCGATTCAGCTGGAACACCGTGCTGCAGAGCGACTTTTTGATAACCCGACGGCACGCTTTGCATGTTAGTTGACGCCACAGAGTTGGCGGCACTCAACAACAAAGCTGCGGTTAGAAGGCTGCGATATGCCATCCGCTTTCCCCCTGTTGGAGAAGGACCGGCATGATGCCGTTGCCGTAGCGCATCCAGCGACCTGCATCGTGGTTCAGGGTGATACGTCGCTCACGAACTTGCTCGGTGGGGATGCGGTGCTGTTGTGCCCAGTTGCGAAGTTTCTGATCACTGCCTTCGCTATCGACAAGGTAGATATCCACTGGGCGTTTATCCGCGAGAACGGCGGAGAGTCGGGCATCGCAGCGCTGACAATCAGCTTCGCGCACAAACAACGCCAGGCGGCCACCGGAGTCATGTGCGATACCTGCGGCGTTGCCCATATTAACCGGTAGCATGTTGGGCATCAGGCGCTTCCATGCAGCATCCACTTCGCGCTGGAATTTGAGCTCCTTTTCGGTGCGCTCATATTCTTGCTTTACCCAGAGCTCGGCATAATGGCGGCGCTCAGCGTCGTTGCGGGCTTCAATGCCAAGGGCAGTAATTTCGTCAATATTAGGTGAAAGCTTTCCTCTCAATCCTTTCATCAACTCAGCATACCTAACTGAGTTTTCTGAGTTATTTGATTGGTTTGTATTTATAGAAGAAGTGGTGTTCTCTTCAGAATGCTCAATCTCTAAAGCATATGATTTTGAACTCAGCACTAAAATTGAAATATAGAGTATTAGCTTAAGAATTTTTAACATATTACCTCCTGTTAAAGTAAGGAGGATAAAAGCATTGTGGAATTATAATGGTAAGGATTAACTAATAACTCTCTATCATTATTTTTTAAAACAGAATTTCCACCTAGATTCTTACGTTAGGAAAAACAAACGTAGCTAGTGACCTAAATCATTCTCAAAAATAACATGGGAAGGAATTGTTGACTTAATTCCTTCCTCCCAAACAATAAAAGCAAATGATTAAAATTAACTATATAGAAGGTGGCTGTGCTGTTTTTTCTATAAGTAATTTATTTTCTTCATTTAATTTTATGATGACATTATCTTTCATTGAATCAGGGTATTTGTTTTCGCCTGTGGATAAGAGCACCTGGTAGTCAACATTGTTTGGATTCTCGAGCATGTCCATGCATGAGATCATTCGTTTAAGATTAACATTATCAATACCTATATTCTCAGGCGTGTCAATTAACAACAGGCGAGGGAAAGGAATGTCATCCAACAGTGAAAGTTGAAGAAGTGTTAAATAGTAAAGAAATCTCTTGTGCACAGCTGCACTGGCTTCCTTATAAACACCACTATTTATCAGCGGCATGTAATCGTCATTATTAATTTCTGCGACTCGACAGTCCAGTAATGAAGATTTCATGAAGTGATTATAGTATTTGTTGAACTTGTCAACTTTCTCGATTAACTCAGCTTCAGATGAGGCTTCCAACCTTTCGACTGCAATTTTTGCCAAGTCCATGTCTTTTTTAGCAACGTCTTTTACACGTTGATAAGCCTGAAGATTTTTCTCAAGCTGAAGAGCTTGTCTCAAGCTACTTATTTTCTCTTTTTGTCTAAGCAGATGATCTTCTAAATCATCTATCTCATCAAAATTAGTAATATACTCAATTTCATTTAGAGCACTTGATAGTTCTTCTTTCAAACTAATGTTTGAGATATTAGAAGACACAATTTCGCTTTCGATAGATTTAAAATCATCCTGTGCAGTTTTTAGAGCGACTTCCATAGTCTCTAAAGACTTAACTTTACTTTTGAGTAGCGTGTAATACTCACCCGGATCATAGAAATATCTTCTATAATCATTTTCATCAATGTCATGCCCACATACACACTTGTCACTTGGCCTATCAACATTCTTTAAGCAATATGGGCATGTGTCAGGTGTAAACATCTCCAACTGTCTGTGAGTATGGATGATTTTTTGAAGTCTAAAAGCATCTTCTCTTGTTTGATTAATTACACGATTAAGAGAATCTATATCCTTAAGCTTAATTTCAAGTGTTCTCTTTAAATCTATTAGACTAAGCTCAGTACGACCATATGCATCTTTCAACTTTGCAATATGGCTTAGTCCGGTATTCTCGCTAATTTTAGATGTTAGCTTTTCTGAGCGATAAGATATTAAACGCTCAACTGACTCTTCCAAATCATTTATTTCTTTGGTCAAATGGTAATCATTAATTACTTCTTTGAAACCAAGTTGTTTATACATTCCTGAAACAATATTTTTATATTCTGAAAGTATCGCATTAGATTTTTCATGTTCTGACTGCTTACGCTTTAGAGTTCCATACGCCTCATAAAGTTTGATCAATGTCTTCCCCATCAATACTTCAAAGATGGCTTTTCTAAGGAATACTGAATCACTGACATAGTTTTGATTATCTGCGGGCTTGTAGATGCCATTTACATCAGTACCTTGATTATGATAAACAAGGCGCAGTAAATCGTTAAGACCTATTTTAAAATTTTTACCTGCGTGAAAAATCTCAATACTTGGAATGTTAAGCTGTTCAAGAATCCAGTCAGAAAATATATAGTCTTCCGATTTATGTCTATTAATAGCTAAACATAAAAATTCTACAGATGAACCATCATCATTCAAAAAAGGTTCATCTGAAAGGATTGTTATGAGGTTTTCACCTATTTTTCTGATAAATTTAAACTTTTTACTTTGCAATGAAACTTCTAGCTCAACAAAGTTTGATTTATCATTAACTATTTCGTTATGTTTTTCTTTTTCAGTGCTGCTGAAATGAGAAACTTTTCCTCCCAGCCCATAATAAATAAGGTCAAAAAAGGTAGACTTCCCACATCCGTTAGGTGCTTCGATTATGTTGACTTTGAATTTATCTAGTTCGGGGGAGCTAAAATTATATTGCTTACCCTCATAGTGCATTTTATGTATTTTTAATTGGCCCATAAATTCAATCCATACTCAGTGAAAAACTTCCCAATTAATCCATCAAGCCCAAGAATATTTATTGACTTGAAATGAGATTTCAAAATGGCTGTGTTATTTAATTCTCTATTGAAAAGATCTGTATCAAAAAAAGAATTGAAAAGATCTATATCTTTAACCTCAATGTTATAACAATCAATTTTTTCGGTATCAATTACCGATATGATTCCGCTTTTTTCAAGGCTTCTTACTATTTTATAAACCTCCCTTTGATGTAAAGAGGCTTTTACATATATATCAAATAAATATTCTTTATCGAATGGCTTTAAAAACCCTTCCCCATAATTCTCAATGAGAATATCAACAGAAGTAGAGCTGGATATTATTTGCATCAAAAATGTCAGTTTTCTATGGTCTTTAAAAATAAGTTTCTTATTAGAGAACTCTTTGAGGCAAATAATTATTAAATAAGTTAAAAAATAAAAATCCTCGCCTGAAACGAAGCTTATTCTTTTTAATTTATCCTTGTTTTTATGTGTGTTCATATTCTATTCTTCGTCGAAGGCTAAGTAACAATCATCAACCAATGTTAAAATTATACCACGGATCGTTAGCCTATCATCTATGCTCATTCGATAAGTTTTTTTAAGTTGTTGAATGTTATCATAGCATAACTCCACCATATGGTCTAAATGGAGTAGTAAATCGTCTGTAGTATAGTTTTTCTGAGATAAATTACCTGCGATATAATCGCTACACCATTCGTAAAAGTTGCATCTTAAGGAAATATACTCCTGTCCAAATAATTCTTCATTAGTTCTTGCTTTGGTTGCGGTGAAACTTAGAAGTTCTATTTTTCTATTTTTAATGTCGGTACATACGGCCCTCAGTTTTTCCTCAAGATTTCTCTGGTCACTTATATCAAGACCTTCAAATATTTTCCATGCGGGATCTATCGGTTTAAGTTCATTTTGATTTGAAGCTGCTTGTAGAAAGATGACTTGCACCATTTCACGGTTAACGAATCTCCCAAACTTCCTATCATCTTGTTGGTTTCTATCAAACAAACTTTCTAAGGCACCAAGAATTATATTTTCAAGGCCATAATGGCGATGATCATAAAATTGGCATTCTTTGATGCTCCTCATAACTTCATCATCATAACTATCTCTTTCAGTTTCAGTTATGACAAATTCAATTGAAGATAAAAACTCGTAAAAATCTTGATTACTCCATTGGGATATGACTTTGTGATTGCCGCCATAAGATGTAATTAATGTTTTATCTTTATCAGCATAAACTGCGTACTGTTTTTGATATTCCTCAAGGAATAATGATTTTGCGATGCTTATTTCATCTTCTGAAAGTACATCCTTTGCGGATAATTTCTTTAATATGCTAAGTTTTGTGGTTTTAGTTTTACTAATTTGAAAGTTGGGAGCAATTAAATTTAAAACTGAATTATCTAGTTGCTCATCTGATAATTGAGCGTGGCAAAATATTGAAAAGTCGATTGTTTTGGAATCTTTGAAGTGACTTATATATTGGTCCGCAAATGCCACAAGAGTATTTTTTATTGCTTCAGAATTATAGCTCAAACCACTTGAATATTTTTTATTCTCTTCTATTTCAATAGTTGCAACGCCATCATTTACAACTAAGGTTGCAGAATCTTCAATGAATTCCGTTGCACAATAACAGGTTTTCTTTCCCAGTTTGCTTATCAAATTCAAGAGGCGATGAACTGCCCTAACTCTTTGAAATAACAATCCGCTTCCAGAGGTCTTTGCCGCTTCTCTATTTATAGTTTGTGGGATCATGAACTGTGGTAGTCATTAGATAAAATAATGTTTTTTATCCTAACACATTCAACTACACGTGCAATATGTTCTACAAAGCCTAAAAGAATTACGCCCTGATAGATTCAGGGCGTTGAGTTAAAATGAATTATCAACATAGTTCTGACTGTGCTTTGTCTGAGTCGGCGGCGTAGAATCCACACGCTCTGCCTTGTAAACCATCGCCTGGCCAATCTTGATCCAATCAACCTTAATTAGTCTGGCTTTCAAGCTAACGCGTTGTTCGCCTGCATGATCACCTTTGTTGAGCGTGAAAATGTCTGACGTCAAGTTGCTGAGAGTAAACCCAAGCAGCACTTTTTGGTCCTCATCGACAGCTTTCTGGCAGCGGCTTATAAGGTCCGTTGCTTCCTTACCGGCGACAGTGGCATCAAAGCGTACATAGGTTGGGCTATCAGTAGGGCCACTCAGCGCATTAATCACCACGCTGAGAAAGCCACCATTGAGGGTTTCAATTCTGCGAATGTTGCTCAGATAACCCAGGCCCTTGATGTTGAGATTGAAGTATTCAGCTTTGGTAGAAGTGGTAATGGCGTTGTTTGCAGCGTTGTTGGTAGTGGTAGCAGTCATGATGTTTACTCCAGGAGTGGGAAATAGTGACGGAGAAACATTCATCCCTGACGGATAAATGCTTTCCGTCAGGAAGCGCGGATAGCTATGCCGCGCTGGCTGGTTAGTGCAAAGAACCTCATCACACAGGTGATATCCGCATTAAGAGGTTGAGCGGATCGACCACTGCAAAAACAGCACTTCTCTCAGGTCATGAAGTTTTAGATGGCAACCGCGTAAGCGTTTCTCTCAGGCTGCTGAAACATTGGCTGGTTGTTGAGGCAACAACAATAATGCCGTTCCAGTGTCCTGCCGCTAAAAGCGGATGTCAGCGATAAAGTAGTTTTGCGGAGATGAAAATAAAAAAGCGCCAGCAATTGCCAGCGCTCAGGGTCCGCACGCAGACCGGTGGTGTATTCGTTACTCCGGGAGTTGAAGCTCCGGCGCGGTTTTCACGGAGGGCGTGCGCCTTACAGACCAAATCGGATGTGCGGTGATTTGCCTGCCGGACTGATGATTTTCTGTCCCCGTAAAAGACATCCAACCATCCCGCAGTCACGGGGTGCTACATCGAAGCCTGTTAACCTTATCAGCATCGCTGAGGACATAAAAGGCTTTGGTGAAGCGCCAGAAAGTTATTCAGAAGCTTCACTATTTGCCGCCAGTTTTTTCAGGTTCGGTGAAAAAGTGGAGAGCATTTTGCCACTCATCACATCCTGATCGACTTCACCCAATAGCTTGATGGCTTCATTGGCAATTACTGTCTTCTGTGCAAGATCACTACGCGTCACTGCGAACGAACGATAGTGCTGCGCCACGCCATACACTTTACGCACCAGATGGCCGCCATTGCTGAGCATCTCGTCGCGCTCTTTGCCCGTAATAAGGCCGTAATGGGACGCCTGAAATACTTTTAGAGCCAGTTGATCGTAGCCAACCAGCAACCAGACGCAGCGATAACCCAGCGGTGTACCGCTGAACACGCCAATGTTCAGCGGTGATACTGAAGACACATCTGTCAGTGAAATACGTGCGGGGATCGCTTTAAGCGTTGCTTCCAGCTCATCGACTAACTTCTGGATCTCAGTAGTCGCCAAATCCAGCGCGTTCTCAAGCTTCAGCAGTGCCATATCCGCGTAAGGATTGTCACCCTCAGCATCACGGCTCATCAGACCAGCGCGCTGAATCACACGCGGCATGCTGAGAATTTGAGGTCTGCCGCGCTCGCGCAAATCGTCAGGCTGGCGTCGGCGACCTTCCCATAATCGAATCGCATAATGCGAGTGCAGTTCAATGGTCAAAGAGGAGCGCAACGCGCCTGCTTTGGCCGTATCGGTTTCGTTCTTTTCTTCAGCCATTTCCCACTCCATATAGTTGATGATGCTGCGCCAGTTTTCAGGAGCGTTAAGGCAACATCTATCGTAAAACCATTCACACAGATGCCAGTTATCTGGCTCGTCAGCTGTTCAGGCGTTGCCGTATCGATTGCACGATCCCGGCTATGTCAGCGGCAGAGCTGGTTGCTCTCGTCAATGGTTCAGGTTGTGCCGGTCTAGTCGGTGCGGTGACAGACGGCGAAGCAGCAACGTGAGTGAACTGGCCGGTTCTCGCTTTTTTGATCACCGCCAGCAGCCAGCCGGTTGGGTTCTGGATTGAACCGGCATCGAGGTTCTGGCCAAGTTGGTGAAGCAGCTGCTGCGACTGCTCAGCGGGCAACGCTGCCAGCCGGTGTTCAAGCATGGCGAGATCTTCCTGGCTAAAATTCTGCCGGTAGCGTTCAGGGATCAGTTCGGATGGTGGCGCAGCCGGTGTATACGTGTTTTTTTTCACACCTTGTGTAAAACAACGTACGTTACCGTTCGGATTCCGAACTCCGGGCCGAAGCCTTGGTATCAGCGAGGGTTCGGAAACCGAACTTAGTGAATTTGAATGCGCCGGTATGCTGGGTTCGGCTTCCGAACTTGGCGTTTTTATACCCGGTTCGGAAACCGAATTCGGGCGAGTGAGCTTCCTGGCTGCGGCCATTTCCTGCGGCGTTTGGGGTTTGCCCAGACGGCTTTCGATCTGGCTAATATGGCTTTTGCAGTGGCGCATCTGCGGGTCATTTTTGATTTCATCCAGCACCTGCAACGCGGTTTGCTTGATGGTTTTATTGCCGCTGCGGCACGCTTCAGCGACGGTATCGAGCCACGCCGGATCCATGATTTCGGCGTCACAACAGGTTAGCGGTTCGTCGTGCTGCGCATAGATATTGCCACGCACGCGGCCTTGATCGTCACGAACGCGCTTGCACAGGCTGAGCCAGCCGGTCAGTCGCAACATCAGCATCACTCGGCTGACCGTTTCGCGCGACGCCTTGCCTTTATGCGGGGAAGCGAGCTGCAGTTGCAGTTCGTCATAGCTGGGGAACACTGCGCCGTTGTTTTGCTGCGCGTACAGCCTGATCATCATCCACGCCATCTTATCGAGCGGAGATAGCCGGGTATCAAGCAGCAGCTGACGCGGGTAAGCATCCTGAACATTGCCGAGATACAGCAAACCGCTGCGCAGCTGCGAGACGCCATCGTCACTGGATTTTTCCGCCAGCCGCGCCTGCATTTTTTCCATCGTGAAAGCGATTAAGCTGTCAGAGGGGAGATTCATGTCATTTCCTTTTGCCGCCGATCGCCACATGCCATCGGGTGAATGCTGTTATTGCTGCACCCCGCGCGGGATACAGAGTGACAACACTCGCTATTTCCAGATCGCCTTGCTGTATCTCTCATGCGTCATCAGTTCCCAGTCTTTACCGCTGTTTTTACTCAGCAGCCGCCAGAACAGGCCAATGTCGATTTTGAGATAATCCGAGCCGTTCGCTTTGATACGCGTGAAGTTGTTCTTGCCGCACCGGAACAGTGTCAGCTGCCTCACCGCCTTGCGGCAGTAGGGCTCTGGCACATTAACCGGCGCGACAAGTCCATCAGTCAGCGTCTGGTTGCGTTGGCTCATGCCATCTTCCGCATTGCTGCGGGCTCTGACTTTTTGTTGCTGTGCCAGCCATGCACGGCGTGCCAGATAGCGGTTAGCGACAGATCCATCTGCTCAGCGCACAGCATCATCACGTCGAGCCCATCGGCGCTGTCGGGATCGTCAATGCTGGCTTTCTGCCACTTGCGCCAGATCTCGGCATTGTCCTCGTCGTTGAGCACCACGCCGCGACCTTTGCGCACCTCGATACCGGCCATGCGGCGGCGTGCGGCAACTTCTACCGTAGAAAGGCCAAAGTAGTGCTGCATCAATTCGATAGAGCCGTTGAGCGCCAGCGCACGGTCGATACGCTGCAGGCGTCTTTGCTCACGTCGTGCCTGCTGCAACATCAACGACAAATTTTCGTGGTGGATGCGGAAAGTCAGCACCGATACTGGGCTGTTCATCAGGTAGTGCAGGTCTTCAATGGTTAGCCCGTGAAGCATCTGCATCTCCTCGGGCATCAAACCCACCGCTTCGCAGCGGCGGATGTAGCCTGATTTGAGTTCCATCACTAACTGAGTCAGCAGACCGTTGGTGGCCTGAGACAAGCTGTTACTCATCATGGTTATCTCCGGTTTTCAGTAATCTCAATCGACTAAACATATCGCTCAGCTTTGGCGCTGCAGTTCGCGCAGCCGCCGCAACGTGCGGATTAACTTCATAAACGTCTGGGTTAGGTCATCATCAAAGCGCGGCGCGGCATCGTTGCTGCCGATAAGCAGCTCGCGCATTAGGTCTGGTAAGTCCTCATCGCATGCTCCGCCTGCCAGGGAGGAAAGCAGGCATGAAATTGGCGCGGCGCTGAGATCTTCGTCAATGCGATAGCCAGCTGAATTAGCACTGTTATCCGATATCACTGCTTCACCGTCGCTATCCGAATCAGCCAGCTCAAAAGCAAGACGAAAGGCGATATTGCGCAGGTGATCGGCATCGTCCTGCAAAGTGGGGATGGACCAGAAATCTGGCGCGGCTGATTGAATGTTGCTACTGGCAACATCAGAAACCGCCCCGGAAGTGTTGCCAGTGGCAACAGTAGAACTCGGCTCGGAGGTGTTGCCAGTGGCAACAGTGGAATTAGGTTCGGAAGTGTTGCCACTGGCAACACTTGATGTGGTTGGTGGTGGAGTAGGCTTGCGAATTGGCGCAGGCGCGCGCGGTGCTGCTTCCGGTTCAGGCTGCTGGTTTTGCTGCTGCAACTGCGGAGCGACGGGTTCAGGTTCACCGAATAGCTGACGTCGATTTTGCTCACTGGGATCAAGCTCAATCAGCCAGCGATCGTAGTTGAGTGATGGATGCGGCAACGCGTTGACCAGCTCGCCAATGAACTCGTCGCGGAACATCTCCAGCGACCAACTCTCCGGCGAATTGAAATGCGGGCACACATTTGCCATCACGTTTTCAAAAGTGGCATCTGGTTTCGCTTCAGCCGAGTAGTGATTCCAAAGTTTCTCCGCATCGCTACGCAGCACCAGCAATGCGTTGATTTGCGGGCGGCCAAGGCCGGATTCCAACAGCGCCGGTAAATGCGGATAGAGATGACGTACGCAGCTGTCCATGCGGCTTAGACTGGAATAGCTAACCGGATAACCCTGCTCGGTCAGCGTCGTTGCCAGTTCGCGCAGGGAAACCGCCTTGCCTGATTCATCTTCAATGATCTGGCGTGCGTTACGGATACCGATCGCTTTCTCGATAAAGCTCAGCTCGCCGCGCAGCTCGTTTTCAGCCAGATGACCAATTACGCACTTGATGCGTCCTGGCCACGGTTTGAACAGGCAATGCACGCGGTAGAAATGTTCGCTATGCGTTTCTTCCCACAGTTCACTCAACGCCTGGTAACGTGTATTACCGCCATCGCTGAAGATGTAGGAGCCGGGATTGTCGGGATCGAGCGTGACTTTTGGAACCGTATCGAGGCCGCGCGCGCGAATTGAAGCCTTTATGTCATCAAAGCGCGGATTGCGACTGGTGCGCGGATTATCAGGGTTGGGGCGCAGCTGATCCAGCGTCAGCACCATTGGCATTTCGCTGCCTGGCGCATCTGGCGTTGCCACTGTTAATGTCGCTTCTGCCTGACGTCCGCGTTTCAAAAGCGCATCAGTCAGATTGGTGGTTCTCTGTTTTGCCATCGCTGTCATGCCTGGGCCCTCCCATAACCAAAGTGATAGGAGTTGTTTTCAGCATTAGAGAAGCGCGTATAGCGGCCATCATAGGCGGTTTTGACAGTGCCGATAGGGCCCTGGCGTTGCTTGCCGATGATGATTTCGGCGATGCCTTTTTCGGTGGAGTTCTCGTTATAAACTTCATCGCGATAGATGAAAAGAATCAGGTCGGCGTCCTGTTCCAGCGCGCCGGAATCGCGCAGGTCGCCGTTGTTTGGCCGCTTATTGGGCCGCGATTCCACCTGCCGATTTAACTGGGATAGCGCGACAAGCGGACATTTCAACTCTTTGGCCAGCGCCTTCAGGCAACGCGAGATCTCTGAAATCTCCTGCGTGCGGTTCTCTTGCTCAGGCGCACGCATCAGCTGCAGGTAATCGACCAGAATCAGGCTCGGTTGCCCGTATTTGCGGATGTAGCGTCTTGCTCGGGCGCGCAGCAGCGCCGGAGTCTGGTCGCTGTTTTCATCGATGATCAGCCGATCTTTCCAGGCGGTGACTCGCTCCATTGCCAAGCTGATTCTGGCCCAGCATTCATCATCGAGCTGACCGCTGCGCAGCAAATTCAGCTCAACCTGACCCAGCATTGCAACAAGCCGCATCATCAGCTGCTCTGCTGGCATTTCCAGGCTGAAGCAAAAAACTAAATTGCTCTCCTGAGCATCCAGCGCCGCTTCGCACATCGCTAAAGCGAGCGCCGTTTTACCCATCGAAGGACGCGCGGCTAGCAGAATTAAATCGCCAGCCTGCAAACCACAGGTCATTTGATCCATTTCTCTAAAACCCGTCGGCGTGCCGGTGATGCCATTCCCGCCAGTCGTCTCTTCTAGCCGGGTAAGCAACTGCGACATGCCATCGAGCACAGTGATTTCCTGGTGCTGACGAGCGTGGCCTTTTTCGGCGAGGTTGAACAGTTGGCTTTCAGCGACTTCGCTGATGTTGCAGGCGGTGGCGTTGGGAAGCTGCACATCGCGGGTGAGTTGGTTGCCGAGTATGTACAACTGACGCAACTGGCTTTTTTCAGCAATTATCCGTGCGTAGGCAAGGATGTTGGCGGCGCTTGGCGTGTTCTTGCTTAGCTCAGCGAGGTACGCAAACCCACCGCACTGATCGAGGATGTTGTGACGTTCCAGCAACTCGCTGAGGGTGATCAGGTCAAATGGATTGTTACCTCTGGCAAGCTCGTCGATGCCTTTGAAAATCGAGCGATGCGGGCTGGAGAAGAAGTCTTCGCGTTGAATCAATGTGACCACATCATCCCAGCGATCGTTATCCAGCATCAGCGCGCCCAGCACTGCCTGTTCGGCATCAATGGAATGCGGCATATCGATTGGGTAATTACTGGATTTAGACATGATTCACCTCCTTCACCGAGCGTGAAAGAAGCGCGTCAAACTGGCTTAGCCATTCCGGGAACAGCTCACACGCTAGGTTGTGCATTGTTTGCAGCGCCGAATCGCTTTTACGGCGTGTCTGCGTTTCAAGCCGGTGCGCAGGTTCGCCAGCAAAATGGCCTGCTTTATAGATGTCGAGATCGAAGATTTGGGTATTTAGTAGTGATACTGGCAGTTCGGCGGCGTAGGGACTGTATTTCCCCTCGCTGACTATCGTCTCAAGCTGCGACAGCGTGGCTTTGGCCAGCGACGTGTAATCCATGCAATTCACCAGAATGCGAACTGCGGGCAGCTTAATGCCGTAAGAGGAAAGCGAACGCAGTTGCTCGAACATTGCTATTGAACCGCGCAGGAACTCGCGAATATCCGGCAACACCGGCTTAACGATGCCGATCGTGGAGTCGGTAGCAGCGAGCACTATCAGCTCCAGCATCACTGAGCGTGCGCCCTGCGAATCAATGATGATGGCGTCGTACTGCTTAAAAAGCGGGTGCTGCAGAATATTACGCATGCGCAACCGACCATCTGGCGCATGCAACATGGCCGTCAGTAAGTGAGCTTGCGGGTCGTTGGAGATGATGACGTCGAGGTTAGGGATAAAACTGTGGGAAATTATATTGCTGGCATCGCTGAGATCCACTGTCTGCATCAGCAGCTCATATAGACCGCACGGCGCTTCATAGGTGAGTTGATAGATGCTGCTAGCAGTGGGTTGCCCGAAGTCGCCATCGATTAACAGCGTCTTCAATCCTGCATCAGCGAGAAAGCCACACAGGTTCGCGGCTTGCGTAGATTTGCCTTCTCCACCTTTGGTGGAAATTACGGGAAGTATTTTCATCATGCACATCCGAAAGTTATTCGGAGGTACATCTAAATCACGATGTTTTTAAGCTAATCGAAGCTGAATTTTCCCGCCAAGAATCAACCCTAAAATCTGTGCAAGGGGATTGAAAATCCCCGTGTCCGTGGTTCGATTCCGCGTCCGGGCACCAACATTCTGAAAACCCAGCCTTTATGGCTGGGTTTTTGCTTTTGTGGGGTTTAAAAAGATCCCAACCATTTGCCACCATCTTTCCCTGTTCTAAATTTCAATCATCCGTCCATCTCCACTAGGAAGCTCAACGCTCAAACTTAGCTTGCCGCCAAGTGTTTCCACGTATTCTTTAAACCGCGTGACATCGATAAATATTCGATTGACACAGGTAGAACGATCGTTCTACCTTGTTGCTATGAAAACAAACACCAGCTCGACACGAGACAAAATCCTCACCAGCGCCGAAAAGCTGATTTATGAAGAGGGGATTCATGCCACCAGTATGGCGCTGTTGGTTGAAAACTCCGGCGTGGCGCGGAAGAGTATTTATCATCATTTTGCTGATAAAGATGCTATTGCCGCCGCCGTGCTTAATACACGTGATGTGCGCTGGATGGCGTGGTTCATTGGTGAAACGGAGAAAAATGAGCATCCGCGTGGACGTATTATTGAGATGTTCAGCGTGCTGACGGAATGGTTTAAATCGCCAGGGTTTCGCGGTTGCGCCTTTATTAACACGGCGGGAGAAATAGGCAATCCAGCCGATCCGATTCGGGAAATTGCCCGCATTCATAAACAGAAGTTAAAAGATTACGTGCTATTGCTGTGTGAACAGGCGCAATGTTCACAGCCATCAATATTGGCGAATCAGTTATTAATTCTGATTGATGGCGCTATTACCGTAGCCAAAGTGATGGGCGACAGTGAGGCCTCTGAGAATGCCAAAGTGATTGCTATTTCATTATTGGATCAGGCTTGCCCTGAATAACGCTTTAAATAATCTGAGGTTTTATTATGTCTGCCAATAACCCAACGCGTCCACCGTTGCCGCCGTTTACCCGTGAAACCGCTATTGAAAAGGTAAGATTGGCCGAAGATGGCTGGAACAGTCGCGATGCGGAACGTGTTTCTCTTGCTTATTCCGAAGATACGCAATGGCGTAATCGCGCCGAATTTGTCACTAATCGCGAAGAGTGCCGAGCCTTTCTCTCGCGCAAGTGGAATAAAGAATTAGATTATCGCCTGATTAAAGAACTCTGGGCGTTTAATGACAATCGCATTGCGGTTCGTTACGCCTATGAATGGCATGATGATTCAGGCAACTGGTTCCGCTCCTATGGCAATGAAAATTGGGAGTTTGGAGCGGATGGCCTAATGACACGCCGATTCGCTAGTATCAATGATCTGCAAATAAAAGAATCTGAGCGTAAATTTCATTGGCCGCTCGGGCGTCGTCCAGACGATCATCCCGGTCTTTCTGAGTTGGGTTTGTAATAGCGTTCATTAGTTAAGTGCGAGTATAAGAGTTCTTTTCTGCCTTATGACTGGCTGACGCGTTTACCGTCTGCACCAATCACCACTTCGCCATCTTCTTTGGTGAACGGGCCCTGCTGTGGGTCAGGCAGGATGTCCAGAACCACATCTGAAGGGCGGCAAAGCTTCGTTCCCAGCGACGTCACCACTATCGGGCGATTAATCAGAATCGGGTGAGCCAGCATGGCGTCCAGCAACTGCTCATCTGAGAAGCTTTCGCTGGCGAGGCCCAGTTGTTCATAAGGGTCAGTATTTTTACGCAGCAGCGCCCGCACGCCAGTTTCCATCGCTTCAATCAGCGCCTGAAGGGTTTCACGCGTCGGCGGAGTTTCAAGGTAATGAATCACGACGGGTTCCGCACCGCTGTTGCGGATCAGTGCCAGCGTATTACGTGAGGTGCCGCAGGCGGGATTGTGATAAATGGTGATGTCAGACATGGTAAAGCCTCGTGTAATGGGGCTGCATGCGCCGCCCCGGATTATCGTCAGATTGACAGACGCAGCGCGAGCGCGGCGAGCGTTACGGTCAGTACCGGCAGCGTCATGACGATGCCAACCCGGAAGTAGTAACCCCAGCTGATACGGATATTTTTCTGTGCAAGGACATGCAGCCACAGCAGCGTTGCCAGGCTGCCAATCGGCGTGATTTTTGGACCGAGATCGCAGCCGATAATGTTGGCGTAAATCATCGCTTCACGCACAACCCCTTGTGCCGAGCTGGCATCAATGGAAAGTGCGCCGATCAGCACCGTTGGCATATTGTTCATTACTGATGACAGGAGTGCGGTGAGATAGCCGGTTCCCATCGCTGCCCCCCAGACACCCGAAGCGGAGAAATCGTTGAGCAGCGTGGCGAGATACTCCGTCAGCCCGGCATTACGCAGCCCGTAGACCACCAGGTACATGCCCAGTGAAAACACCACGATCTGCCAGGGCGCATTGCGCAGTACTTTACGGGTATCAATCACATGGCCGTGCCGCGCGACCAGCCAGAGGATCAGTGCGCCGACAGATGCGACCAGGCTGACCGGTACGCCGAGCGGTTCCAGCGCAAAAAAACCAGCCAGCAGTAAAATGAGCACCGCCCATCCGGTGCGGAAAGTCCTGATATCATGTATGGCGTCACGAGGCGCTTTGAGCTTTGCCTCGTCATAATTCGCCGGGATTTCCTTACGGAAAAACAGGTGCAGCATAACCAGTGTTGCGAGCACCGAAGCCATGTTGACCGGCACCATAACCGCAGCGTAATCACTGAATCCCAGATGGAAAAAGTCTGCCGAAACGATGTTGACCAGATTGGACACGATAAGCGGCAGGCTTGACGTATCGGCAATAAAACCCGCAGCCATCACTAACGCCAGTGTTGCACCACGACTGAATCCGAGTGCCAGCAGCATGGCAATCACGATCGGTGTCAGAATCAGCGCCGCACCATCATTCGCAAACAGCGCCGCCACCGCCGCGCCCATCAGCACGATATAGGTGAACAGTAGTTTCCCGCTGCCGCCACCCCAGCGTGCAACGTGCAATGCCGCCCACTCAAAAAATCCCGATTCATCCAGCAGCAGGCTGATGATGATCACCGCAATGAACGTAGCCGTGGCGTTCCAGACTATCTGCCAGACCACGGGAATATCGCCGATATGTACCACCCCCGTCATCAGCGCCAGCGCGGCGCCGGCTACCGCGCTCCAACCAATACTGAGCCCGCGCGGCTGCCAGATAACGAAGATCAGGGTGAGGATAAAAATTGCGCCTGCCAGCAGCATGCTGCCTCCTTGTTTAATTATGTAGACACCAAACACATTCGTATAAACGAATATGTTTGGCTAAATTTTTTTTACAGGCAGACAGCTCTGCCGTTAGTCGTGGCATGGTCCAGTTGAGAATGATCGGCGAGGTCACGAATTTCGTCGCGCTGACTCAGCCACGCCTGTTCAATGACGGAAGCCGCCCAAGCAGGTATGTGTGGAGACAGGCGATAGTGAATCCATTTGCCGTCGCGACGGTCAATTAACAATCCGCTGGAACGCAGCATAGCTAAGTGGCGGGAAATTTTAGGTTGAGGAAGTTTGAGTACCTGAGTGAGTTCACACACGCACAATTCTCCTTTCTCTTTCAATAGCAAAACCAGGGTCAGGCGCGTTTCGTCCGAGAGGTTTTTAAACAACAGCAGTGGGGGGAGTTGTGACATGCTGAATCCGGTCAGATAAAAAAGACAGTGTCTGGTTAGACAAGGGGTAAGTCAATAACATATTTGTTAGTGTGAATGTGTTAATAAAAAACTTGCTAATTATCACCCTCAATGACGCTTTGGCCGTATTTGCAGAAAAATCGAACGTTGTCTGTACTGTAGTCCAGCTCCAACCGAATTTTGTTCGGCCATTCCGGTGCTTACTACTCGTGATCCCGCGATTAAAAAGGCCATTGATGACGCCGCTGTGGAAATGGAAGAGCAGGTCATTAAACCGATGTTCGATTTCAAAACCAATGGACAGGTGTTACCCAATGGCTGGAACACGCCATCTAACGGCGCGCGATGGGGATATGACTATTTAACCCGCACCGCAACCGCAAAATCGAATATGTATGTTAATCAGCCCGAAGAGACACGCTACTTCTTTGTGGAAGTTGATGCTGACGGCGAACGCTTGAATGGGGCGCACAACTACACGCTAACTTTCCCGAAAGGACAAACGCCGCCGGTCAATGGTTTCTGGTCGTTGACGATGTACGATCCCCAGCATTTCTTTGCCAAAAACGAGTCGGGGCGCTACTCGGTCGGCACCAAGAATCTGAAGGGGATGAAATATAACAATGATGGTTCGCTAACGATTTATATTCAGAAAAGTAGTCCTGGCGATGGTAAAGCTGGCAACTGGCTGCCCGCGCCAGACAGTGATTTCGAAATGACCATTCGAACCTACTGGCCAAAAGAAGCGGTGTTAAATAAAACCTGGACGCCGCCCGCAGTGAAAGTGAGCAGTAATTAGAAGGGTTTAGGGCAACGTTCATTTGTTGCCCTTCTTGCAAACACCCCCCAACTTGAATCCTCATCCCACGAGTGAAATTTTCCCCACCTTTTTATTAACTCAAACTACACTGAAATTGCATGCCAAAAAGGCTGCATTCTCAATAAGTTCCAGCCGTTAAGTAGCCGTTTTATCCATAAATCCAGGCATCTGGATAAGGCGGATATGTCGTTCAATACATTTCAGTTTTGTCACACCTATAACGCCACACCAAAAAAATAACAGGCAGTAAAAGTCACACCTTTAAAATCCGTTCAGGAGTCAATCATGGCTATATCAAGACGTGGTTTTTATAAACTGGTGCTTGGCAGCGCAGCGGGATTCGCTGTGATGAAACACGCTGCTGCCAGACAAGCGAAGGTGGTCGAAAAAATCCCGCTGCATCACGGCGCGGGCGATAAAGGCGAAACGCAGGGCGGATTTCCGCCAGCAGGCGCGACCTGCTCGATTGTGGATTTCGACTATCAGATTAAGTATCAGCGCGCGTTTGAAGCGGTGTTGTGGAATATGCCAGCGGTGGCGATATACAGCTTCCGTCGTGCCGCGTTTAACAATCTCGGTATGAAAGACAACGACATCATTGCCTATTCCCACACAGCCACGCCCAAACTGGAAGCGATCACCGCCAACAGCACTACGCCGTATATCTCTGCGTTTACCGATTTGCAGCGTGGTCCAGTGGTGTTAGAAGTGCCAGTCGCCGGGGCAGATGGCAGTCTTTATGGGCAAATCGTCGATGCCTGGCAGTTCACCATCGCCGATGTCGGGCCCGCAGGGATCGACAAAGGGCAGGGCGGAAAATTTCTGCTCACCCCGCCCGGTTACAAAGAAGAGATCCCGCAAGGTTATTTGCATGTCGCTTCCCCCAATTACCGCATCGCCTTCGCTTTTCGATCGGTGCCTGCCGCCGGTAAATCGGCGCAGGATGCTTACCAATACTCGAAAAAGCTACGTATGTATTACCTCAGCGAAGCCGCTAATCCGCCAACTCAGCGCTTTGTCGATCCCAGCAATCAGGTTTACCCCACGCTGCCGTTTTATGACGAACGCCACTTTGAGGATATGCACGCGGTCGCCAGCGTCGAACCGGCGCAAGAGCAGGATAAGGTAATGATGGGGATGCTGATGTCGCTGGGTATCGAGCGCGGCAAGCCGTTTAAGCCGGACGACACCACGCGCAAAGCGATGCGTCAGGCGGCGATTGATGCGTGGTTTTACCTGCAACATTGGTTCGACAATTTCCCGCGCGAAAAACTGTTCTGGAAAGATCGCCACTACGCTTCGCTGTTGCAGGCGGATGACAATCAACGCTTTACCTTCGTCTATGAAGATAAAATCGATCTGATTAATCGTGCTGCTGAGTACTTTTGGTGTACCTACATGCCCAAGCAGTTGAGTGCGTCGCCCGCCACGCAATATCTGATGGCGATTGCCGACAGCGAAGGGCAATTACTGCAAGCCGGGTTGATGTATCGCCTGACCGTTCCGGCGCAGATGCCGGTTAAGCAGTTCTGGGCGCTAACTGTCTACAACCGCGACACCATGTCGTTCATCTACAACTCGCTGGATCGCACCACGCTTTCCTCTTACGACCTCGACAAGATGAAAAAGAACGCCGATGGCAGCGTGACGATTTACATCGGCCCGCAGGCGCCGGTGGGGCTGGAAAACAACTGGATCCCAACCTGCGGCAAACGGCCGCTACCGGCAATGCGTTTGTATGGCCCGACCGATGAACTCAACAACAAATCCTTCAAACTCGCCGATGTTGTGCGCGCGTGATAAACCGGAGTCGAAAATGAAAAGAACTTTGATTGCCATGCTGCTCACCACCGTTGCACTGCCAGCGATGGCGCAAATCAGCGATAAAACCGCCGAAGATGCCTACATCTACGGTTATTCGATGGATGAAGCCTATAAATTCTTTTATGAAACCGCGGTGAAAACCGGCACACCAATGAACCGCTTCCAGAATATCCGTCATCTGGCGGACGATACTTACACCGACCATCCCACCATCAACAACGATACGCTGCACCTGCAAGGCTGGCTGGATGTTAGCGCGGAACCGGTGATTGTTAGCGTGCCGGATATGGATAAAGGGCGTTACTGGATCCTGCACACCATGGATATGGGGCATTACACCACCTCGATGATTGGCTCGCGCACGCGCGGCACTAAAGGTGGGCACTTCATGTTTGCCTCGCGCACCTGGAAAGGGGAAGTGCCGCCTAGCGTGACCGAAGTGATTCGTGTTGATTCCGATATCCTCAAGCTGATGGGGCGCATCATGGCAACCAGCCCGGAGGACACCAAAAAGGCGCTGGGCTATATGGATGACTGGAACATCCGCACGCTCTCGGCTTATCTGGGTGAACCCGGTCCGAAAGCCACAGTGCATAACTGGCCCGATCTGGAAAAAACCAATTGGCTGCAACGGGTGAATTTCGTGCTGTGTCAGGGCGATATGGGCACGGCGGATAAGAAATGGATCGACCAATACAAAGCGGTTGGCATTGAACCGTGCAAAACTGACTTTACCGCCGAGCAACTGGCGGCGGCGAAAAAAGGTGAAGAGTTGGGCCTCGCACATCTGAAAAAACTTCAGCCAACCATGACATCATCCAAAGGCTTGCTGGGCACGCGTGAGGAGCTGCAAAACCAGAAACGCGATTTGTTTGCTGAGGGCACGCTAATCGGCCAATGGGGCTTGCCGCCGGAAGAGTCGGTTTATCTGCAAATCATCAAAGGTTCCGACGGCCAGAGCATTAACGGCTCGAACGGCAAGAAATACCGTCTGCACTTTAAAGCGCCGCATGTTAGCCAGTTCTGGTCGTTCACGGTTTATGGTCTCGACAACATGTTTATGGCGCACAACGCCATTAACCGCCATAGCCGCGGGGATCGTACGCTGAAACCCGGTGCCGATGGCATGTACACCATCGATTTGAGCGCCAAAGGCGATGCCAACAACCCGAACTGGCTGCCAATTCCGGAGAAAGACGCCTATATCATCATGCGTCTTTACGGCCCAGATCAGGCGGCGATTGATGGCAAATACCCAACGCCGACGCTGGAAGTGGTGAAGTAAATAGATATTAGCTCTCCCGGCATGCTAAATGCTGGGAGAGCGCAGAAGATGGATTATGAAATTCAGGTATTTCGATTTTATGATGTTAATCAAAATTGTAGTGAAATTTTCCAATCTCAATCATTCAATTCTTCTCATTAAAATTGTCTTCGATACCAATAACGATCAAAAATATAATGTCGATTTTTTAATGGGTTAAAATGTTATTTGTTTATTGATTTCCATCAAGTGATGATTTCGAATCGGTGGGTTATTACTGGTTTTCGTTAAATGTTTCGTTATTTAAATCAATTTTTAAATTGGTTAGTTTATTTCTGCCACATTAACAGGCATCTAAAAGGAGTTTATATGAAAACGTTGAATGTGCAGGAAATGGCAATGGTCTCAGGTGCGGGAAATTTCTCCGATAAATCTACCGGCGGAAAGGTTAGTAACGATTCAAATGGTGGTCGCACTGGTGGCGCACCCAGCACCTGCGGTAATCAGGTTGGCATGGGGGCAATTATCGGCACTATCGGCGCTATAGCATTGGGGCCAGCTGGAATGGGCGCGGTGGCGGTTGGCGCTGTTGTTGGTGGAGTAAGCGGCGGTTTGTCTTGCAACAATAGCCCATACGGCGGTAATGGTGGCAATAATAGCGGATCAAACAATATCGGCGGTCAGTGTACCTGGTAAATGAGATCAACGATGAAAAAATTCAGTCTGGGTACCAGCGCCCGTGGTCTGATCATTAATACACTTTGGATTTTTACTATATTTCCTCTTTCCAGTATCTCCGCTCCTTGTAGCCCAATGAATACGCAAGGGATATTGGGGGTTATATCATGGATGTTAATGCTCATCGGTGCTTACGCTTTTTATTCCGGGCTGTTTCGCTTTTACGATTGGTTTAACAGTAATTAATCCTGCAAGCTTCTCGATATTGATTGGGAAGCTTTTATCTTTCTGAGTATTTGTAAAGCAATGGCTGATTTTTTCCGGCAGGAAGTGATCGAAAAAAAACGGGGGCGCTACTTGGGCGTGGTACTTGAGGTGACGTTCCTGAATAAATCTGCGGTAGTAAGCGCAACGCTTTTCGTGGTGATCGCATTACTGCTGTTTCTCACTTTTGCGAGTTATACCAAAAGGAACTCCGTCGCAGGAGAAGTTATCTCAACATTACGGCCGATTACGATCTCCTCTCAGCATCAAGGCTATATCTCAGATGTCTATGTCACGGTAGCCAGCACCGTGACGGCGGGACAAAAAGTGTATCGTATCAACACCGGGAAAAACATCGGTTCGGGGATAATCGGCGAACGTAGCATTATCGCGATTAAACGCCAAATTGAAACTATAAAAGACATCGTATTGGGCTTAGAGACCAATCAAGCAAAAACGGAAAACAATCTGGTTGAGCAACGCGATAAATATCTTGCGTTGAATGCGTCATCCGTGGAGCTATTAAGTAAGTCAATAAAGGGTTTACACTCATACGAAGCAACCTTGAATAATTATCGCAGTTATCAGCAGAAGGGATTGATCACCAAAGATCAGTATATCTACCAACTGAATAACTATTTTCAACAGCAAAATATCTGGAATGGGATTAATAATCAGCACGTTCAGGAACGTGTACAGATTATTAATATCGAAGCAGAAATTGCTTCAAAGAAAATTGAGTTTCAGAATCAAGTGTTGGAATATCAATTAAAACTGCAAGATTTAGACCGCCAACTTGCCGCAGTTGAAGCTGAAACCGATGTTTATGTTGTAGCCCCCTACGCGGGCAAGATTGAGAGTCTTAACATCGGGATTGGTCAATATGTAACCTTTAATGATGATCTCGCTCAAATGCTGCCTCATGCAGAAAATGAGTATCAATTAATATTGTGGGTGCCGGACAAAAATATGCCTTATTTGCTTGAGGATGCTCCCGTCAGTATCCGCTATGATGCCTTTGCATGGCAAAAATTTGGTCAATTCAGCGGGCAGATTAGAGAGATCTCACGGGTGCCCGCTTCGCTTCAGGAAATGAGTCACTACAGAAGCGCGCCTAGAGAAGAGTTGATTCGCTCGGGCGGTAATTATTTCAAAGTTGCGTGCTCAATTAAAAGCGATGGCATTATTTATAACGGTAGAATGATTCCATTATCAAATGGACTCACGGCCAACGTGACGCTTTATCTTGAGCAACGTCCTCTATGGCAATGGATTCTCTCGCCGTTATATGACGTCAAAGAGAGTGTTTCCGGGCCAGTGATATGAGTGAACAGCAAGCAAGATTGAATCTTTGCTGGAAGAAAATGCCACCGGTTATTTTGCAAACGGAAAGCGCAGAATGTGGATTGGCTGCTTTACTGATGGTGTTTAACCATTATGGTTTAACGATGGATCTGATTCACCTTAGAAACCAGCATGCAATTTCTTCGCACGGACTAAATCTTGTCAGCATCAATCAGATTGCGCGGCATTACCAGTTTGATACCCATCCGGTTTCCATTGAGATGGCTGAAATCTCTCAACTTCGGCTTCCTTGTATTTTGCATTGGGACTTAACCCATTTCGTGGTGCTAATAAAAGTAACGAAAAATCGCTATGTGATTCATGATCCAGCCTTAGGGCGGGTGGTGTTATCAGCGAACAAATTCTCTGAGCATTTTACTGGTATTGCCTTACAGCTGTGGCCCGGAACGCGCTTTAAAAAAGATGAAGTGCCAGTCGAAAAAATAAAAATGCGGCAGCTATTTGGCAGTATTACAGGTCTAAAAGCTGCATTAATTAAAGTGTTTTGCTTATCTCTGTTGGTTGAACTATTTACTTTGCTGATGCCGATTGGCAATCAGTTGATTATGGATCACGTAATACCAGCGCAAGATTCAGGGCTCTTGACCGTGATATGCGGTGCGATGTTATTAATGGTAGTGACACAAGCATTAATTATGCTGTTACGCTCTTGGTTAGTACTGATAACTGGCATGCAAATCCAGTTGCAATGGCGGCAGGGAATATTCGATCATCTATTGAAATTACCGCTGCTGTGGTTTGAAAAACGTAAATTAGGTGATATTCAGTCGCGGTTTGCATCATTAGACGCGATTCGTGAGACGTTCACCACCAATGCGGTGCAACTTATTCTTGATGTGATTATGGTGGCTGGTGCCACTGTAATGATGATGGCTTATTCACCGTTGCTGTTTTTTTTAGTGCTCTCTTTTTCCTTGATTTATGTCGTGATGCGTATTCTAACATTTAATTACTATCGACGAATTTCCGAAGAACAGATCATTAAAACCGCCAGCCAGCATTCCCACTTTATGGAAACCTTATATGGGATTGCGACGGTTAAAAGTATGAATATGCATGAGCAACGTGCGGGTCGATGGTTTAACTTGAATGTTAGTGAGCTGAATATTGGCATAAAGAATGCGAAGTTTAGCTTTGTTTATAATGCAGCTTACACATTAATTGGATCTTTAGATAATGTCTTGATTCTATGGATCGGCACGTATGGAGTGATGGGTGGTGAACTTTCGTTAGGGATGTTATTGGCTTTTTCCTATTATCGTAGTGAGTTTTCAACGCGCACGGGTAACATCATTAACATGCTGCTTGAACTTAAGATGATAAGCCTGCATAAGGAACGCGTGTCAGATATTTTACTCACACCAACCGAAGATATTGCGACAATTTTTCCAGCCAAAAATAGCGACATCAGTTTCAATATTCGTGCTGAAAATCTCTCTTTTCGTTACGATGATTTCACACCAACGGTGTTTGACCAACTCTCTATCGTCATCCCCGCAGGGAAAAGCGTGGCGATTGTCGGTGCATCCGGTTGTGGGAAAACCACCTTACTCAAAGTGCTGTGCGGTTTAATATTGCCCAGCAGTGGGCTGATCACCTTGAACGGTATTGAGTTACGTAAATTCGGCTTGAAAAACTATCGTGAGAATATTGCCTGCGTATTGCAGGATGATAAATTACTCTCTGGAACCATTGAGGAAAACATCAGCGCATTCTCGTCGCAACTAGATAGAGAGTGGCTGGTGAAGTGTGCTGAATTAGCCAGCATCCACGATGATATTATGGCGCTACCGATGCAATATTCGACCTATCTTAGCGAGCTCGGTGGCTCTATATCGGGCGGACAAAAACAGCGCTTAATGATTGCCCGCGCATTATATCGTCGTCCCAAAATTCTATTTATGGATGAATCAACCAGCCACCTTGATGCGTTCAATGAAGCAAGAATCAATCAGGCGATTGCCGCCATGAATATTACCCGTGTGATTGTGGCGCATAGGCAAAGCACCATTGATTCTGCAGATGAAGTTTTTGATATGAGCGTAAATAACATCAGGATTTAAAATAGGTGTCATTATTGGCCACCATAAATGGCGTAGCCAAAATCTTGCCAGTAGGGTCGCCATTTATGGTGACCGCTAAATTCTCGTGCCCAAACTCTGCTTTACAGCGCCAACTGAATGCCTTCGGCATCGTCCTGTTGCTGCGCAGGCATCGCGCAGCAAATCAGCACCTCATCCTCCGCTATTTTGGCACTCGGCGGTGTTTGATAGGTCACCGTGCCGCGCAGCAGTTTGGTTTTGCAACTGCCGCAGTGTCCAGCGCGACAGCTAAATACCGGGCTGAGCCCACGTGCTTCGGCCAAATCCAACAACGAACCCGATCCCGGCGTCCAGCGCGCTTCTTTTAATGAGGTCATAAACTTCACCGGCACCGCTTGCGTCGCGACCGGCGGCAAGGGTGTTTCAGCTACAGCACTATCAGGAGTGCGCTGCAACGACGATGGCCCGAACGCTTCGGCGTGAATACGGCTATCCGCGATATTCAACGCGCGCAAACCATCGTACAGCGCTTGGGTAAAGGTCGGCGGGCCGCACAAATAGAAATCGTAATCGTTAAAAGGCAGCACCTGCGTGAGCAGCGCGGTATCAATGCGCCCGGCAAAATCGTAATCAAATCCCTCTTCAGCATCGCTGGTTTGGCTTAGCACGCGCACCAGATTGACCGCACCTTGCGCCGCCGCCAATAGCTGATCGAGTTCACGAACAAACGGGCGCTCGGCTTTGCTGCGCGCCGCCTGGAACAGGAACACCGGTCGCATGCGCTGTTTGCGTTGCCCTTCATAAACCAGATGCCGCAGCATCGCTAACATCGGCGTGATGCCGACACCCGCCGCCAGCAACACCGCTGGACGCGTTTGATTGGCATCGATGGTGAAATCACCGGCGGGCGCACGCACTTCCAGCGTATCGCCAACCGCCAGATGTTGATGCAGATAGCGCGACACCACGCCGTCGCGCTTGACACTGATGCGATAAAAACCGTCCGACGGCGCAACCGAGAGCGTATAAGTGCGCACTTGTGGCTTATCGCCACCGGGCATTGATACGCGAATCGGCAGATGTTGTCCCGCCAGATGCGGCAACAATCCGGCGCCATCATCCGGTAATAAATGAAACGAGCGGATGTTGGCGCTCTCATCCACCACCTTGGTGACTTTAAACGGTCGCCAGCTTGATGCCAGTTCGCTGGCGCGTAAACGCTCGGTAGCGGCTTGCCAATCGCCGGTCATTAACGCGCTGGGGGCAGCGCCATCCGGTTGGGTTTGCCAGCGCAAGGCGAGGGCAGCACGGCGGCGCACGATGCGGCGCGGGCGGAAAGTCCATAAACGTTCGGCCCCTTGAAAGGCGGCGATCTCCGGCGAATCGAAAATCACCTCGGCATCGCCGCTGAGTTGCAGCGTGTCGCCGCTGGCATAATCGACGAACAGCAAACCCGCTTTACCATTTTGATAGATATTGCCGAGCGTGTTGAAAAACAGATTGCCGTTGAAATCGGGAATGGTCAGCAGGCCATCTTGCGCCACGCGCACAAAACCCGGTTTGCCGCCGCGATGCGATGCATCCACGCTCTGCGCGGCATAAGTGGCGACGTAAAACGCATCTGCGTTGGCAATCGTGGCGCGTGCGGCGTCATCCAAAGCGGCGAGTTTTTCCACTTCACCGCGATAAGGTTCTGCCGGATCGCGTGCGAAACGGAAGTCGCGCAATTGGATGTAGCGCGGACAGTTGCCAAAACTCTGCTCGACCTGCACACGAAAGCCACCGCCAATCGCCTGTAGCACGCCGTTCATGCGGTTACGGCGACGCGTATGCAGTTCGATACCGAGCAAACCAATCGGCGCACCATCCTGCATGCCAGCGGCGGCCGGATCGCTGGCATCCGGACGCGCCGCGATGTCCAGCGTGGTGGCGTTGGGTGAGAAGATAAAGCCAGGCTGGCCCTCCAGCAGCGTTGCCCAGGCATCGCCGTGCGCATCCACGCTGCCAGCGACAATGAACGGCAACTGCGCGTAGAAATCGCGATGCTGATCGGGCATGTGATCGCGCACCACACGCTGGCCGACTTCTGCCATACGTTCCGCCACGCCCGCTTGTTGTTGCAGCGCGATTTCACCCTGATGCCAAACCTGGCGTTTCTCACCCATGATCGTCACTCACGCGATGCTGCGCAGACCGGCAGCGGTTTGCGGGAAAGCCACAAAACCCGGCAGCGCTTCGATGCGGCGCAGCAAGCCATTCACCGCCGGATAACCTGACAAGTTCACGTTGCCTTCTGGCGCGCCAATGATGTAGCTGTATTGAGCGATGTCAGCGATAGTGGGGCGATCGCCAACCAGCCATTCACGGTCTTTGAGGTGATTTTCGATGCGCGTTAACACCAGATGCGCACGGGTGATCACCTCTTCCGGATTGAAAGGGCGACCAAACACGGTAATCAAACGCGCCGCCGCCGGGCCAAACGCCAGATCGCCTGCCGCCACCGACAGCCAACGCTGCACCTGCGCCGCGCCAAGTGCGTCTTCCGGCAGCCATTCGCTGCGCCCGGTTTTCTTCGCCAGATAAACCAAAATGGCGTTGGAATCGGCAATAAACACGCCATCATCTTCCAGCACCGGCACCTGACCGAACGGGTTCATGGCAAGGAATTCTGGCGTCAGATGTTCGCCCGCTTTGAGATCGACATCGACGATTTCATGCGGCACATTGAGTAACGACAGAAATAAACGTGCGCGGTGTGCATGGCCGGAAAGCGGGAAATGGTAGAGCTTCATGTGCGATTCCTCAGGTTGTGCCCGGGATGATCCCGGGCGATAACTCAAGGTTCGCACAGCGCAATCCGCAGCAGAATAGCCGGGTTTGCGAAGTCATTATTGCAGAAAGTGGAAGAGTGCTACGCGTCTGTATTTACCGCACATTCCGTAGCGGCGCGATTTATCGCGTTCAGTTGATTTTAAAAGGTCAACACAACGCAATGAATTGCGCCGCTACAATACATGCGCATTAGAATTTCGGTTTCTAACCCATTACATCCTGAATTGAGATCGTTCCATTACGACGTCACTACATCCGCTGCCACCGCTCGCGCTTGTTGTTCACTCTGTTGCTCCTCGCGGAACTTCAGGCGATCCCAGATGCGGAAGAACGGATAGTAGATCACCAGCGAAATCGTCAGGTTCACCACTTGCAGCACGGTGCCGGAAATGTGTCCGCCGGTCGCCAGATAGCCGCTGACAAAAATTGGTGTGGTGAACGGCAACGCGATCCCGGCGGGTGGCGCGACCAAACCGGTGGACATGGCTGCCCAGGAAACAATCACCAGCACCACTGGCGTGAGGATAAACGGCAAGAACAAATATGGGTTCATCACCAACGGAATGCCGAATACCAACGGTTCGCTGATGTTAAACAGTGCGGCGGGCGCGGCAATTTTGCCCAACTGTTTCATCTGGCGACTGCGCGAGCGAATCAGCATAAAAATCACCAGTCCCAGCAGCGCGCCAGTGCCGCCGGGCGCAATCCACAAATCATAAAACTGTTGAGTGAAGATGTGTGGGATCGGCAGGTTATGCTGGAACGCTTCAAGGTTTTCGCTCATGTTCGACAGCCACACCGGCTGGATAAACACCAGCACAATCGCATCGCCGTGCAAGCCTAACGTCCACAGAATGCCAATCAACAGCACCGAGAAAATCATGCCTGGCAAGGTGCCGCCCACATGATGCATCGGCAAACCGATCACGGTGGCAATCAGGTTATTGATATCACCAAACGGCGAGGCTTCCACTGCCAAACGCAGCACCAACACCACCGCCAGCACGCAGAAACCCGGCACCAGCGCGAGGAAGGATTTCGCTACGGCAGGCGGCACGCCTTCTGGCATTTTGATCACCAGATTGCGGTTATGCACGAAGCGATAAATCTCGGTCGACATCAGCGCAATCACAATCGCCACGAACAATCCCTGGCTGCCAATCAGCGAAATCGGCAACACGCCGGTGACCAATTGCGTCGGCGCGCCTTCCACCGGTGCAAACAATGTCTGCTGCGGAATGGTCATCACAAACGCCACCAACGCCATCGCGCCGCTGGTGAGTGGATCGAGCGTGCGGTACTTCTCCGCCAGACGATAGGCGATACCGAAGCTGGAGATCAACGCCATGATGTCGTAGGTGGCGCGCACCGGATACAGCAACTTGTTGCGCCATGTATCGCCAAACAGATCCGCCATTAAATGGCCCCACGCCGGAATCGGCAGATAGGCAAAGATCAGGAAGAAACTGCCAATCAGCATAAACGGCATGTTGAGAATGATGCCGTCACGCACCGACAGCACATGCTTTTGACCGGCGATTTTCAGCGCGACGGGTAACACATAACGTTCGATAAAAGTACGGTTGGACATGGGGCCTCCTCAGGCTCGATGGCGCAACAAATTATGGCGTGGCGAACTGCGGCAGCCACGGCTGATTGAGCGTAAGCACTTCTTCTAATAACGCTTCGGCGCTGGCCACATCACCGACCAACGGGTTGCCCAGCAGCGCCAGCAACGCTTGCTGGCGATCGCCGTGCACCGCGGCTTCGATGGTCAGGCGCTCGAACGCTTTGATCTGCTGGGTTAAGCCGTTCATCAGCGGCGGCAATTCGCCAAACATCAGCGGATGCGCACCCTGGGCATCGACCAGGCAATTGACTTCAACCACGGCATCATCCGGCAAGCCGTGGATCGCGCCGTTGTTGCGGCAGTTCACCACCAGATTTTTGCCACTGTTATTGTGGATGGCGCTGATCAACTCGACTGCCACTTCGGAGTAATAGGCGCCGCCACGGAAGCTCAACTGTTCAGGTTTGTGCGCCAGATGCGGATCGGCATACAGTGCAAATAGTTCGGCTTCGACTTTCATCACCTGCTCGGCGCGTGTGCCTTCGTGGCCGTTTTGCGCTTTCTCTTGCTCTTCGGCCAGCATCTGCGGCGTTTGCCAGTAATAACGGTGATACGGGCACGGAATCGCCTTCAGCGCGCGCAGGAATTGCGGCGACCATGGCATATCTTTGATGTTGTTCATGGTCAGCGATTGGCCGTCGCACAGTTGCTCAATCACCTGTTCAGTGACATCTTCGCCACGACACGTCACCTGATGCACCCACACCAGATGATTCAGCCCGGCGAAGCGCAGTTGCACATCGTCCCACGGCGCGTTGAGCATGCCGGCAATCATATGATGCATATTCACCGGCACATTACACAGGCCGATAATTTTTGCTTTGCTGTAGCGGGACACCGCTTCGGTGACGATACCGGCTGGATTGGTGAAGTTGATGATAAAGGCATCTGGCGCCAACGCTTCCACTTTGCGCGCGACATTCAGCATCACCGGAATGGTACGCAGCGCTTTGGCAAAGCCGCCAACGCCAGTGGTTTCCTGGCCGAGCCGTCCGTACTTCAAGCCCAAACGCTCATCGGCGGCGCGTGCCGCCAACTGGCCTACGCGCAGTTGCGTTAACACGTAAGTCGCACCGCGAATCGCGTCATCCAGTTCGAAATGCACACTGACCTTTACTTGCTCCAGCCCGTTCTGATCGAGCATACGGCGCGTGAGATCGGCGATGATCTGCACCTTTTCGCGTCCTTGCTCCACATCCACCAACGCCAATTCCGTGACCGGCAGTTGCGCGTAGCGGTTGATGATGCCTTCAACCAATTCGGGCGAATAGCTGCTGCCACCGCCGATAATCGCTATCTTAAGCATGAGCTTCTCCTGCCGCCGTGCGGCGATAAAGTTCAATGATTTCGCCCGCCAGATCCTGAATCAGCATGGCGTTCATCAAATGATCCTGGGCATGCACCAAAATCAGGGTTACAGGCAGTTTGCCGCTGCCTTCATCCAGGCCGATCAAGGCGGTTTGCTGCTGATGTGCGGCGCTGATGCTGCTATTCGCTGCCGCCAGTTGGCGCTGCGCTTCAGCAAAATCACCGTTACGCGCTAAGCGCAGGGCGTTGATCGCTGCACTGCGCGCCGCACCGGCCTGCACCAGCAGCAGCATAATTTCCTCTTCAAACTCGATAACCACGTCTTCAGGCATGCAGAATCCCCCACAGCACAAGGCCGTGTAATGTCAGCTAGATTGGGTGAAACGGGTGTTTAGGAAGCGTGTAACGCCAGGGCTTTATCCAGCACCTGTTCGCCACGCATCATGCCGTAATCCATCATGTCGATGACGGCAACAGATTTGCCCTGCGGTGCGGCAATGGCGGTGAGACGAGCGGCTTCAAACTGCACTTGTGGGCCGAGCAGCACCACATCGGCGTCCGGCAGAATACGTTCGAATTCCGCCACCGGCACCGCTTTGATCTCAACAGCCAACCCGCGCCCTTGAGCGGCGCTCTGCATTTTGCTCACCAGCATGCTGGTGGACATTCCGGCGGCACAGCAAAGTACGATGCGCATAACTTTTCTCCTGTGATTTGACAGGGGCATTTAAGACCTGTCTCGGAGACGCTGTAAATACCCTCGCGGCAGAGGGTTTTCTGATGAATGATTATTTAATTGATTAAAATCATAACGTTGTGTTGATTATGCGAGTGAAAATATTTTTCATGGCTGTGATCCGCGCTGTAATTTTTCATTAACATTGTCGTTTTAACGTGGAAATGGCGCACAAAACGTCGAAAAAAAACTCACCGTGAAAAAGATTTTCATGCATGATGTGCTTTCGCTACTGAGGATGTGATGATCTGATGGATATTGTCTGGCAATTACAGCAGCAATCGGAGCGCGCGGATGCGCAGGAATCGAAGCTGGCGCGATTTATTCTGGCCAACCTGCACAGCAATGCGCAGGCTACCATGGAAAGCCTTGCCGCGCAGGCGGGCGTTAGTCAGGAAGTATTGCGCCGTTTTGCAGCATCGGCGGGCTGTCGCGATCTGGATGATTTTTTGCATAAGGTACGCAAGGCCGGTCAGCAGCAGGAAGTGGCCTTTCTCGAGGTGATTCGTCAGCGACAAACTTCGCTCAGCCAGCAGGAAAAACGCGTAGCTGAGACGATCCTCGGCGACAGCGCGTTTGCCGCGTCTGCCACCATCGAACAGTTAGCCGGGCGCGCCGAAGTCAGTGCCGCCACCATCACCCGTTTTGCGCGATCGGTGGGTTGCGAGGATATTCGCGATTTGCGTATGCGTTTAGCGCGCGCCTCGTCTGCGCCTCAGCAACGCTCGATAAATGCGATTGCGCCGCTGGAAGTTATTCACCAGGCGTTAACCCAGCAATGGTCGCTGGCCGAAACCGCCACCTGGGAACGTGCAGTTACGGCTCTGCGCAAGGCGCGCAGCGTGCTGTTGATTGGCGGTGCAGGGCAACAAACGCCGCTAGCGGCGGAGGTGCAGCAGCGCCTGAACAGCGCCGGATTAGCCATCGCGTGGATTCAGGACGATAACCTGCTGCGTATGACCTTAAGCCGTTTGCAGCCGGACGATTTGTTGCTGATCCTCGCGCCCGATGCGGTGAGCAGCACGGTGCTCAGTGCGGTGCATCATGCGCATATCCAGAAAACCGCGGTGATTGCGCTGTGCCCGCAAGCGCTGGATCTCGCCAGCCAGGCCGATATTTGGTTGCCACTGCCGGAGACCAAAAGCGCCCGCAGCTACGGCATTTTGTTCGCGCTGGAGCGGTTGGAGGCGGCGTTGTACAACGCGAAACCTTAACCTCATTTCACCAACACCTGCGCACCGGCGTTTTTCTCCAGGCGCCATACGTCGAATAGCGACATCAGCACCAACAGCGCGACACCGGCAAACGCGATATGAATATCGCTCTGAGCAATGGTCGCGTGTTCATGCCACCACATCGAACCGCGCAGGAACAGCGCCGCCAGCGCGATGCCAGCGCTCATGCTGAACTGGAAGAAAATGCTAAACACCACCGAGGCATCGCTCATTTTGCTTTGCGGCACATCGGCGAATCCGAGGCTGTTGTAGCAGCTAAATTGCAGCGAGCGCGACAAGCCGCCAATAAACAAAATCGCCGCGATGGAGAAATAACCCAGCGACGGATTGAGTAGCAAACAGCCGAGCATCGCCGCCAAACTGATTACGCCATTTACCATCAATACCTGACGAAAACCCCAGCGTTTCATCAGCCAGGTGGTGGCGGGTTTCATCGCCAGATTACCTGCAAACACCCACAACACCATCGCACCCGCTTGCGCCGCGCTCCAGCCAAATCCCAGTTGAAACAGCAGCGGCAACAAAAACGGCACCGCGTTAATTGAGGCGCGGAAGAAGGAGCCGCCAATCACCGCATTGCGGAAGGTGGCGATTTTCAGCGCGCTAAACGGCAACAACGGTTGCGGGTGAATAAAGCTGTGGCGATACGCCAGCCAGCAGCACAATACGCCGAGCAGTAATAAGGGAACGCCGAGATTCAGCTGCATTAGTCCCAATGCTTCTAGCGCGATAATTAACGCCGTGCAGGCAGTCGCGGTGAAGGCAAAACCTTTAACATCGAAGGGGCGCATTTGCTCAGCTTTAAACTGCGGCACTAAATACGCGGTAGCGACTAACGCGATAATACCGAGCGGGATGTTAAGCCAGAATATCCACGACCAATGCCCGTAAGTGACAATCAACCCGCCGAGCGGCGGCCCCAGCACCGGCGCAATCAGCCCCGGCCAAGTGATAAAGGCGATGGTTTTCACCATGTCTTTTTTCTCGGTGGCACGCAGCACCACCATGCGCCCCACCGGCACCATCATCGCGCCGCCAATCCCTTGCAAAATCCGACTTAGCGTAAACATCGCCAGCGTGTCGCTGAAGCCACACAGAATCGACGCGAGGGTAAAAATCAAAATGGCGCTGGCAAAGATAGTGCGCGCACCGAAGCGCTCCGCCAGCCAACCGCTCATCGGAATAAATATCGCCACAGCCAGTAAATAGGCGCTGACGCCGACATTCAACGCCACCGGGCTAGCGGCGAAATCGCGTGCCATTTGCGGGATGGCGGTGGTGATGACCGTGGCATCGAGGTTTTCCATAAAGAAGGTCACGGCGACTAATAACGCTAAGATCAGAGTGCGATGGGAATGTTGACTGGCCTCTTTGCCTGAGTACGTCATGCGGGATCCTGCAAAAACAGTGTGTGCCATGACTTTTAATCAAAAGCGGAGAGGGTGCAAATTGAAATGTTTAGCAAGATGTTGAGGTCGCCATCAATGGCGACCTGCTGCGGGGTTAAGTTATACCTCTTCAGCCACCTTGGCTTTGGCCGTAATAAACTCTACCACCGCTTTCGTCACTTGCGCCGTATTCGCCGTGCCGCCGACATCTGGCGTCAAGATACCTTTCGCGCAGACAAACTCAATCGCCTGCATAATCAGCGCCGCCGCATCACGCTCGCCGAGATGTTCCAGCATTTGCACCGCCGTCCAGAAAGTGGCGATCGGGTTGGCGATGCCTTTGCCGGTGATATCAAACGCAGAGCCGTGAATCGGTTCGAACATCGATGGGAAGCGACGTTCGGGATCGATGTTGGCGGTGGGCGCAACGCCCAAGCTGCCCGCCAAAGCACCCGCCAGATCCGACAAAATATCGGCGTGCAAATTGGTGGCGACAATGGTGTCGAGGCTTTGCGGATGCAGCGTCATGCGGTGCGTCATCGCATCTACTAACATTTTATCCCACTGCACATCCGGGAACTCCTGCGCTACTTCGGCGGCGATTTCATCCCACATCACCATGCCGTGACGCTGAGCGTTTGATTTGGTCACCACGGTCAGCAGTTTGCGTGGACGCGACTGCGCCAGTTTGAAGGCATAACGCATAATGCGCGTCACGCCGACGCGGGTGAAGATGGCGACTTCGGTGCCGACTTCTTCCGGTAAACCGCGGTGCGCACGGCCGCCGTTTCCTGAATATTCGCCCTCTGAGTTTTCTCGCACAATCACCCAATCCAGATCGCCGGGGCCGCGATTGCGGAGCGGCGAGGTCACGCCCGGCAGGATTTTGGTCGGACGCACGTTGGCGTACTGATCAAAGCCCTGGCAAATCGGCAGGCGTAATCCCCACAACGTGATGTGATCCGGCACATCGGGCGCGCCGACTGCGCCGAAGTAGATGGCATCAAACTTCTTCAGCGTTTGCAGGCCATCTTCCGGCATCATCACGCCGTGATGTTTGTAGTAATCCGAACCCCAATCAAAGGTCTGCACGTTGAATTTGAGCTGCGGATCGTGACGCGTCAGCGCATGCAGCACTTCGACGCCCGCCGAGATCACTTCCGGGCCAATACCATCTGCGGGAATTGCGGCAATGTTGTAGTTACGCATAGTGTTTCTCCAGTTAGATCAATGTGTATGAGGATGAGGAAGTTCTGCGGGTTGCGGTTTATTGCCGCTGGCAGAAAGAATCAGAACCACGATGGCGGAGAGCGCCAACAACCCGGCGACAAAATAGAGTCCCCACGTGTAGTTGCCGGTCTGCTGGCGGATCACGCCGATCATCATCGGACCGACGAAGCCGCCAAGATTGCCGATCGAATTAATGGTGGCGATGCCCGCCGCCGCGGCCGGGCCGCTGAGGAATAGGGTTGGCATGCTCCACAACGGCGGTTTAGAGGCGCTGATGCCCACGGTGACCAACGTCAGGGCGATAATTACCGCGAAGAGTGTGCTGACGTTACCGGCGTAAATCAGCCCAGCCGCCGCCAACAAACAGGCACCAATCACGTGCCAGCTGCGCTCTTTAGTGCGATCCGAATGGCATGCCCACAGGATCATGCCGATCACACCAATCACTGCCGGGAAGGCATTGAGGAAACCAATCTCCATCGACGATGCGCCGAAGCTGCGGATGATTTGCGGCGACCAGATGCCGAGCGTGTACAAACCGGCGGAGGTGCCGAAATACACCAAGGCCAGCGCCAGCACGCGTTTGTCCGCCAAACCACGCCAGGCGCTGCTGTGACTTTGATTGGCAGCGCGCGCTTGTTCTTCGGCCTTCATGGTGTTTTCCAGCCACGCGCGTTCTTCATCAGTCAGCCACTTGGCTTTGGCTGGGCGATCGGTGAGGAAAAACAGCACCACAATGCCGAACAGCAGCGCCGGAATTGCTTCCAGCACAAACATCCATTGCCAACCGGCGTAACCGAGCATGCCGTGCATCTCCAGTAGCGCGGCGGAGATCGGTGAACCCAGTGCGGTGGAGAGTGGGGCGGCAGCCATGAAAATGGCGGTGACCTGCGCGCGTTTCGCCGCCGGGAACCAGTAACTGAGATAGAGAATGATGCCAGGGAAGAAGCCGGCTTCCGCCACGCCGAGCAGGAAGCGCAGCACGTAGAAACTGGTGGTGCCCTGCACAAACGCCATGCAGCCGGAGACTAATCCCCAGGTAATCATCACGCGGGCGATCCAAATACGCGCGCCGACTTTATGCAGAATTAAATTCGACGGGACTTCAAACAGAAAATAGCCGAGGAAAAAAATGCCCGCGCCAAAACCAAATACCGTTGGCGAGAAACCTAAATCCTGATTCATGGTTAACGCGGCAAAACCAATATTGACGCGATCGAGAAAAGCGATGAAGTAGAGCAGCATGATGAAGGGCACAATGCGTAATGTCACTTTACGCATCACCCTTTTTTCGAGGTGAGAGTTCATATTAAAGTGCTCCAGATTGTGTAGGGTGGTGTTATTTTTTTGTAATCGAGTTCAGTATGCCGTTTTGTTTTGGCTTATCATTAGATGTGGATTATATAAACTATTTGCATAATCGGCGGGTGAGGGGAATGTGGATATAAATCAATTGCGTTGCTTTGTGGCGGTAGGCAAAGAACTCCATTTTGGCCGCGCGGCACAAAAGCTGGAAATGATGCCTGCGTCACTTTCCCGCTTCATTCGCTTACTGGAAGACGATGTTGGCGTGCGTTTATTGAACCGCTCAACGCGCAATGTGTCATTAACCGCTGAAGGAGCGATATTCTTTGATGAGGCCGGGAAATTAATCGATCAATTTGATGCATTGGCGCAGCGATTTAAAGTGGGATTAAAAGATGAACGCCGTACTTTGCGTATTGGCGCGATTGATAGTGCCGCGCGTGGATTAGTTCCGGCATTATTAAACTTATTTGTACCGCTGCATCCGCACAGCGATATTCATATTATTGAAGATAAAACCATTAATTTGATTCCGAAATTAAAATCGGGCTGGCTGGATATGATATTTATCCGCGAGCCGCAAAGTATTGATGCTGCAATCGCGGTGCGTTTTATTACCCGCGAAAGCTGCGTGCTGGCGGTGCCGCTGCATCATCGATTATCCGGATGCGCAAGGGTAACGGTGAACGATTTTCAGCACGAAGCGATGATTATTCCCGATCGCCGCACGCGTCCACATAGCCACGATCTCACCATCAACCTGTTCAAATTGGCAGGATTCACGCCGCATATCGCTCAGTTCGCCGAAGAGAAGCAAACCATTCTCAGCCTGGTTTCCGCCGGATTGGGATTAGCGGTGGTGCCCGCTTCGTATCGCACCATGAACAGCGATAGCGTCAGTTATATTGCGCTGGATTTGCCGGAGCAACTAAAAGGGCTGCCGCTGAGCATCGCCTGGCAACAGGGTAATCAGGACAATTTTCTGCTGGAGATGCTGGGATTGTTGCATGAACATCAGGGGGAGTTGACGGAGAAATTGTGATTGCTGGCCCTCACCCTAACCCTCTCCCGCACGCGGG
The DNA here is from genome assembly GCF_039594315.1 of Pantoea sp. Taxonomy (GTDB): domain Bacteria; phylum Pseudomonadota; class Gammaproteobacteria; order Enterobacterales; family Enterobacteriaceae; genus Pantoea. The sequence continues at coordinate 269,625 of NZ_JBCNNP010000002.1, forward strand.
AGAGGGGACAATTAGGTGGGAGATTATGTCATCCCGCAGCGGACAGTTCCCTCTCCCATTTATGGGAGAGGGCTAGGGTGAGGGACAATGCGCACCATCCACCATCCGCCCAGTGGCTAATTCCCGCCACTCTCTCTATGATGAAAACTTTCCCGCGCGATTGCGGGGATGATCAATGAGTTAGGGAAAAATTGCGCAATGACCATCATAAGCGATCTGGATTTACGCCAGCTTGAAGCCTTCTCGGCGGTGATCTCTGCTGGCAGTGTGACGGCGGCGGCGAAGGCGCTGAATCGCTCGCAGCCAGCGGTGTCGCGTCTAATCCAGGAACTGGAGCAATCGCTAGGTTATCCGCTGTTTATCCGCAACGGGCCACGCATCCATCCTTCCGAAGAAGCGCTGCAACTGCATCAATATGTGCAGAAAGCCTTGCTCTCCTTGCAACAAATTCGCCTGCGCGCGCAGGAGATTGCCCATCAACAACATCGTCCGCTGAGCATCGCCGCCACGCCTGCGCTGGCTGCCGGTTTATTGCCACAGGCATTGTCTGCGCTCAACTTGCAGAACAAAGTGCAGATCATCAGCGAATCGGCGGTGCAGACCGCACATGCAGTGATCACCGCCGAAGCCGATCTCGGTTTATGCAGTTTGCCGCTGGAGCATCACGCGGTGGAATTACACTGGATCGGGCAATCACAATGCGTGGTGGCGTTACCAGAAAACGACGAACTCGCCGCGCAGTCGCAGCTGTCGTTAAGCAGTTTGGCGGGACGTCGTTTGATTGCGCCGTGGAGCCCGCAGCGCCTGCGTGGACGTTATGAAAAGGCGTTGAAAAAGGTCAAAGCGCCGCTGATGGAAACCATCGAAACCAACTCTTCTGCCAATATTCTTGGCTGCGTGCGCGCCGGATTGGGCGTGGCAATCTTAGAACCGGTCACCGCGTGGGGCATGCCGCTGGCGGGCGTAGCGATTCGTCCGCTGGAAGAAGAGATTCCTTACTATTTTGGCGTGATCACGCCACAAGGTCGGCAGATTTCTAGCGCTACGCAGGCGCTGGTGGAGGCGTTAGCCAACGCGGCGGCTGATCTCCTGCCTGGCTTCGAACGTCTGCCTGCTAGTGAACATCCGCGCATTATGCGGTTGATTAATCAGGACTAAAAGCAAAACCCTTTCCCGCCACCAAACGCTTATAACATTTTCGGCATAAGATATAAGAAATCCATTGGTCAAAAGCTGAGCGCAAATCTTGACTCCGATTTAGGGCAAGAGGATTATGCGAATCCTTAGCTGTTACTATGCGATTTAATGATTATTACCCATTAACTATGTGTTATCAGGATAATGGCAATGCATAGTGATTTACGCGCTTTAGCGGCGATTGGCTGCCGCTTCATTCTGGGAAAACGTCTATGACTTATGCCGCCGAAGGCCTTGCTGCACTGGAAGCCCAGTTACAGCAAGATCTGGAATATCTGGAACTGCCCGCCAAATCCTGGGTGCCTGAACGCACGCATAATGGCGCCGCCGTACGCGATGTGGTGGTGATTGGTGCGGGTATGTGCGGATTGGCGGCACTGGCGAAATTGCAGTTCACCGGCATCAGTAATGTAGTGGCCTACGATGCCGCGCCCGCCGGTTTAGAAGGTCCGTGGGTGACGTTTGCGCGCATGGAAACCCTGCGCTCGCCGAAAACCTTGCACGGCCCGGCGCTTGGCATGGCGCAACTGACTTTCCGCGCGTGGTTCACCGCCCAGTGGGGCCAGGAAGCGTGGCAAGCGCTGGATAAAATTCCCAAAGCGCAGTGGATGGATTATCTGATTTGGTATCGCAAGGTACTGAATCTGCCGGTACACAACAACGTGCGCGTCGGCAATATTGCCTTCGATGACGATCTGATTGCGCTGGATCTCAGCGGTGCAGAAACCGGCCGCGTTTATACCCGCCGTTTGGTGCTGGCCACCGGACGTTCTGGCCTCGGCGGCTTTGCCGTGCCAGATTTCCTGCAAGGGATCGATCGCCAATTGTGGGCGCACTCTGCTGACGAGATTGATTTCACTGCTTTAGCAGGCAAACGCATTGCGGTGATTGGCGCGGGTGCATCGTCGATGGATAACGCCGCGACCGCGCTGGAAAACGGCGCGGGCGCAGTCGATCTGCTGATTCGCCGTAAACAGATGCCGCGCATCAACAAGATGACCGGCATAGGTAGCCAGGGCGTGGTGCACGGTATGCATCAGTTGCCGGACGCGTGGAAATGGGCGTTTGTCGATTACACCGCCACTACGCAAACGCCGCCGCCGCGATCCTCAACCCTGCGTGTATCACGTCATGATAACGCGCGTTTCTTACTGGATTGCGGCATCAACGCGGTAAAGCAGCAAGACAACGGCTTACTGATCGAAACCACTCAAGGCGCGCTGCGCTACGACTTTTTGATTGCCGCCACCGGCTTTAGCAACGATTTCCACGGACGCCCAGAGTTCGCCGCCATCGCGCCGCATATTCGTAGCTGGCGTGATGGACGCTATCAACCAGAAATGGGCGCGCCACGACAAAGCTTGCTGGAAGCGCCGGATCTCGGCCCCTCCTTTGAATTTCGCGAATTGACGCCAGGCGCATGCCCGCAGTTGGCGCACATTCACTGCTTTAACGATGCGGCGATGCTGACGCACGGCAAAGTCTCTGGCGACATTCCGGCGGTTAGCGCCGGTGCCGATCGGCTGGTGCGCGGCATCACCGCTTCGCTGTTTGCCGAAGACGTCGAGCAGCATTACGCCAACCTACAAGCTTTTGACACCCCTGAATTGCAGGGCGATGAATGGGTGGATTCCACACCGTTACTTAACCAGGAGAATGCGCAGTGAGTGACGCAATTGATCGCGCAGCCGGATTAACCACCGACGATGCGCTGTACGCCACGCGCCGCCTGCGCCCGGAATTTGTTGATGGGGCGGAGCAGTGCCGCCAATCAGTATTAACGCCAAATGACGATCAAGGCTTGGCCGAAGATCTGCGTCTGGCGCTGGCGCAACGTATGGCGATGTTGAATAGCGATGCCGCGCTGCAAGCCGATTATCAGGCACAGCTTGAGCAGCAGCGGCCATCCGATGCGCTTTTGGCGTTAGCGGCAGGTGCCACCGATCTGGCGGAACCGCTGGCAACGATTGCGCGCCACGCCGATCTCGTCACCCAGCAGCCGATGAACGCCACCGAGCAGCACATTCGCTTGCTGGAGCAGGCCGGTTTGAGCAATCCGCAAATTGTGGCGCTGTCTGAACTGATCGCTTTTGTTAACTTCCAGACGCGCGTTGCGGCCGGATTACGTTTGTTGAGGTCTGCATGATTCCGTCGGTTAATCTCAAGCCGTTGCATTGGCATCCGTATATCGCGCCGGTCGAAGTGGCTGATGCTACGCCCGCGCAGCTTGATGCGATGAAAGTGACGCCATCTAATAAGAAGATCTCCGAATATGTGCGCACGCTGGCGCACGATCCCGATAGCTACGTAGCGCGCACCGTGCTGTTCAACGCCATCATGTATGTCGAAGGCGGATTGGATCGTGCGGATCGTGAACTCGGTGCGCTAGGCGCTTCGATCGTCAACGGCTGCAAATATTGCGCGGTGGTGCATGCGCGCCGCCACGCGCAGCTGGCGGAAAGCGACGCGGTGGTGAGTGCAATTTATTTTGATCGTGCCGATGTATTGAGTGAACGCGATGCGGCGATCTACCGATTTGCCCGCCGTTTATCGGTGACGCCATCGGAAGCGAATGCCGAAGACATGGCGGCACTGCGCGCGGTCGGCATGATCGATCAGGAGATTATTGACCTGATCCACGCCATCGCCATTTTTGGCTGGGCCAACCGTTTGATGCATGTGCTTGGCCATGCTGACCTGAACAAATAAGGGCTGCTGCATGTTAGAACTCAACGATATTAAGCTCTCTTACGGCAGCACGCCGATCTTAAAAGGCGTCGATCTGTCGGTAAAACGCGGCGATGTGGTGTCGATCATTGGGCCAAGCGGCACCGGTAAGACCACGTTGTTGCGCTGCATTAACTATCTGGCGAAACCGGCATCGGGCACCATCCAGCTCGATCAGATCCGCATGGATTATCAGTCGCCAGACAAAGCGGCGATCCAGGCGATCCGTCTGCGCACTGCGATGGTGTTCCAGCAATTTAACGTGTTCAAAAACATGACGGTGCTGGAAAACGTCATGGATCCGCTGATCGTTATTCAACGCAAAAGCAAACAGCAAGCGCGCGACATCGCCGTGCAGGAACTGGAGCGCGTGGGATTGGGCGCCAAGCTCGATCACTATCCGTCGCAGCTTTCTGGCGGCCAGTTGCAGCGTACCGGCATCGCCCGCGCGCTGGCGGTGCGTCCTGATGTGATGCTGTTTGATGAACCGACTTCATCGCTCGATCCCGAGCTGGTGGGCGAAGTGCTGAAAGTGATTAAAGACGTGGCGTCATCCGGCATTACTTCGCTGCTGGTAACGCATGAGATGCAGTTCGCCAAGAGCATTTCGAATCGCATCGTGTTTATGGATCAGGGCGTGGTGGCCGCGCAGGGCAGCCCGACTGAGATGTTTGATAATCCAACCCTGCCACGCCTTGCTCAGTTCCTCAATTCAGAACGCGTATTCTAATAATTAAAGGAATCAAAGACATGCCTGCAATCAAAACCTCATTACGTCGCCTGGCCGCACCTGGCATCATCGCACTGGCCTTGATCAGCACTAGCAGCTTCGCTGACGCGGTGCGCACCATCAAAATCGCCACTGCTGCGGAATCTAAGCCGCTGTCGTGGGGCGCGATTGGGCACGAGCCGCAGGGCTACGAGCCGGATGTGCTGAAAGCCATCAACGCCAAACTGCCGCAGTACAAATTCGTGATGGAAGGCGCAGCCGATATCGCGCAAGAAACCGGTCTGGCAACCGGCAAATATGACATGGCGAGCGGCGGCTATTACAAAGCACCGGCGCGCAGCAAACAGTTCCTGATCCCGGATGCGCCAATCGGTGCCAGCCTGATGAAGATCTACAGCCGCAGCGATAGCAACATCAACGGCATGAAAGATCTGGTCGGCAAAAACATCGTGCCTGTGACTGCGGGCGGCGGCGTGTACAAATTCGTCACGCAATGGCAGCAAGACAATCCAAACGACAAAGTGGAGATCAAAGCGTCGAGCGCCGGCGTGCCTTATCCGGATCGTCTGAAAGAAGTGCAGAGTGGCAAATATGACGCGCTGATCCTGCCTTCGAACCTCGGCGAGCAGGCGGTGATCGACGAGCAGAAACTGAAGATCAAAGCCAGCGAGCCAGTGGCGGTGAACAACACCTACGTGCTGATCCACCGTTCTGCCGAGAACCAGGCGCTGAACGATGATATCGCCAAAACGCTGCAACAGCTGAAAGCCGACGGCACGCTGGATAAGCTGGCGCAGAAGTGGTTCGGCGAAGACGTGACTAAGTATATGAAGTAAGCGATTCACCTGAAGCCGCTGCGCCCGGTGAGAAGCCGGGCGTTGCTTCATTGTTAGCAGGAGTGTTTCACCGTGAATCTGACATCAATGATTCCCGAGCTGCTGTCGGCGCTGCCGTTGACGCTTGGCATAATGTTTGTCGCGATGATCGTCGGGTTCTTCCTGGCGCTGATCGCCACCGCGTTGCGCGTTCGTCGCGTCGCGCTAATCAGCTCATTAGTTGATTTATATGTTTCATACGCGCGCAGCGTGCCAGTGGTGTTGCAGCTGTTTGTGGCGTTTTATGGCTTGCCGCTGATCACCGACCACCTTGGCTACGCCGACTTTTTCACTGCCAACGTGGCGGCCATGATTGGTCTGAGCCTGTATCACGGCGGCTATTTGTCGGAAGTGATGCGTCCGGCGTTTCTGGCGGTTGAGCGTGGTCAGCATGATGCCGCCGACAGCATGGGCTACAGCTTCTGGCAAAAGATGAAACGCATTGTTGGCCCGCAAGCGCTGCATTTTGCGCTGCCAGGTTACGGCAACGCGATTATCTATCTGATTCATAACGTGGCGCTGGTGATGTACATCGGTGCGGCGGATGTGATGGCGACCGCGCATCTGATCATGGAACGCGACTACAACCAATATCAGTTCGGTACCTATCTGGTGCTGGCAGTGCTCTATTCGCTGTTGTGCGGCGTGGCCTGGCTGATTATTCGTTACTTCGAACAACGTCACGCCAAGTACAGCTCGAAAAGCGCTGCACGCGTCAAGTTCACCAGCGTCTGATAGGGGAGAGCAACCATGTTTGATCTTGAGGTTTTGCTGCCGGACTTCTGGAGCATTCTCGATGCGGTGCCGGTCACGCTGCTGATGGCGGTGACGGTATTTGTCTGTTCCACGCTGCTCGGCGGGCTGTTTGCGTTTATCGAACATCGCCGTATTCCAGTGCTGCGCCAGTTGGTGATCGCTTATAAGATCGCCTTCAAAGGCGTGCCGATGGTGGTGGTGATTTTCCTCGCCTATTACGGTTTGCCACCGGCGCTGCATTTCGTTGCCACGCTATTCGGTGTGGAAGTGAATGCCCACTCGCTGCCGAACTGGGTGATTATCATCGTGGCACTAAGTGCCTGCGTGGCGGCGTTTCAGGCGGAAGTGTGGAAGGGTGCGCTGAACTCGTTTGATAGCGGACAATCGGATGCGGCGTTGTCGTTAGGCTACAGCGGCGGTCAGCTGTTCCGCCGTGTGATGTTCCCGCAGATTATTGTGGCGGCGATTCCCGATCTGGCGAACGCCTTTATGGTGATCATGAAAGCGCTGTCGCTGGCGTTTGCCATCGAAGTGGTGGATATCTTCGCCCAGGCGCAGTTGACTGCGGCGCTGAATTTCTACTATCTCGAAGCCTTCCTGATTGCGGTGGTGTTCTACATGGTGATTGCGTATGTGGTCACCAAGATTGCCGACAAGATCGAAGCGCGCTTGCGCGTGCGGACATAAATTCCAGGTCGCCATTAATGGCGACCTGATTATACTGGGCGCTCTATTTGTGCCGGAGCCGCCATCTTGATCTCTCAAATCAACTCACAGCAGCAGGCAGAAGCGCTGCGCCAGATCATCAGCGCACTGGTGCGTAATGTACGTATCGCTACTGCAACGGTGCGCACGTCGCAGTATGAAACGCTGGATTTGCTGGATAGTCATCAGGCGCTTTCAATTGCCGATTTGGCGCGGTTGCGGGGTGTGAAGCATCAAAGCATGCGTTTGGTCATCAATGAGTTGGAGCTGCAAGGTTTGGTGTTGCGGCAAAAAAGCGAGCAGGATGCGCGCGCGCAGGTGATTGTATTAAGCGATCAGGCGCGCGAGCAACTGGCTGCCGCGCGGCAACAGCGCGCGGCGTGGCTGGCGCAGCGCATTGATGAGGCGTTAGATGAGCAGGCGCGCGACGACTTGCAAAAAGGCATCGCCGCGCTGCGCAAGCTGCTTTAACTGATGCTGCGCAGCTGGCTAACTACCGCCGCCAGCGTATTGATGCCCCAATGTTCCACATATTGCCCATTCTCAATCCGCACCATATCCATCACTTCAATGGTCACCGCTGAACCGGTGGGCGCGATGCCCATCAGCGCGCCGCTGTGCACGCCAGTAATAGTTTTGCGCGTGTTGACCCAATCGCCTTCGGCAATCTGCTGATGGATCTCAACCTGAAGGTCGGAAAGTGCCGGGCGCAGGATCTGAGCAAAGGTGTGCCACAACGCTTCACGATCGTTTGATGCACCGGCTGGAGCGGAGTGGTTAACGAAATTCTCTGCGACCAGTTGATCGAAGGCTTCACGATCGCCTTGGGCGATCACCCGGTGATTGAAGTGGCGTACTGCCGCTTTGTTTTGTTCTGACATGCTGATACCTCACCAATATATACAGTTTAACTGTATATATTTAACCGCAAAGCGTGAGGTGAGGTTTGCTATGTCGTGCTTTGTATTGGGTGCGGATGGTGCGGGCTTTCCCTCACCCCAACCCTCTCCCACAAGTGGGAGAGGGGGCAGATCGAGCGAAGGGTTGAATTTTGTGCGGGCGGTTCCCTCTCCCGCGTGTGGGAGAGGGCTAGGGTGAGGGGAAAAGCATGCCGAACTAACGTTTACTCAGCGCTTCCCACAATCCCAGCAGATAGGTGGTGCCGAGCGCACGGTCGTACAAGCCATAACCAGGGCGACCGGTTTCGCCCCAAATAAAGCGGCCATGATCCGAGCGGATGTAGCCATCGAAGCCGTTGTCGTACATCGATTGCAGCACTTTATACATATCCAGCGAACCGTATTCGGTAGGATGCGCGCACTCGTAGAAATCTTTGTCATGAATGATTTTGATGTTGCGCACATGGGCAAATGGAATGCGTTTGCGGCGCGAAAATTCCGCCAAAATGCCGTACACATCATTCGCCGGATCTTCCGCAATCGAGCCGGTGCACAGCGTGATGCCGTTGGCTTCGGAATCCACCACGTTGCAGATCCAATCGAGATCGTCGCGGTTTTTCACTATGCGCGGCAGGCCGAAGATCGAATACGGTGGATCATCGGGATGGATCGCCATTTTCACGCCCACTTCTTCACACGTCGGGATCACCGCTTTGAGGAAATAGGCGAGATTTTCCCGCAGTTTAGCGTCATCGACATCTTTATATTGGGCAAACAGATCCTGCACTTTCGCCAAACGTTCCGGTTCCCAGCCAGGCAGCGCGAAACCATTGGAATTGCCCAGCACTTCCTGCACCACGTCGTCGAGGCTTTTATCAATGCCTTTCTTCTCGAACGCCATGGTCAGCGAGCCGTCAGGCAGCACGTAATTCATGTCGGTCTTCATCCAGTCGAACACCGGCATGAAGTTGTAGCAGATCACTTTTACGCCGACCGCTGCCAGATTACGAATACTTTGCTTATAGTTTTCGATGAAGCGATCGCGGCTCGGCAGGCCGATTTTGATATCGTCGTGAATGTTAACGCTTTCAATCACTTCCACCGTCAGCCCAGCGGCATGCACCTGTTCAACCAGCGCATTGATTTTATCAACCGGCCAGGTTTCCCCCACCGGCACGTCATACAACGCACCCACCACGCCGCGTACGCCCGGCACCTGGCGAATATATTCCAGCGAAACTTTATCTTCTTTCGGACCAAACCAACGCATTGTCAGTTGCATAATGTCATCCACCGTCATCGTGTCTGTGATAACTGACAAACTACCATTCTAGTAAACATGATGACAGATCGAACAATCGAATAAGGCTTGATCCGCGTCACAGATCACACTTTATCCACGCTGCTGACCGCTTAATGATGTTGCACCAATCCGCTGAAATACTCTTTGTATTTGAATAATTCGAGATCGGATCGTAAACCCAGTTTGCGCAACGCGGTCTGTTTCTGACCGCTGATGGTTTTACGGCTGCGCGCATATTTCCCTGCGATCTGCGTGATGCTCAATCCATCCAGATAACAGCGAATCACTTCGATCTCTCGCGGGCTTAATTCGCGCAGCAGCAGCGTGAGGTCATCGCCCATTTCGCGCGGCAACAAATATTCATGCATCTCGCGATCGCTTTCCGAGAACTTATCCATCTCCAGCAACATATCGGCGGTGAGAAAACGTTTGTTACGACACACCTGATGTAAGGCGTTGATCAAAACCTCCTGATCTTCGCTCTTACCGACAAAACCATGTACGCCCGCTTTCAGCAGTAATTGCACAATCGCCGGTTTCTCTACAGAAGAAGAGACCAAAATTCTCAAATTGGGATAACGCATGCGTAGCTGCTTTACCATCTGCAAGCCATCCAGATCGCCATCACCCAGCATGTAATCCAGCACCAATACATCCAACGGATTGCGCTGTAAAAACGCCATGAGTTGCTGACGCTGTGAAAACGTTCCAGCCAGTTGCAGCAAAGGCTCTTGAGCCAGTCGATATTGAATGGCTTTGCCAATAAGTGGATGGTCGTCCAGCACGGCAACCTGCCAGATCGCTTCTTCTTTCATTATTTCACCTCTTTGATCAGTTCATTTTCGAGTGCGCGCTGGAAGAGGACTTCCAGTTCGGCCACGGCGTTAATCACCGCAGGCAGTTGGTGTCGCAGCAACGTGCCATCTTCGTGTTCAGCCGCCTGCTCAGCGGCGAGGCAACTCTGTTGTAAGGATTCAGCGCGCAGCAATTTGCCGCTGCCAAGCAGCTGATGCGCAGCGTGACGTGCGCCAATGAAATCGTCTTCTTGCACTGCCTGCTGCAAATGAGCGAGATCGCGGGCATTTTGGGTTTGTGCGGTAGTGACCAGGTCATGCCAGGCAATGGGATCGTTGGCGGCCAGATTTTCTAGCGTTAATAAGGTCTCCTGACGCGGTGGATGGGTGGGTGCTCCGGTGACGACATGCAGCAACTGCGCGCGTTCCAACGGTTTGAAGAGGCAGCCGTTCATGCCCGCGTTACGCGCTAAGTGGGCAACGCGCTCTTCTGCCATCGCGGTTAAGCCATAAATCGGTATCGCGCGGCGATTGAGCTGTTTTTCTTCAGCGCGTAATTGGCGCGTGAAAGCAAAGCCATCCATGCCCGGCATATTGCAGTCGGTGATGACGCGATCGATTTCTTGTTCGCGCCACAGCGCCAGCGCCGCTTCACCACTATCAGCGACCAACACGTGATGTCCGGCGTAACGTAATTGCTGAGCCAGCAGCAAACGGTTAGTGGCATTGTCATCAACAATCAGCATGCGTAATGCGATGTGCGCCGCGTCATCAAGGGGAAGTTCGATGGCAGTTTCAATCAGTGCAGCGGGCTGCGCAGTGAAGCGCAACATAAACACGCTGCCGACTTCAACCTCGCTTTCAACGTGTAATTCGGTGCCCAACATCACCGCTAAACGGCGACAAATATTCAGTCCCAATCCGGTGCCACTGACGCGATTGCTACCCTGGTCGAGTTGAATGAAGGGTTCAAAGATGGCTTGTTGCTGTTCGGCGGTTAATCCCATGCCGCTGTCGCATACTTCCAGCACGTATTCGGCTTTGCTGATATCTGCCTGATACAGCGCCACTTCGACCTCACCTTGAGTCGTGAACTTGATGGCATTGCTCACCAGATTTACCAGAATTTGTTTGAGAGCAACGGCATCAAACAACACGCAATCTTGTTCGATATCCAGCATCACCTTGAGCGCCAACCCTTTGTTTTGCGCAACTTGATGAAACAGCGCTTCAGTATCATGCACCACATCGCTGAGCGACATCGGCGTATAACGTATGCTGAAATGCCCGGATTCGATTTTTGCCAGATCGAGAATATCGCCGACTAACGACAGCAATGATCGCGATGATTGCCATGCAAGGTCGATGTTCTGCTGGCGCTGGCGTGCGTCGCTCTGGCCAAAATGCTCAATTTCCAGCAAACCAATCAGTGCTGCGAGCGGTGTTCGAATTTCATGGCTCATGTGCGAAAGGAAGGTGCTCTTCGCCTCGCTGGCGCGCAGTGCAGCACCTTTCGCTTTACGCACATCTCCCAGCAACGTTTCGATGTAAATCAACTGACCACTCATCTCTTTTTCAAGCAGGCGTTGCTTGGCCAGCGATGATTTCAGCCAATGGTTGCGCCAAAGGAAGAACAGCAAACAGACCATTGCCACCGCGATAATGCGCAGCATGTAGCTGCGGTAGCTTTGCCAAGATGTGCTGGTGGCGGGCGGCGTGTATTTGATCCAACGTTCCATCAATGATTGCATCGTGGGTTGTGGGATATCGGTCAGCGCTTTATTGAGGATGGAAATCAGGTGTTCATCCGCGACGTTAGCGGCCATCGCCAAACGAAACATCGGCAAGGGCGCCACAAAAGCCACTTTGAAGCGATCATTAAAATGATTGTTGAGCAAATACTGTGCCGACTCGTAAGGCACGATAAAGCCGTCAACCTGCTTATTCTGCAATTCGCCAAGTGAATCGATGGATACGGCATTTTCACTAAAATCGATTTCTGGCCAGCGTTGTCGCAAATCATGGCGGTAATAGGAACGCTCATAAATGCCGATGCGCTTACCTGCCATCTCATCGAAGCTGTGATAATTGCTGTCGCTGCGCGTCATCACCACCCAAGGCGAATAAATATAAGAGCGGGTGTAACTAATGTTGTCACTTTGCTGTGAGGCGGCGTCGCTAACCACAATCAGCGAATCACGTTGATTGACCAACGCATCACGCATGTTGCTGAGCCCCTGCATTGGCTTAAAATTAAAGCGAATACCGGTGCGTTGAGAAATCATCTTTAACAGTTCGACGCTGAGGCCGGCAACGCGTTGTTTACTATCCAGAAAAGTAAAGGGCAGATGCGTAGGATCATAATTCACGGTGATATGACGGTGCTGCGCCAGCCATTGCGTTTCCGCTTCACTCAAATCAAGCGGATGATTCTTCACCACTGATTGATAATCCAGCCCCCAGGCTTCGGCAATTTGCACCGCATTGCGCAGCGGAATATTGCTGAGGATTTCATTGATGGCGGCAATCAATGGTTCGTTGCCGGCGCGTGCGGCGAAACGCGCATCAACATCATTGGTATACGGCGTGTTATGTGACTCGATAATATTTTGTAATCCGCGCTGTGAAAGATAGCGTTGCGTGGCCGAATTGCTCCAGAACACGGTGTTTTCACTAAACGCGGTATCGGTGTAAGCCCACAATGGCGGCGAAGCTGCGGCCAGTTGCGCTTGCGGATAGCGTTTATGCAGCAGATCCTTCAATTCGTCATCGCCGTAATACATCAGACGATAGTTACTGTCTTTTAACTCGCGATCAAATTTCATGTTGCGTCGGCTGATCAACACGCTTTGCGCCAGTGAATAGGGGATGCTGAGCTTGAGTTGAGTGACGTGATTGGCGGATTGCGGATAATAGGGAATCAAATCAATCTCGCCCTGATTCAATGCCGCAACCAATTCCATCCGCGTGCGATACTGCGTGATCTCAACCGGGCGATGCAGCGTTTTTGCCACAATCGCCAGATAGTCGGCGGATAATCCTTCGTAAATATTCTTCTCAAACTCGACTGAATAGGGCGGCAATGAGTGGCTCCAGATGCCAACACGCAATACGTTATGACGCGCTAACCAACGCTGACTTTCTGCATTTAACGTGACTTCAGGCGAGACTAATCCATAGCGCGGTGTAAAGGTCAGCGAGGTGGCGCTGAAGGCCGAGCAGCAGAAGCCTACCAGGAAAATCATGCTTATAATGCGATTGCCCACGAATCATTTCTCAATCATCAATGCGAGTGTTTTGCGCCGCCTATCAGACGGGACAACGTCCTGATGCACTGTTTTGCGCCAGGTTTCATCCCATAGCGGCACGTGGATGCGGAAAAATTAAACTTTTTTAAGAAATTTCTTAAAAGCGCCCATTCGATGATGGGTAATGAAATGGGCGGGATTGGCGGAACAACATCAATCACTAACTTATGGTTGGTACTTAAGTAAGTTTAGTTCGCTGTTTTTGCTGGTTAGTGTCGACGTTACTTCTGAAGTCGGTGCAATTTGCCGCTGCTAATCGGCTTTTCATTTGTTTTATTTACAGAAACTTCCTGGTAGGCAAAATAGCGCTTATTTCCTCCTCTTCAGCCAACCATGTCAGAAGAAGCGCTGCGTCAGCAGATCCAGAACCTGAAAAAGCATAATGCGCGATTAAAGCGTATAGCGCATGACGCGCGAAATAAGCTCAGTGCGGCGCTGGATGGAACCGGATTATGTTTGTGGCAGTTGGATATTCCCAGCGGCAAGCTGGTGATTTTCAACCGCCGCTGGGGCTCGATGCTGGGTTTTCAGCCGAAAGAGACCAAAGCGCAGTTCGAGGTGTGGCGTGAGCGGCTGCATCCTGATGATGCCGACGAAGTGCTAAAAGCCTTTTACGATCACATTGAAGGGCGCGCACCTTATTACGAAGCGCTGCATCGCATGCTGGGCAAGAATGACAACATCAAGTGGGTGCTGGATCGCGGGCGTGTCACCGAATGGGATGAAGCCGGTAATCCGCTTAAAGTCACCGGCACGCACATCGATATGACCAAAGAGAAGCAGTACGAAGCGCAACTCTCCTCGCTGGCGCATCACGATCCGCTCACCGGTTTAACCAACCGCCACGCGCTGCAAACCCACTTCAACAAGATGAAAGCGCAGCCGCTGTGCGTGGCGTTTATCGACCTCGATAACTTCAAGCACGTCAACGATACGCTGGGCCACCGCAGCGGCGATGAAGTGCTGATTCAACTCAGCCAGCGCATTACTGATGTGGTGCCGCCAAACGTGGTGATTGGTCGTTTGGGCGGCGATGAGTTTGTATTGTTGATGCCGTTTCTCATTGATTATCCCAAAGTGCGCATCTTGATGCAGGCGGTGCTGGATGCCGCATTGACGCCGTTTGATATTGATAACGGCCAGGCGCAGATTGGTGCCTCGATTGGCGTGGCGCAGGTGCGTGAGCGCGACAGTTTTGATGACGCGCTGACACGCGCCGATGAAGCGATGTATCAGATTAAGAAGAACGACAAGCAAGGGTTTGGTTTGGCGGGATAGTTGCAAATAGGCTCGATCGGTTCCCTCTCCCGCGTGCGGGAGAGGGTTAGGGTGAGGGAAAAATCGCATCTCACTAAAACGCAAAACACGAACAACCCAACGCGCCCCAAAACGCATTATTATCCGCCACCGGCACCGAAGATTGGCGCGCGACATCATGTGCATGACTGTGCACGCCACACGGGCCGCTGCATTGGTGCACTTTCGGCATCATCGCCGCACGACCATTTGCCTGCGGCGGTGCGCTGCGATAATGGCCCGGCACCGTTACCACTGGCGACCACTCGGGTAATACCGGCACCGGCGGCGGTGACAGCGGGCTAAAGCCGCCAGCGGCATATACCACTTCGCCATCGACCAGCGTCAACACCGATTCGATGCCTTTAATCTCCTCTTCCGGCACGCTGAAGAAGTCTTTCGACAGCAGCACCAAATCCGCTAACTGACCGACTTTAATCTCGCCTTTGGCATTTTGCTCGCTGGAGAACCAGGCGCTGCCTTTGGTCCACAGCATCAGCGCGGTTTCACGATCGATACGCGCATGGTCATCGTACAGTTGCATGCCGCCGACGGTGCGACCGGAAACCAGCCAGTAAAGCGCGGTCCACGGATTGTAACTGGCGACGCGCGTGGCGTCGGTGCCCAATCCCACTGGCACGCCAGCCTCCAACATGCGCGCCACCGGCGGCGTCTGTTTGGCGGCTTCTTTGCCGTAGCGATCGACAAAATATTCGCCCTGAAACGCCATGCGATGCTGCACCGCCAAACCGCCGCCCAGCGCTTTAACGCGTTCAATATTGGCTTCGGTGATGGTTTCCGCATGATCGAAGAACCAGTGCAGACCGTTGAACGGAATGTCGCGGTTCACTTTTTCGAAGACGTCGAGCATGCGGCTGATCGATTCGTTATAGGTGGCGTGCAGGCGGAACGGCCAGCGATGCTCCACCAGATGGCGCACCACGCGTTCCAGTTCATCTTCCATGCCTGGCGCCAGATCCGGGCGCGGTTCGAGGAAGTCTTCGAAATCCGCTGCCGAGAACACCAACATCTCGCCCGCGCCGTTGTGACGCAGGAAATCGGTGCCCTGGCCGGGTTTCAGCATGTCGGTCCACTTCTCGAAATCTTGCAGTTCTTGGCCAGGATTTTGAGTAAACAGGTTATAGGCGATGCGCACCGTTAGCTGCTTTTTGGCGTGCAGTTCGGAAATCACATCGTAATCATCTGGAAAGTTTTGGAAACCGCCACCTGCGTCGATAGCGCTGGTCAAACCGAGGCGATTCAGTTCACGCATAAATTGGCGCGTAGAGTTGACCTGTTGCTCGAACGGCAGTTTTGGCCCTTTCGCCAGCGTGGCGTACAGCAACATGGCGTTGGGGCGCGCAATCAGCATGCCGGTCGGATTACCGTTGCTGTCACGCTGGATCTCGCCACCCGGCGGGTTTGGCGTGTCTTTGGTGTAACCGACCACGCGCAGTGCTGCGCGGTTGAGCAGCGCACGATCGTACAAATGCAGAATAAACACTGGCGTATCCGGCGCGGCGGCGTTGATTTCATCCAGCGTCGGCATGCGGCGTTCGGCGAACTGGAATTCACTCCAGCCGCCTACCACGCGCACCCATTGCGGTGACGGCGTGCGCAGCGCTTGTTCACGCAGCATACGCAGCGCATCGGCCAGCGATGGCACACCTTCCCAGCGCAGTTCGAGGTTGTAATTTAGGCCGCCGCGAATCAGGTGCAAGTGCGAATCGTTGAGGCCGGGAATACCGGTGTGGCCTTTGGCATCAATGATTTGTGTGTTGTTATCGGCGAAGCGCATCACTTCCGCTTCACTGCCGACCGCGAGGAATTTGCCCTCTTTAATCGCCACGGCGGATGCCAGCGGGTTGGCGCGATCTACGGTGTGAAATTTGCCGTTGGTAAAAATCAGTGAGGCGGTTGTCATCATCTTTCTCCAAATCGATTAAGCGTAGCGGTGAA
Organism: Pantoea sp.; assembly: GCF_039594315.1. Classification (GTDB taxonomy): domain Bacteria; phylum Pseudomonadota; class Gammaproteobacteria; order Enterobacterales; family Enterobacteriaceae; genus Pantoea. The sequence continues at coordinate 286,174 of NZ_JBCNNP010000002.1, forward strand.
AAGCACTTGCGTCGTTGGTTAAAAAAATACGAAATGAGAGCAATTATTGATAACGGATTGTTTTGGGGTTGTTGTTAAACAATTTTGGGGGAGGGGAATAAATGCGTTTAAACCTTGAGGCGCTGCTGATTCTGGATGCGCTGGATCGCCACGGCACCTTTGCGGCGGCGGCTGCACGACTGTTTAAAACCGCGTCAGCGCTGAGCTATACCGTGCAGAAAATGGAGAGCGATCTCAAAATCACGCTGCTGGATCGCTCTGGTCATCGCGCCACCTTCACGCCAACCGGCCGCCTAATGCTGGAGAAAGGCCGCACGTTGTTGCGCGCGGTGAATGAGCTGGAACAACAGGCGCGCTACGTGGAAAGCGGCTGGGAAAGCCAATTGGTGATCAGCGTCGATGCATCGGTGCCGTTTAGCATCCTGACGCCGCTGATTGATGAGTTTTATCAGGAACATCCGCACACCCAACTGCAATTCCGCCAGGATGTGCTGTCAGGCTGCTGGGAAGCGCTGCATTACGGCGAAGCGGATATTGTCTTTGGCGCGGTGCAAGAGCCCGCCACGCGCAAAGAGATTGTCTGCCAGCCGCTGGGTTGGCTGGAATATGTGTTTGCCGTGGCACCCAATCATCCGCTCGCCACGGCGCCGGAACCGTTGCTGCGCGAGCAGATCCGCCAATATCGCGCGGTGACAGTGCATGATTCATCCCGGCATGGCGCGGGCATGGATTTACGCGTGCTGGATGAGCAGAAAACCCTGAGCGTGCATGATTTTCCGGCCAAATTGCAGGCGCAGCTGGATGGTTTGGGCTGCGGCTATTTACCACGCTATCTGGCGCAGCCGCATCTGGAAAGTGGTGCGCTGGTGGCGCGCATGCTGGATAGCGAATGTCGTCGTGATATGGCGTACCTGGCGTGGAATGAAAGTGCCTGCGGTAACGCGGCAACCTGGTGGCGCGAGCGTTTGCTCACGCTGCCAGGTTTGGCCGAAATCTATCTGCCGGCGTGATCAGATGGCGATGTGGTGACTGACAACCGGTTCCTCTTCGCCCTGATGGAATTGCCGCACCGCTTGTTGTAACTCAGCATCAGCGTGGGAAACGCGCTGGTGCTGACGCAAATGTTCCTGCCACGACTCGACCAAAAACCACTCCAGCAAGGCATTAGGATCGTCGGTTTGCGCCATCAATCCCCATGAATAAGCGCCATCGCGGCGGCGGGCATGTGCCAGTTTATGAATCGCCTGTTTGAATGCAGCACGATCTTCAGGCATCACGCGATAGCGAATTTGAATCAGCACCGGACCGTGACGCACATCCACGTCAGCATCCACCTGCGGCTCAGCCCAATGCAGCGCCGGTTGCAGATCGGCTTCACCGGCTGGCAACACCAGTCGTTTGAGCAGCAGGGCGCTAATAATCAAACCTGCTCCGGCGATCAGCAAGGTATTGGCCAATCCAGCATGTTGGGCGATCAAGCCCCACGTCAAACTGCCAGCTGCTAGTGTGCCGTTAAACACCATTAAATAAACCGCCAAACCACGACCGCGTACCCAATCCGGCAGCACTGCTTGCGCCACGCCGTTTAAGGTGGTGAGGGCGATGATCCAACCGATGCCGAGTACCAGCATCAAAACCAGCGCCAACCACTGCGGCGGACTGAAGGCCAGCGCCAGCATCACCAGCGCACTCAACAGCGCCGACAGCAGCAACAAACCATCGTGACTCAATTTGCTGCGCAGACGCGGCAGCAGCAGCGCACCGGCAATCGCGCCGATACCCACCGCGCCCAGCAGCATGCCGTAGAAACCCGCCGTGCCTTGCAACATGTTGCGTGCTACCAGCGGCAGCAGCGCCCAAATGGCACTGGCGAAGGCGAAGTACAGCGCGGCACGCAGCAGCACGCGGTGCAGATCATGACTTGCGCGCACATAGCGCAGTCCGGCACGAAACGCGCCAAAGAAGTGCTCATTGAGTTCGGTTTTGGCTTTGGCCGGACGTTTCCAATACAGCAGCGCGGCGATAACGAAAAAATAACTCGCCACATCGGCACCATATGCCGCCATCGCACCTAAACTTGCCAGCAGCAAGCCGCCGGTTGCCGGGCCAATCGCTCGCGCAATGTTGATACCGAGCGAGTTGAGCGCCACGGCGTTTTTCAGCTCATGACGCGGCACCAGTTCCGGCACAATCGCTTGCCACGCCGGGCCAAACAATGCCGCGCCAATGCCGCCGATGAAGGTCAGACCGATCAGCCATTCAACGGTGAGCCAGTGATTGTGCGACAGCAAAAGTAAGGTGCCGCTGACGCTGGCCATTAGAATTTGCACCGCAATCAGCAGGCGACGGCGATCGACAATATCCGACAGCACGCCCGCCGGCAGCGCCAGCAGGAACACCGGCAAAGTGGCGGCGGTTTGCATCAGCGCCACGGCGGTGGGATTGTCCGACAATCCGGTGACCAGCCACGCGCTGGCAACATCGCGGATAAAGCTGCCGGTGTTGCCGAGCACCGAGGCGGTCCAGATTAGGGCAAAGAGTCCATAGCCAAAGGGAGAAAAGGCATTGCTGTGCGGTTGAGTTGGATTGTGCTGGCTCATCATCAGGTTCCTGTCAGTAGGCGATGAGTGCACCTTACGAAGCCAGCTGCTTGCTTGATAGCGGAAAAAACCGGGCAACTTGTTCAGGCTTTTTTGACAGCTTCACTACACAAAAAAGCCTGAACAAGTTGTCAAAATCTCTGCTTTAGGTTTTTCCAGTAGCTCGATGTAGTTTGATTTGCAGACACCACATCACTCACTAACGGAGCAAAAACATGAGCACATTCAAAACCAAAGACGGCGTTAACCTGTACTTCAAAGATTGGGGCAAAGGCCAACCGGTGCTGTTTAGCCACGGCTGGCCGCTGGATGCGGATATGTGGGATAGTCAGCTCAATTTCCTCGCGGAACGTGGCTATCGTGTGATTGCCTTTGACCGCCGCGGCTTTGGTCGCTCCGATCAGCCGTGGGAAGGTTACAACTACGATACCTTTGCTGATGACATTCACGGCTTGATTGAGCATCTGCAACTGGATGACGTCACGCTGGTGGGCTTCTCGATGGGCGGTGGCGATGTGTCGCGCTATATCGGCCGCTACGGCACGGCGAAAGTGAAAGGATTGGTGCTGCTGGGCGCGGTAACGCCGATCTTCGGTAAAACTGCTGACCATCCCGAAGGTGTGGAACAAGCGGTGTTTGATGGTATCAGGGATGGCTTACGTAAAGACCGCGCGCAGTTTATCAAAGAGTTCGCCACGCCCTTTTACGGGGCAAATGCCGGACAAACGATTTCTGATGGCGTGATGACGCAGACCTTGAATATTGCGCTGCTGGCGTCGCTGAAAGGCACCATCGATTGCGTGACGGCGTTTGCTGAGACCGATTTCCGTGCCGATATCGCCAAAGTCGATGTGCCAACCCTGGTGATTCACGGCAGCAATGACCAGATCGTGCCGTTCGAAGCCACCGGCAAGTTGGTGCACGAGATGATTAAAGGTTCAGAGTTGAAGGTGTATGAGAATGGCCCGCACGGTTTTGCGGTGACGCATCAGGATCAGTTGAATGCGGATTTGCTGGCGTTCTTGCAGAAGTAGGGAGCACAGAAGTAGGGAGCACGTTGTCCCTCACCCTAACCCTCTCCCGCAGGCGGGAGAGGGGATGAATAGGGGAGCGAAGCATTAATCTGCTAGCAGATGTCCGTACATGGTCATCAAGCGGCGCGTTACGCCGTTGGTCCAGCCGAAGCCATCCTGCAACGGATATTCCCCGCCACCACCGGGGCGCGCACGCTCGCCGCTGATGTCGTACTTCTCGACCAGCTTATGATGCAGCGAATAGAAATTATTCACGGTCGTCAGCCAGTTCACGGCAATCTCGCTGGCTAGCGTCTCTTCACCGTAATTGTTCAGGCCGACCACCGCCATCCATTGCAGCGGTGCCCAGGCGTTGGGCTTATCCCACTGCTCGCCGCTTTCCACCATCGACGTTAATAAACCGCCTTGTGTCAGCAGCAAGTGGCGCAGCGCCACCGCCTGTAAATGTGCCTGTTCTGGCGAGGCTAAACCTAAGAACAGCGGCACCACGGCCGCCGCGGTGAACGCACCGAAACGCTCGCGACGCCAGTCGTAATCGCGGTACACGCCAGCGGTGTTGTCCCACAGATAACGATGAATCGCCTGCTTGCGCGCATCGGCTTTTTTCTGCCACGCCAGCGCAGTCAGCTCTTCACCTTTGGCATGCGAGAGCGTCGAAATCATCAGTTCCAGTTTGTAGAGGAACGCGTTGAGATCGATCGGAATAAATTGTGTGGTGCGAATGCTGGCTAAACGTTGCGGATCGCGCAGCCAGCGCGACGAATAATCCCAGCCGGAAGCCGCACCTGCACGCAGGTCGCGGTACACTTCGTTGGCCGGACGACAGGATTTCTTCGCGGTTTCGATATCTTCCAGCCACGATTCATCACGCGGCGTGTCGCGGTCATCCCAATAACGATTGAGCAGTGAACCATCAGGCATGCGCACCACATGGCGATAGGCTTGATGCGGCATCAGCTCGCCCGCGCCATCCATCCAGAATTGATACTCTTTCATCAACTGATCGAGATAGCGTTTCGCGCCGCGTATGCCATCCTCTTCGAACAGCTCGACCATCAACGCAAACACCGGCGGCTGCGAGCGGCTGAGATAGTAAGTACGGTTGCCATTTGGCACATGACCATAATTATCAATCAGCCAGGCGAAGTTATCCGCCATGTGGCGCAGCAGGTCATCGCGGCCAGCATCCGCAAGGCCAAGCATGCTGAAATAGGAGTCCCAATAATAGGTCTCACCAAAACGACCGCCCGGCACCACATAAGGTTTTGGTAATGGCAGCAGTGATGAATGCGGTAAATGTTGCTGCGGCATTTTAGTTAACACCGGCCACAGTTCATCAATATGTTCCGTTAAGGTTTTATCCGGATTGGAAACATAAAAACTCTCATTCACCTGCGGCGTATAAAAATGTTCATGCACGAATTTTTCCAGATCAAAATCCGCAGCGCGTTTACGCCGACGATAGCGGATTAATATATCCAGCGGATCGAATTTTGGCGCGCAGTCCGGAAAGGTTTTGCTGTCAGAAAATATGTGCGACGTCTGCACTTGTTCAAACAGTTCCATGTAGCGATCGGCAGGCGTCAGCGCATCCGGCGCAGGCAGACCTTCGATCAGCTCGGGTTCCGGCTCTGAATCTTGCATACCTTCGCGCACAAACTCGTGAGGATTATATTGATACTCCAATTCAGCATCATCGCGTCGATCCTCGAAAGCGTTACGTTGCTGGTTGTTAGTATTAATAGCAGCCTCCTGGTTAAATCTTGAATGCGTAAAGGACAAATTATAGAGGTCTGAGCAGGCGAGACAACAATGCGAAATATCTATGAACGTAATAAATCATGTCGATGGATCGCGCTTTTTTATGATTTATTAGCGATTACAACGTCCTATATTTCAGGAAGTGAAAGCAGCTTCTTATATGGATGTTTAAATAACGGCACAGAATTATCTGTAATTAAGAAAAACGCTATTATTTGACTTAAAACGGGCCAGTTGGCTTGATCAATTAATGGCATACGAGGCGGTGGACGGTGGTGCTCGGAGTCGTCTGTCCCTCATCCTAACCTTCTCCCGCAGGCGGGAGAAGGGATGTTTAGGTGGAGCTGAAATACTTACTTCAACGACGCCTTAATCACATCCGCAAACGGCGTGGTTGGGCGGCCAATCAGCGTGCTCAGCGTGCGGCTATCATCGAACAATCCGCCTTTCTCGGCACCGGCATCGGAATCCGCCAGCATCTCCGAAAGCCCGTCCGGTAAACCGGCACCTTTCAGCGCGGCGGCAAACTCGGCTTGCGGCAGGTTGATATAATCCACCGCTTCACCAGACTGCTTAGCGATCTCGGCGCTGAACTGCGCCAGCGTATAACTATCATCGCCCGCCAATTCATACACTTTGCCCGCCTGGCCGTCACGGCTCATCACTTCCGCTGCGGCGGCGGCATAATCCGCACGCGCTGCCGAAGAGATACGTCCTTCGCCGACTGAACCAATAAAGGCATGATGCGCCAAGGCCGGTGCAATGCTTGCCGCGTAGTTTTCGGTGTACCAGCCATTACGCAACAGGGCAAACGGCACGCCAGAAGCTTTCAGATAAGCTTCGGTGGCACGGTGCTCAACGCCCAAACCCAATGGCGTGGTATCGGCATGCAGCAAGCTGGTGTAAGCAATAAAGTCAACAGCCGCCGCTTTAGCAGCATCGATCACCGCCTGATGCTGCGCTTCTCGCTGACCCACTTCGCTCGACGAGATCAGCAGCACTTTATCCACGCCAGCAAACGCACTTTTCAAGGTTTCAGGTTTGCTGTAATCCGCAGCGCGCAAGGTCACGCCTAATGCTTGCAGGTCGCTGGCTTTCTCTGGCGAGCGCACCGCAGCGATGATTTCGCTGGCGGGTACTTTTTTCAATAATTCGTTAATCACTAAACGGCCCAGTTGGCCAGTTGCTCCGGTAATCGCAATCATGATGTTCTCCTTCAGTTTGAGCTGGAATGAAAACAGCCTACGAGATAAACTAACTTTTAGTAAGTACTTACAGATTTGTTAGTTTGGAAAGGGTGAGTTAAATGTCTGAAAAGATGAGTGAAAAATTTACGCGTGGTGAGTTACTCAACCCCAATTGTCCGTCACGTGATGTGCTTAAGCGTATTACCAGTCGCTGGAGCGTGCTGATTTTATTGGCGCTACGTGAAGAAACGCTGCGCTTTAGCGAGCTGCGCCGCAAGATTGGTGGCGTCAGTGAGCGCATGTTGGCGCAGACGCTGCGCTATATGGAAGAAGATGGTTTTGTCGAGCGGATTGCGTATGAAGTGGTGCCGCCGCACGTCGAATACCGTTTGACGTCGTTAGGGCAGGAAGTGGAAGGGCAGGTGACCGGATTGGCCGATTGGCTGGAGAGCAATGTGCATCGGATTTTGACAACGCATTGAGAAAGGTCGCCATGAATGGCGACCATCAGCCCATCAGGCGCGCAAATACTTCTCAAACCAACCCAATGTCCGTTCCCACGCTAAATCGGCGGCGGCTTTGTCATAGCGCGGCGTCGAATCATTGTGGAAACCATGATTGACGTTGGGATACACATAGCCTTCGAACACTTTATGGTTGGCCTTCAACGCCTCTTCATAAGCTGGCCAGCCTTCATTGATGCCTTTATCCAACCCGGCGTAATGCAGCAGCAATGGCGCTTTGATGCGCGGCACATCTTCTGCTTTCGGCTGACGACCATAAAACGGCACGGCGCAGGCCAGTTCAGGAAACGCCACCGCCGCCGCATTCGCCACGCCGCCGCCATAACAGAAACCGGTGATGCCGACTTTGCCTGTGCCCTCTTCGTGGTGCATTAAAAAATCCACCGCAGCAAAGAAGTCATTCATCAATTTGGTGGGATCGACTTTGGCCTGCATGGTTTTGCCTTCGTCGTCATTGCCCGGATAACCGCCCATTGAACTCAATCCATCCGGTGCCAGCGCGATATAGCCGGCTTTCGCCACGCGGCGCGCCACATCTTCGATATACGGATTCAGACCACGATTCTCATGCACGACCACCACGGCGGGCACTTTGCCTTGGGCATTCGCCGGGCGCACCAGATAACCGCGCACCTCGCCGTGGCCTTGTGGCGACGGATAGTTAATGTATTCAGGTTTGATCGCCGGGTCGGTAAATTCCACCTGCTGCGCCAGCGCATAGTTGGGGCTCATGGCGCTTAACAGCGTTGCACCCGCCATGCCAGCCACGGTGAATTTCGCTGCCATCGCGATGAACTCGCGTTTGCTGATTTTGCCGTGCGCGTAGTAATCGTAAAGCTCGAGCAGTTCCTGAGGGAAATCCTGTGCAGTAAGACGGGTCATAACCTCTCCTTCGCTGTTTAACTGGTTGATTACTGCTATAAAAAAGCACAGCTTGCCGCCGCTGGCAAATGCCATGCCGCAGCGGGTTAAAGCGCAATGTTTAACATTACTTCACCAATAAGCAGCAGAAATACCCTTTTTCATTTTAAATTAATTATCTTTTAATTAACAATTCTGATCATGATGCGCTGTCCGTAAATATTTACAGCTCATTTTCATCACCGCTAAATAATCAAAATATTCTGCGCACGAAAAAATAAATAAATGAGGTGCTTACCTGATAAGCGCCGCATTAATAGCTGTGAAATAATAACAATATTGTCACAATAAATGAGGGTGATTAACCTTAACGTAGTGATTTTAAAGTATTAGTTTCTGTGGAAAACAATGATCGAAATCAAAAAACACTGTTATAGTTTTACCGACTTCCACTGTTTCTTACGGTTCGCATCCCTTTCTTTTACATTGGTGCGACATATCTTTAAGCATGGCGAAATTACGCGATGCTCTGCTTGTTAAATATAAGTAAAAATTTCGGTGTAATTTGTGGCAATGAGGTAAGCAATGTTTGGATTAGATGCCTTTCATCTGGCTAGGATTCAGTTCGCCTTTACTGTTTCCTTCCATATTATCTTCCCAGCCATCACCATCGGTCTCGCCAGCTTCCTGGCGGTGCTTGAAGGGATGTGGCTGAAAACCCGTAACGAGACCTATCGCGATCTCTACCATTTCTGGTCCAAAGCGTTTGCCGTGAACTTTGGTATGGGCGTGGTATCGGGTTTGGTGATGGCGTACCAGTTCGGTACTAACTGGAGCGGTTTCTCGCAGTTTGCTGGCAGTATTACCGGCCCGCTGCTCACCTATGAAGTGTTAACTGCCTTCTTCCTCGAAGCCGGTTTCCTTGGCGTGATGCTGTTTGGCTGGAACCGCGTCGGTCCAGGCTTGCACTTCTTTGCCACCTGCATGGTGGCGCTCGGCACCATCTTCTCCACGTTCTGGATCCTCGCCTCCAACAGCTGGATGCACACGCCGCAGGGCTACATCATCCAGAACGGCATTGTGGTGCCAGAAGATTGGCTGAAAATCATCTTTAACCCGTCATTCCCGTATCGACTGTTCCACATGTCGGTGGGTGCTTTCCTGGCCAGTGCTTTCTTTGTCGGGGCTTCTGGCGCATGGCATTTGCTGCGCGGCAACGACAATCCGGCGATTCGCAAAATGTTCTCAATGGCATTGTGGATGGCGCTGATTGTGGCACCGATTCAGGCGATGATTGGCGATGCGCACGGGTTGAACACTCTTGAACATCAACCGGCAAAAATCGCCGCGATTGAAGGTCACTGGGAAAACAAACCGGGTGAAGCCTCGCCGCTGATTCTGTTTGGCGTGCCGGATATGGATCAGGAACGCACCAAATATGCGTTGGAGATTCCTTATCTGGGCAGCCTGATTCTGACGCACAGCCTCGATAAGCAGATTCCGGCGCTGAAGAGTTTCCCGAAAGAAGATCGTCCGAATTCGACCATCATCTTCTGGTCATTCCGCGTGATGGTGGCGCTGGGACTGCTGATGATTACGCTTGGCGTGGTGAGTTTGTGGCTGCGCTACAAAGGTCGCCTGTATCAATCGCGTCCGTTCCTGTGGTTCACGCTGCTGATGGGCCCATCCGGCTTGATCGCGATTCTGGCGGGTTGGTTTACTACCGAAATTGGTCGGCAGCCGTGGGTGGTTTACGGCGTGCAGCGCACCATTGATGCGGTGTCGGCGCATGGCGACATGCACATGAGTATCAGCCTGCTGGCGTTCATTCTGGTTTATTCGTCAGTGTTTGGCGTCGGTTATCTCTACATGATGCGCTTGATTAAAGAAGGTCCGGTGACCGGCGAAGGTAAAGAAGTTGATCACGGCGGTCCGGGTCAGCATCACACGCCAGCGCGTCCGTTGTCGGCCGCGAATACCGCGAACAAGAGCGGGGAGCACTAAGATGATCGATTTCTCAATTATCTGGTTTGCCATCATCGTGTTTGGCACCTTGATGTACATCGTGATGGATGGCTTCGATCTCGGCATTGGCCTGTTATTGCCGTTCAACAAAGATCCGATTGAGCGCGACATGATGGTTAACACCGTTGCGCCAGTTTGGGATGGTAACGAAACCTGGCTGGTGCTGGGCGGCGCGGCGCTGTATGGCGCGTTCCCGCTGGCTTACGCCGTGTTGCTGGATGCGTTGTCAATTCCACTGACGGCGATGTTGATTGGCCTGATTTTCCGTGGCGTGGCGTTTGAATTCCGTTTCAAAGCGACTGAAGAACATCGTCCATTCTGGGATAAATCGTTCATTGCCGGTTCACTGCTGGCAACCTTCAGCCAGGGCGTGGCGGTGGGCGCGATTCTGAATGGTTTCCCAGTGGTCGGCCGTGAATATGCCGGTTCGGCGATGAGCTGGTTAGCGCCGTTCCCGCTGTTCTGCGGCGTGGGCTTGGTGATTGCGTATGCTCTGCTGGGCTGCACTTGGCTGATCATGAAAACCGAACACGATTTGCACCGTAAAATGTCTGCGCTGGCAACCCCGCTGACCTTAACGCTGCTGCTGGTGGTGGGCATTATCAGCATCTGGACGCCGCTGACCCACGCCGATATCGCGCAGCGCTGGTTCTCGCGTCCGAACTTGTTCTGGTTCCTGCCGGTTCCGGTGCTGGTGGTGCTGTGTTCGTGGGGGATTGTGCGTGCCATCAAACGTGAAGCGCATTACTCGCCGTTCATCCTGACGCTGGCGCTGATTTTCCTCGGCTTCTCCGGCCTGGGCATCAGTATCTGGCCGAACATCATTCCACCGTCAATCACCATCTGGCAGGCGGCCTCTCCGGCCAGCAGCCAGGCGTTTATGCTGGTGGGCGGCTTACTGATTATTCCGGTGATTCTAGGTTACACCTTCTGGAGTTACTACGTGTTCCGCGGAAAAATCAAAGCCGACGAAGGATATCACTGATATGCAAACCGAGGTCAGCAACATGAAAACTCACACTGAAACCAAGATTCCGTGGTGGAAACAGCTGATGTGGTTGGTCATTATTTACGGCGCAAGCGTGCTGGCACTCGGTGTGGTGGCATCACTGTTTCGTATGATGATGACGGCTGCGGGCATGCGCTCGCACTGAATTGCCACATCGTAAAAAACGTTTGAGTTCACCCGAGGTCGCCATTCATGGCGGCCTTTTTTACGTTCGCGCGCCGAAAAAACATTAGTCACCTAAGCAATTAATGCTTTTCCCGTCTCGCTGGCTTTACTCTTCCTTACGTTGGTAATACGTTTTTGTTATATTTATGTGACGAAACACGCAAATTCATTACCTTCAACCTCATCATTCGATTAGCAAAATCATGCTCAGCCTGAATCTGAAAAAACAGTACATCAATGATCTGGTGGACTGGATCGAGGCCAATCTGACCGACGAACTGAATATCGATCTGATTACCCTGAAATCCGGTTACTCCAAGTGGCACATGCAGCGCATGTTCAAAGAGATGACCGGACAAACGCTGGCGTCGTACACGCGCAAGCGTCGCCTCACTATGTCGGCGATGGCGTTGCGCTTAACCAGCATGCCGCTGATTGATATCGCGGTGCGCTTTGGTTTTGATAACCAACAGAATTTCACCCGCGTCTTTAAAAGCCATTTCTCGCTGACGCCGGGCGCCTATCGTCGCATTCCGGATATGCTGATGAAGGATTTCCACAGCCGCATCTCCACCCAGCGTGAGTGGGTGAACGCGCGTTTGGCGCACAAGCCAGAGCTGCAACTGTGCGGCGAAGTGATTGAGTGGGAATGCCGTTTTGGCGAATACATTGAGCATCACAATCATGTGGTGGCGCAGCATACGCGTGATTTCATTGCTTTCGCCGGTCAACACGTCAGTCGCGGTTGGCTCGGTTTCCAGTTCAGTCCGGGGGTAAATTCTGCCGATCAGCAGCACATCAGCATGTTCCAGGCGCTGGAAAGTCAGAATGCCGATGTATTGCCGCGTAATGTGCAGAACTGGACCGGTGAAAGTGGTTTGTATGCCGAGATTGATTGGCACGGCGCGCCGGAGGAGATCAACGCGTTTACCGCCGAGATTTACTACAACCATCTGCCGGCATTAGGCGTCGCGCGTCGCGCGGGCAAAGATTTGCTCAAGCTGGATTTGAAATACAGCACGCCAGATTTGCTGCAAGGCACGTTTTATATTCCGGTTACGGCGTCGTAATGCATAATTCGTGCGGTAAACCGTGACAAACCGCACGATTTTATAAACTCATTGCCGTGATTGGCGTAAAATTCTTCATTGAAACCTGATTGGCCGCGTAATTCACCAGCCGCCGTACATCAGGCTGGATCATCACCTGCATTTCTGGTCCATTCCGGACCGCTATAGTGAAAAGACAAAAAATTATGCGACTTATACCGTTGTTCCTCATGACAGCGCTTGTAGCGTTTTCTTCGTTGGCAAGTGCACAGATAGCTGAGCCTTTCTCACCACCGACCGGACTTCATCCGCATCAGACGCATTGCGCGCAGCATGAAATCCTCGGCGACAATCCGTTGCCACAACACAACCAAGAAGATGGCGGCTTTATTACCTGCACGAATCATCAGGCTTAATCTCTCTCCGCGAATCGATTCCAGTTTCGAGCGTAGATGAAAACGGTCACCTTTTAGGTGACCGTTTTGCTATCCGCGCCTACCTCGTAACACGCCCAAACTCCCAATAGCATTTTTCGGCATTGCATCGAAGATATATCATAACTATTCTCTCCTCATTAAATGAGAATGAGTTTCAATAAACATCCGGGAGAGATCGCTTGCCACAGTCCACATCCGAGCGCGCGCCACGCCGCGTGCGTAATGAATTACGTTTTCGTCATATCACCGTTGCCAGCAAAACCCTGATCGCCGGGGAATTCTGGCGCATCGTATTTACAGGCAGCGATCTGGCGGGCTTCAATTCGCCATCGTTCGACGATCACATCAAAGTTTTTTTCCCAGAGAGTGCAGGCAGCGCGTTGGCTTTGCCGAAAATGACCGAAGAAGGCATTGAATGGCCGGGCGGCGTGCGTCCCGCCGCGCGTGATTACACGCCGCTGGAATTTAACGGCATTGATTCACTGACGCTGGATTTCTATATCCACGACGGCGGCGTTGCCAGCAGTTGGGCGCAGGACGCCAAAGTCGGCGATCAAATAGCCATGGGCGGGCCGCGTGGTTCGTGTGTCGCTCCTGTGGATTACGCCTGCCAGATTTACGTCTGCGATGAGACCGGTCTGCCGGCTTTTAAACGCCGTTATGCCGAAATGCAGGCACAGGAAATTCACCTGCTAGCCTATGCCGATGAAGCCACTGGTCGCGATTATCTTGGCGAGTTGGACAACGTTAAGATTAGCTGGTTGGGGAGCGGCACCATGCAGGCGGAGAACCTCGGCCCAATCATTGCGCAACTGGATAAAATCTCGCTGCCGAGTGAAGAGTATTTCATCTGGCTGACTGGTGAAGGGGAAGCGGTGAAGTTGCTGAGCGACTATTTCACCCAGCGTCGTGGTGCGCATATCGACTTCGTGCGTGCGGTGGCTTACTGGCATCAGAAATAACCGACAATCGCCCGCGCGCTGCCGCCTGTGTTGAATTTTGCCAGGCGGCAGACTACTATCAACCTCCCTAAATTGATGCTCAGGAAGGCAATGAAACAGCTGCGGGATTTTCCATCTCACTCCGAACATGCACAGCGTGCTATCTGTGCGGGTGCACGCAAAAAGCGTCGCGAACGGATGTTGGATGCCAGCGATATCCGCCTGTTAATGCTGCACTTTCTGGCGATTAGCTCCGCGCACGGTTATGAGCTGATCAAATCGGTTGAAGAACTCTCCAAAGGCGAATATTCCCCCAGCCCCGGCATCATTTATCCCAATCTGACTTTGCTTGAAGAGATGGATGCGATTCGCGTGGTCGATGCACAGGCATCGCGCAAAGCCTATGCGTTGAACAGCAGCGGGGCAGAATTGCTGGCGCAGAATCGCGACAACGTTGACGCGATCATTGAGCGCTTAACCTCGCTGGCGATTCTGGTGAATAACCGCAGCATTCCGCAGGTTGAGCAAGCGATTCATCTGATTAAGCAGACGCTTAATCATCGGCTGGCGCAGGAAGATATTTCCGAGCAGGCGCTGGAAATCGTGATTCATGCGCTGCACGAAGCCGCGGAGAAAATCGCCAAAAGTTAGCGTTTGCCATCGGTCACCATAAATGGCGACCCTACAAATTCCGCCCCGTAGGGTCGCCATTTATGGTGACCTTTTCAATCAACGCATCCGCGATTAACTCTTCTTCTTATCCACATGCCCCAGCGCGCGGTCTGGCCAACACACATCGCGCACGCGCTGCTTCAATGCCGCGGCATCGGGGAATCCGCCTTCCTGCTTACGTTCCCAAATCACCAAATCATCAATACGAATCTCGAACACGCCGCCGGTGCCAGGCTTCAGCGTGACCGCACTTAAATCCTCGGCAAAGGTATGCAGCAGCTCTTGCGCCATCCAGGCGGAGCGCAGCAGCCAGTTACATTTCGTGCAATAGTGGATGGTAATCGCGGGTTTTTGTGACATGGCTGTTGGGTTCCTTATCAATCAATTAACAAAATGTGCGGTCCAAGATACATCTTAGCTTACTGCTAGTTGATAATGATTACCACTTGCATTACATTCCTGTCGAAATCATTTATTACATAAAATAAGTCCACATTTTTCTACGGTCTTTTAACAAAAGTCCGTATTTTTCGGCAGCAAGCAAGTGAGCGAATACTAACAATTAACCAGGTATTTCGCGCATGTCTTCACTCTTTCAGGGATTCACTCAGCAACGTCTGTTTAAAGTTGCCATCTTATCTTCCGCCATTCACGCCGCGTGTAGCTTTGCCGCCAGCGATGAAGCCGAGCTGACCGTCACTGCGCCAAAACAGCAGGCCGGCAACAAAACCACCATTACTGCACAAGAACTGCAAAAACGCGGTGCCAACGATTTTGGTTCAATCATGCGTTACGAGCCGTTAATCAGCGCTACCGGTTCCAGCGGCGGATCATCGGCGGGGAAAAGCGGTTTCGACCGCGCAGGTTACACCGGCTATAACATTCGTGGTCTGGAAAGTAACCGCGTCGGCATGGATATCGACGGCATTCCGATCCCCGATGCCACCGGACGTCCTTACGTTAGCCGCACCGGCAACAACACTTTCGGCATTGGCCGTGATTACATCGATCCTTACATGTTCGGCAGCGTTGATATCGAGAAGGGCGCGACAGCGGTTGACCAGCCCAATACTTCGATTGGCGGGAACGTCTCATTCCACAACAAAACCGCAGACGATTACCTCAGCAGCGAAAAAAACACCTACTTCGGTTACCAAAGCGATTACGACTCCTCAAATCGTAGCTGGCACAACGGCATTACTGCCGCCGCCGGGGATGATGAGTTGCGCGGCCTGTTTGTTTACAGCCGCCGCGATGGTCAGGAAACGCAGAACAACAGCGGCGTAAAAGATGCCTATCCGGCCAACTGGCATTCGGATGCGTTTATGACCTCAGGCATTTGGCAGCCGAACGATCAGCACAAGCTGAGCGCCACCTTTGATTACTATCACAAAACTAACCACAGTCATTACGATACCTGGGATACCAGCGGCAATACCGTTTGGGGCACTGCGCAGCAGCAGAGCGACACCCGCCGCTGGGGCATCAACCTGGC
Source organism: Pantoea sp. (assembly GCF_039594315.1). Taxonomy (GTDB): domain Bacteria; phylum Pseudomonadota; class Gammaproteobacteria; order Enterobacterales; family Enterobacteriaceae; genus Pantoea. Next base: position 301,934 of record NZ_JBCNNP010000002.1, read on the forward strand.
CGATGAGTGGACACCCTACAACGACGTGATTGATACGCTGACCACGCGCATTTACTGGCAGCAAACGCAGGCGCACGACAATACTTATTTGCCGACCAGCGCCAGCCAGTACGGTTTTGTTTACTCGGATTTCAATGTTGATACTTACGGCTTCGACACGCGTGGCACCAAAACCTTGGGCCGTCATGAGTTGAGCGCCGGTTTCAATGCGCGTCTCGATAATAGCGAGCGTCCGTTCCGCCAGGCACCGACGCCGAGCACTTATAGCGTCATCACTCAACCTCAATCCGACAGCCGCATGTTTGCCGTTGCCGGTTATGTGCAAGATAAGATCAATTTCGATCTTGATAGCCACAACTTCGCCATCATTCCCGGCGTGCGCGTGATGTATCAAAGTACTAAGCCAGAGAATCTCGGCGATCTCACCACCGGCAGCGCGGTGCTGACCGAGGAGCAAGTGGCGGCGCTGTACGGCAAAACCAACTCCGACACCCAAGTGTTGCCGTCGCTGACCTTCCAGTACGATCTCACGCCAGCGCTGACCACCTATCTGCAATACAAACGCGGCGTGCAGTTCCCGACAACCAGCCAGCTGTACGGCTCATGGAACCTGGGATCGAGCTATGCGGGTAGCGCGCAGTACGCGTTAATCGGCAACACCGATCTGAAAACTGAAACCAGCAACAACTTCGAGTGGGGTTTGAAAGGCCAGGCAACCGAAGGCGTGACGGTGAACACTTCGGTGTTCTACAACCAATACAAAAACTTCATTGCTTACACCCGCTATCGCCGCTCGGCCAATCCTGAGATGTTCGTCAATGTGCCGAGCAACATCTACACCAGCTATCAGGCTGAAAACCGCGATAAGGCCTACATTTATGGGGCTGAGATCTCGACCAAAGTGAACTACGGCACTTGGTTCTCGCAAGTGGATGGCCTGAGCAGCACCTTTGCGCTGGGCTACAACGAGGGTAAATCCAAGTCGAGCTATGCTGGCGACAAATACATCGATCTCGACAGCGTTGCGCCGTTGAAAGCGATTGTCGGTTTAGCGTGGGATGACAAAGCGCGCGGCTACGGTGCAGCGCTGACCGCCACCTTCGTTAAAGGTAAGCAGGCCACCGCCACCAACCGCGAAAGCTACACCAACACCGGCACGGCGATCACCGATGCCACCAGTGAATACATGCGCGTTCCAGGCTACGGCATGGTGGATGCCACGGCATATTGGCAGGCGACGAAAAACGTCAAGCTGAGCGGCGGCATCTACAACATCACCGATCGCAAATATTGGGACTACACCAGCAGCCGCACGCTGACCAGTACCAATGAGCAGGAACGCAACGACATCAACCTGGCAGTGATGCCGGGCCGCACCTTCCAGTTAGGTGTCAACGTCGATTTCTAACCCTTTTTCGCCCTGCGGTGACGTAGGGCATTTTCAATGGAGCAAGCGCATGAACCCACGTTACGATCACTATCTGGCGCTGAAAGGCGAACATCCGAAAAAGTACGCGCGCGACCTCGCAGCGTTGATGGGCATTGGCGAAGCGCAGCTGTGCGAAGCGCGCATTGGTCAGGATGCGCAGGCGCTGAAGCCGGATTTCCCGGCGTTGCTGGCCGCGTTAGCGGCAGTTGGTGAAACCAAAAGCATCACCCGCAATGAATACGCGGTGCATGAGCAGGTGGGTAAATATGAAAACCTGCATCTTGGCGAACAGGCCGGATTGATTCTTAACCCGCGCGCGCTTGATCAGCGCCTGTTCCCCAATCAGTGGCACAGCGCGTTTTTCCTGCGCGAGCAAACGGCGCGCGGCGAACGTCAAAGCATTCAGATTTTTGATCGCCACGCCGATGCGGTACTGAAAATCTACACCACTGAACATAGCGACATCGCCGCCTGGGATGCGCTGATCGCGGCGTTTGTGGTTGAACAGGTTGATGCATTAGATCCGCAGCCATTCAACGCGCCAGAACATAGCAGCACGGTGGATGCTGCTAAAGTCGAAGCGGAATGGCGCGCCATCACCGATGTGCATCAATTCTTTGGTCTGTTGAAACGCCACAACCTCTCACGCCCACAAGCGTTCCGCGCGGTGCCAGACGATCTGGCGCGTCAGGTCAGTAACGCTGCGCTGGCGCAGTTGCTGGATCAGGCGCAGCAGGATGGCAATGAAATCATGATCTTTATCGGTAATCGCGGCTGCACCCAGATTTTCACCGGCGCGATTGAGAAGCTGATGCCAATGGATAACTGGATCAACATCTTCAATCCGACCTTCACGCTGCATTTAATGGCCGATCACATCCACGAAAGCTGGGTGACGCGCAAACCCAGCGGCGACGGCTTTGTCACCAGCCTGGAACTGTTTGCCGCCGACGGCACGCAGATCGCGCAACTGTACGGTCAACGCAGCGAAGGCACGCCAGAACAGGCGCGCTGGCGTGAGCAGGTGGAGGCTTTAGCATGAAAAAGCTTCTGCTACTGATTAGCGTGCTGGCGCTGCCAACCTTGGCGGCGGAGCGTGTGGTGTCGATTGGCGGCGACGTCACGCAAATCATCTATGCGCTGGATGCGCAGCAAGATTTGGTGGCGCGCGACAGCACCAGCCTGCATCCGGCGCAGGCCACCAAGCTGCCGGATATCGGTTATATGCGCCAACTCAACGCCGAAGGGATTCTGGCACTGAAACCTACTTTGGTACTGAGCAGCGAACTGGCGAAACCGTCGCTGGTGTTGCAGCAAGTTGAGCAAGCTGGCGTGAAAGTGGTAGATGTCACCGGCGAAAACAGCCTCGCCGCTATTCCGAAGAAAATCGCCACCATCGGTAAAGCGCTGCATCGTGAAGATGAAGCTAACGCGCTGATTGAGAAAGTGAATAAACAGCGCGCCGAGATCCCGCAGCAAGCGCTGCCGGTGAAAGTGTTGTTTATTATGGCGCACGGCGGCATGCGTACTCAGGCGGCGGGCGCGCAAACCGGCGCAGATGGCGCGATCCGCAGCGCCGGTTTAATCAACGCGATGGCGGCGGTACCGCATTATCAGCAGCTTTCGCAAGAAGGCGTGGTGGCCGCCGCACCGGATCTCATTGTGGTCGGCGAAGATGGCTTAAAAACCTTGGGTGGCGAAGAGAAAGTGTGGGCGCTGCCCGGTTTAGCATTGACGCCAGCCGGTCAGCATCGCGCGTTGCTGGTGGTGGATGAGATGGCGCTGTTGAGTTTTGGCCTTGATACGCCAAAGACAATAGTCAAATTGCGTCACGCAGCCGAAGCGGCCAAGCATGACTAATGCCGTAGTGATGCGCTGGCTGTTGTTGATGGCTATCAGCATGGTGATTTGTATGCTGATGGCCGCCAATTTCGGTGCGATGCCGCTTTCCGTTCGTACATTATTAAACGCGCCATTGAGCGATATGGCGTGGCAAATCTGGATCAATATCCGTTTGCCGCGCGTGTTGCTGGCGGTGCTGCTTGGCATGGCGCTGGCGGTGTCCGGCGCGGTGATGCAGGGATTGTTTCGCAATCCGCTGGCCGATCCCGGTTTGCTGGGGATCAGCAGCGGCGCGGGTTTGGCGGTAGCGATTGCTATCGTCATCCCGCTGGGTTTACCGCCGTTGCTGGCGCTGTGGCTGCCAACACTCGCCGCCTTCCTGGGGAGTTTGCTGGTGACGCTGCTGATCTTCAGCTTTAGCCGCCTGGCGCTGGGTAATTTGTCGCGCCTGCTGCTGGTCGGCATCGCCATCAATGCCTTATGCGGCGCGGCCGTCGGCGTACTGTCGTGGCTCAGCAACGATCAGCAACTGCGCCAACTGGCGTTATGGGGCATGGGCAGCTTGAGCACGGCGCAATGGCCGAGTTTGCTGGTGTGCGCGCTGTTGATTTTGCCCGCGCTGATAGCCATTCAACTGCGCGCGCGGCGTCTCAATTTGCTGCAACTGGGCGAGGAAGATGCGCATTACATGGGCATCGACGTCAAACGCACGCAGCGCCAGTTGTTGGTACTGAGCGCCTTGCTGGTCGGCACCGCGGTTTCAGTGAGCGGCATTATTGGTTTTGTCGGTTTAGTGGTGCCGCATCTGATGCGTTTCTGCCTCGGCAGCGATCACCGCTGGATGCTGCCGGGTTCGGCGCTGGCAGGCGCGATATTGCTGTTGCTGGCCGATACGCTGGCGCGCACCGTGGTGATCCCGGCGGAAATGCCGGTGGGATTGCTCACCAGTTTACTGGGCGGCCCGTGGTTTCTCTGGCTGATTCTGCGCCAACAAAGGGGGATAAATGAGTGATTGCATGCAGGCGCGCGGCTTACGTTTCAGCCACGGTTCGCGCGCATTAATTGATGATGTATCGCTTACCTTGCCGCCCGGCGAAATGATCAGCTTAATCGGGCCAAACGGTGCCGGGAAATCCACGTTGTTACGTTTGCTGACCGGCTTTCTCACGCCACAAGCCGGTGAATGCTGGCTTGGCGAGCGTCCGCTCAACGCCTGGCCGCGTGAACCGCTGGCGCAACGTCGCGCGGTGATGCGCCAGCAAAATAGCGTCACGTTCCCGCTGCCGGCACAAGACGTGGTGGCGATGGGGCGCGCGCCGTGGCCCACCGCGCAATCCAAAACGGTAATCGAAGAGGTGATGCACCTCACCGGCAGCCTCGAACTGGCGCAGCGCGATTATCGATCGCTGTCTGGCGGCGAACAGCAACGCGTGCAACTGGCGCGCGTACTGGCGCAGCTGTGGCACGACGATGGCCCACGCGGCTGGCTGTTTCTCGATGAACCGACGTCGGCGCTGGATCTGTTCTGGCAGCAACACAGTTTACGTTTGCTACATCGACTGACGCGCAACGGGCGCTTTAGTGTGTGTACCGTGTTGCACGATCTTAATCTGGCCTCGTTGTGGTCGGATCGCGTGTTGCTGCTGCATCAAGGCAAATTAGTGGCGCAGGGCGCACCGCAGGATGTGATGACCGAAGCGACCTTGACGCGCTGGTATCAGGCGGAATTGGATGTGGTGATGCAGGGAGAAAAGGGCAGGCCGCAGATTCAATTGCGTGCGTGAGAGCAGTTTGGGCCCTCACCCTAACCCTCTCCCACGCGTGGGAGAGGGGACCGACCGAGCGATGAATGAGCCATGTCATGCGACTTAAACAATGGCACTGTAAAACACCAATCTGACACATCTCTCGATCTGCTCCCTCTCCCACTTGTGGGAGAGGGCTGGGGTGAGGGGAATTTGTAATAATCTGCATAAAACCTCATAAAATACAAATTTCCAAGCAATTTTTAATTATTAAGTTGTTGTTATTAATGTTTTTATTGTTTTTTGTGATTGGTTTTTAATTCTTATATCGCGGGTTGTTCCTGCGAAAAAAAGATGACATGATTGCGCCCTACGGATTGCCACCGCCTGACGTATTCGCCGAGGAAATCTCCTCATTGCTGTGCCATCGGCACCCACTCATCCTTACTCTCAGGGATTTGTGTTATGAACCCATTGAAAATCGCTGCTAGCGTAGCGGTAGCCCCAAGTCTGAGCCTCAACACCGCGCGCGATGTGGTGACGCTGGATAATACCGATTTTACTGATGTGGCGGCGGTTGTCGTCTCGCTGGCGGATACGCGCAGCGGCGTGCTAACGCTATTGCGGCAAAACGGCTTCAATTTGCCGATCTTCGTCGCCAATGCGTTCGACGAAGAGGTGCTGAAATTGCCGGGCGTGACTGGCGAAATCAATGGCGCGCCGCAAGAGTGGGAAGCGCTGGAAGAAGCGGCGCAGGCGTATGAATCGGATTTACTGCCGCCGTTCTTCGATACGTTAACGCGTTACGTCGATATGCAGAACAGCACCTTCGCATGTCCGGGGCATCAGGGCGGCGCGTTCTTCCGCAAACATCCGGCGGGACGTCAATTCTATGAGTTCTACGGTGAAAACATCTTCCGCTCCGACATGTGTAACGCCGACGTTAAGCTCGGCGATCTGCTGATCCACGAAGGTTCGGCGAAAGATGCACAGAAACATGCGGCTAAAGTGTTTAACGCCGACAAAACCTACTTCGTGCTGAATGGCACCTCCAGCGCCAATAAAGTGGTGACCAACGCGTTGCTGACGCGCGGCGATTTGGTGCTGTTTGACCGCAACAACCATAAATCCAACCATCATGGCGCGCTGATTCAAGCCGGTGCCACGCCGGTCTATCTCGAGGCGGCGCGTAATCCGTTTGGCTTTATCGGCGGCATTGATGCGCACTGTTTTGATGATGCTTATTTGCGTGAGCAGGTTGCGAAAGTGGCGCCGCATCGCGCTCACGATCAGCGCCCGTTCCGTTTGGCGATTATCCAACTCGGCACCTACGATGGCACGGTGTACAACGCGCGTCAGGTGGTCGATCGCATTGGTCATCTGTGCGACTACATTCTGTTTGATTCGGCGTGGGTCGGTTACGAGCAGTTTATTCCGCTGATGGCCGGTTGCTCGCCGCTGACGCTGGAGTTGAACGAAAACGATCCGGGCATTTTTGTCACCCAATCAGTGCACAAACAGTTGGCTGGCTTCTCGCAGACGTCGCAAATTCACAAGAAAGACAATCACCTGCGTGGGCAAAAGCGCTTCTGTCCGCACAAGCGTCTGAACAATGCGTTTATGCTGCACGCCTCAACCAGCCCGTTCTATCCGCTGTTTGCCGCGCTGGATATCAACGCGCGTATGCACAAAGGCGAAGCGGGACGCAGCATGTGGCACGAATGCGTCACCATCGGTATTGATGCGCGCAAAGCGATTCTGGAACGTTGCGAGATGATCCAACCGTTCCTGCCGGAAAAGGTGCACGGCAAACTGTGGCAAGCGGCGGAAACGGAAGCCATCGCTGCCGATCCGGCTTACTTTAGCCTCGAACCCGGCGCGAAATGGCACGGGTTTGAAGGTTATGCCCAAGATCAGTATCTGGTCGATCCCTGCAAACTGTTGCTGACTACGCCGGGCATTGACGCTGCCAGCGGCAAATACACCAGCTTTGGTATTCCGGCCACCATTCTGGCGAACTACCTGCGCGAAAACGGCATCGTGCCGGAGAAGTGCGACCTGAATTCGATTCTGTTCCTGCTGACGCCAGCGGAAACGCCGGAGAAAATGGCGCATTTGGTGGCGATGCTGGAGCAGTTTGAGCAGCATGTGCGTGAAGATGCGCTACTGGCGGAAGTGCTGCCGAGCGTGTATCGCAAGAATATCGAGCGTTATAAAGGCTATACGCTGCGCCGCTTGTGCCAGGAGATGCACGATCTGTATGTCAGCTATGACGTGAAAGATTTGCAGAAAGCGATGTTCCGCGCGGAGTGTTTCCCGCCGGTGCAGGTGAATCCGCAGGATGCGCATCAGGCGTATATTCGCGGTGAAGTGGAGTTGGTGCCGATTGCCGCTGCCGCGGGACGAATTGCCGCAGAAGGCGCATTGCCGTATCCACCAGGCGTGCTGTGCGTGGTGCCCGGCGAAGAGTGGGGCGGCGCGGTGCAGCAATATTTCCTCGCGCTGGAAGAGGGGATTAATTTGTTGCCGGGCTTCTCACCAGAGCTGCAAGGGGTTTACACCGAGGAAGATGACAGCGGGCGACTGCGTTTAGTGGCGAATATGATTGTGCGCTGATTTCCCTCACCCATTTTTAGCCCCTTCTCCCGCGTGCGGGAGAAGGTTGGGATGAGGGACCAGCCGCACCGTATCAATAACGGCGATAACTGCGCTGCGCCTGGCTCACTTTATACAGATAACGACGCGACTCCGCCGATGGATGGTTGGTGGTCAGCGTCTGATAAACTTCCGCTGGCGACATGCCATTAATCGACGAGAATGCGCGATCTTTATCGCTGGAGAACACGCGCAGCACGCTGCCCGCACCGCCGTTATACGCGGTAATCACCGCATAACGCCGTGAGGTCGGATCCTGAATCCCGCCCAAATAACTTCTTTGTAGAATCGACAGATACGCGGTACCTGCATCAATATTGTTCTCAGGATCAAGTAGATAGCTACGACTCGGTTTGCCGCCTTTGCCCTGCATGCGGAACACATCGACACCGGCGGTATGCTGCACCACCTGCATCAAGCCCAACGCATCGGCATGGCTTACCGCATATGGGTTGAAGCTCGATTCAATCTGCATAATCGCCAGAATCAACGACGCATCCACACCATATTGCTCGGCGGCTTTACGCACCATCGGCAGATATTTGTGCGCACGTTTGTCGAGGTGGTTCGGCACCATCGGAATGGTCACCGACCAGATGACGTGCAAGCCAGACGTGCGTTTTTGCAGTTTGTTTTGAATCAGATAATCGGCAAAGTTACCGGCGCGACCCTGCCAGCGAATCGGTTGCCCGGTGTTATCCAGCACCTGGCCGTACAGCAGCGGCTCTTTACTGATTTGAATATCGTTGGCGTCGGAGTAGAGATCGACATTGCCGGGATCTTCGCCGATTAACAGCGTCGTGATGATCGCCTGGCGCAAGCTGGCCATCGGATCGGTGCCGGAAATGGTCTCGATAGTGATGCTACCGCTGTCAAAGTTGATGTGACTGCGGGTGTAATAGCCGTCGCTGTATTTAACGTAGTCTTTTGGACCGGCGATCAGAACTTCATTGATGCCCCAAATGTTTTCAATGTTGTGGGCGAACTGCCCCATCAAAATATCGAAACCGTTGGTGTCCTTGACCCACTCTTCATGATACTGCGATTTTTTTTGTCCGGAGCAGGAGACCAAAAGTGGTGCAATCACCAACAGCGCTATCAGTTTTTTATTCATTGTTAATGCGTGCCTGAATCGAAAAAGAGGGCCTCAAAGGGAAGCCCTGAACGGTTATTTTTCTGGCGGGGTGTAACCTTCAATGTGCACATCTTTGCCTTCGAACAGGAAATT
>NZ_JBCNNP010000020.1:0-67712 GCF_039594315.1 Pantoea sp.
GGAACCAGGAAGTTACGAGCGTAGCCCGCTTTAACGTTAACCTGATCACCCAGGCTGCCCAGGTTTGCTACTTTATCAAGCAGAATAACTTGCATTACCTTATCCTCTTAAAGTCGTTAATGGACAGCTACCGATTACTGATGACGATCAGTGTACGGCAGCAGGGACAGGTAGCGAGCGCGCTTGATGCAACGAGCGAGCTGGCGCTGGTATTTTGCACGAGTACCGGTAATACGGCTCGGGACAATTTTACCGCTTTCGGTAATGTAGTTTTTCAGTGTAGCGATGTCTTTGTAATCAATCTCTACAACGCCTTCCGCGGTGAAACGGCAGAACTTGCGACGACGGAAATAACGTGCCATTAGGCTAGTCTCCAGAATCTATCAAATCAATCTGCTCGGCATGTAACACCATTCTACTCTGCCCATTGCGTGCCTGATGGCAGCTAATGAAACCTTCAAGAGTGAGTTGCGTGCCGACCGTTATATGTTGAGTAATCACCTGATGGGTGCTGCCGCTGATAATCACCGGCATTTGACACCAGGCTTGCCGGTGGAAACCGGCTTCCTCTTGCACAGAACGATGCTCAAGCACGAACTGGCAATGAGGAATCCCTGACGGGCTGACTTTTCGAACTGGCGTCTTGCACACAGTGCCAGACAGGCGCAGCCGATTTGCCGTCATGTCGGATTACTCTTCAGAATCCCCAGCATCTGAGTCATCAGCCGATTCGTTAGCAAAGTCTTCGCGACGATCACGACGCTCATCTTTCGCTTTAACCATCGGAGATGCTTCAGTTACCGCGTGCTTAACGCGCATAACCATGCTGCGGATAACGGCGTCGTTGAAGCGGAAGTTAGTTTCCAGCTCGTCAATCACTTCCTGCGGAGCTTCTACGTTCATCAGAACATAGTGTGCTTTGTGCAGTTTGTTGATTGGGTAAGCCAGCTGACGGCGGCCCCAGTCTTCCAGACGGTGGATCGTGCCTTGTGCACCGGTGATAGCACCAGTGTAACGCTCGATCATACCTGGAACCTGTTCGCTCTGGTCAGGATGGACCATAAATACGATTTCGTAATGACGCATCGATAGCTCCTTACGGATTATTCAGCCTCCTGTCGGGGTCAGCTGCGGCCCATGGAAGCAAGGAACGTTATAGGTGGTGGATCATTGCAATGAATGAAACACACCTCTGAATGCAGCTGAAAAATTGACGCGTAATCATACTGGCGTCTTGCTTGAAACTCAAGCGCACAATTCATCAAATCGCGGGGTTCGTGCCGGGCGCTAACACCTTTTGTGCTAAGCATTGTGATTCAGCGGGTTAAGTCGCGATGGTTCAAATTCTCTGAACGAGGCGTTCAACAGGACGATCTGGCAGCAATGTGGCGAAGAACTACACTATTTACAGGCGCAACGGTTTGGCCAATTTGTCGCGTCTTAGAGTGAATTCCCTGTGAGTTTGGAGTCGATTATGAAAACTATCATTATCGCCACTTTACTGGGTCTCTTCCTGTCTCCACCCGCTTTTGCCAGCTCCGCTGACTATGCGCAGCAGATGAGAAGTAACAGCAATGCGGCTTCAGGCTATGTCTACGTCAACCGGCTGGATGCGCCTGCCAATACTAACCCAGTCAGTGCCAATAGCAGTGCGGCCGATCGGTTGTCGTCACAACTGTAATCCGGCTTGTCGTAACAGGCTGGCGTTTATCACGCCAGCCTGATGTTTTCTATAGATGATGTTTAAAGAAACTCACCAACGCCGTTAGCGCCGCTGGCGTAATCTTGTGCCCGATATGTTTCTCAGATAATGACGTCAGATGCTGATCTAACCCGGCTTCACGCAACGCTTTATCCAGTCGCGCCGTTTCGGCAAATGGCACCACTTCATCCGCTTCACCGTGCCACAGCAGCAAAGGCCGATTGGCCAATTTATCTAAATGTTGGCTAGGATCGTAAGGCGCTAACGGAGCCAGACGCGCAGCGAGCGTCTCTTTTTGTTCTGGCGTACGCGCCACCAGCGGCGGAAACAGCGTTTGGCTGAGCTGCATAAAGTAACCGGAACCCATCATGCACGCCACGCTGTGGATCTGCGGATAGCGTGCCATCGCGCCCAACGCGGTCATACCGCCCATCGAAGCGCCCGCCACCGCGAAGCGTTCATCGGCGATCCAATCGTGCTCACGCAGCGCAGCTTCCAGCAGCGCCACTTCGTCGATGTTCTGTTTGAGGATCTCCCAGAAATGCGTCATGCGCGCTTCGGTATCGCCGTTATAGCGTGCGCCGTGCATATCCGCATCCGGCATGATGACGCGAAAACCGGCTTGCGCCAGCGCCACCGCAAAGTAGCTGTACACCTCTTTGGATGAAGTAAATCCGTGATAGAACAACACCGTCGGTAACCGCGATTGCCGCTGTCCAGCCGGTGCCGCATGAATGCATTCGATCCCCGCCAGATTCTCCGTTGCCAACTCAATCATACCGCCTCCGTTGAGAATGATTATCACTGGACACAGTGTAAGTGCTACACGACAAAACGCGAGCCACTTCACATTTAATTCGAATAATTTCCGCACTAAACTTTTTGTGCTTTTTGCCGTTGATCTTGTACCCCTTCAATAATTTCAAAAAAGGTACTTTATGAAGCGTCTTTCTCTCAGCGCCATGGGTCTCGGAATTAAGCTGTCTGTATTGACGTCTTTGAGCGTGGCAATTGTGCTGTTTACTCTGACCTTAACCCTGAGCCATAACGCCGCGCGTCAGCTTGAACAGCTGGCAACCGATGATATGCAGAACCAGGTGCTAGGCATTAATGAAATGGCCACCATGTTCAACGCCACACTCTCCGAAGAGGTGGCCAACTACACCAAGCTATTCCAAAGCTTTCTGCCAAAACGTTTTAGCCGTGACGAAAACGAGCGCATTCAGGTCGGCGCGCTCAGCACGCCCACGCTGCGTGCCGGATTAAAAACCCTCAACCTTGATCAGATTGCGGTGGATGATTTCCTTGATCGTACCGGCGCAGTCTCGACCATTTTCGTGCGCGATGGCGACGACTTTATTCGCATCGCAACGTCGTTGAAGAAAGAGGATGGCAATCGCGCCGTTGGCACCAAGCTGGACCGCAGCAGCGCGGCATGGCGCAGCGTCAATCAGGGCCAGGTTTATCGCGGCCTGGCAACGCTGTTCGGCCATCGCTACATCACGCAGTATCAGCCGGTGCAAGACAATGACGGCGCGGTGATCGCTATTCTGTTTGTTGGCGTGCAGATTGATGCGCAGTACACCTTGATGCGCGACAAAGTGCTGGCTCGCCATTTAGGTGATAGCGGCAGATTCTTTGTGCTGAACGGCGCGCCGGGCAGCAACCAGGGGCAATACCTGTTTGATCGTCAAAACGAAGGCAAGCTGCCACAGTGGGATCAAGCCACCCAGCAACAACTGTTGAGCCAACCAAAAGGATTGATCTCGTTGGAACTGGATGGCGAAACCAAACTGTTGGCATGGCAACAACTGCCTGGATGGAACTGGATTATTGCCGGTGAAGTCAGCCGCGCGAGTCTGCTGGCGCCGATCACACACAGTCGCAATCTGTTTATGGCGATAGGTTTGGCGCTGGTGATTGCCTTTGCGCTGGGCTTCATCTGGTACAGCCGCCGCGCCATTACGCGTCCGCTGCAACAGGTGATTCATCTGGCCGAGCAGTACGCCGCCGGTAATTTGCAGGCGCATCTCCAATCCAGCCGTCGTGACGAAATCGGCCAGTTGGTCAGCGCGATCAACGGTATTGGCGACGGGTTGGAGAAAGTGGTGAGTCAGGTGCGTGCGGCCGCGCGCGATATCAGCAGCGGCACCGACAGCATCGCCGCCGGCAGTTCGAGTATCAGCGAGCAGATTGGCCGCCAGGCCAGCAGCGTGGAAGAAACCTCAGCCAGCATGGAACAGTTTGGTGCCACGGTGGCGCAAACTGCGGCCAACGTGCGTCAGGCAATGGCGTTGGTGGGTGAAGCGGCGAATACCGTCAATCACGGCGGCAGCACCGTGGCGCGCTCGGTGGAAACCATGTCGGAGATTCGCGTTGCTTCGCAAAGCATTGCCGATATTACCCATGTGATTGAATCGATCGCCTTCCAGACCAACATTCTGGCGTTGAATGCCGCGGTTGAAGCGGCGCGTGCTGGCGAACACGGCAAAGGCTTTGCGGTGGTAGCGGCGGAAGTGCGCGCGCTGGCACAACGCAGCGCTAATGCCGCTAAAGAGATTGACGGTTTGATTGCCACGTCGATCGACAAGGTGGCCGCGGGACACGCGCTGTCCGAGCAAACGCGCGATGCGATGAGCCACATCGTCAATCACATCGAGCAGGTTAAAACCTTGATGGGCGAGATTAATATTGCCGCACAGGAACAAGCGGCGGGTATTGGTCAGGTTAATCTGGCGATGAACCACATCAGCCAGGCAACCCATCAAAGCAGCGATATGGTTAATCAGTCGGAAACCACCGCCAATCATTTGAGTCAGAAAGGCCATCATCTGACGCAGTTGGTGAGCATTTTTCATCTGAAGGACTAAAAGCCACAGGAAGATGGCTTACACTTGAGCCATCTTCCCTGTTCAGGAATGGCTATGCGCACTCTATTTCTGGCGTTGTCTTTATTGTTGAGCGGATGTTCTGCTTTCACCACCACGCCACAAGCGCCACCCGCACCGAGCAATCATGCGCAGGAAATCACCCGCGCACAAAGCTATGGTTTGCCGAAACTTGGCAATATCACTGCTACCACACGCGGTTCACCGGATGATGCTCAGCGCGCCATTGCGGCTAAAGCCAATCAAGCCGGTGCGGTTTATTACCAAATCCTGATGCTGGATGAAACCACTATTCCGAGCTTCTGGTACGCCACGGCGATTCTGTATGGCGCGCCTTCAGCCAGCGCTGGTGCGCAGCAGTAAGCGCGAGCAGAGATCCTCGCTCAACGCGCGATGCCCGCGTGTATCCAATTGCTGCTGGCACCATGCATCGGCCAGCGGCGGTTCCGCTACTTTCAGCAAAATTGCCGCCGTCGCCAGCTGATACAACTCGCGGGTAATTTCGCGCGCTTGCCCTTCGCGCGGATTGGCGAGCTGCAAACGCAGTTGCCGCCAACGGCGATCAAAATGACGATTGCTGCCTTTCACCGCGTCAAACTCATCGTGCAGCATGGTCATCACTTCAGCGTGGCGGCCCATCACGCGCAGCACATCGAGACACATTACGTTGCCAGAGCCTTCCCAAATACTGTTTACCGGCATTTCACGATACAAGCGCGGCAACTCGCTCTCTTCGCAGTAACCAATGCCGCCCAACACTTCCATCGCTTCCGCGACAAACGGCATCCCCGCCTTGCACACCACGAACTTGGCGGCGGGCGTGAATAAGCGTGCATATAAACGTTCATGCTGATTCGCGGGCGTTGACCAGGCACGCGCCAAGCGCATCAACAATGCCGTTTGTCCTTCCAGTTGTAGCGCCTGCTGCGCCAGCACTGCGCGCATCAAAGGTTGATCGCTGAGATTTTTGCCCATCACCTGACGCTGCTGCGCATGGTGTACCGCAATCGATAGCGCGCGGCGCATTTGTCCGTGGCTGCCCAACGCACAATCAAAGCGTGTCATACCGCCCATTTTCAGGATCAGCCGCACGCCCTCGCCTTCCTCGCCCATCAGCCAGCCGATGGCATCCTGAAATTCCACTTCGGCGCTGGCATTCGAGCGATTGCCCAACTTGTTTTTCAGGCGTTCAAGACGGATGGCGTTGCGCGTGCCGTCGGGCAGCAAGCGTGGCAGGAAGAAGCAGCTCAGTCCTTGCGCGGTTTGCGCCAGAATCAGATGTGCATCGCTTTGCGGCACCGAGAAGAACCATTTGTGGCCGGTGATACGATACGCTTCGCCCGGCCCGCGTATGCCTAAGGGTTCAGCGCGCGTGGTGTTGCTGAGTACATCGGTGCCGCCCTGTTTTTCCGTCATGCCCATACCAATCAGCAGACCACGCTTTTTATTACCGGGCAGATGATGGGCATCGTAACGATCGCTGAGCAGCGTATCGCACCAATCTTCGTAGGTTTGAGGAAGGTGATTTTGCAGTAGCGGAATGGCGGCGTGCGTCATGGTGACCGGACAAAGCGAACCGGCTTCAACCTGCGCATGCAATATAAAGCGCGCCGCTCGCGCCACCATCGCATGCGGCTGCACATCAGGTTGCCAACTCAGATTGTGTAAGCGGCTGGCGCATAATCCCTGCATTAACAAATGCCACGCCGGATGAAAACGCACTTCGTCGAGACGTTCACCGCGCGCATCGTAGCGCAGCAATTCTGGCGGTTCGGCATTGGCCAGGCGGCCGAGTTCCAACGATTCGGCGCTGCCAAGTTGCAAACCTACCGAAGCCAGCCATTCACGGTCCCAGCTGGCGCCTTCGCGTGCCACGGCCTCGCACAAGGCGATATCACGGGTAAACAAATTGCTGTTGTTGAGTGGATGTGGCTGATTGAATACGGTGTGGGTATTCCAGTTCATTGAGCATTCCCCTTCATACGTGTTTCTAAAGTATGAAGGGGATTTGTAGTTATGCCTGGCCTGGAAAATCTTTTGCGGCGAGGATCACGCCTGGCGCTGACGTACCGCTTCGAACAAGCAGACGCCAGTGGCGACCGACACGTTCAGAGAAGAGACGCTGCCAGCCATTGGAATGCTGATCAACTCATCGCAGTGTTCACGGGTTAAGCGACGCATGCCTTCACCTTCCGCGCCCATCACCAGCGCCATTGGGCCGGTCATTTTGCTTTGGTAAACGGTATGATCGGCTTCGCCTGCGGTGCCCACCACCCAAATGTTGTATTCCTGCAACAGACGCAAAGTACGCGCCAGATTGGTGACGCGAATCAACGGCACGTTTTCCGCCGCGCCGCTCGCCACTTTTTTGGCGGTGGCATTCAACGGAGCTGCACGATCTTTTGGCACAATCACCGCATGCACACCCGCCGCATCAGCACTGCGCAGGCAAGCGCCCAGGTTGTGCGGATCGGTAACGCCATCCAGCACCAGCAAGAATGGTTTTTCCAGACTTTGCAGCAGATCCGGCAGATCGCCTTCCTGGTACTGTTTGCCCGGTTTCACGCGCGCCACGATCCCCTGATGCACGCCGCCTTCAACCTGGCTATCGAGCCATTGGCGATTGGCAACTTGCACCGGAATGCCCTGAGCTTCCAGCGCGAGGATCAGCGGATGCAGGCGACGATCGTCACGGCCTTTGAGGATAAAGACTTCCTGAAAACGCTGAGGATCGCGCTCCAGCAGCGCCTGCACGGCATGAATACCAAAAATTATTTCACTCATTACTTTGCTCAAGGTTGGATGTAGATCGTTGAGGACTGGCCCATTCGGGCCAGCCATCTTTAGGCTTCGTCAGGTTGCTTCTTCGACGCGCGCTTGGCTTTGGTAGCGGCGGCGATTTTACGGGTTTTATCCGAGACTTTTTTGCCTTTTTTCTCAGTTTTCACCGCAGGCTCAGCAACGGCCGGTTTTTTCTTGCCGCCTTTTGCGGCCTGAGCGGCGACTGCGGGTTTCTTCTTGTCGCCACGGAAAGCAGAATCTGGCTCGAAGGTGCCTTTCTTACCGGCATCGCGACGACGTTTGGCTGGCGGTTTGCCGCCACGTTTTTCACGCTCGCGTTCGGTTTTACCTTCGCCGCGCGGCACGCGTTTGCTGGAGATCAGCGCAAAGTCGATTTTGCGTTCGTCCATATGCACCGCATCGACGCGCACTTCGACCGCATCACCGAGACGATAAGTACGGCCACCGGATTCGCCAATCAGACGCTGCCCCACCGGATCGAAGCGATAGTAATCGTTATCCAGCGTCGAGACGTGCACCAAGCCATCAATGAACAGGTCATTGAGGCGTACGAAGAAACCAAAACCGGTGACGCTGGAGATCACACCGTTGAATACGTTTCCGACCTGATCCTGCATGAAGTCACACTTCAGCCAATCAGCAACATCGCGCGTGGCTTCGTCAGCACGACGTTCAGTCAACGAACAGTGCTGGCCGAGTTGCAGCATCTGCTGCATGTCGTAGTGATAGCCGCCGGTTGGCGTGGTGATGCCATCTACTTCGCCACGCTCTCTCGCCAGCAGATATTTGATGGCGCGATGCAGCAGCAGATCCGGATAGCGACGAATCGGTGAGGTAAAGTGCGCATACGAAGCCAGCGCAAGGCCGAAGTGGCCACGGTTTTCAGGATCGTAAACCGCCTGTTTCATCGAACGCAGCAGCATGGTTTGCAGCATTTCGGCGTCCGGACGATCGGCCACTTGTTTCAACAAATCGGCATAATCGATCGGCTGCGGTTTCGCGCCGCCCGGCAGGCTCAAGCCCAACTCGTTCAACACCGTACGGAAGCTCTTGATGCTGTCTTCGCTTGGACGATCGTGATCGCGGAACAATGCTGGTTCCTGGTTTTTCTCAACAAAACGCGCCGAAGCGATGTTGGCGAGAATCATGCACTCTTCAATCAGCTTGTGCGCATCATTACGCGAAGTACGCTCAACGCGCTCAATGCGACGTTCGGCGTTGAAGATGAACTTGGCTTCTTCCGTTTCAAACGAAATGCCGCCACGTTGCTCACGCGCAGTTTCCAGCACTTGGTACATGTTGTGCAGTTCATGCAGATGTGGAACCTGCGCCGCATATTGCTCACTCAGCTCGACATCGCCTTGCAGAATGCTCCACACTTTGTTGTAAGTCAGACGCGCGTGGGAATTCATCACCGCTTCATAGTGTTTGAAGCCAGTGAGTTTGCCGCTCGAGGAGATGGTCATCTCACACACCATGCACAGGCGATCCACCTGCGGATTCAGTGAGCACAAACCGTTCGAGAGGATTTCCGGCAGCATCGGGATAACTTGCGACGGGAAATACACCGAGGTGCCGCGCTGATGCGCTTCGTCATCCAGCGGCGTGCCCGGACGCACGTAGTAACTGACATCAGCAATCGCCACCCACAGGCGCCAGCCGCCGCCACGTTTCTTCTCACAGAACACGGCGTCATCGAAGTCACGCGCATCTTCACCGTCGATAGTCACCAACGGCAATTTACGCAGATCGATACGGCCTTGTTTGGCTTCTTCCGGCACTTCTTCTTTCAGTTTGGCGATCTGTTTTTCAACTTCTTCCGGCCAGGTGTGCGGAATTTCATGGGTGCGCACCGCCATATCAACGGCAAGGCTGGTGCCCATATCATCGCCCAGCAGCTCGGTGATTTTACCCAGCGCTTTAGTGCGACGCGTGGCGCGTTGGGTGATTTCCACCACTACCACTGAGCCCATACGCGCATTCAACGTTTCTTCTTGTGGAATCAGGATGTCGAAGCTTAAGCGGCTGTCGTCTGGCACCACAAACGCGGTGCCAGCATCCGTGAAGAAACGGCCGACGATTTGGCTGTTGCGCGGCTCCAGCACACGCACTACGCGCGCTTCACGGCGACCTTTACGATCGGCGCTGCCTGGCTGCGCCAGAATCACATCGCCGTGCAGACAGAATTTCATCTGCTCAGCGGAGAGATAGAAATCATCTTTCTGGCCTTCCACACGCAGGAAGCCATAACCATCGCGGTGACCAATCACTTTGCCACGTAGCAAATCGAGACGTTCAGGCAAGGCATAACATTGACGGCGAGTGAACACCAACTGACCGTCGCGCTCCATGGCGCGTAGACGGCGGCGCAGCGCTTCGAGCTGCTCTTCGCTGGTGATGTTCAGTTCCTGCGCGATATCATCGCGGTTGGTCGGTTTTTCCCGTTTTTCTAACAGTGCCAGGATAAATTCGCGGCTTGGAATAGGGTTTTCGTACTTTTCAGCTTCTCTATCCTGGAAAGGATCTTTTGACATTACGGTTCCTCCGATGTCATTTAATTTGAATTGCCACCGGCGGTTCGGACAATAAAAGTTGGTACAGCGAGTCGTTGTTTTTGACCAAATCGGCCAGCGTGTACTTGTCCAGTTCCTTGAGGAATAGCTGGACCGCATCGTACAGCGCTTTGCGTAAGCGACAAGCTGGAGTAATCACGCACTCATCACAGTTCACCAGCTGCAATGGCTCCATTTTTCTCACCACGTCGCCGATCACAATTTTTTCCGGGTCCATGCCTAAACGAATTCCGCCGTTTTTACCGCGTGTTGCGGCGACAAAGCCTGCCCGGCTGAGTTGGTTGATGATTTTAACCATGTGGTTACGCGACACCCCGTAGGTATCGGTCACTTCGGTGATGTTGGTCTGCTTACCTTCCGGTAACGTCGCCATGTAAATCAGCGCACGCAGACCATAATCGGTAAAACTTGTTAGCTGCACATATACCTCAAAGAATCATCGGTCGTTATGGTTATGCGCCGGTCGGCGTGATATTTAAGTATGATGATAAACCAGAGCGTGGAGGCCGGTGCGTTTTTTTCCGGCAAGTGCCGATATTTGCGAGAAAAAACAGAGTGAGAGGCGTTGAAGAGCAGATAAATGAAGGCCGGACATTGTCCGGCCTCTGAAGATTATGCGTCGAACGGATCGCGCAGAATCATGGTCTCACTACGGTCTGGGCCGGTAGAAATAATATCAATCGGCACGCCAGTTACTTCTTCTACACGCTTGATGTAGTCGCGAGCCGCTTGCGGCAGACCATCCAGCGTCTTCACGCCAAAGGTGGTTTCGCTCCAGCCTGGCATTGATTCATAAATCGGCTCAATGCCTTCCCAGCCTTCAGCAGCCAGCGGCGTGGTGGTCATTTCGCGGCCATCTGGCATGCGATAACCCACGCAAATTTTCACTTCTTTCAGGCCATCCAGCACGTCCAGTTTGGTCATGCAGAAACCTGACAGTGAGTTGATCTGTACGGCACGGCGCACGGCAACCGCATCCAACCAGCCAGTGCGACGACGACGACCGGTGGTCGCGCCAAACTCGTTACCTTGTTTGCACAGGAACTCGCCAGTTTCATCAAACAGTTCAGTCGGGAATGGACCTGCACCCACACGGGTTGAGTAGGCTTTCACGATACCCAGTACGTAATCAACGTAACGTGGACCAATACCAGAACCGGTCGCTACGCCACCTGCGGTGGTGTTAGAAGACGTCACGTACGGATAGGTACCGTGATCGATATCCAGCAGCGTACCCTGCGCGCCTTCGAACATGATCAGGTCGCCACGCTTACGCGCGCCGTCCAGCAGTTCAGAAACGTCAACTACCATGCTGGTCAGGATGTCGGCAACAGCCAGCACATCGTTCAGCACTTTTTCGTAGTCAACCGCGTCGGTTTTGTAATAGTTAACCAGTTGGAAGTTGTAGAAATCGACGATTTCTTTCAGCTTCACCGCAAAGGTTTCTTTGTTGAAGAGATCGCTCACGCGCAGACCGCGACGAGCCACTTTATCTTCATAGGCTGGGCCGATACCGCGGCCAGTGGTGCCGATAGCTTTGGCACCACGCGCTTTTTCGCGCGCCAGATCCATTGCTACGTGGTATTGCAGAATCAACGGGCAAGCTTCAGAGATCAGCAGACGTTCACGTACCGGCACACCGCGCTCTTCCAGCCCTTTCATCTCTTTCATCAGCGCTTCAGGCGACAACACCACACCATTACCAATGATGCTGGTGACGTTTTCACGCAGAATGCCAGAGGGAATTAAGTGGAGGACGGTTTTTTCACCGTTGATGACAAGTGTGTGGCCTGCATTGTGGCCACCTTGATAACGCACGACGTAATTCGCGCGCTCTGTCAGAAGGTCTACGATCTTACCTTTACCTTCGTCACCCCATTGGGTGCCCAGTACGACGACGTTCTTACCCATTTTTTCAAAATCACCGATTGCTTAAAAAAGGATTCTACCACCTGATTTTGTCTCTTTCAGCACTTTTAGCATACGATTGCGCTGTTTTTTGCCTGAGTTTTGGTCAGCTCACAACATGTTGGGGGAAGCGCGGCAATGAGACACAATTCACCGTGCGACAGCGCACAAATTTACGCTAATTAACGCGCATGCAAGCTGATCATGGCGTAAATCACCACGCCAGCCACCACTAAACCACCGCCAAAACGATGCAGAAGACGATCGGGCAACTGCGTCATCGCCAAAATCATGCGACGCCAGGCGCGCGGCATAAACATCGGCCCAAGTCCTTCCAGCACTAAAACCAAAGCCAGCGCCATCCAGATGGTTGTATTCATGATTTTTTCCCAAAAAAAAGGCCGACAACAGTGTCGGCCTCAGAGTTATATCAGTTCTTAACGCGTAGCGTTAGAGGGCGCTTTCATATAGCGGAAGAAATCGCTATCCGGGCTCAATACCAACACATCCTGGTTGTCTGCGAAGCTATTTTCATAAGCGCGCAGGCTACGGATAAAGGCGTAGAAATCAGGATCCTGGCTGAAAGCATCAGCAAACAGTTTTGCTGCTTCACCGTCACCTTCACCGCGTGAAATCAGAGCCTGACGCTGTGCTTCTGCCAGCGTACGCGTTACCTGATAATCGGCCTGAGCACGCAGTTTTTCTGCTTCTTCCTGGCCTTGTGAACGTTGGCTACGTGCAACCGCTTCACGCTCAGCGCGCATACGGTTGTAGATCGCATCAGACACTTCGGTTGGCAGGTTAATCTGCTTGATACGCACATCAACCACCTGAATACCTAATGCCGCCATACTGTTCGGGTTCGGTGCCGGTTCGCTGCTGTTGGTTTCACGCTCTACACGTGCCGCCGCATTCGCAATCGCATCATCGGCGGCTGGCGTCTGCACTTCATCATCAGCACCTGCGGTACCGGTGTTCAGCGCATCGCGAACGTCAGTCGTTAAACGACCACGCGAATCAGTAACGATGTCTTTAACATCCAGACGACCCATTTCAGAACGCAGACGGTCACTGAACTTACGTTTCAGCAGTACTTCCGCTTGAGAAACATCGCCACCGCCAGTTGCCAGGTAGTAACGGCTGAAATCACTGATGCGCCATTTGATATAAGAATCAACGATCAGGTCTTTCTTCTCTTTGGTAACAAAGCGATCGGCTTGGTTATCCATGGTCTGAATACGTGCATCCAGCGATTTAACCGTTTCAATGAATGGAATCTTGAAATGCAGACCTGGCGCGTATACCTGCGGTTTGTTTTCGCTATCGCGCAGAACTTTGCCAAAGCGCAGCACAATGCCACGTTGACCTTCCTGCACCACGAACAGTGACGCGTAAAGCACCACCAGCACTACAATAATTACGGCGATGATTGGCTTACGCATCGATTACTCCCTCCCTTCGCGCTGGGTATCGTTGCGCAGCGCATTGGCGCGACGCTGATCCATGATGCTGTCTGGACTGTATGATGAAGTGTCGCTGCGGCTCGCGTTGCTGCCGGAAGACGAAGGCGACTTCATCAGGTTTGTCGTCTTGTTGCCGCTCTGGCCTGATGCCTGACCACCGCGCATCAGCTGATCCAATGGCAGAACCGTCAGATTGTTACCACGATCGCTGATCAACACTTTGCGAGTGTGACTCAACACGCGTTCCATGGTTTCGATGTAAAGACGCTCTTTAGTGATTTCTGGTGCCGCTTTATATTCTGGCAACAGACGGGCGAAACGTGCCACTTCACCTTGTGCTTCAAGCACAGTACGTTCTTTGTAAGCGCGACCTTCTTCCAGGATACGCTGCGCCTGACCATTAGCACGCGGCTGCACTTCATTCGAATAGGCTTCGGCTTCACGCACGTACTGCTCACGGTTTTCACGTGCAGCAATCGCATCATCAAACGAGGCTTTAACTTCTTCTGGTGGACGCGCCGCCTGGAAGTTTACGTCAAGCAGCGTGATGCCCATGTTGTAAGGACGAATGGTTTCGTCAAGCTCGCGTTGGGTTTCGCTACGCACCACGGTACGGCCTTCAGTCAGGATGCGATCCATGGTTGAACGACCAATAACGCCGCGCAATGCGCTGTCCGTCGCCTGACGCAAGCTGTCGTCAGCGCTGGTCACCGCATACAAATAACGCTCAGGATCAGTGACGCGATACTGTACGTTCATCTCAACGCGCACCACGTTCTCATCCGAGGTTAACATCACGCCAGAAGCCGCCAATTCACGCACCGCTTCAACGTTGACCGCACGAACCTGATCGATGAAGGTCGGTTTCCAGTTAAGGCCTGGCTCAACCAGATGGCTGAATTTGCCAAAGCGCGTAACCACACCGCGTTCTGCTTCTTTGATGGTGTAGAAACCGCTGGCCGCCCAGATTACTACTGCCGCGACGGCAACAATGCCAACCACTTTGCCACCGCTACCGCCGCTGCGCTGGCCATTATCATTCTGTTTGCCACCGCCCAATCCGCCGAGTTTTTTACTCAGCTTACGGAAGATATCATCCAGATCAGGAGGCCCCTGATCGCGCCCTCCTTTATTTCCCCCAGAGTTGCCGCCTTGATTATTGCTGCTTCCCCACGGGTCGCGGTCCTGTCCGTTATTTCCGGGCTGATTCCACGCCATGTCTCTACTCCATTTATTGTATTTACGTTTTTTACCCTTCATCTTTCGGATTGCAGCTTCGTTGGCTGCCTTCGCTCACCCCAGTCACTTACTGATGTAAGCTCCTGGGATTCACTTAGTTGCCGCCTTGCTGGAATCCGAAATATTCGGTTAAATCCTGCACACGCGGCCTGCAACGATAATAACGACAATCTTCAAGATATTGAGTAAAGGCGTTTGGGCAATGTTAAACAATATAATCAGCTAGCGACGGCTCTTGTTTGCATAAACGACGCCAATCAACAATCGGCATACGCACGTGCAAACTCACACAGCCATCATCTTCATTCCATTCTTTTTCTATTGCGTGTAACTGGTAAAAACGACTGCGTAAACGGCCTGCTTCTGGCGGCAGGCGTAAATCGTATTGCGCAATTTCTCCGGCTAAACGCTCAGAAAGCGCCTGCCACAGTAACGGCAAACCGAGTCCGGTTTGTGCGGATAACCAAACGCGAATCGGTTGGTTCTCTTCGTTGCGATCGATACGCGGCTCAAAGCCTTCCAACATATCGATTTTGTTCATCACCATCAGTGCTGGAATTTCATCGGATTCTATTTCTGCCAGCACTTCATTCACGGCTTCAATGTTGTCATTGATGCGTAAATCAGCCGCATCAACCACATGCAGCAGCAACGCTGCCTGACGCGTTTCTTGCAACGTGGCTTTAAACGCGGCGACTAAGTCATGCGGCAAATGACGAATAAACCCAACGGTATCCGCTAAAACCACTTCGCCAACATCGGCCACATTCAGGCGACGTAAGGTCGGATCAAGCGTCGCAAATAGCTGATCTGCTACATAAACATCAGCGGAAGTGATCGCATTAAACAGGGTAGATTTGCCTGCGTTGGTGTATCCCACCAGAGAAACGGTAGGCACATCGGCTTTTGCACGTGATTGTCGGCCCTGATCGCGCTGCTTCTCAACACGCTCAAGGCGAGAAAGGATCAGGCTAATTCGATTGCGCAGCAAACGACGGTCCGTTTCCAACTGGGTTTCACCCGGACCACGCAAACCGATACCGCCTTTTTGGCGCTCAAGGTGCGTCCATCCACGCACTAAGCGGGTTGCCATATGGCGTAACTGTGCCAGCTCGACCTGTAATTTACCCTCATGGGTACGGGCGCGCTGGGCGAAAATATCAAGAATTAAGCCGGTGCGGTCAACAACACGACATTCGCACACACGCTCTAAATTACGTTCCTGGGCAGGAGTTAAGGCATGATCGAATAAAACGACCGATGCTCCACTCGCTTTCACCGCATCGGCAATTTCAACTGCCTTTCCTTCACCGACAAAATATTTGGGATGTGGCGCTTTACGGCTGCCCGTAATGACTTGCAGCGCTTCAACGCCCGCAGAAGAGACAAGAGTTTCAAACTCCTGCAAATCTTCCAGCTCTTTGTCTTGGGAGAACCAGATGTGTACCAGTACGGCCTGCTCACCGGCATCATAACGGTCAAACAAGCTATAACCTCGCTAAATAAAATAACCAGGACGGGAAAACGTTATCGCTCCCCAGCCCTGGCTTTACGGCAGCGCAAAATTATTCTGCGTTATCGCCGTCTTGTTGTGGCTGCGACTGAGCGCCTTGGCTGCTTCCGCTGTGATGATAGTTGCTGCTACCACCGCTGCCGCCCGCGTTGTTGCTATGGTGCGAAACCGGACGAGAAGGAACCACTGTAGAGATGGCGTGCTTATACACCATCTGGCTAACCGTGTTTTTCAACAGAATGACGAACTGATCAAAGGATTCAATTTGCCCTTGCAGCTTAATACCATTCACCAAATAGATCGAAACCGGTACACGTTCACGACGCAATGCGTTCAAAAACGGGTCTTGTAAAGATTGCCCCTTAGCCATTCTATCTTTTCCTTATATGCTTGTTGTTTGTTGCTTTAAGAACCGTGGTTCAGAAAAACTGCGTAAAAATTTGCGCACGATAACGAACCAATTGTACACAATCATCCCTGCTACGCACTAACTACCTTAAGCACCGCATTACGCGCTAACTCTGGCTCATCACTGTCTAACCAGTGAACTTCAGGCCAGCCACGTAACCAGGTCATCTGGCGTTTAGCGAGCTGCCGAGTGGCGCAAATTCCCCGATAAACCATTTCGTCGTAATCGATTTCACCGGATAGATAAGACCACATCTGGCGATAACCCACACAACGAATGGAAGGCATGTCCGTATGCAAATCACCTCGCGCAAACAGTGCACGAGCCTCCGCTTCAAATCCTGACGCTAGCATCTGGTCGTAACGCAACGCAATGCGTTGATGTATCAGTTCGCGGCTCGCAGGTGCGATAGCAAACTGGTACACGTCGTAGGGTAACGCTTCGCCGGAGGTTTTTGTCAGTTCCGTTAAAGTTTTACCCGAAATAAAAAAAACTTCCAGTGCTCGCGAAAGTCTCTGCGGATCATTCGGATGAATACGACTACCGGCGACCGGATCGATTTCACACAGCTGGCGGTGCAGGGCTTCCCACCCTTTCTCCGCCGCCATTTGCTCTATCCGCTGACGCACCTCGGGATCGGCCGAGGGCAACGGCGACAATCCTTCAAGCAACGCCTTGAAGTAGAGCATGGTTCCACCAACAAGCAACGGAATCTTCCCCTTCTGGGTGATTTCCGCCATTTCTGCCAGCGCATCGCGACGAAATTCTGCAGCGGAATACGCTTCCGCTGGATCGCGAATGTCCAGCAAACGATGGGGCGCCAATGCCAACTCTTCTTCCGACGGTTTCGCCGTGCCAATATCCATCCCGCGATAGATTAAGGCAGAGTCAACGCTAATAAGTTCCACCGGAAGTTGCTGACGCAGCGAAATCGCTAATGCCGTCTTACCGGAGGCGGTAGGCCCCATCAAAAAAATTGCCTTTGGCCGGCTAGCCTGGTTTAGTTCACTCATGCTTCAACGCGTTAATCGCGCTCTCAATCTCAATGGTCTGTAACAGACCTGAAGGCGGCGATTTCAGCAGTTGTGGACACAGCCTTTCCAGCTCTGCCAACAGTGCAATCGCCTGCGAGTGATTCCAGTGAGCGTCTTCTGCATCATCACGACGAGCCAGCCATTGGGCCAACATCGATGCAGAAACCTCTTGCTGCCGGGCCAAGTAGCCTAACAGTTCTGGAATCAAGATTTGTAAATTTTGTGTTCGTAACGGTAAAGGGACGGCACGCAAGGTCACATGCTGACCTTCCCGTTGTAAATCAATGCCCATCAGGTTTAATAGCGCCGATTGTTCACTGATTACCGCCAGTTCAGGCGCCGCAATTTTTAGTCGTACTGGGATCAGCAACGGCTGCGGTTTTAAGCCCTCTTCTCCGGGTTGCAGCTGGGCCTGTTTCAGCCAACGCGCAGCAACCGCCAGCGCTAGCACTTGCAGCTGATTGCCGCGTTCCAGCAGCGCGTAGCGATCTTGCAATACGCTTAACACGCGACCAAAACTTTGCGCATGCGCAGTCAGCGGTGTTTCACGCGGTTCTGGCTGACGAGCTGGCGCAACAGGTGAAGCAGGTGCTGCGGCACGCGGTGCTTCAACCAGCGGCGTTTTCATTAACTGTTTATAGGCAGAACCTTCACGCGCACTGTAAACCGGTTCTTTGTTCTGCCAGCCGGCACTGGCACCAGCAACACCGCCACTGCGCGGTTGTGCGAAGTGGTTAGCGCCCGCTGCCTGACGGTTTTCAGGTTGCCATTTCGGCGCAGGCTCCTCGGCGTGAGCGATCGGCAATTCTGGAGCGCGACTGGCTTGCAATGCGCTCATCACGCCTTGCCAGATAAAATCGTGCACCAAACGCGACTGATGGAAACGCACTTCATGCTTGGCTGGGTGCACGTTGACATCCACCTGATGCGGGTCGATCTCCAGATACAGCACGTAAGCCGGTTGCTGATCATCGCCCAGTTGGGTTTGATACGCCTGACGAATCGCGTGATTGATCAGCTTGTCGCGCATCATGCGGCCGTTGACGTAGCAGTATTGCAAGTCGGTCACCTGGCGCGAACCGTTCGGATCGGCCACCCAACCGCGCAGCGCGAGATCGTCATGCTGCCAATCGATACGCAGCGCATGTTGCATAAACGTGGTGCCGCAAATCGCACCTAAACGCCGTTCACGCTGCGCATCGTCGTTGACCGCGCGATATTGGCGCATCAATTTTCCGTTGTGACTCAGCGAAATCGCCACATCAAAGCGCGCCAGTGCAATGCGGCGAATCACTTCATCAATGTGGGTAAACTCGGTCTTTTCGGTACGCATGAACTTGCGACGTGCGGGCGTGTTGTAAAACAGGTCGAGCACTTCCAGCGAAGTGCCCACGGGATGTGCCGCCGGTTTTACCGTCACATCCATATCGCGCCCTTCCGCATAGGCTTGCCAGGCTTCATTTTGCTCGGCGGTGCGAGATGTTAGCGTTAAGCGGGAAACCGAGCTGATACTGGCCAGCGCTTCGCCGCGAAAACCGAGGCTCATGATCGCCTCAAGATCGTCGAGCGAAGCGATTTTACTGGTGGCATGACGCGCTAGCGCCATTGCCAGTTCCGCTTTAGCGATGCCACAACCGTTGTCGCGAATGCGGATTAGCTTGGCACCGCCCTTTTCAATATCGACATCAATACGTGTCGCGCCCGCATCGAGGCTGTTTTCCACCAGCTCTTTTACGACCGATGCCGGACGCTCAACCACTTCGCCCGCGGCAATCTGGTTCGCCAACTGCGGCGGTAAAATTTGTATTGGCATGGTGGAGATCCTCTGGCAGGTTGGCTCACGCGGAGCCAACAATCAGGATTGCGGAATTTTTAGGTTTTGCCCCAGCATCACGTTGCTCGACTTCATATTATTCGCCTGCATGATGGCTTTCGAGCTCACGCCATAGCGCGCTGCAATCGCCGTCAGCGAATCGCCGCGCACTACCTTATGCCGGGTTGGGCGGCTCGCCGCCGCTACGCTTACGTTGGATTTGGCAGGCACTTTCAGACGCTGTCCCACCCACACCACATCACGCTTCAAGCTGTTCAGGTCACGCAGCGTTTCCATGCTCACACCATACTTCGCGGCGATGCCGGAGAGCGTTTCGCCGCGCGTTACCGTATGACGCTGGGTTGCGCCGGTATATTGCACCGTGCCGCTCGCCGGATTGCTGGCTACGCTAACCGCCGGTACGCTGTCCAGCGGCCGGTTTTCCTCCTTTGGGATCGATTGCAGCGGATGCGCGAGGAAATAATTGCGTAAGCCTTTATAAATCGACTGAGCAATTTTCTCCTGATACGCGCTGCTGCCGAGCAGCCGCTCCTCCGCGGCGTTACTAATAAAGCCGGTTTCGACCAGTAAAGAAGGAATATCCGGGGAACGCAATACGCCAAGGCTGGCATGTTCCGGCAGACGTTTATGCAGCGGCGTGATGCCGCGCAGCTGTTGCAGCACTTTAACGGCGACGTCATAACCGACGCGCTGTGAATGACCAAACTGCAAATCCAACACCGCCTGGCTGAGATACGGATCGGCCTGACTGTTCGCCAGTAAATCACCCGCGCCGCCTAGCAGCTCAGATTGTTTCTCTTTCTGCTCGAGCCAGTTGGCCATTTCGTTGTTGGCGCGACGGTTAGACAGCACCCAAACGGATGCGCCGCTCGCGGAGTGATTTGGCGCAGCATCGGCGTGAATCGAAACCAGCAGGTTAGCGTTCTCTTTACGCGCCACTTCGGAACGGCCCATCACCGAAATGAAGTAATCGCCGTTACGCGTCAGCACCGGTTTAAACATCGGATCTTGATCCATCAGCACTTTCAATTTGCGCGCGATGGAGATGGTGACATTCTTCTCGTGCAAGCCGTGCTGACCCGACGCGCCAGGATCCTGGCCGCCGTGTCCGGCATCAATCGCCACAATCACCACATCATTGCGACTGACAGCGCTGCCAGGACGCACGGTAGTATTGCTGCTGGTCACCGCAGTGACCGGATTGGCATTAAACGGATTGGCCTGGCTTTCAGTCTGGCGCGCGGTGGTAACCGGTGCGGTCGGCGCGGTGGCGCGCTTAGCCGGCTGCGTGCCACGAATGGTGAACACCACACGATATTGATTGCCATCGCGCTGCGTGGTGGCGCGGGTTTGCGCCGCTTGCGTCAATTCAAATACCAGACGCAAGCTTTGCTTGTCTTTCGGTTGGCTGTGACGAATACGCTGCACGATATTTTCACCGCTGAAATTCAACGGTAAACCTTTAATCGCACCGCTTTGGCGAATATCCAATACCACGCGATTGGGATTGTGCAGCGGGAAGAAGCCGTAAACCGGCTGACCGTTAAAACTCAGCGTGACGGTCGCCTGGCTGTCGCCGTTATCCACTTTGATATCGGATAACGTGGCTGACAGCGCCGAAGCAGAAAACAGACACAGCAGGCCCAGAACAATGATTTTCATCCGTGACATCATGCCGAATCCCTGCCTTGCTGGAATTGCTGCAACAACGCTTCCCCAGTGGCTGAAATCGCGCTGATTTCCGCTTCACGCGCGGCATCGACGTAACGCAGCGTCAACGCCAAATCCGGTTCGGGCAGCACGCCAGTGCCTTGCTGCGGCCATTCCACCAGACACAGCGCATCACCGCTGAAATAGTCGCGGATGCCCATAAATTCCAACTCTTCGGGATCGGCAAGACGATAAAGATCGAAGTGATACAGCGTGCGCGAGCCGAGTTCGTAAGGCTCAACCAAAGTGTAAGTTGGACTTTTCACATTGCCTTGATGGCCGAGCGCCTGCAAAAAACCTCGGCTAAAGGTGGTTTTACCGGCACCTAAATCGCCATAAAGATAGATCACCAGCGCGCTGTCACACACGCGCGCCAATTGCGCACCCAGATTCAGGGTTGCCGCCTCATCGGGCAAAGAAATAACACAGGTCTTCATGCTTTATTGTTGGATCATCTCTGGATTAACAAACTGCCACAGCAGTTCGAACAAATCAGTGGCTAACATGCCGCGAGTTCCGCGTTGACGCGCAACGGCATCGGCGGTTGCGCCGTGTGCAACACAGCCCGCGCAGGCTGCCTCGAATAATGTCAGTTTCTGGCCTAACAAAGCGGCAATAATTCCGCTTAACACATCGCCCATCCCGCCGGACGCCATGCCTGCGTTGCCGACATCGGCAATCGCTAATTCTCCCGCCGCGCTGGCGATAATCGTGCCAGCGCCTTTCAGCACCACAACGCCACCGTAGCGTTTCGCCAGGGCTTGAGCCGCCGCAATGCGGTCACTCTCAATTTCGCTGGTTTTCACGCCCAGCAAGCGTGCCGCTTCGCCTGGATGCGGCGTAATGATGCGATTCTGACGGTTATCAGGATTGATTGCCAGCAGGTTAAGCGCATCCGCATCCCAAAGCATCGGCTTTTCACTTATCGCAATCTTTTTCAGTGCCTTCCGAGCCCAATCACGTTGACCGAGCCCCGGTCCAACCGCGATCACATCTGCCCATTCCAGTGCCTGATCCAGACGTTCCTCGTTCAGCGCATCCACCATCAATTCCGGCCGCGCAGTAAGAATCGGCGCAATATTATCTTCATGTGTCAGCACACGCACAAGCCCAGCGCCAGTGCGCAAGGCCGCCTCGCCAGTCATACGGATCGCGCCGGCTGTGCCGCTGTCGCCGCCAATCACCGCTAAACGCCCGTTATCACCTTTGTGCGAGGTGGCGCGACGTGGTTTGAGCCAGCGCGATAGATCCTGCGCATCGTAACGGGTGATTGGCGCGCGCTCTCCTGCCAGAAACGCGCTTAAACCGAGATCGTCGTGATGCAATCGACCAACATAATCGCGCGCTTTGCCAGTAAGTTGGCCCGGCTTCAGGGCAATCATGCTGAGCGTGTGATCGGCAACCATCGTTTCACCCGGCGCGATGCCGGTCGCCGCGATTAAACCAGAAGGCATATCGATCGCCAGCACCGGCGCAGCGTGCGCGTTAGCTAGTGTAATCAGGCGATTGTAGGGCGCAGCAGGTGCGCGATTTAAACCAGTACCGAGCAACGCATCGATGATCACGTCAACCTGTTCCGGCCAGATTGCATCGGCCGCATGAATCACACCGCCCGCGGCCAACCACGCTTCGCGCGCTTGCTGCGCTTCTTCCGGCAACGCTTTGCTGCCCTCGCAGGCCAGCAACGTCACGCTAAAACCGGCTGCCTGCGCCAATCGCGCAACCACATAACCATCGCCGCCATTGTTGCCATGCCCGCAAAGAATCAACCAATGCTGCGCTTGCGGCCATAATTGACGCGCCAATTCATAACTGGCTTGCCCGGCGCGCTGCATCAGTTCGTACAGCGTTAATCCCAGACTATCGGCGGCATTGCGCTCCAGCTGCGCCATGGCCTGCGCAGGCCAGACAGAGTGTGTTAAACTGCGGACGTTTGCTTCAACTGCCTGGTTTCTCATGTCATACCCTCTCGATCTTCAACAGCTCGCTCAACAAATTAAACAGTGGGGACGCGAACTCGGCTTCCAACAGGTTGGTATTTGCGATACCGATCTCAGCGCCGAAGAGCCCAAACTGCAAGCCTGGCTGGAGAAGCAG
Organism: Pantoea sp.; assembly: GCF_039594315.1. Taxonomy (GTDB): domain Bacteria; phylum Pseudomonadota; class Gammaproteobacteria; order Enterobacterales; family Enterobacteriaceae; genus Pantoea. The sequence goes on from NZ_JBCNNP010000020.1 coordinate 23,173, forward strand.
TATCACGGCGAGATGGATTGGATGGCGCGTCACGGCATGATGCGTGCGCGTCCACATGAATTGCTGCCCGGCACACTGCGCGTCATCAGCGTGCGCATGAACTACCTTCCAGCGAAAGCCGCGTTTGCCAGCACTTTAAAAAATCCGCAACTGGGCTACGTTAGCCGTTATGCGCTGGGGCGCGACTATCACAAAGTATTACGCAATCGACTGAAAAAGCTTGGAGAAATGATTCAAGCGCACTGTGGTGAACTCAATTTTCGCCCGTTCGTCGATTCTGCACCGATCCTTGAACGCCCAATTGCTGCCAAAGCGGGATTAGGTTGGACTGGCAAGCACTCATTGATTCTCAATCGTGAAGCCGGTTCGTGGTTTTTCCTCGGCGAACTGTTGATTGATATTCCGTTGCCAGTCGATCAGCCCCAAGAAGAACAGTGTGGCCGCTGCGTTGCCTGCATAACCATCTGCCCCACTTCCGCCATCGTTGAACCTTATGTGGTGGATGCGCGTCGCTGTATCTCCTATCTCACCATCGAATTGGAAGGCGCAATTCCCGAAGAGTTCCGTCCGCTGATCGGCAATCGGATTTACGGTTGCGATGATTGCCAGCTGATCTGCCCGTGGAACCGCTACGGCCAACTGACCGACGAAGATGATTTCTCACCGCGCGCCGTATTACATGCACCGCCGCTGACCGATTTGTTCCAATGGGATGAAGCCAAATTTTTGCGCATCACCGAAGGTTCAGCGATTCGTCGTATTGGACATCTGCGTTGGCTGCGCAACGTGGCGGTGGCATTGGGCAATGCACCTTGGGCAGAAGAAAATATTGCGGTATTACAACTGCGCAGCGGTGAGCATCCGATGCTTGATGAGCATATCGAATGGGCAATTGCACAGCAGTTAGAGAAACGCGCGGAACAAGCGGTGGAAGTGCAGCCTGCGAAGAAACAGCGCTTGGTGCGCGCAGTTGAAAAAGGTTTGCCGCGTGATGCGTGATTGAGCAGTCGCACAGGATAAAACGCTTTTCCACATGCTGTGAATAACATTATCCAACTGTAAAGTGACGAAGATCGTAATTTCGTTCAGTAAGTAGAATCACACACTGAAACATCCTAAACATAACACAAATCAATAAGTTACATTATAGATGTAAATAGATACGTCCTGTTTTGCGCGCACGGGCATGTCCAGAGCTTGTGGATAACTCTGTTCAAAACAGTTTTGTAGATAGGGGAAAACAGCGTCAGCACGTTGCAGGCACATTGTGGATAACCTGTAAAACTACAGTAACTAACAACAGGCATTATGCGGACTAACAAGGTGTGCACATTTCCAGAAATAAACGTGGTACTTAAGATCGATAACGACCAGCAGCAGTTTTAAATCTGATTGCGCCCTAGGGCAAATAACATTAGTGAATATAAAAATTTGGAGCGGGAAACGAGACTCGAACTCGCGACCCCGACCTTGGCAAGGTCGTGCTCTACCAACTGAGCTATTCCCGCATAATCTTCGTATTTTAGTCGACTGCGTTAGCGACTGACTAAATCCGTGATTTGGATGGTTTACTGCAAACTCTGGAGCGGGAAACGAGACTCGAACTCGCGACCCCGACCTTGGCAAGGTCGTGCTCTACCAACTGAGCTATTCCCGCATTAGAGGTTACTTCTACTACGATACAAATTTTGGAGCGGGAAACGAGACTCGAACTCGCGACCCCGACCTTGGCAAGGTCGTGCTCTACCAACTGAGCTATTCCCGCGCCGTGTACCGTATGAAATTCTTCACCGGTACGGGGTGCGCATTATACGAGAAATCCTTTCAGTCGCAAGAGTCTAAAAGCAAAATTTTGCGCTTTCTGCGCGATCGCTGCTTTAATCGACAACCTGGTGATTTCCTGCGCACCCTTTGCTGATTAAAGCTGCAAGAAGTGTTCGCGGTAGTACGCCAGCTCGGCAACAGACTCGCGAATGTCATCTAACGCCTGATGACTGCCAGACTTTTTAAAGCCAGGCAAGATATCCGGCTTCCAGCGACGCGCCAGCTCTTTCAGCGTGCTGACGTCGAGATAGCGATAGTGGAAATAGGCTTCCAGCTCAGGCATATACTTAAACAGGAAACGACGATCCTGGCCGATACTGTTGCCGCAAATCGGCGAGGTATTTGCCGGAACCCATTGTTTAAGGAACTCAATGGTGGCCAGTTCTGCTGCCCGATCGTCGTGCTGGCTGGCTTTCACCCGCGCCACCAAACCGCTGTTGGTGTGGGTACGCACGTTCCAGTCATCCATCAACGCCAACTGGTCGTCAGATTGATGCACGGCGAACACCGGGCCTTCCGCCAGAATGTTGAGATTGGCATCGGTGACGATGGTGGCGATCTCAATAATGCGATCGCGTTCCGGATCGAGTCCGGTCATTTCGAGGTCGATCCAAATCAGATTGTTTTCATTTCCCGCTGTCATGCGTTTCCCGCCTGTTGCCAAAGTCGTCATTAAACTCATTTCAGGTGTATCATAGACGTTTTGCCCAGCAGGGCGAAGCCTGGCGAGAGCCGTGAGAGGATGCGTGAGTAAAAACAAACTGTCGAAAGGTCAACAACGTCGTGTCAGCGCCAACCATCAGCGTCGTCTACAGCAACGGAGCGATAAGCCGGAGCCCGATGATAGCCTGTTTGGAGAGGCAGCCGATGGCGTGGTGATCAGCCGTTTCGGCATGCACGCAGACGTGGAAGACAGCGCAGGCGAAGTGCATCGCTGTAACATCCGCCGCACTATTCGCTCGCTGGTCACCGGCGATCGCGTGTTGTGGCGCGCAGCGATCGGCGGCGGCAAAGGGATCGTGGAAGCCGTTCACGATCGTAAAACCGTCTTAACCCGCCCAGACTTCTACGACGGCGTGAAACCGATCGCCGCCAACATCGATCAGATCATTATCGTTTCGGCGATCCTGCCGGAACTGTCGCTTAACATTATCGATCGCTACTTGGTTGCCAGTGAAACCTTGGGCGTTGAGCCGCTGCTGGTGCTGAACAAGACCGATCTGCTGGATGCCGAAGGACGCGCCTTTGTCGATGAGCAGATGGAGATTTATCGCAACATTGGTTACCGCGTGTTGATGGTGTCCAGCCATGCCAAAGATGGTTTAGTCGAGCTGGAACAAGCGTTAACCGGCCGCGTCAGCATCTTTGCCGGTCAATCGGGCGTGGGGAAATCCAGCCTGTTGAACAATTTGTTAGGTCTGGATGTTGCCACTGAAATACTGACCAACGATGTTTCGAACGTTTCCGGCCTCGGCCAGCACACCACCACCGCATCGCGCCTGTATCACTTCCCGGCTGGCGGCGATGTGATCGATTCTCCCGGCGTGCGCGAGTTCGGATTATGGCATCTGGAACCGGAACAAGTGACTCGCGGATTTGTCGAATTCCGTGAATATCTCGGGAGTTGCCGCTTCCGTGACTGCAAGCACGATACCGATCCTGGATGTGCGATCCGCGAAGCGGTAGAAAACGGCGCTATCGATATTTCCCGCTTCGATAACTACCATCGAATTCTGGAGAGTATGGCGCAGGTAAAAACGCGTAAAAACTTTTCCTCCGACGAAATTTAACGCGTACAACGGCACATTCGCCAATGAGCTGGGGCGCTGTTACAATCCGCCCCCCTTTTTGTTAACGACACGTAATTAAGCCAGGAGGCAACGGTGTTTGATCGTTTTAAACTCGGCCTGAATCATATTTTGCCCAAAAAAGGGCTCACCGAACTCGCCGGTTGGGGTGCGAGTCGTCGTGGTGGCTGGCTCACTAAAGCGGTCATCGACATATTTGTCTGGTACTACAAAGTGGATATGGCGGAAGCCAGCAAGCCACATACCGGCAGCTATCGTACCTTCAATGATTTCTTTGTCCGCCCGTTAAAAGAGGGCGCGCGTCCTATCGATCCGGACGCGTCTTTATTGGCGCTGCCAGCCGATGGCGCGATCAGCCAATTAGGCCGCATTGCGGGCGATCAGATCTTCCAGGCGAAAGGCCACACTTATAGCTTGCAAGCGCTGCTGGCGGGCAATGACGATCTGGCGGATCAATTCCACGACGGCGAGTTCGTTACCACTTACCTCGCGCCGCGTGACTATCATCGCGTGCACATGCCATGTAACGGCGTCCTGCGCGAAATGGTGTATGTGCCAGGCGATCTCTATTCTGTTAACCCGCTGACCGCTCGCAACATTCCGAATCTGTTTGCGCGTAACGAGCGCGTGATCTGTGTGTTTGATACCGATCACGGCCCAATGGTGCAGATCCTTGTCGGTGCCACCATTGTTGGTAGCATCGAAACCGTGTGGGCTGGCACCATTACGCCGCCGCGCGAAGGGGTGATCAAACGCTGGCGTTATCCTTCTGCCGATCATGATGGCGCGGTTGTGCTGCTGAAAGGTCAGGAAATGGGTCGCTTCAAATTGGGTTCAACGGTGATCAACCTGTTCGCGCCAAATCGCGTGAAATTGGCCGAAAGTCTTGAAGCTGAGAGCAAAACCCGTCTTGGTCAGCCGCTGGCTATCGCCCTGCCCCAGCCCGGCGACAGCGTCTCACTCAGCAAATAACCGGAACCTCTCCCGTGCGCGTTTTTCTCTCTTTACTGCTGAGCCTGGTGCTCAGCAGTTCTGTATTTGCAGCCTCCGTTCCGCAATCCAGCCAGCTCAAGCAAGAGTTGGATGCGGCTAAATCCGCGAAAAATTCCCCTGCGCAAACCGAACAGGTTCAGGCGCTGGAAGCGGCGATCAACTTCCTCACCGAACGCGACGAGTCGCAGGAGCGGGCTAAGCAATATCAGCAGGTGATTGATGATTTCCCGCGCCTGTCGCGCGAATTACGTCAGCAAATCGCCACGCTGACGGAAAGCAGCAAAACGGTGCGCAGCAACATGAGCAGCGCCGAGTTGGATCAGGAATTGTTGCAAGTTAGTAGCCAGCTGCTGGAAGAAGGCCGCCAGGCGCAGCAAGAGCAGGATCGCGCACGCGAGATCAGTGATTCACTTTCACAGCTGCCGCAACAGCAAACCGATGCACGTCGCGCGATGACCGAAAGCGATCGCCGGGTACAGAGCGCATCGGCGGCCTCCACTCCTTTAGCGCAGGCGCAGATCTACGCGCGCCAGGCGGAAAACGCTGCCAATAAAGCGCGCGTTGATGAACTCGAACTGGCACAACTCTCCGCCAACAATCGTCAGGAACTGGCGCGCATGCGCGCTGAAGTGCATCAGCGCAAAGCCACCCAGCTGGATAATTATCTGCAAGCGCTGCGCAATCAGCTCAACAATCAGCGTCAGCGTGAAGCCGAACTGGCGCTGGAGCGCACCGAGCAACTGGCCGAGAACAGCGGCGATTTGCCGAGTTCCATCAGCGATCAATTCCGCGTCAACCGCGAACTTTCAGCCGATCTTAATCAGCAAGCGCAACGTATGGATCTGGTGGCATCACAGCAACGGCTTGCCACCAACCAAACCTTACAAGTGCGCCAGGCGCTGAGCACGTTGCGTGAGCAGTCGCAATGGCTCGGCGTATCGAACTTGTTGGGAGAAGCGCTGCGTGCGCAAGTGGCACGCTTGCCGGAAATGCCGAAATCGCAGCAGATTGACAGCGAAATGGGGCAACTGCGTGTCCAACGTCTGCATTATGAAGATCTGTTAGAGCATCAGCAGGAACTGCGTAAAGCCAAGCAGGATGACGGCACACCGTTCAGTGCCGATCAGACGCGTATCCTTGAAGCGCAGTTGAAAACCCAGCGCGAATTACTGAATTCGCTGATCTCCGGCTGCGATACGCTGATTCTGGAAATCACCAAACTCAAAGTGTCCAATACCCAGTTGCAGGATGCGTTGGTGGAAGTGAAAGACGCCACGCACCGCTATCTGTTCTGGACCGCCGACGTTAACGCCATCGGCCTGAATTTCCCGATGGAAATGGCGCAGGATCTCAATCGCCTGCTGTCGTTGGATACCGCAGGTCAACTCGGCAAAGCGCTGGCGATGATGTTCACCAACCGTGAAACCGTGCTGCCGATTATTGGCGCAGTGTTATTGGTCGGTTTCAGCATCAGCTCGCGTCGTCATTACCACGCCTTTATGCAGCGCTCTGCCAGCCGCGTCGGTAAAGTGACCCAAGACCGCTTTAGCCTGACGTTGCGTACGGTGTTTTGGTCGATTCTGGTGGCGCTGCCGCTGCCGGTTTTGTGGGCCGCGCTCGGTTATGGTTTGCAGCATGCGTGGCCGTATCCGTTCGCCGTAGCGATTGGCGATGGCATCACCGCCACGCTACCGCTGCTGTGGGCCTTTATGATCAGCAAAGCCTTTGCCCGCAGCGACGGTTTGTTCGTAGTGCATTTCCGTTGGCCGCAAGCGCGTGTGGCGCGCGCCATGCGCTATTATTCGCTGACTGTCGGCTTGATTGTGCCGCTGATTATGTTGCTGATCGCCTTTGCCAACCTCGACGATCCGCAGTTCTCCGCAACGCTCGGCCGCCTGTGCTTTATCCTGATTTGCGGCGCGCTGAGTATCGTGACGGTGAGCCTGAAACGCGCAGGCATTCCGCTGTATCTCGATAAAGAAGGCAATGGCGATAACTTTGTAAACCGCATTCTGTGGAACCTGCTGATTGCCATTCCGTTGGTGGCGGCATTCGCTTCCTGCATCGGTTATTTAGCCACGGCGCAGGCGCTGCTTGCGCGTCTAGAAACCTCGGTTGGCATTTGGTTCTTCCTGTTAGTGGTCTATCACATCATTCGCCGCTGGATGCTGATTCAACGTCGCCGCATCGCCTTTGATCGTGCACGCCAGCGTCGTGCCGATATGCTGGCTAACCGCGCGCGCAGTGAAGAAGAGAAAGAACAACAAACGCCGGTCAATGCTGACACCATCGAAATTGATGAGCCAAGTATCGACCTGGATGAGATCAGCGCGCAGTCGCTGCGTTTGGTGCGCTCGATTCTGACGCTGATCGCGCTGGTTTCGGTGATTGTCTTGTGGTCAGAGATTCACTCTGCGTTCAGCTTCCTCGATAACATTCCGTTATGGAACGCCACCACAACTATTCAAGGCGTTGATAGCGTGCAGGCGATTACGCTGGGTGCGGTGCTGATTGCCATTCTGGTGCTGATTATCACCACGCAACTGGTGCGCAATATGCCAGCGCTGCTGGAATTGGCGCTGTTGCAACATCTCAGTCTGGCGCCGGGGACCGGTTATGCGATCACCACCTTAACCAAATATGCCCTGATGCTGATCGGCGGTCTGATCGGCTTCTCGATGATGGGCATTGAGTGGTCGAAGTTGCAATGGCTGGTTGCCGCGTTAGGTTTGGGATTGGGCTTCGGTATGCAGGAGATCTTCGCCAACTTTATTTCTGGCCTGATTATTCTGTTTGAGAAGCCGATTCGTATCGGCGATACCGTCACCATCCGTGATTTGACCGGCAGCATCACACGTATCAATACGCGCGCCACGACGATTACCGATTGGGATCGCAAAGAGATTATCGTGCCGAACAAGGCGTTCATTACTGAGCAATTCGTTAACTGGTCGCTGTCGGATTCAGTAACGCGTGTGGTGCTCACCATTCCAGCACCGGCGCGAGTGAATAGCGATGAAGTGACCAACATCCTCAAACAAGCGGCGGATCGTTGTACTTACGTGCTTGATATGCCAGCGCCGGATGTGTTTCTTGTCGATCTGCAACAAGGTATTCAATTGTTTGAACTGCGCGTGCACGCGGCGGAAATGGGACATCGCATGCCGCTGCGTCACGAATTGCATCAGCTGATTCTGCGCGGCTTTGAGGAGCATGGCATTGAGATGCCGTTCCCACCGTTCCAGGTACGCATGGAAACCTTGGGTAAGCAAAATCCGGCCAGTAACGGCACTCCAGCCAGTAAGACCTTTAAGTCTGGCGGATTATAAAAACAAAATGCCCGGCAATTGCCGGGCATTTTTATAACAGCGCTGGAAAGGTTATTTCACGAACTCTTCGCCCTGCGCGATATCTTTCTTCAGCGTATCCAGCATGCCGTCTAGTGCTTGCTGTTCAAAGGCGCTCAACGTGCCCAATGGACGACGTTCGACAATACCGTTTTTGCCCAGCAGCAGCGGCTGAGAGAAGAAGCGCGCGTATTCGCCATCGCCTTCAACATAAGCACACTCCACCACATTGGCTTCGCCTTGTAGCGCGCGAATCAGCGACAAACCAAAACGTGCCGCCGCTTGCCCCATCGACAACGTTGCCGATCCGCCACCGGCCTTGGCTTCCACCACTTCAGTTCCGGCGTTTTGGATGCGTTTAGTGAGATCAGCCACTTCCTGATCGCTGAAGCTCACACCTTTTACCTGCGACAGCAGTGGCAGAATCGTCACGCCCGAGTGTCCACCGACCACCGGAACCTCAATTTCAGTAGGCTGCTTGCCTTTCAACGCAGCGACGAAGGTATTGGCGCGGATGATATCGAGCGTTGACACGCCAAACAGACGATTTTTGTCATATACGCCGGCCTTCTTCAGCACTTCAGCGGCAATCGCCACCGTGGTGTTCACTGGATTTGTGATGACGCCGATCAGCGCTTTCGGCGCGGTGCTGGCAACCTGCTCAATCAAATTGCGCACGATACCGGCGTTGACGTTAAACAGGTCCGCGCGATCCATGCCGGGTTTACGTGCCACGCCAGCGGAGATCAGCACCACATCGGCACCATGCAGTGCGGGTGTCGCATCTTCGCCACTGAAGCCTTCAACCGTGACTGCGGTTGGGATGTGGCTGAGATCGACCGCCACACCCGGCGTAACCGGCGCGATATCATATAGTGAGAGGGCTGAACCTGCGGGCAATTGAGTTTTAAGCAGCAGTGCAAGCGCTTGGCCAATACCACCAGCGGCACCGAGAACGGCAACTTTCATCCTGAACTCCTTATTAAGGTGGGGCAGAGATATGCCGAAAATCCATCAGGTTACGAGTTTAATCAACTTCTCAGGCGATAGCGACAAAACCTGTCGCGCACTTAACACTACGCCGCAATCGATCGGCTCCCGAGACATCTCCACTTCAGAAGTCGCCTGAATGATTCATTCGCAGCCAGAAGACAATGGACGGCAATGATCATCAATATTGTTGTTACCACCTCAATAATATAACAACTTTGCAACCTTCGCTTTGCGCGTCAGCCCGCGATTTTCGTGCGATATAAAATTCTGCTATGATCGCTGCCCTGCGAGTAATTCACATCAGATTGATTGCATAAAAATTCATCTAAATGCATAATAATTTATCTGCCGTGGGCCTGTTGCCTGCTGCAACCCTCTCTTATTGGTAGCTTATGCGAAACCCATCAAAACAAGACGACCTGATCAAGGCGTTCAAAGCCTTATTAAAGGAAGAAAAATTTAGCTCCCAAGGCGAAATCGTGCAGGCGCTGCAAGAAGACGGCTTCGAGAACATTAATCAGTCCAAAGTGTCTCGCATGCTGACCAAGTTCGGTGCAGTACGTACCCGCAACGCGAAGATGGAAATGGTGTATTGCCTGCCAGCAGAGCTTGGCGTTCCAACCACCACCAGCCCGCTGAAGAATTTGGTGTTGGATATCGATTATAACGATGCCTTGGTCGTGATTCACACCAGCCCCGGCGCAGCGCAGTTGATTGCGCGCTTGCTGGATTCTCTCGGGAAAGCAGAAGGGATTCTCGGCACCATCGCCGGTGATGACACCATCTTTATTACGCCAGCGCGCACCTTCTCGGTAAAACAGCTGTACGACGCCATTCTGGTTTTATTCGAACAAGAGCTATAAAACCCTGCCCGTTGCCGGCTGTTCATCTGCCGGTAACCTCTTTCTGCGCACCGCTTATCTGCCATTCTTGCCACAAAATCCTTTTCTTATAATAGGTTATCCATATACCTGAGCGTTATCATTCCATCTCAATAATGGTACGACCTTTTCCCCCTGCTTAACCTATTGCGCTATTTTACACTGCTTTACATTATGTGCTCAGTGTCATTCCCTTCTCACGGCGTATCAGCCAGCGGGATCAACCATGATCTTTCGCACTAAAAGATAATTTGATGTAGATCATTGTTTTTACATTGAAATAACAAGCTATGGTTAATATCCAGGCGGTTTTTATAACTTACCGTTCTAAAAAAGTGCCATAAGGATAAAGAATTACAACCAAACATTATTAGCTGGATATTAATTTCATGGGTGATTAGATCTATACTTAGTTTCGTGATGCAAATCACACGAAAGAAAAAGATAAAAATAGACGACGAGGAAAAATACCATGAACGTTAAAACTACTATTGCAACATTAAGTGTTCTCTCTGCCCTGTCATTTGGTGCATTTGCAGCAGATTCTATCAATGCTGAACAAGCAGCGAATCTGCAACCCGCAGGCACCATCAGCGTCAGCGGCGTGGGCGGTTCTCCAATGGATATCCGTCAGCAGTTAAACGATAAAGCCGATCAGCAAGGTGCAAAAGCCTACCGCGTGATTGAGGCGAATACCGGTGACAGCTATCACGCTACCGCTGAACTGTACAAATAAGTTACTGATTCAAGACGCAATGTGAAGGGTGACCCGTTTGAGACGCCTTTGCCTCTCAGGTTACCAACCCAATTTTCAGGAGAGTAGAATCATGAAAACCAAATTATCTATCGCTGTACTGACCTTGGCTTCTGTTCTGTCATTTGGCGCTAGCGCCGCAAGCCTGGTTTCAAATGAACAAGCCGAACAGCTGCAACCACTGAATCAAACCATCAGCGTGAGCGGTGTGGACGGTGACCAGACTAACGTACGCCAGGAACTGTCACAGAAAGCCGATGCTCAAGGTGCTAGCCATTACCGCATCATTGAGAACAACCGTGGCGATACCTTCCACGTCACTGCTGAACTGTACAAATAATTAAACATCGAACGTCAGGCGCCGCGTAGGCGCCAGACAAGAGATCGACGACCCGCTTACCCCTCTTTTTGCCGCAGGTTGTTGATTATACGAGGAGAAAAATTATGAATATCAAAACAACCATCGCAACTGCTAGCCTGCTTTCCCTGTTCGCCTTCGGTGCCTCTGCGGCACAGCTGGTAACCGATGAAACAGCGCAGAATCTGCAACCTACCGGCAGCACTATCTCAATCAGCGGTACCGGCGGTTCACCAATGGATTATCGTGCCCAGCTTTCGCAGAAAGCGGATGAGCAAGGTGCCAGCGCTTATAAAGTGATCGAAGCCAAAACCGGCGACAGCTACCACTTAACCGCTGAGCTGTATAAGTAATTCCTCGTCAATTAAGACGAACCCTTTGGCCCCGCTCGCCGGGGCCCTTTTTGGGTCTACTGCTTTACATTGAAGCGGAGCTGGCCTTCCAGCTCCTCTTCTGCTTCATCAAATAGCAGGATCAATGCGCCATACCGGCGTTTCTGCCCTTTCCCCAGATTCACAAACTCAATCTCCAGCGGCAACGGCAATTGCTCACCTATGATCGCGTCCCAAAGATCGTCAAGATCGTTGATGGCAAGATCGGCCAGCGCAAAACGATCGCTAAACTGTCGGTAGAAATGGGCTTGATCGACAATTTCATCGAAATCAAAACGCTCGGTTCTCATCATGATGCCCTCTTAGTCGTCGCGGCTAGCCAAGTCCGCCGAGGTGCAGCGCTTTCACTTCCAGATACTCTTCCATCCCCAACACCGAGCCTTCGCGTCCTAATCCTGACTCTTTCACACCGCCGAAGGGTGCCAGTTCGGTTGAAACCGCACATTCGTTAATGCCGATCATCCCGGCTTCCAGCGCCGCTGAAACGCGGAACACACGCTGAAGATTCTGGGTGTAGAAATAGGCCGCCAAACCATATTCGGTGTTATTGGCGCGCTTCAGCACATCGGCTTCATCGTCAAAACGGAAGCACGCCGCCACCGGACCAAACGTCTCTTCTTGCGCCAGCGTCATCTCTTCATGCGCATCAGCGATCACCGTTGGCTGCCAGAAGTTGCCCCCCAACGGATGACGTTCACCACCAACCAACAATTTACCGCCTTTGCTCAGCGCGTCTTTGACATGCTCTTCGACTTTTTCCAGCGCCGACCGCTCAATCAATGGACCAACAATCACGCCCTCCTCAACGCCGTTGCCGACTTTAAGCTTGCCAACCTCATCAGCCAGTTGGTTGACGAAACGATCGTACACCGCGTTATGGATATAGAAGCGATTGACGCTGACGCACACTTGCCCAGCGTTGCGGAACTTGTTGGCAATCGCGCCCTGCACCGCAGCATCAATATCGGCATCCTCAAACACGATGTAGGGCGCGTTACCACCTAACTCCATAGACACTTTCTTCATGGTTTCCGCCGCGTTACGCATCAGCGTTTTACCTACCGCAGTAGAACCCGTGAAGGAGATTTTGCGCACCGCTTTGCTGGCCATAATCGCATCGCTGATGGCATGCGTATCACCCGCAACCGCGTTCAACACGCCATCGGGAACGCCGGCTTTTTGCGCCAGCGCCAGCAGCGCAAAGGCACTGAGCGGGGTGTTATTGGCAGGTTTGATGATGCCGGTACACCCCGCGGCGAGTGCGGGGCCGAGTTTGCGCGTCAGCATGGCCATCGGGAAATTCCACGGCGTGATGGCAGCGACCACGCCAATCGGTTCACGTGTGGCGAGGATGCGTGAACCCGGTTTGGCAGGCGGGATGATCTCGCCGTTGGCGCGTTTTGCCTGCTCGGCAAACCACTGAATAAAGCTGGCGGCATATTCCACTTCGCCTTCCGCTTCTTTGAGTGGTTTGCCTTGTTCAGCTGTCATCAGTTGGCCCAGCCAACTTTTGTTCTCAATCATCAGTTGATACCAACGATTGAGGATCTCGGCGCGTGCCTTGGCGGTTTTATCGCGCCAGGCGGGAAACGCACGCTCTGCGGCGGCAATTGCCTGTTCGGTTTCGTGCTTACCGGCTTTGGCGACTTTAGCTAGCACTTCACCGGTGGCGGGATTGGTTACATCAAAGGTGGCGCTGGCGGTATGCCATTGACCGTCGGCGAAATAGCCGGTTTTGAATAATTCGTGGTGTTGCAGGGAAGTAGACATCGGTTCGCTCCTGTCGGTTTGCGTCCTGTCAGGAAAGTATAGATGCCAAATTTGCTGATTTTTGTGTCAACGTGGGATCAAAAAGGCCGCTGCACGATGCAGCGGCCAGTTTCAGATTTGGATGAGGGTGTTTTGATACTTATCCAGCATCAGCGCCAGTCGTTTCACCGGCTCAGTAACGTTATCGGGAGCCGAATAGTGATGCAGCTTATCCTGATACACCTCCAACTCTTTCAGCAACCGCTCAAAGTAATAGCGGCGCTTGTCATCGCTGGTTGCCGAAATAATCCGGTCGGCAGTATGACGCAGTTGGCGGTGATACGCCGACAAATCCGCGTTGATTGGCACTTCCGCGTTACGCAAACGCTGATGCCCGATGATCAGTGTTAACGCGATGCGATACTTATCGATATCGCCAGGAAACAGGTTAAGCAGCAAAAATAGTTGCTGATACAGCGCAGGCAAATGGTTTTCCCGGCGGCGCGCCTGATTGGTGGTCAACGCCGCCACGGCTGCATACATAAAGCGGTTCAGCAACTTACGACCGGTGCGATCGCGTGATTTGTCACGAATCAACAGAATCACCATCATTGCCACGAAGCAACCAATCACCTGGCCCAACACGTTGTCGAGGAACACGTTGAACTCGAACTTCATCGGGTTATCCAGCACCAATACGTTGATGGTGCCAATCAACGCACCGAGCGTACCGAGCTGGCGGCGCTGCACAAAGATACCGCCGATAAAGCCCAGAGCACCAATGGCGATGCACAACAGCAACACGCTTTGCTGCGTCGCAGGCAGAATAAAGATGAAGTACAGCGCGCCGAGTGGTACCGCAACCGCCATGCCGTACAGGAAGTCTTTCGCCATCATTAGCGGGTTTGGCATTCGCATCGCCAGCGCGGTAATCACCGCCAGCATCACCATGCAGCCGCTGCCCGAGGTCCAGCCGGTATACAGCCAGAATAACGAACCGAGTGCGGTCGCGACAAAGGTGCGCACGCCGTTGATCATCGCGTGATGCGTTTCGGCAGAACGCGCCTGAATCACCACTTCGCGCTGCAAAATGCTCTCTTCCAGCGTGGTGATGCGGCTATTGCTTTTCACGCCGTTAATCAGCAACAGATATTCGGTGGCGGCACCGACCCAACTGGCGACAGTCAGCGGCACGGTTTTGCTGCTCACACCAATCAGGCGACGCATCACCTTCATGCGCTTGTGCACATCATTAACGTTGTTGACCTCTTTTTCGATCAGCAAACGATAGTGCGGCGGAATGTATTCGGGTCGCGCATTTTGAATCAGGAAGGTTTCTGCAGCCTGAGTGATCATGGTGAGCGACAAAGTATTGAGCATTTGCAGACGGCGGCTGGAGTTTTTCCAGCGCGAGGATTCCATCATCAGCTGGCTGCGCATGCCATTCAGCGCCGTGGTGCGGCGCACCAGCGCGCTCCACGCTTTGTCCACTTCATCTTTGTCTTCATGCGCCACGCACAGTTGCAGCAGCTTGTACTGCGCCACCAGCAAGGCATCGACTTCTTGCTCAATCACCTTCTTGATCGAACGCGGCGAGAACAACATGTCGGCCAGAATCGCGCACAAAATACCGATAACGATTTCGCTGCAACGCTCGACCGCGAACTGCGGCGCGAGCGTTAAGCCACCACTGGCATCGGCGGTAATCACGATGATTAGCGCGGTGTAACCCGCCAGCCCCAGCGCGTAGGAGTTTTCAACTTTGATTAACGAGGAGAGCCACACGCACATGCCCGCCCACAGACAGCACAGCAGCAGCATCACGACGGGCGCGCGCACCGTGGCAATCATGATGGTGAGCGCAGCGATACAACCAATAAAGGTACCAATGATGCGCAGGATGCCGCGATAGCGCAGTGCGCCAGAATAGGGATCGCCCCCCGCAGCAAAAGCGGTACCGCCGGCGACAATGCCCGCGGTCATGACCGCCCAACGCGGCGTTTCCAGATTGAAGTGAAAGCCAATCATCAACGCCGCAACCAGCGCGAAGGTGAGCTTCACCGGGAAACGCAAAAACTCAATCATATCGCCCTCGCTTAACCAAACTCACGCAGGCGATTGAAAAACTGCGCCATTGGCGAGACTTTGGTTTCGCGATCTTGCGCACCGGTGATCACCACCGTCGCGGTAGTACCTGCCGGGAAGCGGTTGCCCGGTTGATCGTCGAGACGAATACGCACCGGTACACGCTGCGCCAGACGCACCCACTCCAGATTCGAGTCGATTGTCGCCATGCCTTTGCTGTCGCTGGTGCTGCTGCTGTTGGTCACACCCGCCGCGATGCTATCGACGGTGCCGCGCAGCACTACGTTGCTACCCAGCGGCGTGATTTGCGCGCGGAAGCCCGGACGTACACCATCCAGCTTGGTCTCTTCCATATACGCCAGCACGTAGAACGAATGTTGCTGCACCAGCGCCACCGCCACGGAACCGCGCGTGATGAATTCACCCTGATAAACGTTGAGGTTGGTCACCCATCCATCGGAAGGCGCTTTAATGGTGGTGCGATCAAGGTCGATCACCGCCAGATCGCGCGTTGCAACGGACTTCGCCAGCTGATGTTCGCTGGTTTGCAAATCGTTGTTGGATTGCTCAATAGCTTCACGCGACATCGCGCTGGTGCCCAACTGATTGCGGCGCGTGGCTTCACGACGTTTTTCGCTCACCAACGCCTGGTAATATTCGACATCCGCTTGGGCTTCATCCAACGCTTTTTGATAGCGCGGACGATCCACCACAAACAGCGTGTCGCCTTTTTTCACCAGTTGGTTATCGTGCACCGGCACGTCAGTAATGATGCCGGTGACGTCAGGCGAGATGGCGACGACATCAGCGGAGAATTTGGCATCACGCGTCCACGGTGATTCGGTGTAAAACACCCACGCGCGGAAGATGATCACGATGGCGATGACAACCAGCAGGAGCGTAATCGCGTATCGCGCGATTTTTCTTATTAGCGCTTTCACTTAAAAACCTCAGACGAATAAACGGGATACAAGATAAAACACACAGCAATACAGCGCAGTGTTAAACAGTGCGGGATGCCAAACCAGATCGTAGATCCCGCTAGGCGTCAGCACGCGCTTCACTAGCCAGAACAGCGCCAGCGAAACTAATAGTTCAACGAAGATGGGCGGAAAACTCAGCCCGAATACGACAAATACCGGAAGCACACTCATTTCGGATCCTTAGTTCGACCTTGCCGGATTGCACCGATACCTGCCCACATGCGTTGCAGCATGTTGGGTTTACGATCAGGGGAAGACGGGTAAACTGATGGCAACATTCAGGCCGCGTTGAGCTAATCATAGCGTATCATCGGGTTAACACAGCCATGTTCAGGTGCAGTGAAGAGACCCAGCGACGCGTATAGTAACGCGCTTGACTATACGTTTTCTACATATTGTGAGCTAAATCACTTTTTAGTCAGAGTAAACAATGGATCGACTTAAAAGCATGTCCATTTTCGCCAAAGTGGTTGAATTGGGTTCATTTACCGCCGCGGCGCGCCAGCTTCAGCTCAGCGTTTCCTCTATCAGCCAGATTGTCGCCAAACTGGAAGATGAATTACAGGTCAAATTGCTCAACCGCAGCACCCGCAGCATTGGCCTGACCGAAGCGGGAAAAATCTACTTTCAGGGCTGCCGCCGCATGTTAGCGGAAGCGTCGCAGGTGCATGAACAGCTCTACGCCTTTAATAACACGCCAATTGGCATTCTACGCATCGGTTGCTCATCCACCATGGCGCAAAACGTCTTATCGGCGATGACCAGCGAGATGTTACGCGAATATCCCGGTTTGAGCGTGAACTTGGTCACCGGCATTCCGGCACCGGATTTGATCGCCAACGGTCTGGATTTGGTGGTGCGCGTCGGCGCTTTGCAGGATTCGAATCTGTTCTCGCGGCGTCTCGGCGCGATGCCGATGGTGGTGTGTGCCGCCAAAAGCTATCTGGCGCAGCACGGTACGCCGGAGAAACCTGGCGAAATCGACAATTTTTCCTGGCTGGAATACAGCGTGCGTCCGGATAACACCTTTGAATTGGTGGCGCCAGAAGGTTTAGTCACGCGACTCACGCCGCAAGGTCGCTTCGTGACCAATGATTCGCAAACGCTGATTCGCTGGTTGAAAGCCGGTTGTGGCATCGCTTATGTGCCGCTGATGTGGGTAATTGATGAGATCAGCAGTGGAGAGATCGATATTTTGTTCCCGCAATACCATTCCGAGCCGCGTCCGGTGTATGCGCTGTATACCGAGAAGGACAAGCTGCCGCTAAAAGTGCAGGTATGTATCGATTATCTGACGGAGTATTTCAAGCAGGTGGCGCGGCAGTATCAGCAACACCGCAAGAGTTAAAGCAGATTCTTGACGTAGGGTCGCCATTCATGGCGACCTGGTGCGCATCAATGCGCACCCTACGTTAGAGATATTAAGCAGTACCACCCACGGTGATTTTATCCAGCTTCAGCGTTGGCTGACCGACGCCAACCGGCACGCTTTGACCTTCTTTACCGCACACGCCGACGCCTTTATCCAGTGCCAGATCGTTGCCGACCATCGAAATTTGCTGCATCGCTTCAATGCCGGAACCAATCAGCGTCGCGCCTTTTACCGGTGTGGTCACTTTGCCGTTCTCGATCAGATAGGCTTCTGAAGTTGAGAACACAAATTTGCCGGAAGTGATATCCACCTGGCCGCCACCAAAGTTCGGCGCGTAAATGCCGTACTCAACACTTTCGATAATCTCTTGCGGCGTTGATTTGCCCGCTAACATATAGGTGTTAGTCATGCGCGGCATTGGCAGGTGCGCGTAAGATTCACGGCGACCGTTACCGGTTGGCGGAACGCCCATCAGGCGCGCATTCAACTTATCCTGCATGTAACCTTTCAACACACCGTTTTCAATCAGCATGTTGTATTGGCCCGGTACACCTTCATCATCGACCGCCAGCGAACCGCGCAGGCCTTCAATAGTGCCGTCATCGACAACGGTACACAGCTCGGATGCCACTAACTGGCCCATTTTGCCGCTGAATACTGAGGTCGCGCGACGATTGAAGTCGCCTTCCAGGCCATGCCCAACCGCTTCGTGCAGCAGCACGCCCGGCCAGCCCGCGCCTAACACGACCGGCAGCATGCCCGCTGGCGCAGCGACCGCAGAAAGGTTAACCAGCGCCATGCGTACCGCTTCACGCGCCCACGCATCGGCACGCACATCGCCACTTTCATCGGCGAGGAAGAATTCATAACCGGTACGCGCACCGCCGCCGCTTGAGCCACGCTCGCGCTTGCCCTGATCTTCAACTTGCACGCTGATGGAGAGACGCACCAGCGGGCGAATATCGGCCGCCAAAGTGCCGTCGGTTGCCGCTACCAGCACTTGCTCATACACGCCGCTCAGGCTGGCATTCACTTCCTGCACACGAGGATCCGCAGCACGCGCCACTTTATCGACACGATGCAGTAAGGCAATTTTGTCTTCACGCGTCAGGCTATCCAGCGGATTGACCGGCGCATACAACGAACGGTTCAATACCGCCGATAAGGTATGCGCTTTGCCGTTGCCTTGCTCACGCACGATGCTGCGCGCCGCCTCAGACGACTGGCGCAGCGCATTCAGGGAGATCTGGTCAGCGTAAGCAAAACCGGTTTTCTCGCCGCTCACCGCGCGGACGCCAACGCCTTGATCGATATGGTAGGAACCATCTTTGATAATTTTGTCTTCCAGCACCCAGGATTCGTGGAAACTGGACTGGAAATAGAGATCGGCATAATCCAGACGACGTTCTGAAAGCTGCCCTAACAGGGAATAAAGGTCCTGCTGATTAATGTTGTTCGCAGTTAGCAACTGCTCACTTACCAGATTCAGAGTCATCGTTTCTCACTCATTATGTGCTCGGATAGTCATAGCCTGCGGCAATTACCCGACGGCGTCAAATTCACTTCTTTTTGTCTTCGCGCGGTTTGCGCAGCACTTCATTGATTTCCGGCTTATCCAGCGGACCGCTGATGTGATAACGCAGCAGCGAAATCTTGTTCCAAATCGGCCCCAACACTTTGCTGGCCGCAAACACCGCTGCGCCCACCACCGGATTGATGACAAAAGCGGTTGCCACGCCAACCGAAGCGGAAATTTCCGGTGCGACCACCGCTTGCATGTCGATCTGCCGTTTCGCCAAATCAATCTTACCGTTCATGGCGATATCCGCTTCGAGGCCATCCACCAGCAGGTTATCGGTGCGCATCACACCGTTTTCAATCCACGCGGTGCCGTTAATCGAATCGAAGTAGAAGCCATCGCTGAAGGTATCGCTGAAATCGAAACGCAGCTTACGCAGCAAGGCATCGAAGCTCACCAGACGCAGTAACTGCCCGGCACGACCGGTACTGACATCGGCAATTTGTCCTTTACCGAAGTGCGTTTTAAGCGTGCCGCTCAAGGTTTCAGGCGATGGCTGCCACGGTGCAGAACGCCAATGCAGATCGTAATCGACTTTAAATGGCGCATCACGCAGCGGCGTGTTCATACCAAACCAATTGGCTGCATCATTGATATTCTTGCCGCTCAGGCTGCCTTTCAAAGAGGTGCGCTGATCGCCCGGTTTATTCACCCATTCACCATCAACATTCAGCTTCGAGCTACCGGAATCAATCGAACCGTTAGTGAGTGCTAACGTATCGCCCTGCGGCTGCAACCTAGCCTGCATGTGACCGAACTTCTGCCCGCGCAGCCAGCACTCA
The DNA here is from genome assembly GCF_039594315.1 of Pantoea sp. GTDB lineage: Bacteria > Pseudomonadota > Gammaproteobacteria > Enterobacterales > Enterobacteriaceae > Pantoea. Next base: position 43,073 of record NZ_JBCNNP010000020.1, read on the forward strand.
TCACAGTTAAGCTGCAATGCCGGCCAACCGCTAAAGTTGATATCGCTGCTGGCGCTGAACGGCGATGATTTATCGTCGGTTTTGCCCGCCCATTCTGGATTGTAGTAGAGATAGTTGAGGTCGATACGCCACGGCGCACTCTGAGCGGTTTGCAAACTGCCGCGCGCTTCACGACTTGTCAGTTGGAGGTGAGTGTTGCCGCTTGGGCCTTGTGTGATCGCCGCATTGACGTCGTGCCACTGCTGACCACCCAGCGTTAACGCTGGCGTACGCAGAATGAAATCGCCCGGCAGCAATGCGCCACCAACTTCCGGTTCGCCCTGCGCATTGCGTGAACTGCCTGCACCGGCCAGCAAGCCCATCCAGGCTTCACCATCCAGCGCAGGCAAATTCAATTCCATGCCGCGATTCTCAGGCAACTTCGGCGTACTTTTCGCATCGTTGAGCCAAATGCCGCGATCAACGCGCAGCTGCGGCTCGAGAATCCAACGGCTATTGAATCGATGGCGTTCTTGCACGCTGCCACTTAGCGTAAAGCCATGCAAATCACCATCGGCGTTAATGGTAATCGGCATCGCTGCGCCCGCTGACTTGTCTAGCGGCGCAGGTAAGTGACTGCTTACTGTTTTTGCATCACCCTTCAACTCAACTTTATAACTGGCGCCGCCTTTGTGCGGTAACGTGATATCGACATTGCCCTGCCACGGCACACTGCCGCTCAGTTTACTGGTGACGGCAGCGGGTAGCATTTTCAGCTGTGCGGGTTGCCAATCGCCCAGCAGTTTGACGTTAACGCCAAAGTCATTGGGATTTTCCGTGGTGCTGAAGGTGACTCCGGTGTGCTGTCCAAACCAGTTCGCCTGCAACTCTTCACTTTCCAGATTGCCGTTGTTGTAGCGGAAGCGACCGGTGAGATTATTCAAGGTGGTTTTCAGCGGCTTGATAAACAAACTGTTATTGTTCAACACCACGTTGCCGCTAGCATGGACTAACTCGCCATCCAGCGGAATATCAAGGTTTAGCTTGCCGCGTACCTTGCCGCCAATTTGTAACTGTTGTAGTGCCGCCCCCAGCGTTGGCTTGAGTGGCGTTTGTTCAAAGTAGCTGGCGATTTGCTTTCCTTCGCCGCTGATATCGCCATCTATAATCAGCTTCTCTTTGAGGTAATCCGGGATTACCGCGCTGACATTGCGCGCATCGACATCGCCGAGCTTGGTTTGCTCTGCCTTCATCCACAAGCCGTTGTTGAGGAAGTCGAGATTGATATCGAGGTTTTCCAGCGCCGGCCAGCCCGGTTGGAACTGGAAGGTGGAATTACGCAGCGGCACCCACACTTCAAACATGCCGTCATTGTGATTAAACGGGAACAAGGTGGGATCGCCAGCAAACAGCAGCGTGGCATTATCCACCTGCCCGCCTTTAATCGCGGTGCTGAGGTAATGCGTAAGATCATGCCCCATCAGCGGTTCCGGGAAGTAGCGCCACGCATCGCCTGCATCGGTCACGCGAATCCCGGCGAGGATATCCAGCCGCGGCGCTTTGCCGATATTTTGCTGATAGCGGAAATCACCGCGCGCCCACAATGATTTGGCCTGCACATCAAGCTGATGCCCGTCGAGCGTCAAACCGCTGTCATCGCGCTGCCAGTTCAGTTGGCCGGTGATCTGTTTGATTTGCAGCGGTGCCTGGAACATATCGCCGTACGGCACTTCGGCCTGGCCCATCGCTACGTCCAGCAAACCGTTATTCAAACTACCGCTGGCGCTGCCGCTAAGATTGCTGATGCCTGGCAGCAATTCCCACTGTTGCCAGGCGAGATCGCGCCATTTGGCCTGCAAACGGGTTTGTTCCGGCTGAGCAAGCGGGATGTCCAGCGCCAGCGCATCAATATGGCCGCGCGGTTGCAGCGCACGCCAGTTATCGAGCAAAGCCGGTGAAAGCGGTTTAAACAGCGGAACAATCGGAGCCAGACGATCTAAATCAAGCTGCGTGGCACGCACGCGCACTTCTGGCGCACCATTGCTGCCGAGCATCTGCTTATCTTCCGGCTTCCACAGCAGAGAGAAGTGTCCCGGAGCCCACGCAATGCCGTCGGTGCTGAGGCGGGTTTGCGGCACCGCCAGACTCCAGCCGTTCTGGAAGCGAGAAAGATGCGCGGTTAATCCATCAACTTGCAACTGGTGATCGCCTTGCTCACCACGCCAGCGCGCGCCACCTTTGCTCAGCAGCAGATCGCCGGCGTAGACGTCGCCATCGCGCAGATTTACCCACGCGGCAAGGCTGAAACGCGCGCTTTCAAGGCTGGTGTTGTCACGCAGCCACGGACCAATCCACGGACGCACATCAACGTCATCGGCCTGCATCCAGATGCGGCCATCGTTGAGCAAACCATTGTTATCGCTAAGATCGAGTCGTACTTGCACTACGCCGTGCTGGCCGGTAAAGCTGGAAAGGCTAACTTCCCCTTCCGCGCGATGACGCGTGTCTTCATTGAGCCAGGTTAAACGCGGAATCGCCAGTTCGGCATGTTGGCCGGACGGCGTGAGAAAGCGGATACTGCTGTCACGCAGATCGAAGTGGTCAAACTGGCGCAAAAACAGATCGTTAATTTGCGCCGGTTTGAAGCTGTTTTTCTGCTCATCATTAGTGAGCAATGGATGATTGGTTTCGAGGCGCAACTGCCAGAAGGTGAGATCGCGGAATTGCCAACGCCAATGCAGCAGCGATTGCCAGACGTTGAGCGCTAAGGTAACGCGGCCGATAGTGAGATTGCCATCTTCCTGCATCGCGACTTTGACATCGCGCACTTGCAGCGTCGGGCCAAAGTTTTCCCACTTGCCCTGAATTTCGCTGGCATCTACCGTTACGCCGCTGACGCGAGAAATCGTCTGCAGAATATCGCTACGATAGCTGTTGAGGTGCGGCATCACGAGGCGCAACCCGCTGACCAGCAGCGCCACAATGACGATGATTGCGGCGAGCAGCAGTAACAAAATCCTCGGCAACCGCCTCACACACCTCTCCTTGCAGTCCGTTGGGTTACAGCGTGAAACCTCACGATCACATCATGACCACGTCAAACTGCTCTTGAGTATAAAGCGGTTCAACATGCACTTTGACCTGCTTGCCGACGAAGATCTCAACTTCAGCCAGCGCATGCGACTCTTCGCCTTTCAACGCATCGCCAACCGCTGGTGAAACGTAGACCAGGAAACGATCGGAGTCGTAAGCATGATGCACGCGCACAATTTCGCGCATGATCTCATAACACACCGTTTCGACGGTTTTCAGCGTGCCGCGACCTTTGCACACCGGGCAATCAGCGCACAACACATGTTCGATACTTTCACGTGTGCGCTTGCGCGTCATCTCCACCAAACCCAGCGCCGAGAAGCCGTTGATACCGGTTTTCACCCGATCTTTGCTCAAGGCACTTTCCAGCGAATGCAGCACGCGGCGGCGATGTTCGTCATTACTCATGTCGATGAAATCGATAATGATAATGCCGCCGAGGTTGCGCAGTCGCAGTTGGCGCGCGATGGCTTGCGTCGCTTCGATATTGGTGTTGAAGATGGTTTCATCGAGATTGCGATGACCAACAAACGCGCCGGTATTAATATCCACTGTGGTCATGGCTTCGGTTTGATCGATGATCAAATAGCCGCCCGATTTCAGCTCGACTTTACGCTCCAGCGAGCGCTGAATTTCGTTCTCAACATCAAATAGATCGAATATTGGCTGCTTGCCGCTGTACAACTCCAGCTTGCTGGCCATTTCGGGAATGTATTCACCGGTGAATTCCACCAGCAAATCGCAGGTCAAACGTGAATCAACGCGAATACGATCCAGCGCCGCGCCAGCGAAATCACGCAGTACGCGTTGTGCCAACGCCAATTCGCCATACAGCAGGCAACGGGTTTGATTGCGTTTTTTACGCTCGCTGACTTTCGTCCACAAGCGTTTCAGGAAAGCGGCATCTTGCGCCAGCTCTTCGGAACCAATGCCTTCGGCAGCGGTACGAATAATGAAGCCACCCAGATCGTCACAGTAAGCCGCAACGACCGCTTTTAAACGATCACGTTCAGCTTCACTTTCAATACGCTGCGAGACGCCAACGTGCGATGCGCCAGGCATAAACACCAGGTAACGTGAAGGCAAGGTAATGTCAGTGGTGAGACGCGCACCTTTGGTACCCAGCGGATCTTTCACCACCTGCACCATCAGATCCTGGCCGGGACGTACCAGTTCGCCAATGTCGCGTACGACAAAATTTTTCTTCTCATCACCCGCCACGCATTCGGTGTGCGGCATGATGTCGGAAGCGTGCAGGAAGGCGGCTTTATCCATGCCGATATCGACAAACGCCGCCTGCATGCCCGGTAAGACGCGGCTGACGCGTCCTTTATAGATGTTTCCCACAATGCCGCGACGTGCTTCGCGCTCAATATGGATTTCTTGCAGAATGCCGCCATCAATATAGGCAACACGCGTTTCGGAAGGTGTCACATTTACCAGCAGTTCAGCCGTCATCTTGTCCCCTCAAAGCCCGCAGTGACTGAAAATGACTCAGCAGCTCGCCAGTCTCAACCAGCGGCAATCCCACTACGGCGTGATAGCTTCCATTAATCTTGCGGACAAAATTGCCGCCAAGGCCCTGAATTCCGTACGCGCCGGCTTTATCCATCGGCTCGCCGCTGGCGATATAGTGCGAAATTTCTTCTTCGCTAATATTGCGGAATGTCACGTCGGTGGTGACCAGACAATCCAACTCGCGTTGTGCATCGGCCAGCGCGACTGCGGTCATCACTTGATGCGTTTGCCCGGAAAGCTTACTCAGCATCTCAGCGGCATGCGCGGCATCTTGCGGTTTTTCCAGCACTTCACCGTTCAGCACTACGATGGTATCCGCACCTAAAACCGGAAAATTTTGCGGCGCCACTGCCACGCCCGCACGCGCTTTATCTGACGCCAAACGACGCACGTAAGCCTCAGCCGCTTCTTCTGGCTGGCGCTGCTCTTCAACGTGGGTTATCAGGCGTTCAAATTGCAGACCAAGCTGCGTGAGCAGCTCACGTCGACGCGGTGAACCGGATGCGAGGTACAGGCTTATCATAGTATTCCTTACTGAACTGCAAACTGACGGCGAATCTTTCTCATTAATAAGAATAGCCAAGGCCAGAGGATGCCGTCGACCACGCTACTCCAGAAGATTTCCGGGCGGAATGAGACGTTAATCACCAGGAATTCTGCCCAGAAAACAATCACATCCACGGCAAGCGACAGCACCATAACCATTAATGCTTGCTGCCACAACGCTAAGTTTCGGAATAGTTGAAATTTGAAGGCCACCAGATACGCGATGATGCTAAATGCCAAAGCACGCACACCCAGCGTGGAACCCGCCACCAGATCCATGATGCCACCGAGGAAAAATCCGGTGCCCACATTTACCCGATGCGGCAGCGCCAAAACCCAATAAATGAGGATCAATAATAGCCATGAAGGCCGGAACATGTAGATTTGTTCCGGCCAAGGCATGATTTGCAGGACAAGGGCAACCAGAAAGGACAGCCAGATAACCCAACGACCCTGGCTGCGATATCGACTCAAGGCTGGCCTCCGCGTGTGTTCGCAGAATTCCCTTGCGAACGACTGCTGTTAGCGGGTTGCGGCGGGCCCATTTGCTGCGCGGGCTGCATCATATCGGGCGCTGGCGGCCCCATTTCTCCTGCTGGCGGCAGCACTTGCGGCATCATCTGCATCAAACGTTCATTGGCAACGCGGTGCACTTCGTCAGGTGCCATTGGCGCAACACCGTTACGATCCGCGCCCCACAGCAGCAGCAGATAGCGCAGACGCTGCAATCCAGCGGTTGGACGCGCCTGAATCACGGTGTAAGCGCGCTGTGTATCGACTTTAACCGAGGAGACCACGCCGACCGGATAACCTTCCGGGAAGCGACCACCGAGGCCAGATGTCACTAACACATCGCCAACGCGAATATCGGTATTACCCGGCAGATGCTCCAGTTGCAGATCTTCGCTACAACCGTTACCAGCAGCAATGACGCGAATATCATTACGCAGCACCTGAATCGGCAGCGCATGCGACGCATCGCAGATCAGCAGCACACGGCTGGTGACCTGACCCACAGCAACCACTTGACCAACGACACCTTTATCGCTGATTACCGGCTGGCCTTCGTAAACACCGTTTACGCTGCCTTTGTCGATAACCACCTGATCGGTATAAGGATCGGTACCGGTCGAGATAACTTGCGTGACCATCTTGTGCTCATCCTGACGCAGCGGCGAGCCGAGCAGTTCACGCAGACGCGCGTTTTCCTGCTTGTATTGCCCCAGCATCAGCAAGTCACTGTTTTTCAGGAAGAGCTCACGGCGCAGTGCTTTATTTTCCAGCTCCAATTGCTGGCGTGAAGCCAGCGTTTCGGAAACGCCGTCAAGAAGTTGTCTTGGCCCGTTGGCCAAAAAATAAAATGGACTGACCGATGTGTCCAAATAGTTGCGGATCTGGGAAAAGGAGCTCACGCGGCTATCGGCGATAATAATCGCGATAGCCACAATGACTGCCAGAAAGAGACGCAACTGCAGGGAAGGTCCCCTGCTAAAAATCGGCTTCATAAATTCTGCGTGTTCCTCGACATCAGGGAAGGAGCGTTAGCCGTATAGCCAACGCCTCCAGAGCTGGACGCATCACGCCGTCGTGCATAACAGCAGCAGCGTCAGCATAAGCGCTATTCCCTGCGCAATTTGACCAGGGCCTCAGCCGTTGAGGAATTACTCCTCGCTGAACAAATCGCCGCCATGCATGTCGATCATTTCCAACGCTTTACCACCGCCGCGCGCTACGCAAGTCAGCGGATCTTCTGCCACCACCACCGGAATACCGGTCTCTTCCATCAGCAGACGATCAAGGTTACGCAGCAGCGCACCACCGCCGGTCAGCACCATACCGCGCTCGGAGATGTCAGAAGCCAGTTCTGGCGGGCACTGTTCCAGTGCAACCATCACCGCGCTAACGATACCGGTCAGCGGCTCTTGCAGCGCTTCGAGGATCTCGTTGGAGTTCAGCGTAAAGCCGCGTGGAACACCCTCTGCCAGGTTACGACCGCGCACTTCAATCTCGTGCACTTCATCGCCCGGATACGCAGAACCAATACCGTGCTTGATGCGTTCCGCAGTCGCTTCACCGATCAGTGAACCGTAGTTGCGGCGTACATAATTAATGATAGCTTCATCGAAGCGGTCACCACCAATACGTACAGAAGAAGAGTAGACCACGCCGTTCAGTGAGATCACTGCAACTTCAGTGGTACCACCACCGATATCGACCACCATCGAACCGGTTGCTTCAGAAACTGGCAAGCCAGCACCAATCGCCGCAGCCATTGGTTCTTCAATCAGGAATACTTCGCGCGCGCCTGCACCTTGTGCAGATTCACGGATGGCACGACGCTCAACCTGGGTCGCACCAACCGGTACGCATACCAGCACGCGTGGGCTTGGACGCATAAAGCTGTTGCTGTGCACTTGCTTGATGAAGTGCTGCAACATTTTTTCGGTTACGAAGAAATCAGCGATTACACCGTCTTTCATTGGACGGATAGCAGCGATGTTGCCCGGCGTACGGCCCAGCATCTGCTTAGCATCATGACCGACAGCCGCTACGCTCTTTGGGGAGCCGGCACGATCCTGACGAATGGCAACCACGGAAGGCTCGTTTAACACGATGCCTTGTCCTTTTACGTAAATCAGGGTATTCGCAGTACCCAGGTCAATGGACAAGTCATTGGAAAACATGCCACGAAATTTTTTAAACATACTAAGGGATAATCCTGCAAGCTGGGGGCGGAAAATAAAATCCGCCTACTTTACCAACCACGCGAAGCCGCTACAAGGCGCAAAAACGTTCTGCTTCGGTGAAAAAATACGCTGAATAATTTTTTGGCCTGATTGTCGCATCTTTCGTCGCCGCTAAACGGCGTTAACACGCCGCATTAACACAAATTTACCCGCCAATCGCAGGTGAATTTCGACATAAAATTTAACATTTCCAGCCGCCAGGATCGCGCGCTCCGGCACAAATAAGCGAGAAAAACAGACTTCAGCCCGGTTTTCGCGTGCTGAAGGTTTAAATCCGATAACGTTGCGAGTGTTTCTTCACGTTGCTGTTGACCGGCAACGAGGGCGCAAAGAAGTCTCCCTGCCCGCCTGAAATACCCAATCCCGACAACATTTGCCACTCCGCGCGCGTACGCACACCGGCGGCAAAAACTTGCGTCGGTGAAGACTTACACACTTCTAGCAAGCTCTGCACAAACAATTGGTTCTCGGTACGACGCTCAATATTGCGCACCAATCCCGGCGCAAGCTTGATCACCTCAATCGGGAACTGCTTGATATAGGCACTGCTCACCACCGTCAAACCTGCTTGATCCACCGCAATGCGACAACCGAATGCGGTCAACATATGGAATACCGGCGCTAAACGGTTGATGTGTTGACAAACGTCCGCCTCAGCAAGTTCAAATAAAAAACGTTTTCTTTGCGATTTGCTGCATTGAAGTAGCAACTGTTGCAGCCAGCGCTGGAATGGCCGCTGCAAAAGCGAATCAATATTCACTGGTAGCGCCAGCGTTTCATCCGGCCACATTTCTGACAATGCAGCGATACGCGCCACCAATTGTCGATCCCAGCTATCGGTCATCCCCAGTTGCAACACCAGCGGCATAAACTCGGCCGACAACACTTCTTTATCACCATCAAACACACGCACCAGCAATTCGCGGTGATGAACTTTGCCATCCAGCAACACCGCGGGTTTCTGATAAAGTCGCGGGCCGCCACGATTTAAGGTGTTCTCTAATAAGGTACGCCAGCGCACGCTGCCACGTCCCATATCCAGCGTGTTGCCTTCGCCCACCGACCAGCTATTACCACCTTGCAAAGTGGCGCGCCGCGTTGCCATCTCCACATTTTCCATCACCTGTGACACGCTTTGTCCGCTGCGCCACGCGCTGATGCCGATGTGGATCAGATCGTCACGATCAACCATGCGCATCGGCGGCAGCGAGTCGACGGCATTGATCAATTGATCGGCGATGCTGTTGGCTTCTTTTAACGTGCGATGCGGTAGCAGTACGGCAAAATCGCTGCGGAAGTAGCGTGCTAACAGTGCGCCCGGATAGCGCAGCACAAAGGTTGAAAGCATGTTGATCAGATCAAACAGGTACTCTTCCACCAGTGTCGGGCCGAGCGTTTCATTCAGCGTGTCGAGATCCGGCAAGCGCACCATCATAACAACGCCGTGTGTGCCGACATCTTCTTGATCTTCCAGCAGCGTTGCCAACTGGTTATCAAAGAACAGGCGATTATTCAGGCCAGTACGCGAATCTTGCGCGGCAAAAGTGCGTATTAAAGTATCGATGCGTAAGCGCTGTTCACCGGCTTCCTGTAAATCGCTCAGCAGCGCATCAATCGCTCGACTGGCTTTGGGCGGCCACTCTGTTGCATGTTCAATGCGTGGCAGCCGCTCGCCAGCCAAAATGCGTTCGGCGCGCGCTTCCAGCTGTTCCATGTTGTGCCAACGGCGATTCAGCCAGCGATTGGTCATCACCAATAGCGCCGACATAATGGCCACCACCGTAAGCAAGACAACCAGCGTGTAGGCACCTGTAAAGGAGCGGAACCAGGTTTTGGCCGGATCGAGTACCACTACGTGCAGCTCCAATCCCGGCGAGTGCGACAGCGGCAAATCGAATTGGATAAAACGATTGGGCTCATCTTCCAGCATTGGATTTTCATGGCGCGCTAAACTGAACACTAAGGTGTCGCCATTGATCAGCTGCATCTGCTCAGCGTTGACCACCGGCATCATGCGCGTCAGCCATTGTGTTAATTCTTCGGGCGATTGTGTCGCCAGTGCTTTATCAACTTCGGTGGCTAAGGTATGCATGCGCGTTTCCACCCGCTGCTGCGATAGCCAGATAAAACTAAAAGCGCAGCCCACCAGCATTAACAGCATTGCCAGTAAGCTTAATAAAGTAATAAACGCAGAAAATTTAGTAGTTAATCGCATCCCTGTGCCTGCATCACTGCGGTTATGAACGGTGATCATCCGTTGGCGCCTTTCTGACCATTGGCGCAAACCTGAGCAAAATAGCACAAATCAAGGTGTGATTCAGCGCAAAACAGGGTTCAAAAGCACCTGTTTTGCTGCCTAATAAGCGCTACGGCGCGAGTATAGCGCCAAACGATGAAGGCCTGAGTTTGACGCGGACTTTTTCGTCCTATTCTCAAATAACGGCTTCAGCCAGGAAATTTCACATTTTTGCCAGCAAGTTAGCGTCACAGGCGCAAGTTGAGCATGCTAGCTGTAATTTACTTTTCGCAGGAGAACGTCATGAACCTGAAGCACTTGCTCACAGAAGCCGACGTCACGCCAGAAGGCGTCTTTAATATGCGCCGTCGTCAGGTGCTGAAAGCGTTGGGATTAAGCGCCGCCGCAGCCAGTTTACCGGGCACAGCGCAAGCTGACGTACTGAGCTGGTTTAAAGGCAACGATCGCCCGCCTGCGCCAGCAGGCAGAGATCTGGATTTCAGCAAACCCGCCGAATGGCAGGCCGATTTGCCGCTCACACCGTTTGATAAAGTTTCTGGCTACAACAACTTCTATGAATTTGGTCTGGATAAAGCCGATCCGGCCGCCAATGCCGGCACGTTGAAAACCGATCCATGGAAGCTTCGCATTGAAGGCGAAGTCGCTAAGCCAATCACGCTGGATATGGATGACATATTCAAGCGTTTCGCCATGGAACAGCGCATCTATCGCATGCGCTGCGTCGAAGCCTGGTCGATGGTGATTCCGTGGGTTGGCTTTGAGTTGAATAAGTTGTTGAAGTTGGCTGAACCCACCAGCAATGCGCGCTATGTGGCGTTTGAAACCTTGTATGCGCCGGACCAAATGCCTGGCCAGAAAGACCGCTTCATTGGCGGCGGATTGGATTATCCGTATGTCGAAGGTTTGCGCCTCGATGAAGCGATGCACCCACTGACGCTGCTGAGTACCGGCGTGTACGGCAAAGCATTGCCGCCGCAAAATGGCGCGCCAATTCGCCTGACGGTGCCATGGAAATACGGTTTCAAAGGGATTAAATCGATCGTCAAGATCACCTTAACGCGCGATCGCCCGCCAACAACATGGAGCCAGATCGCCGCCAATGAATATGGTTTCTACGCCAATGTGAATCCGCATGTGAACCATCCGCGTTGGTCACAGGCGACCGAACGCTTTATCGGTGCAGGCGGCATTCTTAAGGTTGATCGCCAGCCGACGCTGCTGTTTAACGGTTATGCGAAGGAAGTGGCTTCGCTGTATCACGGGATGGATTTGCGGGAGAACTACTAAGTGCGCCTCACTTTACGCCACATCACCGGCTTAAAGGTGGTGCTGCATTTGGCGGCTTTTCTGCCATTTGTTTACCTGTTTATGGCAGCCAGTCAAGGCTGGTTGAGTGCCGATCCGGCGAAAGATATCCAGCATTTTACCGGCAGAATGGCGCTAAAGTTGCTGTTAGCCACATTGCTGGTGTCGCCGCTGACGCGTTACCTAAAGCAGCCATTGCTAATACGCACGCGCCGCCTGCTCGGCGTATGGTGCTTTGCTTGGGCGAGTTTGCATCTTACCAGCTACTACTTGTTGGAACTTGGCTACGATCATCTGCGATTGCTCGGCAGCGAGGTGATTTCCCGTCCTTATTTGTTACTGGGCATGATCAGCTGGATAATTCTGTTCGCCCTGGCTATCACCTCATTTCAACGCATGCAGCGTAAGCTCGGTCGCCGCTGGCAAACGCTGCATAACGGCGTGTATTTGGTGGCGATCCTCGCACCTATCCACTATTTGTGGTCGGTAAAAGTATTGTCGCCGCAACCCGTTATCTACGCGCTGCTGGCTATACTGCTGTTAGGCTGGCGTTACAATAAGTTGCGTAAACTTCTCCACAGATAATCCCCGCACGGTTGTGTTCCTCCCGCCAAATCTGTTAAAACGTGTGGCCTTCGGGCCGCATCCGATCATCTTCGCTGATAAGACCAGTATTTTGCTGCGATTGGCGACGAAACGGATATAATGCCCGGCTTTATTGCAAGCGAAGTCTTCTTTTTCACTCTCAGGAGTGACAAACGCAAGATGCCGCGGTATTTTACGCGATGCCTTACTGATTGCAGGAGATAGCAGCAAGATGGCGCACAAATTTCACATACTGCTTTTAAACGGTCCCAACTTGAATTTGTTGGGGACGCGCGAGCCTGAGAAGTATGGTCACACCACGCTGGCGCAAATTGTCAGCGATTTGACGCAACAGGCCGATCAGCACCATGTGAAATTGAGTCATTTGCAATCGAACGCCGAGTTTCAGTTGATCGATCGTATCCACGAAGCTCGCGGCAATGTGGATTACATCATCATTAATCCTGCTGCGTTCACGCATACCAGCGTTGCACTGCGTGATGCCCTGTTGGCGGTTAGCATTCCTTTTATTGAGGTGCATCTCTCAAATGTGCATGCACGCGAACCGTTCCGACATCACTCCTATCTTTCCGATGTATCTGCCGGCGTCATCTGTGGACTTGGCGCTGATGGATACTCGTGGGCTTTACAAACGGCAGTAAAACGCCTGTCACATTCCAATTAAACAGAGTACGGAACCACACTCATGGATATTCGTAAAATTAAGAAACTGATCGAACTGGTTGAAGAGTCTGGCATCTCCGAGCTGGAAATCTCCGAGGGCGAAGAGTCCGTTCGTATCAGCCGCGCACCTGCAAATGCCGGTTACCCGATGATGCAACAGGCTTACGCTGCGCCAATGCAGCAGCAGCCTGCGCTGGCAACCGCCGTGGCTCCTGCCGCTGCGCCAGCCGCTGAAGCACCTAAAGCTGAAATCAGTGGCCACATCGTGCGTTCACCGATGGTCGGCACCTTCTATCGCACCCCAAGCCCGGATGCGAAAGCCTTCATCGAAGTTGGCCAGAAAGTTAACGCTGGCGATACTCTGTGCATCGTTGAAGCGATGAAAATGATGAACCAGATCGAAGCCGATAAATCCGGCGTTGTGAAGGCGATCCTGGTCGAAAGCGGCCAACCGGTTGAATTTGACGAGCCGCTGGTCATCATCGAATAACGAGGCGAAGCATGCTGGATAAAATTGTCATTGCTAACCGTGGTGAGATAGCGCTGCGCATTCTGCGTGCCTGCAAAGAGCTGGGCATTAAGACTGTTGCTGTGCACTCCACCGCGGACCGTGACCTGAAGCACGTGTTGCTGGCAGACGAAACTGTCTGCATCGGCCCACCGCCTTCGGTCAAAAGCTATCTGAACATCCCGGCGCTGATCTCTGCGGCTGAAATTACCGGCGCGGTAGCGATCCACCCGGGTTACGGCTTCCTGTCTGAGAACGCCGATTTCGCCGAGCAGGTTGAGCGCTCTGGCTTTATCTTCATCGGCCCGAAAGCCGACACCATTCGTCTGATGGGCGATAAAGTTTCTGCGATCACCGCGATGAAAAAAGCCGGCGTACCGACCGTACCGGGTTCTGACGGTTCGCTGACCGATGACATGGAAAAAAACCGTGCCTTCGCTAAGCGCATCGGCTATCCGGTGATCATCAAAGCTTCTGGCGGCGGCGGCGGTCGCGGTATGCGCGTGGTGCGCAGCGACAAGGATCTTGAGCAATCCATCAACATGACGAAAGCGGAAGCCAAAGCGGCTTTCAACAACGACATGGTGTACATGGAGAAATACCTCGAGAATCCGCGCCACATCGAGATTCAGGTATTGGCTGACGGTCAGGGCAACGCTATCTATCTGGCGGAACGTGACTGCTCAATGCAGCGTCGCCACCAGAAAGTGGTCGAAGAAGCACCTGCGCCAGGCATCACGCCGGAACTGCGTCGCTACATCGGCGAGCGCTGCTCCAAAGCCTGTATCGACATCGGCTATCGCGGAGCCGGTACCTTTGAGTTCCTGTACGAAAACGGTGAGTTCTACTTCATCGAGATGAACACCCGTATTCAGGTGGAACATCCGGTGACTGAGATGATCACCGGCGTCGATCTGATCAAAGAGCAGCTGCGCATCGCTGCGGGTCAGCCGCTGTCGATCAAACAGGAAGATGTGGTGATTCGTGGTCATGCGGTGGAATGCCGTATTAACGCCGAAGATGCCAACACCTTCCTGCCAAGTCCTGGCAAGATCACCCGTTTCCACGCGCCTGGCGGTTTTGGCGTGCGCTGGGAATCGCACATCTATGCCGGTTACAGCGTGCCGCCGTACTACGATTCAATGATTGGTAAGCTGATCACTTATGGTGAAAACCGTGACGTCGCGATTTCACGTATGAAGAACGCGCTGGCGGAACTGATCATCGACGGCATCAAGACCAACGTCGAGCTGCAGATGAAAATCATGAACGACGAAAACTTCCAGCAAGGTGGAACTAACATCCACTATCTGGAGAAAAAACTCGGCCTGCAAGAGAAGTAATCGCAGCGCAGAGCAAAGCAGAGGCCGGTTAATCCGGCCTTTTTCATTTTTGTTGCCTTTGGGGTTACATAATGGATTGGCGTTTTTTACAAGCAAACAAAGAGGCGCGCTGGTCATTTTATCTGACCATCGCTTACCTCGCCGTTTGGGGATTATCTGCCTGGTTAGGTGGCAATGAAATCGGCCTGTTTGGCCTGCCCCGCTGGTTCGAACTTTCCTGTCTCTTCGCCCCGCTGCTGTTTATTGTGTTGTGCTGGCTAATGGTGCGCGTGCTGTTCCGCGACATGTCGCTGGAGGACCAAGATGGACTCTGAAATCATTCTCCCGCTATTAGCCTATTTGGTGCTGATCGCTGCGCTATCCGTATTTGCCATGCGCAAGCAGCAACAGGGCAACTTCCTGAGTGAGTATTTCCTCGGCAGCCGTTCGATGGGCGGTTTCGTGCTGGCGATGACCATCACCACCACTTACATCAGCGCCAGTTCGTTTATTGGCGGACCGGGCGCGGCCTACAAATATGGCCTTGGCTGGGTGCTGCTGGCGATGATTCAGGTGCCCGCCGTCTGGTTGTCGCTGGGCGTGCTAGGGAAAAAATTCGCCATTCTGGCGCGTCGCTACAACGCCGTTACGCTCAATGACATGTTGTATGGCCGTTATGGCAGCACGCTGCTGATCTGGCTCTCCAGCCTCAGTTTGTTAGTCGCGTTTATCGGCGCGATGACCGTGCAATTCATCGGCGGCGCGCGCCTGCTGGAAACCGCGGCGGGCATTCCTTACGACACTGGCCTGCTGATTTTTGGTGGCACCATCGCGCTGTATACCGCGTTCGGCGGTTTTCGCGCCAGCGTGCTGAACGATGCGATGCAAGGCATGGTGATGCTGATTGGCACTTTCCTGCTGCTGTTTGCGGTGATTCACCATGCTGGCGGATTAGCCTCGGCGGTGACCAAACTACATAACATCGATCCACAACTGACCTCGCCAGAAGGTGTCGGCAATGTCATCAATCCGACTTTCCTGAGCTCATTTGCGGTGTTGGTATGTTTTGGCGTAATCGGTTTGCCACATACGGCGGTGCGCTGCATCTCCTATAAAGACAGCAAAGCTATGCATCGCGGCATAATTCTCGGCACCATTGTGGTGGTGATCCTGATGTTCGGGATGCATCTGGCTGGTGCACTGGGACGCGTGATCCTGCCCGATCTCACCATTCCCGATCGCGTGATCCCAACGTTGATGATCACCGTGTTGCCGCCGATGGCTGCGGGCGTATTTCTGGCAGCACCGATGGCGGCGATTATGTCGACCATTAACGCGCAGTTGCTGCAATCCTCCGCTACGCTGATCAAAGATCTTTACCTGCGAATTGCGCCACAACACAGTGAAAATGAGGCGCACCTACGCATGCTGTCGGGCACTATCACCTTCGTGCTTGGCGTGCTGCTGCTGCTGGCGGCATGGAATCCGCCGGATATGATTATCTGGCTGAACCTGCTGGCGTTTGGCGGCCTGGAAGCGGTGTTCCTGTGGCCGTTGGTGCTGGGATTGTATTGGGAGCGCGCTAACTCCACTGGCGCGATAAGTGGAATGTTAGTCGGCGCCGTTTGCTATACGCTGCTTGCCAGCCTGAAAATTGAATGGTGGGGTTTCCACCCGATCGTTCCGTCATTGACCTTAAGCCTACTGGCGTTCCTGGTGGGTAATTTGTTTGGTCGCACGCCTGCAACGCACGCTGCGGCACTGAAATAAAGAGAAACGCGATGCCTTGGATTCAAATCAAAATTAATAGCACCGGTGAGAACGCCGAAACCCTGAGCGATGCGCTGATGGATGTGGGTGCCGTGTCTGTGACTTTCCAGGACACGCACGACAATCCGGTGTACGAACCGCTGCCGGGGGAAACGCTGTTATGGGGCGACACCGATGTGATTGGCCTGTTCGACGCGGAAACCGAGATGAGCGATGTGGTGGCCGAGCTGAGCCAGCATCCGCTGCTGGGATCGGCGTTTCGTCATAAGATCGAGCAGATCGAAGACAAAGATTGGGAACGTGAATGGATGGATAACTTCCACCCAATGCGTTTTGGCGAGCGGTTGTGGATCTGCCCTAGCTGGCGCGATGTGCCGGATCCTGATGCAGTAAATGTGATGCTGGATCCTGGCCTCGCCTTTGGCACCGGCACGCATCCTACCACCTCGCTGTGCTTAACCTGGCTTGATGGCCTTGATTTGCAAGGTAAAACGGTGATCGATTTCGGCTGTGGATCCGGCATTCTGGCCATCGCGGCGTTGAAGCTGGGTGCGGCACAGGCCATCGGTATTGATATCGATCCACAGGCGATTCAAGCCAGCCGTGATAACGCCGAACGTAATGGTGTGTCGGATCGTTTGGCGCTGTATCTGCCCCACCAGCAGCCGGAAAATCTGCAAGCCGATGTGGTGGTTGCCAACATCCTCGCCGGTCCGTTGCGTGAGCTAGCGCCGCTGATTAGCGTATTGCCAAAAGCCGGCGGTCATCTTGGTTTATCCGGCGTGCTGGCAAGCCAGGCTGAAGGCGTGTGTGAAGCCTATGTCGAACGTTTCGCTCTTGATCCGGTCGCGGAAAAAGAAGAGTGGTGCCGCATTACTGGTGTGCGTCGCTAACCTCTTATCCTCGCATGCCAGTCACGTTTTGACTGGCATGCGCCCGTTTGGCTTGAGACCTGTCTCAAACCCCCAGCCCTTTCTGATCTCCTGCTGTTACTTTACATATAAGCCATTACAATCCCGCTCCAGGCGATAGCGCTATCCCAACAGGCAATGCTGTTACGGCATTAAACGTCGATAAATCGCTGAATAATGAATTATGAAAAAGAAACTTTGTTTACTTGCCTTGCTAGCCAGCATGGCTTCCTATACGCACGCCCACAATACCGCTTGGTCTTATGAAGCACCGGCAGAATGGGGCAATTTAAGCACCGATTTTCAAACCTGCAAAAGCGGTGTGAATCAGTCGCCTATCGATATTCGTCAGGTGGTGAATGGTCAGCTTCCGCCGTTAACCTTGAGCTATCAGGCGAAGAAAGAATCCATCGTCAATAATGGCCACACCATCCAAATCAATATAAAAGATGGCGATGCCCTCATGCTGGATGGCGAAGCTTTTACGTTGCGCCAATTCCACTTCCACACGCCTAGCGAAAACCTGATTGATGGGAAACGTTATCCACTGGCCGCGCATTTTGTTCATGCCAGTAAAGACGGGCATTTGGCCGTGGTTGGTGTGATGTTTGAAGCAGGCGCCGCGAATCCCGCGCTGGCAGAAATCCTGCGCGACCTGCCTGCTAAAGTGAATCATGAAGTGGAATTGCAGCACGCCTTAAACCTCAGCGCATTAATTCCAGGTGACAAACACTATTATCGTTTTAGTGGCTCTCTCACTACGCCACCTTGCACCGAAGGCGTTCGCTGGCTGGTGCTGAAGCAGCCTGTTATGGCTTCTGCCGAACAATTGAAAACCTTCGCTCTGCTCTTAGGTGAGCATGGCAACAGTCGCCCAGTACAGCCTCTTAATGGACGCATAGTCGTCGAATAAATAATATCATCGGCAGGCTCAGCCCAAAGACATCGGTTTCAGGGTTGAGCCTTGCGCCATTGCCCCTCGTCACCAAACTAATTAGTTCAATTAATAATCACATAGCCGTCATTTCTCTGGCTAATTACCAGATGTGGCGGTTTTTATGTTGTGATTTTGCTCAAGTTTTTAGAAAAATTTTTGTTCACAATTTCAGCATATTTTTTTAACCAACTGAATTAAAAGAATTAATCATCTTTCATCCGCTGATTAGCGCGATTTCCATGATCTTTGACGGCGAATTGTTCAAAGTTTGGCCTTTCATCTTCTTTAAAAAATGCGTAATATACGCCGCCTTGCGAACAGTTAGGGTCACTTCTTTTTCATGCGCATTGGACAACATCAGCTACGTAATCGCCTCATTGCTGCGCCTATGGCCGGAGTCTCCGATAAGCCATTTCGCACGCTGTGTTACGAGAACGGCGCCGGTATGACTGTCTCCGAGATGCTGTCATCTAACCCGGAAGTTTGGGCTAGTGACAAATCCCGTTTGCGCATGGTGCATAGTGACGAGCCTGGGATTCGCGCCGTGCAAATCGCCGGTTGTGATCCTGATGAGATGGCTGCTGCCGCGCGCATTAATGTGGCGTCTGGCGCGCAGGTTATCGATATCAACATGGGCTGCCCGGCCAAAAAAGTGAATCGTAAGATGGCAGGTTCAGCGCTGCTGCAACATCCGCAACTGGTGGAATCTATCCTCCGTGCGGTCGTTAATGCAGTTGATGTACCGGTTACGCTGAAAATTCGCACCGGCTGGGACAAAGAAAATCGTAATTGTGTAGAGATTGCCCAATTGGCTGAACGCTGTGGCATTCAGGCTCTCACCATCCATGGCCGCACGCGCGCCTGTTTGTTTGAGGGATTTGCTGAATACGACAGCATTCGGACAGTTAAGCAGAGCGTTTCCATTCCGATTATCGCGAACGGGGACATTACTGACCCGCATAAAGCCAGAGCGGTGCTCGACTATACCGGAGCCGATGCTCTAATGGTTGGCCGTGCCGCTCAGGGAAGACCGTGGATCTTCCGGGAAATCCAGCATTATCTGGACACAGGGGAGCTGCTGGCACCGAAGCCGCTGGCTGAAGTGAAGCAAATGCTGATTGGACACATACGGGAGCTGCACGACTTTTACGGTCAGCGCAAAGGATACCGTATTGCCCGAAAACACGTTTCCTGGTATTTGCAGGAAAGTGCTCCTGATGACCAGTTTCGGCGCACATTCAACGCCATTGAGGATGCCAGCGAACAGCTGGAGGCGTTGGAGGCATACTTCGAAAATCTTGCGTAAACGAAATAAAGAGCTGAAAGAACTATGTTCGAACAACGCGTAAATTCTGACGTACTCACCGTTTCTACCGTTAACTCTCAGGATCAGGTGACCCAAAAGCCACTGCGTGATTCGGTTAAACAGTCACTGAAGAACTATTTTGCTCAACTAAATGGTCAGGATGTTAGTGACCTGTATGAGCTGGTATTGGCAGAAGTCGAGCAGCCTCTGTTGGACATGGTGATGCAGTACACCCGTGGCAACCAGACCCGTGCAGCTCTGATGATGGGTATCAACCGCGGTACCCTGCGTAAGAAGCTGAAAAAATACGGCATGAACTAATTTTTTTAGTTTGTTGCTGCGATAACGCCAGCCTTCGGGCTGGCGTTTTTGTTTGCACCAATAAAGTCATTTCGTTCCGGTAGCAACGCATGAAACAATTGTCGCCAAAATGGTAACGATAGTTGCAATTGCATCAGTGATATTTAATCCCTCTCAGCAAGCCATCTGCGCCATTTTTATACCCTCACTGAATCCCTTCTAAGCCGCGCGGTTTGTGATCCTCCGCTGCTTAAACCGTAATAGTGCAAATCCGTACATCGCCTCCTGAGCGTTGGCTCACACTGCTTCCATATAGTGAAACTTTTTGCACTATTTGTGATCGTGGCGTCTCGTCATGCTGCCTTTTGGTGCGTCATATTAACCAGAATTTTCCGAACTCTTAGTTTATTAAAAGATCTTTCAAGAGAATTCAGGATTCTGCAAACCTGGCATCAGGTTTGCAGAGCAATGAATGGCTAACCACCACAGACAGAAAAAAGCGCACATTAAAGTGCGCGCAAACATAACAACACACGATATCGCCACACAGGATGCTTTATGAAAAAGATGATGCTTTCCACCCTGGTCGCTGCAGCTTCGCTGTTAGCCGTTGCACAACAAGCGCATGCCGGCACCACGTTGGATGCCATTAAGAAGAAAGGTTTTGTACAGTGCGGCATCAGCGACGGCCTGCCAGGCTTCTCTTATGCTGACTCAAACGGCAAATTCACTGGTATCGACGTCGATGTATGCCGCGCAGCAGCAGCAGCAGTATTTGGTGATGCGACCAAAGTGAAATACACCCCGCTGACCGCAAAAGAGCGTTTCACCGCCTTGCAGTCTGGCGAAGTAGACATTCTGTCGCGTAACACCACCTGGACTTCATCGCGCGATGGCGGTATGGGCTTCCTGTTTGCTGGCGTGAACTATTACGACGGTATCGGCTTCCTGACCCACAAGAAAGCCGGCCTGAAAAGTGCGAAAGAGTTGGATGGCGCCACCGTATGTATTCAGGCTGGTACTGATACCGAACTGAACGTGGCTGACTACTTTAAAGCCAACAAAATGCAGTACACGCCGGTAACCTTCGATCGCTCTGACGAATCAGCCAAAGCGCTCGATAGCGGCCGTTGCGATACGCTCTCTTCTGACCAATCTCAACTGTATGCACTGCGCGTGAAGTTGGGTAAACCAGATGATTTCATCGTATTGCCTGAAGTGATCTCCAAAGAACCACTGGGCCCAGTGGTACGTCGTGGTGATGACGATTGGTTCACCATTGTGAAATGGTCTCTCTACGCGATGTTGAATGCTGAAGAGATGGGTATCAGCTCTAAAAACGTAGATCAGATGGCAGCAAAACCGACTACGCCAGATATGGCTCACCTGTTGGGCGCTGAAGGCGACTTCGGTAAAGATCTGAAGCTTGATAACAAGTGGGCCTTCAACATCATCAAGCAAGTGGGTAACTATCAGGAAGTGTTCGATCGCAACGTGGGTAAAGACAGCGCACTGAAAATCGCGCGCGGTCAGAATGCGCTGTGGAATGCGGGCGGCATCCAATACGCTCCGCCAGTACGTTAATTTCGTCCTGCCAGTCGGGCACCGCACCCTGCGGTGCCCACGCGTAATCTTCACTGAGGTTTCAACATGTCGCAACGCCCAACCGTAAAAAGGGATTTTTCGTTCGGTAATCCTACGGTTCGCGCCTGGCTTTACCAAATCATCGCGATTGTGGCCGTGCTGGCGGTGGTGGGATATCTCATCCACAACACCGTCATCAACCTGGCCAATCGTGGCATCACTTCCGGCTTCGGTTTTCTTGATCGCAATGCCGGCTTTGGCATTGTCCAACACCTGATCGATTACACCGAAGGCGACACTTACGCGCGCGTGTTTATGGTGGGGTTAACCAACACCTTGCTGGTATCTGCGCTGTGTATTGTCTTCGCCTCGATTCTTGGTTTTGCTGTCGGTTTAGCACGCTTGTCCGAGAACTGGCTGCTGCGCCGCCTCTCAACCATCTACATTGAGACGTTTCGCAATATCCCGCCACTACTGCAAATCTTCTTCTGGTACTTTGCCGTACTGCGTAACTTGCCTGGGCCGCGTCAGGCGCTGAGCGCTTTTGATCTGACGTTTGTCAGCAACCGTGGTCTGTATATTCCATGGCCGGAATACGCACCCGGCACCTGGCCGTTCATCATCGCGCTGGCATTGGCGATTCTTGGCTGCGTGGCGCTATTCCGCTTCAACCGCAAACATCAGTTAAAAACCGGCCAATTGCGTCGAACATGGCCTGCAGCCGTTGCATTGCTGATCTTGCTGCCGTTGATTGCACACACATTATTTGGTGCAGCAATGCACTGGGATGTGCCGCAACTGCGTGGATTTAACTTCCGCGGCGGCGCGGTGATGATTCCTGAACTTGCTGCATTAACCGTGGCGCTGTCGGTGTATACCTCATCATTCATAGCGGAGGTGATTCGTTCCGGTATTCAGTCAGTGCCACATGGGCAAAATGAAGCCGCGCGTTCGTTGGGTCTGCCGAATCCAGTCACCATGCGCCAGGTCATCATTCCGCAAGCGATGCGCGTGATTATCCCACCGCTGACCAGCCAGTATCTCAACATCGTGAAGAACTCATCGTTGGCGGCCGCGATTGGCTATCCCGATATGGTGTCGCTGTTTGCCGGTACGGTGCTGAACCAAACCGGACAAGCAATTGAAACCATTGCGATTACCATGGCGGTTTATCTGATCATCAGCCTGCTTATTTCGCTGCTGATGAACCTCTACAATCGCAAAATCGCGCTGGTTGAGCGTTAAGAGAACGGGATCATTATGTCTGTTACCACACACGAAACACCGCCGATTCCGACCAATCCTCTTAGCAAGGCTTGGCTGTGGGCGCGTAAAAATCTGTTCTCCAGCTGGCTGAACACGTTACTGACGCTGTTTAGTCTCTGGCTTATCTGGACCGTTATTCCGCCGGCATTGAACTGGTTAGTTTTTCAGGCTAACTGGATTGGCGAGACGCGTGCAGATTGCACCAAAGAAGGCGCATGCTGGGTGTTTATCCATGCACGCTTTGGCCAGTTTATGTATGGGCTTTATCCACATGAGCTACGCTGGCGCATCAACCTCTCGCTGATCATTGGTTTGCTCTCGATCATTCCAATGTTTATCAAAGCTATGCCGCGTCGCGGTCGCTATATCGCCTGCTGGGCGGTAGTGTATCCGATTGTGGTTTGGTTGCTGATGTATGGCGGCTATTTTGGTTTGGAGCGTGTTGAGACGCGCCAATGGGGCGGCTTGGCATTGACGCTGATTATCGCTTCAGTGGGGATTGCCGGTGCGCTACCGTTGGGCATTTTGCTGGCGTTGGGACGCCGTTCAAATATGCCTGTGGTGCGTACGCTTTCGGTGATCTTCATTGAGTTTTGGCGTGGCGTTCCGCTGATCACCGTGCTGTTTATGTCTTCAGTTATGCTGCCATTGTTCATGGCGGAAGGCACAACTATCGACAAACTGGTGCGCGCGTTGGTTGGCGTGATTCTCTTCCAGTCAGCTTATGTGGCAGAAGTGGTGCGCGGCGGTTTGCAGGCGCTGCCGAAAGGTCAGTACGAAGCAGCTGAATCCTTGTCGCTCGGCTACTGGAAAACCCAGGCGCTGGTGATTTTACCGCAAGCACTCAAGCTCACCATTCCCGGCCTGGTGAACACCATCATCGCACTGTTTAAAGATACCAGTTTGGTGATCATCATCGGCCTATTCGATCTCTTCAGTAGCGTGCAGCAAGCCACCGTTGACCCAACCTGGTTGGGAATGTCGACGGAAGGCTATGTTTTTGCTGCCCTGGTTTACTGGATTTTCTGTTTCAGCATGTCGCGCTATAGCCAGTATCTGGAGAAGCGTTTTCACACCGGGCGTTCTTCGCACTGAGGTTTAACATGACACAAACTATGACTAATGCGGCTGACGCCATGATGATTACTCTTGAAAACGTTAATAAATGGTACGGCCAATTCCACGTACTGAAAGACATCAACTTGCAGGTGAAACCGCGCGAACGCATCGTGCTGTGCGGGCCATCAGGTTCGGGTAAATCCACCACGATTCGCTGCATCAACCATCTGGAAGAACATCAGCAAGGTCGTATTGTGGTTGATGGCATTCACCTCAACCAGGATATCCGTAATATCGAGCGTGTACGTACTGAAGTCGGTATGGTATTTCAGCACTTTAACCTGTTCCCGCACCTGAGCGTATTACAGAACTGTACGCTGGCACCGATTTGGGTGCGTAAAATGCCGAAGAAAGAAGCAGAAGAGTTGGCGATGCATTATTTGCAGCGCGTACGTATCGCTGAGCATGCACATAAGTTTCCTGGCCAGCTTTCTGGTGGTCAGCAGCAGCGTGTAGCGATCGCGCGCTCACTGTGTATGAAGCCGAAAATCATGCTGTTTGATGAGCCAACATCCGCACTCGATCCAGAGATGGTCAAAGAGGTGCTCGATACCATGATTGGTCTGGCTGAAGATGGCATGACGATGTTGTGCGTGACACATGAAATGGGCTTTGCGCGTACCGTGGCAGACCGAGTGATCTTTATGGATCGCGGTGAGATCGTAGAGGAGGCGCCTCCGCAGGAGTTCTTTGCTAATCCAAAATCAGAACGTACGCGTGCGTTCTTGTCTCAGGTTATTCATTGATTATCAGCTAGTTGCATTTATCAAACCTCTGCTTAACGGCAGAGGTTTTTTTATGCTTGTTGGTTAACGGATCATTTAAACAAGCACTTTGATAGCACTGATTCTGGAATTGAAAGCATACAAAAAAGCCCTGAA
Organism: Pantoea sp.; assembly: GCF_039594315.1. Taxonomy (GTDB): domain Bacteria; phylum Pseudomonadota; class Gammaproteobacteria; order Enterobacterales; family Enterobacteriaceae; genus Pantoea. The sequence continues at coordinate 67,691 of NZ_JBCNNP010000020.1, forward strand.
CTTTCGTTCAGGGCTTCTGTGT
>NZ_JBCNNP010000021.1:0-67765 GCF_039594315.1 Pantoea sp.
TTATCGATTTTGTACGAGTGGAGTCCGCCGTGTCACTTACGCTTTGGCAACAGTGTCTTGCCCGTTTGCAGGATGAGCTTCCTGCCACCGAATTCAGCATGTGGATTCGTCCGCTGCAAGCTGAATTGAACGACAATACGCTGACCTTGTATGCACCAAATCGGTTTGTACTCGACTGGGTTAGAGATAAATATCTCAATAGTATCAATGGGCTGCTGAATGAATTCTGCGGTGCGAATGTACCGTTATTGCGTTTTGAAGTCGGCACGCGTCCTGCTGCACAGGTCGCGGCCAGCCAACAACCGGCGATGGCCAGCTACAACGCGCCAGCACCAGTAGAAAATCGTCCGGCCCCGGCGCAAATTCTGCGCCCAAGTTGGGATTCCGTTCCCGCGCCGGCCGATGTCACTTATCGCTCGAATGTGAATAACCGCCATAACTTCGATAACTTCGTTGAAGGTAAATCGAACCAGTTGGCACGCGCGGCTGCACGTCAGGTGGCGGACAATCCTGGCGGAGCCTACAACCCACTCTTCCTTTATGGCGGCACCGGTTTGGGTAAAACTCACCTGTTGCACGCGGTGGGTAACGGCATTATTGCGCGCAAGCCGAATGCCAAAGTGGTGTACATGCACTCTGAGCGTTTTGTGCAGGACATGGTTAAAGCCTTGCAGAACAACGCCATCGAAGAATTTAAGCGTTATTACCGCTCGGTTGATGCGCTGCTGATCGATGACATCCAATTCTTTGCCAATAAAGAGCGTTCGCAGGAAGAGTTTTTCCACACCTTCAACGCCTTGCTGGAAGGAAATCAACAGATCATTCTGACCTCGGATCGTTATCCAAAAGAGATTAATGGCGTGGAAGATCGTCTGAAATCGCGCTTTGGCTGGGGATTAACCGTGGCGATCGAGCCGCCTGAGCTGGAAACGCGCGTGGCGATCCTGATGAAGAAAGCCGACGAAAACGATATCCGCTTGCCGGGCGAAGTGGCGTTCTTTATTGCTAAGCGTTTACGCTCCAATGTGCGTGAGCTGGAAGGCGCATTGAACCGCGTTATCGCTAACGCCAACTTTACTGGCCGCGCGATTACTATCGATTTCGTGCGTGAAGCGCTACGCGATTTGCTGGCGTTACAAGAAAAGTTAGTCACCATCGACAATATTCAGAAGACGGTGGCCGAGTATTACAAAATTAAAGTGGCGGATTTGTTGTCGAAACGCCGTTCGCGTTCGGTAGCGCGTCCGCGCCAAATGGCGATGGCGATGGCGAAAGAGCTCACCAACCACAGCTTGCCGGAAATTGGCGATGCATTTGGTGGCCGCGACCATACCACTGTGCTGCACGCTTGTCGTAAAATCGAGCAGTTGCGTGAAGAGAGCCACGACATCAAAGAAGATTTCTCTAACCTCATTCGAACATTATCTTCCTGACGCATATGAAATTTATTGTAGAACGTGAGCAGTTACTGAAGCCACTGCAACAGGTTAGCGGCCCGCTGGGCGGACGTCCAACGCTGCCGATCCTGGGAAATTTACTGCTGCAAGTCAGCGAAGGTTCGCTGCGACTGACCGGCACCGATCTGGAAATGGAGATGGTGGCGCGCGTGGCGTTAACGCAGCCGCACGAACCCGGTGCGACCACGGTCCCCGCACGTAAATTCCTCGATATTTGCCGTGGATTGCCGGAAGGCGCTGAAATCAGCCTGACGCTGGAAGGCGACAGAATGCTGGTACGCTCTGGCCGCAGCCGTTTCTCACTGTCAACGCTACCGGCCAGCGACTTCCCGAATCTGGATGATTGGCAGAGCGAGGTGGAATTCACCTTGCCGCAGGCGACGTTGAAACGCTTGATTGAAGCCACGCAATTCTCGATGGCGCATCAGGATGTGCGTTATTACCTCAACGGTATGTTGTTCGAAACCGAAGGCGAAGAGCTGCGCACCGTCGCTACCGATGGTCACCGTCTGGCGGTATGCGCGATGCCCATTGGTCAGGCGCTGCCAAACCATTCGGTGATCGTGCCGCGTAAAGGCGTGATTGAATTGATGCGCTTGCTGGATGGCGGCGAAACGCCACTTCAGGTGCAGATTGGCAGCAGCAACATTCGCGCTCATGTCGGCGACTTTATCTTCACTTCGAAGCTGGTTGATGGCCGTTTCCCGGATTATCGCCGCGTATTGCCGAAGAATCCGGACAAAGCGCTGGAAGCCGGCTGTGACATTTTGAAGCAGGCATTTGCTCGTGCAGCGATCCTCTCCAACGAGAAATTCCGTGGTGTTCGCATCTATATCACCGAAAATCAGCTCAAAATAACGGCGAATAACCCTGAGCAGGAAGAAGCCGAAGAGATGCTGGATGTCTCTTATAACGGCACCGACTTGGAGATCGGTTTCAACGTCAGTTACGTGCTGGATGTACTGAATGCATTGAAATGCGAAAACGTACGCTTACTGCTGACTGATGGTGTATCGAGTGTACAGATCGAAGATGTTGCCAGTCCGGCTGCGGCCTATGTCGTGATGCCAATGAGATTGTGATCATCTTATTCCCCCGCCCACTTGTGGAAGGGGGCTAGGGGGAAGGACAGCGCGCGCTTTCTTCCCCCAACCAGCCTCTCCCGCAATGGGGAGAGGTGAGAATATCTCTTCATCCCGGAATACTTCATGGCTTTAACCCGCCTCCTGATTAAAGATTTTCGCAACATCGAGCAAGCCGATCTGACATTAGCGCCGGGCTTTAATTTTCTGGTGGGAGCCAACGGCAGCGGCAAGACCAGCGTGCTGGAGGCGATTTACACGTTAGGTCATGGTCGCGCGTTTCGCAGTTTGCAGAATGGCCGCGTGATTCGTCACGATCAGGACGCTTTTATCCTGCACGGCCGCATTGAAGGCAGCGAACGTGAATTGTCGGTGGGATTGACCAAAAATCGCGCGGGCGACAGCAAAGTGCGTATTGATGGCAGCGACGGCCATAAAGTCGCCGAGTTGGCGCAATTGTTACCGATGCAGCTGATCACACCTGAAGGTTTTACCTTGCTGAATGGCGGGCCGAAGTATCGCCGTGCCTATATCGATTGGGGCTGTTTTCACGCTTCACCCGGTTTTTTCAATGCCTGGAGCAACTTACGTCGGCTGCTAAAACAGCGTAATGCGGCGTTGCGTCAGGTGACACGTTATAGCCAGATCCGTCCGTGGGATCAGGAATTGGTGCCGCTGGCCGAGCAAATCAGTGCCTGGCGCGCCGAATACAGCGCGGCAATTTCCCGTGAAATTATCGCCACCTGCGGCCAATTTTTACCAGAGTTCGAACTGAAATTCTCTTTCCAGCGCGGCTGGGATAAAGAGAGCGACTACGCCGAACTGCTGGAACGCAATTTCGAGCGCGATCGTGCGCTTACTTATACCGCCAGCGGCCCGCACAAAGCCGATTTTCGTATTCGTGCAGAAGGTACGCCGGTGGAAGATTTACTCTCACGCGGTCAATTAAAACTGCTGATGTGTGCGCTGCGCTTAGCGCAGGGCGAATATCTGACGCGCAGCAGCGGGCGACGCTGTTTGTACTTGATTGATGACTTTGCCTCCGAGCTGGATGACACCCGTCGTCGGCTGTTAGCTGAACGCCTAAAAGCCACGCAGGCTCAAGTGTTTGTCAGCGCCATTGGTGTTGAGCATGTAATCGACATGAGTGACGAAAAGGGCAAGATGTTCCGCGTGGAACAGGGTAAAATAGTGGTTCAACCTGAAGATTAAATGAGCGAGAAACGTTGATGTCGAATTCTTATGACTCCTCAAGTATCAAAGTCCTTAAAGGGCTTGATGCGGTACGCAAACGCCCGGGTATGTACATCGGCGATACGGATGACGGCACCGGTCTGCATCACATGGTATTCGAAGTCGTGGATAACGCTATCGACGAAGCGCTCGCCGGTCACTGTAGTGACATTGTTGTTACTATTCATGCTGATAACTCCGTATCTGTCCAAGATGATGGCCGTGGCATTCCAACCGGTATTCACCCGGAAGAGGGTGTTTCTGCGGCGGAAGTGATCATGACCGTGCTGCACGCCGGCGGTAAGTTCGACGATAACTCGTATAAAGTTTCCGGTGGTCTGCACGGCGTGGGTGTTTCGGTCGTCAACGCCCTGTCGCAGAAGCTCGAGCTGACGATTCGTCGCGAAGGCAAAGTGCATCAGCAGATTTATCAGCATGGTGTGCCACAAGCGCCGCTGGCGGTGTCGGGCGATACCGATGCCACCGGTACCCGCGTGCGTTTCTGGCCGAGCTATGAAACCTTCACCAACGTGATTGAGTTTGAGTACGACATCCTGGCAAAACGCCTGCGCGAACTGTCGTTCCTCAACTCTGGCGTGTCGATTCGTCTGGAAGATAAACGTGACGGCAAGAGCGATCACTTCCACTACGAAGGCGGCATCAAGGCGTTTGTTGAGTACCTCAACAAGAACAAAACCCCAATCCACCCAACCGTGTTCTATTTCTCGACCGAGAAAGATGGCATCGGCGTAGAAGTGGCGTTGCAGTGGAACGACGGTTTCCAGGAAAACATCTACTGCTTCACCAACAACATCCCGCAGCGCGATGGCGGTACGCACCTGGCTGGTTTCCGTGCAGCGATGACGCGTACGTTGAATGCCTACATGGATAAAGAAGGCTACAGCAAAAAAGCCAAAGTCAGCGCCACCGGTGATGACGCGCGTGAAGGCTTGATTGCGGTGGTTTCGGTGAAAGTGCCGGATCCGAAATTCTCCTCCCAGACCAAAGATAAACTGGTCTCTTCTGAGGTGAAATCTGCGGTTGAGCAGCAGATGAACGAATTGCTGGCGGAATATCTGCTGGAAAATCCATCTGACGCCAAAATCGTGGTCGGCAAAATTATCGATGCTGCGCGTGCGCGTGAAGCGGCACGTCGTGCCCGTGAAATGACTCGTCGTAAAGGCGCGCTGGATTTGGCTGGCTTGCCGGGCAAACTGGCTGATTGCCAGGAACGCGATCCCGCGCTGTCTGAAATCTACCTTGTGGAAGGGGACTCAGCGGGCGGCTCAGCAAAACAGGGCCGTAACCGTAAGAACCAGGCGATTCTGCCGTTGAAAGGTAAAATCCTCAACGTCGAGAAAGCGCGCTTCGACAAAATGCTGGCTTCGCAAGAAGTTGCCACGCTGATCACCGCGCTCGGTTGCGGTATCGGCCGTGACGAATACAACCCAGACAAACTGCGTTATCACAGCATCATCATCATGACCGATGCGGACGTCGACGGCTCGCACATTCGTACGCTGCTGTTGACCTTCTTCTACCGTCAGATGCCAGAAATCGTTGAACGTGGTCACGTCTATATTGCTCAGCCGCCGCTGTATAAAGTGAAGAAAGGCAAGCAAGAACAGTACATTAAAGACGACGAAGCGATGGATCAGTATCAAATCGCGATCGCGCTCGATGGTGCCACGCTGCACACTAACGCCAGTGCACCTGCGTTGGCAGGTCAGCCGCTGGAAACCTTGGTGGCGGATTTCAATGGCACCCAGCGCATGATCAAACGCATGGAGCGCCGTTTCCCGGTTGCGCTGCTACGTGGTCTGATTTATCACCCAACGTTGATCGATCTCAGCGATGAAGCGGCGGTGAAAGGTTGGATTGACGGTTTGGTAGCATATCTGACCGAGCGCGAAGCGCATGGCAGCAGCTATCTGGCCCACGTTCGCGCCAATCACGAACAGAACCTGTTCGAGCCGGTGCTGCGTGTACGTACACACGGCGTCGATACCGATTATCCGCTGGATAGCGAATTCATTGATGGACCGGAATACCGCAAAATCTGTGGTTTGGGCGAGCAGTTGCGTGGCCTGATCGAAGAAGATGCGTTTATTGAACGTGGCGAACGTCGTCAGCCGGTCACCAGCTTCGAGCAAGCTATTGAATGGTTGGTGAAAGAGTCGCGTCGCGGCCTGTCAGTACAGCGTTATAAAGGTTTGGGTGAGATGAACCCAGAGCAGCTGTGGGAAACCACCATGGATCCAGATAGCCGCCGCATGTTGCGTGTGACCATCAAGGATGCGATTGCTGCTGACCAGTTATTCACGACCTTGATGGGCGATGCTGTAGAACCGCGCCGCGCCTTCATCGAAGAGAATGCGCTGAAAGCCGCCAACATCGATATCTAATCGACGAAGTTCGCTACAAAAACCCTTCCCTGGTGGAAGGGTTTTTTATTTTCAGCGTGGGACGGAAAAGCGGAAGCAGGCACCGGATACGCGATCGTCTAAACGAATATCGCGGCCATGCAATTGAAGAATGCGACGCACCACCATCAATCCTAAACCGCCGCTGTTTTTGCGCGTGCTGGCGTGGGTTAATGCCGATGGACGCTCAAACAACGTGGCGCGCAAGCCGTCTGGTATGCCTGGCCCGGAATCTTTCAAGCTGACTTCCACCTCGTTTTCCGCGCCACGCAACGTGACTTCAATGCTGCCCGCTTCTGGCGTGTGCTTGATGGCATTGTCGAATAAGTTGGTCAGTACGCGATCGATCATTGAGACATCGGCGTTCACTTGTAAAAGCTGTTCCGGCATATCCACCACCAAACGGATATTGCGCGCACTGGCCATCAACTCAAACTTTTGCATCACATCGTAAGTCAGTTCTGACAGGCTAAACACTTCGCGATTCGGTTTGATCACGCCATATTCCAGCTGCGCTAACTCAAACAATTGCTGCGCCAGCATGCTGACTTTCTGGCTTTGCGACAGCGCAATGTGCAGATAACGCTGGCTCTCGTCGGATTTTAAGCTGTCGCCTTTATACAGCAGGGTTTCAAGATAGCCGTGCAGTGTGGTGAGCGGCGTGCGTAAGTCATGTGAGATATTGGCGACGAAATCGCGGCGTAGCTGATCCTGATAAGCCAGCTTTTCCCACTGTATGGCCACGCGCCGCGCCATGCCGATGAAGGCGCCTTGCAACAAACTCACTTCATCTTTCTCATGTGGTTGCGGCAGCGGTAACTCTGCCAGCTGCTTAATTGCTATCATATCTTGATGATCGAGTTGGCTAACATGCTGGGTTAGCTGGCGTATGGGGCGGGTGATCAAGCTAAACGCCACCGCGCCCGCCGTAAGACCAAATAACACGACTAGCAAAGATGACCATAAAGAGGTGCGCATCAAGATGTCGAGTTGCGCTTCTTGCGCCAACTGGTGATAGTTTTCGCCCTGCAAAATGACATACAGATAGCCGGCTAAATGACCATTGAGTGAAAGCGGCGCAACGCTAAATACTTTTTTTTCCGACAAATTGCGTGGATCATCGCCGTAAATCGGCGATGTGGCTCCCTGTAATTGTGCCTGTAAGGGAGCCAGATTCACTTTAGTGCGTTTGAGATGATCGGGTGGCGCAGCATCTGCTAATAGATTGCCCTGAGCATCCAGTAAATAAACTTCAACGCTGGGATTGAGCACCATCAAATCGCTGAACAACGCCTTCATCAGCGGTAAATTCACACCGTTCTCACCAATCATATTCGGATTGAGGCTGGCGATACTGCGCGCCAGTCCGTCTGATAAGCGCTGCACCACCGCGCTGCCATATTGGGCGTTAACCCGAATCTGCATCCAGCCTGACAACAGCGTGCAAAGCAACAGCAAAGAAGCGAAAACCAGAGCGAGGCGCTGGCTGAGTGTCAGGCGTTTCATCATTAAAAACCTAGTTGGCGGGCAGCGAGAATTTATAGCCTTTGCCCCACACAGTCAGGATGTAGAGCGGTTCGGCAGGATTAGCTTCAATTTTCAACCGCAAACGGTTGATATGGGTATTCACGGTGTGTTCGTAGCCGTCGTGTTGATAGCCCCAAACCTGGTTAAGCAGATTAAGGCGTGAGAACACTTTTCCCGGATGTTTGGCGAAGTGATACAGCAAATCAAACTCACGTGGCGTCAAACTTACCGGCTTTTCACTTAGCCACACTTCACGCGCGACCGGATCGATCATCAATGCATCCAGATGCAACGTGCCCGCTTCCATGCGTGAATTCATGTTCATCGCTTCCTGGCGGCGGAACAACGCTTTGAGGCGCGCAATCAATTCCACCACTGAAAACGGCTTAGGCAAATAATCATCTGCGCCGAGTTCCAGTCCCAATACGCGATGCACTTCACTTGAGCGCGCGCTGATCATAATAATTGGCGTATAGCGCTTCATGGCGCGTGCGCGGCGACAGATTTCCAACCCATCAATGCCGGGCAGCATCAAATCAAGAATCAACGCATCCCAATGTTGTGTTTCCAGCAAATGAACAGCGAGATTTCCGTCTGCTGCATGGGTAACGGCATAACCTTCATCCTGAAAGTTAAGGCGGAGAACGTCGGCTATTCCGCTGTCATCCTCGACGATAAGTATCTTTTTTGCGTCGGTCATTTTTCTTCCCTGCATTAAGAATCCCATAGATGTTACCGCTTAAAGCCCCTCGGAAGTTTCACATTTTGTTTAACTCGACGTGAGGCTTTGGTGAACAACAATTCGCCACAATAGCATTCAGTGATTGGCCGACGAGGTCAGACATGGATGGAAAATGATGGAAATATTTCGCCGTCATCAGGGAAATGGCTGGCATTAATGAGCCAAATAGAAGGTAAACAGAGATTGGACCCGGGCATTTATTAAGACGTTTCTTGTCCTGAGGTTCAACATTTTGACGGCAGAATGCAGGCCTGATTGATAGATGGGATCGAAAAAATGGAAATGCAGATGGATGAAAAATCACGGTGTTCATCCGTAGTACATCCCAGATGGCTGCGCGTGTGTCACTGGGTGAATGCGGCGGTCATTGTGATTATGACGTTGAGCGGATGGCGCATTTACAACGCTTCGCCATTGTTTGACTTCAGATTTCCTGGCGAGATCACCATCGGCGGCTGGTTAGGCGGCGCTTTGCAGTGGCACTTTGCCGCGATGTGGATTTTTGCCGTAAACGGTGTGCTGTATCTGGCGATGAATATCATCACCGGGCGTTTCGGTAAGAAGTTTCTGCCGCTGAGTTTGGGTGGATTGCTTAACGATGCATTCAACGCGCTGAAAGGAAAGTTAGCACATGCGGATTTGCGCCATTACAACAACGTGCAACGCGCCGCATATCTCTTTGTGATAGTTGATTGCCTGCTGCTAGTGCTGTCTGGATTGGTGCTGTGGAAATCGGTGCAATTTGGGCTGCTGCGCGATCTGCTTGGTGGCTATGAAGCGGCACGTTACATCCATTTTTATGCGATGGCGGCGCTAGTGGGATTTGTGGCGGTGCACTTGCTGATGGTGGCGCTGGTACCAAAAACCCTGCTTGCCATGCTGCGCGGACGCTAAGGAGAGCGAAATGAAAAAGTTAAATGTCGATCTTTCGCCTGGCGATGCCGACGCATTGGTAAAGGAAGCGCAGCAATTGCTGGCGCGCAAACTGGATTCTTCATCACGTCGGCGTTTCTTGCGCCAGGGCTTAACCCTCGGTGGCGTGGTGATGCTCTCGGGCTGCGATCTCAGTGATAAACCTGACGTCGATAAAGTGCTGAATAAATTTTCCAGCTTTAACGATCGCGTTCAAAGTTGGCTGTTTAATCCCGCCAATCTGTCACCGGAATACAGTGCGGATCGCATCTCACAATCTTTTCCGTTCAACGCGTTTTATGGCGAAGAAGATATCCCGCAAATCAACGGTGACAACTGGCGTCTGGAGATTGCAGGTCTGGTGAATGACAAACGCAGTTGGTCGCTGCCTGAGCTTTACAACATGCAGCAAGTCGATCAGATCACCCGCCATATCTGCGTTGAAGGCTGGAGTGAGATTGGTCGCTGGGGTGGCGTGCGTTTCGCCGATTTCCTGAAACTGATTGGCGCGGATATCAAGGCTAAATACATCAGTTTCAAATGTGCGGATGATTACTACACCAGCATTGATATGGCCTCGGCGTTGCATCCGCAAACCATCATGGCTTTGAGCTGGGATGGACGCATTTTACCGCCTGAATATGGCTACCCAATGAAGATCCGTATTCCCACCAAGCTGGGATATAAGAATCCGAAGCATATTCAGGTGATTGAAATAACCAATCGTTATACCGGTGGTTACTGGGAAGACGAGGGCTACAACTGGTTCGGCGGAAGCTGATCCCTTAAAAAGCTGCGCTAATTCGGCGCCAACACCTTTAATAAACCAAAACTGTAAGGAAACACCCTATGAAAAACGTAATCGTAGCAACTTTTATCGCTTCAATGATGACCATGTCTGTAGCCTATGCAGCAGACACCATGGGCAAAGATGCCATGAAGAAAGATGAAATGGGCATGAAGAAAGACGCCATGCACAAAGACGAAATGGGCATGAAGAAAGACGCCATGCACAAAGACGAAATGGGCATGAAGAAAGATGCCATGAAGAAAGACGAAATGGGCATGAAGAAAGATGCCATGAAGAAAGACGAAATGGGCATGAAGAAAGACGCCATGAAGAAAGATGAAATGGGCATGAAAAAAGACGCCATGAGCCACTAACATCATCCTCTAGAGTCCTGTGTAGCAAGGCCATCACTTCGGTGATGGCTTTTTTTATGCCCTGGGAATAAGTCTGAAGTCAGCTGGTAAACTGGTCAATGTGAGCTGAATCGCGCTAGCATTGATCAAAACCCTGACTCAACGAGGACGTTATGGCTATAAAACTGGTAGCAATCGATATGGACGGCACGCTGCTCAATCCGCAGCATGAAATCACTCCGGCAGTAAAATCGGCCATTGCGCGAGCGCATCAAAAAGGCGTCATGGTGGTGCTCACCACTGGCCGTCCGTTCGTTGGCATTCAACGTTACCTGATGGAATTGGATCTGGTTGATGAAGGGCAATATTGCATCAGCTACAACGGTGCGCTGGTGCATCGCGCCAATGATGGCGAATGCGTGGCGGAAATCACCCTGGGTTTTGATGACTATCTTTATATCGAACAGCTGGCGCGCGATCTCGGTGTGCACTTCCAAGCCTTCGACAAATCTTTCCTTTATACGCCTAACAAAGACATCAGCGAATTCACCATTCACGAAGCCAGCTTAACCGGCATTCCAGTACGTTATCGCTCAGTTGAAGAGATGGATCGCGCCACGCGTTTCCCGAAATTGATGATGATCGACAAGCCAGATCTGCTGGATTCCGCCATTCAGCGCTTGCCGCAGCAGGCGCGAGATAATTACACCATCCTGAAAAGCGCGCCTTATTACCTCGAAATCCTTGATTCACGCGTGAATAAAGGACAAGGCGTGAAAATGCTGGCTGACAAGCTGGGATTAGCGCGTGAAGAAGTGATGTCGATTGGCGATCAGGAAAACGATCTGGCGATGATTGAATACGCTGGAACCGGCGTCGCGATGGGCAATGCCATTGAGTCGGTGAAGAAAATCGCGCAGTTCATCACTAAGACCAACATGGAAGATGGTGTAGCGCACGCGATTGAAGAGTTGGTGCTGTAACTCGAAAAACCTTGATTAAAATTCTTCTAGGGGCGGCCATCTGGCTGCCCTTTTTATTGGCATTCGCACAGGTGGGTTGTCTGTTTTGTGATCCACATTGTAGTACAACCCAAGCTAATGGTACTACAATTTGCATCAGTTATGCTTCGTTGTATGAAAGCAGTAATCTGATGCGTTATTGCCTATCACTGAATGGAACATCATGACGCAACAACATTTAAGTAAAACCGAGCGCATCATCCTGACGTTGGGTGAAGAGATTGTCGCAGGGAAGTTTGTGCCAGGCGCAGCGTTGCCCGCCGAAGCAGAACTGTGTGAACGCTTTGGAACCTCGCGCAACATCATTCGTGAAGTGTATCGCTCGCTGATGGCGAAACGCCTGATGGAGATGAAACGCTATCGCGGTGCCTTCGTCACGCCGCGTAACCAGTGGAACTACCTCGACAGCGACGTATTGCAGTGGGCGCTGGCACACGATCAAGACCCGCGCTTAATCGCGGCGATGAACGAAGTGCGCGTGCTGGTGGAACCGCAGATTGCGCGCTGGTCAGCGGAACGCGCCACTTCCAGCGATTTGGCGGCGATCGAGTTGGCTTACAACGACATGGTTGCCAACCACCTCAATCGCGAAGCCTTTAATGAAGCGGATATTCGTTATCACGAAGCGGTGCTGAATTCGGTGCACAACCCGGTTTTGCAACAGCTCAATGTGGCGATCAGCCAGCTACAAAAAGCGGTGTTTGCTCAAACCTATATGGCAGATGAAGGCAACATGCCGCGCACATTAGCCGAACATAAAGCGCTATTCGATGCCATTCGCCACCAGAATGGCGATGCCGCAGAGCAGGCAGCCAAAGCGATGATTGCCAGCTCAACGGCACGACTCAAGGAGATTATGTGAGTAGCTATATCGCAATTGATTGGGGCTCAACCAACCTGCGCGCCTGGCATTATCAAGCCGGTATCTGCGTGGATGAGCGCCGTTCGGAAGCGGGCGTCACGCGCCTTGGCGATCGCACGCCAGCCGAGGTTTTTGCCAGCGTGACCGAAGGCTGGCCGGTGAACGATGTGCCGGTGGTGATGGCGGGCATGGTCGGCAGCAATGCCGGTTGGCTGTCGGTGCCGTATTTATCGTGTCCGGTAGCGCTGAATGACATCGGCAGCCGCTTAACACGCGTTGACGATAAAGCGTGGATCGTGCCGGGATTGAGTGTCGAACGTGATGACAACTACAACGTTATGCGCGGCGAAGAGACGCAATTGCTGGGCGCAGTAACGCTGCAACCTGCGCCGTTATATGTGATGCCCGGCACACATGCCAAATGGGTGCAGGTCGAGCAGGAGCGCGTACTGGATTTCCGCACCGTAATGACTGGCGAGCTGCATCATCTGTTGCTGAAACAATCGCTGATTGGCGCCGGATTACCGCCGCAGGAGGATAACTCAGCAGCTTTCCGCGAGGGTTTACAGGTGGGTAGCAACGACAGCTCAATCCTGTCGCGTCTGTTTGAAGTGCGCGCCTCGCATGTGCTGGGTGCACGCGATCGTCGCCATATCAGCGACTTCCTTTCCGGTTTGTTGATCGGTCACGAAGTGGCGCTGATGACCAAAAATCACGCCGCCGCCCGCCAACCGATCACCATTATTGCCGGTAGTGCGCTGGCGCAACGTTATCAGCAGGCGCTGCAATTTATCGGCCTGGATTCAGTCACGCTGGAAGGCGATCGCGCGTTCCAACATGGAATAAGGAGTATTGCGAATGTCCTGGCAAACTAAAGTGCCACTGATCGCCATCCTGCGCGGTATCACGCCGGATGAAGTTGAAGCGCACGTTGGCGCGCTGATTGAAGCGGGTTTTGACGCGATTGAAATCCCGCTCAACTCACCACAGTGGGAGAAAAGCATTGGTGCGACGGTAAAAACCTTCGGCGATCAAGCGCTGATTGGAGCGGGTACGGTGCTGAATCCGGCGCAGGTCGATACCTTGGCCGAACTGAATAGCAAGCTGGTGGTAACGCCAAATACCGATGCCGCGGTGATCCGTCAGGCGGTGGCCAAAGGCATGATTGTCGCCGCCGGTTGTGCGACGGCCACCGAAGCTTTCACCGCCTTACAGGCCGGTGCGCAGGCGCTAAAAATCTTCCCGTCGTCAGCGTTTGGTCCGGGTTACATCAAAGCATTGAAAGCCGTGTTGCCGCCAGAAGTGCCGGTGTTTGCGGTCGGCGGTGTAACACCGGAAAACCTGCATGAATTTATTGCCGCAGGCTGCATCGGTGCTGGTTTAGGCAGTGATTTGTATCGCGCCGGTCAACCGTTGTCGCGCACTGTGGAACAGGCTCGCGCATTTATTGCCGCATATAAGGACGCTGTAAAATGAAAATTACCAAACTCACCACCTATCGCCTACCGCCGCGCTGGATGTTCCTGAAAATCGAAACTGACGAAGGCATTGTCGGCTGGGGCGAGCCAGTGATCGAAGGCCGCGCGCGCAGCGTCGAAGCGGCGGTACACGAATTATCGGAATACCTGATTGGTCAGGATCCGGCGCGTATCAACGATTTGTGGCAGGTGATGTATCGCGGCGGTTTCTATCGCGGCGGCCCGATTTTAATGAGCGCCATCGCCGGTATCGATCAGGCGTTGTGGGATATCAAAGGCAAAGCGCTGGGTGTGCCGGTCTATCAACTGCTGGGCGGTTTGGTGCGTGACAGCATCAAAGCTTACAGCTGGGTGGGCGGCGATCGTCCTGCCGATGTCATTGATGGCATTAAGAAATTGCGCACCATCGGTTTTGACACCTTCAAGCTCAACGGCTGCGAAGAGATGGGCATCATTGACAACGCGCGCAAAGTGGATGACGCGGTGAATACCGTGGCGCAGATTCGCGAAGCCTTTGGCAAAGAGATTGAGTTTGGCCTCGATTTCCACGGTCGCGTTAGCGCGCCGATGGCGAAAGTACTGATTAAAGAGCTGGAACCGTATCGTCCGCTGTTTATCGAAGAGCCGGTGCTGGCCGAGCAAGCGGAATACTATCCGCGTCTGGCCGCGCAAACCCATATTCCGATTGCAGCTGGCGAACGCATGTTCTCGCGCTTTGAATTCAAACGCGTGTTGGAAGCCGGTGGTCTGGCGATTCTGCAACCGGATCTGTCGCATGCAGGCGGCATCACCGAGTGCTACAAAATTGCCGCAATGGCGGAATCCTACGATGTCGCGCTGGCACCGCATTGCCCGCTCGGTCCAATTGCGCTGGCGGCGTGTTTGCACGTTGACTTCGTTTCGCGCAATGCGGTGTTCCAGGAACAGAGCATGGGCATTCACTATAATCAGGGCGCAGAATTGCTGGATTATGTGATTAATAAAGATGATTTCAAAATGGATGACGGCCATTTCTATCCATTAAATAAACCGGGCCTTGGCGTTGAAATTAACGAAGAGCTGGTGATTGAGCGCAGTAAAAATGCGCCAGACTGGCGCAATCCATTATGGCGTTTCCCGGATGGAAGCGTAGCTGAGTGGTAATAAATACCCGCTAGAAAAAATAACGATTTACAACCTGATATGCCGGTGAAATAGGGCATAGGGCTTCACTCAGCCTTTTTCCCGGCATGGCTTATTTACCACCAACGCGGTTTTACATTCGAAAACGTTGCCTTGCGCTTGTAGGGGCGGCTTTTGGCCCGCCCGTGCTGACGCTCGCCCCTACAAGCATCATTACGGAGACACACCATGGATCTCTCAGCTGTTCACGCCAAACCGACGCGCCGCCGTTATATCACACTATTAATGATCTTTATTACCGTGGTGATTTGTTATGTCGACCGCGCTAATTTAGCCGTGGCTTCCGCGCATATTCAGGAAGAGTTTGGGATTAGCAAAGCGCAAATGGGTTATGTATTTTCTGCCTTTGCCTGGTTATATACTCTTTGCCAAATTCCCGGCGGTTGGTTTCTCGATCGCGTCGGTTCACGCTTAACTTATTTTATTGCCATCTTTGGTTGGTCGGTCGCCACCTTATTCCAGGGCTTCGCCACCGGTTTATTATCGTTAATCGGTCTGCGCGCCATTACTGGTATTTTTGAAGCACCGGCTTTCCCGACCAATAACCGTTTAGTCACTAGTTGGTTCCCAGAGCAAGAACGTGCATCAGCGGTGGGTTTCTACACCTCCGGCCAATTTGTGGGTTTGGCGTTCCTCACGCCGCTGCTGATTTGGATTCAGGAACTGCTGAGCTGGCATTGGGTGTTCATCATCACCGGTGGTATTGGCATCATCTGGTCGCTGATCTGGATTAAGTTCTACCAGGCGCCGAGCCAGAGCAAAGGCATTAATAAAGCCGAGCTGGATTACATCCGCGAAGGCGGCGCGATGGTTGATGGTGATGCGCCGAGCGAAAAGAAAACTCGCACCAAACTCACCGCTGCCGACTGGAAACTGGTGTTCCACCGCAAGCTGTGCGGCGTCTATCTTGGCCAGTTCGCGGTAACCTCAACGCTGTGGTTCTTCCTCACCTGGTTCCCGAACTATCTGACCCAGGAAAAACACATCGCCGCGCTGACCGCAGGCTTCATGACCACCGTGCCATTCCTCGCCGCGTTTGTTGGCGTGATTCTGTCGGGCATCGTCGCCGACCGTCTGGTGCGCAGCGGCCGTTCACTGGGTTTTGCGCGTAAAACGCCCATCATCTGCGGCTTGTTGATCTCCACCTGCATCATGGGCGCTAACTATACCAACGATCCGATCTGGATTATGACGCTGATGGCGATCGCCTTCTTCGGCAACGGTTTTGCCTCGATTACCTGGTCGCTGGTTTCTTCTCTCGCCCCGGTACGTTTGATTGGTTTGACTGGCGGCATGTTCAACTTCGTTGGCGGACTCGGCGGCATCACCGTTCCGCTGGTGGTGGGTTATCTGGCGCAGGATTATGGTTTCGCCCCGGCGCTGGTGTATATCTCTGCTGTGGCGTTGATTGGCGCGCTGTCTTACATCCTGCTGGTCGGCGATGTAAAACGCGTCGGATAAGAAATACATGCTCAATCCGTAGGGTCGCCATTTATGGTGACCTTGCTGATAACCGCAACCTGGTTTATTCACATCAACAAATCACGTAATTTATCCGGCAACTGTCACCTCTAAGGTTGCCGCATGTCAGAAAAACAACTCACCTTTGCCCCGCGTAATCACCAGCTCACTAACATCAACGTCTGGACCGCCGACAGTCAGTGGCTGGCGTTTGATGTGCGGCCTTCTGGCGCATCGTTTACCAGCCTAACGATTGAACGCGTCAACGTCGCCAGCGGTGCGGTTGAAGTGCTGTATCAGGCGCGCGATGGCGCACATGTTGGTGTCGTCACGGTCAGTCCTGATCTACCGCCACGCTACGTGTTTATTCATGGCCCAGAACATCCGGATGCGCATTGGCATTACGATTTCCACCATCGACGCGGCGTGATTGTGCAGCACGGCAATGCGGAAAATCTTGATGCGTTTGATATCACCGCGCCCTACACGCCAGGCGCGCTGCGCGGCGGCTCGCATGTGCATGTCTTTAGTCCGGACGGATCGCGGCTGAGTTTTACCTACAACGATCACGTGATGCATGAAAAGGATGCGCGCGACGACCTGCGCAACGTGGGCGTGGCGGTGCCGCTGCATCCGGTTTGTCCGCCCAAACAGCATCCACGTGAATACGATGGCAGCCATTATTGCGTGCTGGTTAGCCAGACGCAGCGCGATCCGCAGCCGGGCAGCGACCAGATTGATCGCGCCTATGAAGAGTGCTGGATTGGTAATCAAGGCTATCAAAAAGCCGACGGCAGCTGGCAGCGCTGGGCGATTGCCTTTATCGGCGACACGCGAGCAGCGAATGGCGACAAAGTGCCGGAGGTGTTTGTGGTCGATTTACCCGCATCGCTGGCGGATTACGCCAAAGCAGGCAGCGCGCCGATTCAGGGCACAACGGACCGATTGCCTGCGCCACCGGCAGGCGTACAGCAGCGTCGTATCACGCACACCTCGGGCCTGGCGTTACAACCGCGCCATTGGCTGCGCGCTTCGCCGGATGGCAGCGCCATCGCCTTTTTATTAGCAGACGATCGCGGTGTGGTGCAGCTGTGGACGGTTTCCCCCAACGGCGGTAAACCGCGTCAGGTAACGCAACTGGCGAGCAGCATTCAGTCGGCGTTTAGCTGGCAGGCGGACGGCAGCGCGCTGGCGTTTATCTGTGATAACAGTGTGATGCGCTGTGATGTGGCGAGTGGGCAATGCACGCGCTTAACTGCACGCAGCGATCAAGCGCCATCCGGAGATGCGGTGGTGTGGTCGCCGGATGGCGAGCAGATCGCCTATATGCGCGAGGTTGACGGCTGGCGTCAGCTATTCAGCGTTAATGCGGCTGCGCAGGCATAGAGGCGGCCGTTGCCAGGCTGGCATCGGTGCCAGCCATTTTTTCGCTCTGCAATACGCGATCGTGAATGGAGTTGTTATCCGAGCGGAAGTAATCCCACGGCAGCAAAATAGTGTCCAGCACCGCCGAGAACGGTAAATCGATAATCGCCAGCGGCTTGATCGCCCAACTGGTTTTGTCATCACCAATCATCTCCGCGCTGGCGCGAGTGCCGGGATAATAGCCTTGGCTAGCGCCCGTGTGCGACATCACGCTGGAGCAGCCCGAAGAGGCAAAAGCACTGCAAATCAGCACGGCTGTGAGTGGAAAGCGTTTCATCATATTCATCTTCATCATCCCTTCAGTCATGGCTTGGCCCTGGCTGGAGTGTGTCACCTGACCTGCACAACTCTAAGGTTGTGTCTGGCATCGCAGGCGAATAATCCCCTGAGTGTATGTCATTTCATCAGGATTGCTGCAAAAAAAACCGGATTAGCCCTTGAAAGAGACCGGTCTGGACCCATTTTTAGAGAACAGTCGCATTGCTGTTGCCGCCAGGGACACCAACGACTGAACAACCTGTCCATGGTGGAAGGTTGCCTAAACTTGCTGATTATCAGGAGTCTTTTTATGCGTAATTTTGATCTCTCTCCACTTTATCGTTCTGCTATTGGTTTTGACCGTTTGTTTAACCTGCTTGAGTCCAATCAAAACCAGGCTAATGGCGGCTATCCTCCGTACAACGTTGAGTTAGTGGATGAGAATTTCTACCGCATCACCATTGCGGTGGCGGGCTTTGCCCAGAGCGAATTAGATATCACCTCGCATGACAACATGCTGGTGGTGCGCGGCGCACATCCGGAAGAGCAGCCGGAGCGTAAATACCTGTATCAAGGCATCGCTGAGCGCAACTTCGAACGTAAATTCCAGCTGGCCGACCACATCACCGTGCGCGATGCGCGACTGGAGAATGGTCTGTTAAGCATCGATCTGGTGCGCATCGTCCCGGAAGAGGCGAAACCACGCCGCATCGAAATCCTGTAAGCAGGATGTAGAGATAAAGAAAACGCCGCAGCAATGCGGCGTTTTTGTTAGGTACGCACCAATAATCGCTGCTTCACCATGCCGCCAAACACATTCACCAGCAAACCGACAATGATCACGCAAACGCCGATCATCTGCTGCATCGACAAGGTTTCGCCGAGAATCAGCGCCGCGCTGAGAATACCAACTACCGGCACCATCAACGATAGCGGTGCCACGCGCCAGGTTTCATAGCGACTTAGCAGATTGCCCCAAATCGCATAGCCAACGATGGTGGCGATAAACGCCAGATAAATCAGCGCCAACACCGTTTGCAGCGAGATGTGCATCAGGCTGATGACAATCGCCGTTTCGCCATCAAACAGCCACGAACAGGCGAAGAACGGCACAATTGGCACCAGCGCGCTCCACACCACTAATGACATCACCGGCACTTTGCGATTACGCAAAATAATCTTGTTGGTGATATTCCCCAAGCCCCACGACAGCGCCGCCGCCAGCGTTAACATCATGGTGGTCAGCGTAATGCCCGCGGTGGTTTGGCCCTCCATACCGGCGGTGGCCAGCATAAACATGCCGAGCGTTGCCACTAACATGCCCGCGATATGATTCCAGCGCAGTTTCTCCGCGAGGAACAACGCGCCGAGCAGCAGGGTGAAAAATGCCTGCGCCTGCAACACCAGCGATGCCAAACCGGCTGGCATGCCGAGTTTGATGGCGAGGAACAGGAAGGCGAACTGACCAAAACTGATGGTCATGCCATACACAATCAGCCAGCGCAGCGGAATCGCCGGACGTTTGACGAAAAAGATCGCCGGAAACGCCACCAGGCTAAAACGTAATCCCGCCAGCAAAAACGGCGGCATATCCTGCAAGCCCAGCTTGATCACCACAAAATTCACGCCCCACGCCACCACCACGCACAGCGCTAACAACATATCTTTTACTGACATAAACCTTCCTTACTTCCCGCTTAGGCGGTTGCCGCCACCGGTGCAGCGATCTCGGCACAACACTCCTCACCGACAACACCAAAGTAATCATTCACATCTAACGCAATTGAGCATTCAAGCGCACCGGCGTTAAACCACAACGTACCGACGTCGCGCAGGCGGGAATCGACGCGCAGCGCCAGCCGGTCATCAAAACTAAACGGCGGCACTGCGCCCATCACGCATTGAGTTAATTCCTGTGCCTTTTCCGGCGCGGCAAAGCTCGATTTCTTGCCGCCAATGGCGCGTGCGGCGCTCTTGAAATTGATTTTGCAGTCGCCCGGCACAATCGCCAGCAGATAGCGCGCCTCCGCGCCATCTGGCATAGCGACTTCCAGCACCATCGCTTTGGCTGCTTGATTGAGATCGTTACCGCGAATCTCGCTAATCAGATCGGTTTGACCGACCGCTTCATGCTCCACCACGCGATAGCGGGCTTGATGTTGATCCAGCAGGGCAGTGACTTTTTCATAGGTATTCATGCTCGTCTCCTCGTCAAAAAACCTGGCGTTAGCTCCAGGCGATGGCGTGTTTCATTTTTTTGTCGGTCAGGCCAAAGAAGAAGCCCATGGTGATACGCGTGTCGCCTTCCACGCGATCAATCTCGTGATAAAAAGCCGGATTAAACAAATAGATATCGCCGCTGCGTGGGGAAAATTCGCATACTTCGCTGCGATCAATCACGCCGGTTTGATAGCCGAGCTCGCCGGGGGTTTTGTAGCATTCATCCACCGGCTGCCACTTTTTGTTGAAGATGCGCAGCTGGCCGCCAGCATTGCACTCTTGCAGGCACACCACGCAGCTCAGTTGATGCAGGATATTTGTCACCGCCAATCCGCTGCCGGCGGCGTCACGCACAATATTGTCGTTGTGCAGTGGATTGGCGACGCCATCGGCGTGGAAACGCACAATCGAACCGGCGTAATCACCCAGTTCAGGTTCGTTGGCGGTTTGCAGGCTTTCCAGGCGCAGCGACTGCTGCACCCAGTGATAAATCTGGTCACGCAGGCAGTGCAGCGACGACGGCAGCGCAGGCTGAATATCACGCAGCTCGGTAAAATAGTTCTCCGGCGCAGCGGTGTGTTTCGCCAGATAGGGACCTAGCGTGGTCAGCGCGCCATTGGGATAGTGCGATACGCGCACTTGTTCACGGCACTGTTGCAAATCATCAACCACCGCTTCACGCACTTCTGGCGTGAGAAAATTGCGTAATACCAGCAGCGGCACGCGCGCGGTGACGATGTCGTCCAGCCAGGTACTTTCCACAAACATCTTCGGATTGATAACGCGTATCTGATTGAAAATAGCCATGTTGCTCACTCCCCAAACGGAAATTCATGAAGTTCATGGTTGCTCATGCGACGCCATTCCGACGCCGTGCCCAGTGCTGAAATAGGTTCTGAAGAGATAAAGGTGCTGTTGTTATTTTGGAAACGGTGCAGCGTGAAATAGTTGGGATACGGCGTGTCATCGGGATGCCATTGCCACGCCCAGGCTTTCTCACGGGTAACAAAAATCGCATTGGCTGAACTGCCGCCGGGCGCGACCTGCGCCATCTTGTCGCGCAGATAATCGCGGGTGAAATCGGCGGGCGTCGCGTGATCAACCACATATTCGAGGTATTCGGCGGAATCAAAACGCGACTCCGCCATGCCGAGTCGTTGATAAACCGTTGGCAAAAAACCGTTGTGCATCATGTACCACTGCGTTTCGCCGCTGGTGCGCCACAACGGATGTGAGAATTCGATGCCCTGATTTTTACTCAGCGTGGCGTGGCGCACGTGCACCGCCAGAAAACGGCCGCGCAGACGATCGACATCAATCCCCGGCAGCGCATCGGCAAAGGTGCCGGTGCCATGCAGGGTGCGGATGTGACCTTGCTCCAGCCACAAACAGCCCCAACCGTTGGGATGCTCTTTAATTGGGCCGTCGTGCGTGGCAGTTTCGCCACAGCTCATGGCGCGCGCGGCTTCCAGCACCGCAGCGGCGTCAAATTGGCCGTGCGCGAGGATCATTCTGCACATAGTAAATATCTCCGTGGCGCCAACGCGGGCACGTCGAGAATGTGGTGGAACACCGCCAGAATCTCATCGCGGCTGTTGGCGGCGAGGCGCAAGGTCGCCAAAATCCCGGCGTGGCGCGTGAGGTCGGCATACAGCGAGGATCGCGGTGAAACCGCCAGTTCCGGCAGATTCAGCGGTGGCAGCAGTTGGCCGCGTTGATGTTCGGCGATCCAGCGCTCGGCGGCGTCGTATTGCAATCGCTGTCGCAAACGCAAGCGACCGACCGCCTGCGGCTGCGCCGGGAAATTCAGCGACGGCATGCCGTGCCCGGCTTCAATGTGAAACGCCACATCCGCCCAGTTGATGCCGGTAACTTCCTGCACCAGATTCACCACGCCCATGCCCGACAAGCGGAAGCCCATTTCGAGGAAGTGCGGTTCGCCGTTGACCAGAATGAAGTCGATATGAAAGGCACCCTGACGATAGCCAAAGGTTTCGCAGCAAAAGCTCATCAGGCTGCTAAAGCTGGCGGGCAGTTGCTGCGCCGCCATCGCCACATGGCCGGATTCGTAGAAGCTGATGCAGCCTTGGTCATCGATATGCTGCTCGATCACCTTTTGGCAGCAGGTCAGCGCCACGGCCTGTCCATCCGCCACCACGCCTTGCAGCGAATATTCATCACCCGGCAGCCAGCTTTCGACGATAAAGCCGCTAAAACCGCGTCCACCGTAATTCATGGTATCAACCAGGCGGGCAATCACCGCATCAAGCTGGCTGGCTTCGTTGACCAGCCAAATACCCAAACCGCCGCCGCCATCGACCGGCTTAATCACGCAGGGATAGAGCAGCGCATCTCGCGCATCACCAATACTCAGCGGCGAAGCGAAGAAGCGAAATTCTGGCTGCGGAAAACGCTGCCAGGCTTTGCGTAACGCCATGCGCTGCGCGTATTTATCGGGCGGGATAAAGCTGGCTCCGGCATCCGGCCCGGCCAGCAATTCACGCACGCGCCCGGCGCTGGCGTTGTAAGCTTCAAAGCCCGCCAGCACCACCTGCGGATGCTCCATCAATCCGGCATGCAAACAGGCTTGCAGCACATCCCACGGATTTTCCGGGCGATCCAGCCGCACAATCAGATCGAACGGCAACGAAATGCTCAGCGATTGGTAATCAACAAAATCGCCCATTTCCGCCAGCACGGTAAAATAACCTTCGCGTTTGGCGACCGCGCAATAAGGATTTTGCCCATCGCGGGTGGCACCAATTTGCAGAAAAATCTTTCTCATCGCGTTGCCTTACCGGGTTAACGCCCGGAAATCACTTCAGTGACGATGTCTTGCAGCACACCGTTATTCACCTGAATCACTGCTTTATGCGGATCGAAGCGCAGCACGCGTGAAAGCGCATCGCCACGCGAGTTGTCCAGCAGTGAGCTCACCTGCGCGCTGCGCCAACACTGACGCATTTGCGCCACGGTCAAACCAGAAAGCTGTTCCAACTGTTGCGCGACCAGCAGATCATCACTTTCGCCGCTCAGCAACGCGCGCACCGCGGCTTCTGCTGGTGCATCGGTAAGTTGCAGTAACCACGCCTTTAACTGATTGCCTTGGGCGATAAATGGCGAATAGATCATGCAAATCAGTTGGGTTTCATTGAGGCCAAATGCCTGTTCGGCAAACTGCGCGGCACGCTGACGCTGACGGTTAATCGCCGCATCATCCTGATAGCGCGCCGCCATTTCGTCGACCAGCTGCGGCGGGAAATCCTTCTTCAACATCAGCCCAAGCGCAAAGCGCACATATTCGCGAATGCCTTCGGCGTAGCTGCGCTGCAACAGCGTCTCCGCTCGCAGACCGCGAATATGTGCCATTAAGGTTGGGTTGCCGCAGTCCGACTCGGAGAAGCTGAACATCAGCTCATCGAAGCGGAAGTGCATAAATTCGGTCAGCAGCGCCCAATGCGCGCCAGCCTCATACGCGGTGTCTTGATAGATGTTGAAGAACAGCGGATCGCGCGCCAGTTGCCAGGTAATACGGTGCGCCGGCGTCACCTGATCCTCGCCATAAATATCGGCAAAGTAACGCTCGGCAACGCCATCCAGCGTTTGCAGGAAACCGCTGAAGCCACGAGTTTTGTCTGCGACCGGCGCATCAAACAGGCGTGAAAGATGGCGCGCCCACGCGAGATAGGCGGTTTGCTCCTGCGGCGAATCGCCGGTGATGATCACATCAACGCCGCCGTTGTAATGTGCCGCCAGGCCGAAAGAGTTCACCATGCTGAGGTTGCAGGCGTTACAGAAGGTGGAGCGCGCATCGGCGCGGAAACGGTGGCCATTCATCAGCACATCGTTGCGATTCTGCTGACGCACGCTGTCCGGCATCGGCAGGTGGCGATCGAACGCGCGGATTTGCAGGCCATCGGTCACCAAACATTCGGTGAAGTCGTCATCAAGGATGTGTAACGCGCGATACACGCGATCAATATTCTCCATCACACTGTCGTTCATCGCCGCGTGACGGTTGGTGCTGATGCGCAGTTGAAAAGTGCTGCCCTGCTGCTGCCAGATCAATCCCTGGATGTAGCGCACGTACGCCACCATATAGCTGCTGTCTTTGCCGCCGCCGTAGGCCAGCAGCACGCGATTGTTTTCTGGTTGGCTGTCAGGTAACGCGGCCAGTAAACGGCGCGCGCAATGTTGAGCAGAATCGATAATTGCCGGTGTTAGGTAGCCACTTATTTCTCTCATCATGGTGGAAAGATTATTCATTTTTGACTTCATCCTTTGGCTAATAAAATCGCGGTGGCCGTGCTGGCGGCAACCGACGGGAAATGGGCCACGAAGGTGCTACGCAATGAATGTTCTGTGTTTTTCGTCGTGCTGGAGTTAATGCGCATCGTTATCAATTAACTGATGCAGCCTAAAGTACTTTGAATGTAATCTGCTGGATACGCACAGATCAGCACGAAATAGGGTGGAACAGATGGCGGGAGAAACGGAAGAGCAGGAGAGCCAGAGCAGTCGTTACCGTCAAATTGCAGAACAGATCAAACAAGCGATTCTCAGCGGTTCGTTGCCTGCCGACAGCCGTTTGCCGTCGGTGCGCACGCTGGCAACCCAATACCGTGTCAGCATGACCACGGCGCTGAAAACATTACGTACGCTTGAGGATGAGCGCTTCGCGGTGGCGCGGCCGAAGTCAGGATTTTTTGTCGCGCCGCGTAATATCGACAAAAAATTGCCGGTGTTGATCAGCGAGCAACCGCGCGAAGTAGCACCGCTCGACGAACAAACCGAGCTGCATTTGGCGATGCTGGGATCGGATTGCCGCGTACGCCTCGATCTGGCAAACGGCGATATCTCGCTCTATCCGGTGAAAAAGATTGGCTTGCTGATGCGCCAGATGGGCTACAGCAAACCCGCGCTACTCGGCAATACGGTAAAAGGCACCGGTTACGCACCGTTGAAAAGTGAAATTGCCCGCCGCGCGGTGGATTATGGCTGCAATATCAACGCCGATGACATCCTGATCACCAACGGTTGTATCGAGGCGATTTCGCTGGCGCTGCGTGCGACGACGCGGCCGGGCGACATTGTGGCGGTGGAATCGCCGTGCTATTTCGTACTGCTGCAAATGCTGCATAACCTCAATCTGCGCGTGATTGAGGTAGAAGCGGGCCCGGACGGCTACGTCAATGTTGAGAAGCTGACCGCGCTGTTTCAACGCAAAGCGGTGCAGGCCTATCTCACCATCAACAACATCAATAATCCGCTGGGCAAAAGCATTCCTAACGAGCAGAAAGCCTACATTGCGCGTCAAGCCGACGAGAACGATGTGGTGATCATTGAGGATGATATTTTTGGTGATACTGCGTTTGGCGAGCGGCGTCCGTTCCCGATGCGCGCTTTCAGCCCGAACGCCATTTTGTGCAGCGGCTTCTCAAAAACCGTTGCGCCAGGCATCCGCATTGGTTGGGTGCACAGCAGCAACTACATGCGCAAAATCGCCTCGCTGAAATACACCACCAGCATGGGCACCTCAGTGTTATCGCAAGCGGCGATTGCCGAACTGCTACGCAGCGGCGGCTACGATGCGCATCTGCGTAAACTGCGGCGCGAGTTGAAGAATCAAATCCAGCACATGCGTGCGGCGGTGTTGCGCTACTTCCCGGCGGGCACGCGCGTTTCCGATCCTGAAGGCGGTTATGTGTTGTGGGTGGAAATGCCGCTCGGCGCGCTCAACGTGCGTGCGTTATTCCTCAAAGCGCGCAATGCCGGAATTGGCATCGCGCCGGGACACATCTTTGCTACCGATCATCGTTACGATCACTGCTTCCGTTTGAATGCCGGTTTTGGCTGGAATGCCGAAGTGGAGCAGGCGATTAAACAGCTGGCGGAGTGGTGCCAGTTGTCGCTGGGAAAGGGGTGAATGCTGTGGAATTGCGCAATAAATTGCGCCGCTACAAAACGTGCACGTATTTGTAGCGGCGCGATTCATCGCGCGATTTTTAATTTCTAATTGAGGAACGCGGCGTCCAACTCTTCCGCCAATATCTGCACGGCGCGCTCAATCTTCTCGGCATCCGGCACGTAATTCATGCGCATGCATTGATGGGTGTGAGGCCAGGCGTGTTCGAGGCCAGGGAAGAAGAAGTGACCCGGCACCATTAATACGCCGCGCGCTTTCAGCCGCTGATACAGCGTTTCGGTGCTGATCGGCAGATCGCGGAACCACAGCCAGAGGAAAATCGCCCCTTCAGGTTTGTGAATTAAGCAGCGATCTTCGGGCAAATAGCGGCGAAGAATGGCGATCGTCTCGCTGACTTTAGCCTGGTAAAACGGCTTAATCACCTGTTCTGACAAACGCAGCAAATCACCGCGCACGATCATCTCGGTGGCAATCGCTGGGCCGATGCTGCCTGGTGCGAGGCTAATAATGCCGTTCATGTTGCCAATGGCGCTGATCGTGCTCTCATCGGCGACGATAATGCCGCAACGTGCACCCGGTAGGCCGAGTTTCGACAAGCTCATGCACAGGATGGTATTCGGATTCCACAGCGGACGCGCTTCGCTAAAGATGATGCCGGGGAACGGTACGCCGTAAGCGTTATCGATCAGCAGTGGCACGCCATGCTGCTGCGCCAGCGCATCGAGTTGCAGCAGTTCGTCATCGGTGATCACGTTGCCGGTCGGATTGGTGGGGCGCGAGACGCAAATCAAACCCACATCGTCATTGAGCGGCAGATGATCGAAATCGACGTGATATTTGAACTGGCCTTCTGGCAGCAACTCAATGTTCGGTTTGGCGGAAACAAACAGTTCTTCTTCCAGTCCGGCATCGGCATAACCGAGATATTCCGGTGCCAGCGGGAACAGCACGCGTTTTTTGCTGCCGTCGGCGCGACGTCCGGCGAACAAGTTAAACAAGTAGAAGAATGCGCTCTGGCTGCCATTGGTCAGCGCGATGTTTTGCGCGGTCAACGGCCAGCCGAGTTCTTCGCGCAGCATTTTCGCCAACGCATCCAGCAGCAAGGCTTTGCCGCGCGGGCCATCGTAATTGCACAGCGCTTCACTCAGTTTGCCGTCCTGATGCATTTGCAGCAGCAACTGGTTGAAATAGTCGTTCATCGCCGGGATCTGGGCCGGATTGCCGCCGCCGAGCATGATGGTACCAGGCGTGCGCAGGCCTTCACCCATGTCTTCCATCAGACGTGAGATGCCGGAGTGTTGAGTAAATTTGTCGCCAAACTGAGAAAAGGACATAGGAAGTTAAAACGTTGTGAAATCGAATGGGGAACCACCATAGCGCCCGCCGCGAGCAGGCGCAATGGGTAAAGCGGTCAGGTTAGGCTTGGATTTGCGGGTTAACGCAGTTTTTCTCCACTTTGCCGCTTAAGGCTGCGATCAGGTTATCCACCGCATCGCGCGCCATGCCGTAACGGGTTTCGTGGGTAGCTGAACCAATGTGCGGCAGCGCCACCACGTTTGGCAGCTTCAGCAATTCCGCATCCGCTGGCACTGGCTCGACTTCAAACACATCCAGCCCGGCTGCGTGAATGGTGCCGTCTTTCAGTGCCGCGGTCAGTGCTTTCTCATCCACCACTGGACCACGACCGGCGTTGATCAGAATCGCGCTCGATTTCATCATCTTGAGCTGTGCGGCACCGATCATGTGGTGCGTTTGCTCGGTCAGCGGCAGGCTGATGCAAACAAAATCACTCTCTTTCAGCAAGGTTTCCAGATCGCAGGCGCGCGCACCGAAGCGAGTTTCAGCCTCTTGATGCTGACGGCGTGCGTTGTAGAGAATATTCATGCCAAAGCCGAAATGCGCACGCTGCGCCAGCGCCAGGCCGATGCGGCCCATGCCGAGAATGCCGAGGGTTTTGTGGTGCACATCAACACCGAAATGCTCTGGCCCGATGCTCTTTTGCCACTCGCCGTCTTTGACCCATTTATCCAGCTCGGTAACGCGACGCGCAGTGCTCAGCACCAACGCCATCATGGTGTCGGCGACGGTTTCGGTTAGCACGGTTGGCGTGTGCATAAGTAGAACTTTGCGTTGATTAAGGGCATCAACATCGAAATTATCGTAGCCAACGGACACCGTAGAACAGGCACGCAGGGCCGGCATTTTCGCCAGCAAATCCCCATTCACTTTGCCGCCTGAACCGAGCAAACCTTGCGCCTGCTCGAATTGTGCCGCGTGCTGCTGGATGGTTTCCGATGAAATGTCATGCACTTCGGTTACGGAAAAATGGGCATCCAGCTTGGCGCGCAGATCATCGGGCAAGCTCTTATAAAGAATCACAGCAGGTTTCATTCTTAGCTCCTTGTCGTGGAGGCCCATCAGGCCTCCCTCATTAATTAGGCGTGCCTGGCACCGTGTACTGGCGGCGTGGTTTTGTTCTGGGCGGGTTTGACAATCAAGGTCAGCCAAACCGAAGCCAGCAGCGCGGCGCCCATGAAAATATAGGAGGCGGCAGGACTGCCGGTCGCGCCATTAAGATAGCCCACAATCCACGATCCGACGAAGGAACCGAGTGCGCCCATGCTGTTGATCAGCGCCATTGCGCCACCGGCCACGTTGCGCGGCAGCATTTCTGGGATGATGGCGAAGAACGGGCCATACGGCGCATACATCGCACCACCGGCGATCACCAGCAAGGCATACGACAGCCAGAAGTTGCTGGAGCCCACCAGATACGAACCGAGGAAAGCCAGTGCGCCAACCAGCAGCAGCGGCCAGACAAACAGTTTACGGTTCTGGGTTTTATCGGATGCCCACGACACCACGATCATCGCGATAGTCGCCGCCAGATACGGCACCGCCGACAGCCAACCGGCTTCGACCATGCCCATTTGCGTGCCATTTCGCAGAATCGACGGCAGCCACAGTACGAAACCGTATACGCCGATGCTCCAGGCAAAATATTGTAGGCACAGCAGGATGACGTTGCGATTGCGGAATGCTTCGCCGTAATTGCGCACCGCCTTGATGCCTTCCTGTTCTTTTTGCAGTTGGGCTTGCAGCGCCGCTTTCTCGCTTTCGCTCATCCATTTGGCCTGTGCCGGTTTGTCCTGCACCATGAACCACCAGGCCACCGCCCAGATCACCGCCGGGATGCCTTCAAAGATGAACATCTCGCGCCAGCCAAAGGACTCAATCAGATAGCCAGAAACCACCGACATCCACAGCACCGTGACCGGATTACCCAAGATCAGGAAGGTATTGGCGCGCGAACGTTCTGATTTAGTAAACCAGTTACTGATGTAGATCAGCATCACTGGCATCACCGCGGCTTCCACCACACCCAGCACAAAACGGATCGCCGCTAGCATGGGAATGTTGCTCACAATACCGGTTAGCGAGGCGCAGCCGCCCCACAAAATCAGGCACCAGAAAATCAGCTTTTTCACGCTGCGGCGTTCGGCATACATCGCGCCGGGGATCTGGAAGAAGAAGTAGCCGAGGAAGAACAGGGCGCCCAGCAGCGATGACATGCCTTTGGTGATGCCAAGATCTTCATTAATCCCTGCGGCAGAGGCGAAGCTAAAATTCGCCCGGTCCAGATACGCCAGACTGTAGGTGATAAACACGATGGGCATGATAAACCACCAGCGTTTTGGCGCGATTGTCTGCGATTTCATGGGTGACTCCTCTGGTTGAGGTGGGCGCATTCAGTGGATGCGCCTCGCAATAATATTGTTGTAGGTACAGCGTTTGTTGAGATTCGTTTTGAGGTCACCCTAAATGGCGACCTGGTTATAACGGTGTTATTTAAAAATCACCCAACGCCGCACGCGTGGGCAGTCCTTCGCTGTCACCGGCGACCTGAATCGCCAGCGAACCGATTTTGTTGCCGCGCAGAATCGCCTGCGGCAGCGATTTGCCTTCCAGCAGCGCGCTGATCAGGCCAACGGCGAAACCATCACCGGCACCGACGGTATCCACCACGTTTGCGACCTGAATCGGCGCCACCTGGCCTTTCTCGCCGTCGGCGGTTTTGTACCACGCGCCGTCGCTGCCGGTTTTAATCACCACCGCTTTCACCCCTTTATCAAGGTAGAAGTCAGCAATGGCTTCTGGTTGGCGATAACCGGTAAGAATCAAGCCTTCTTTCTCGCCAGGCAGCACCCAATCGGCGTATTCCGCTAAATGATTCAGCTGCTTACGCATCTCT
The DNA here is from genome assembly GCF_039594315.1 of Pantoea sp. Classification (GTDB taxonomy): domain Bacteria; phylum Pseudomonadota; class Gammaproteobacteria; order Enterobacterales; family Enterobacteriaceae; genus Pantoea. Next base: position 30,606 of record NZ_JBCNNP010000021.1, read on the forward strand.
TCTTCGCTGCGCCATAACACCGGACGCAGATTGGGATCGAAAGAGATGGTTTTGCCACGCGCGCGCATCTCTTTCGCCGCATGTTTTGCCAATGCCAGCGAACTATCAGAGATCGCCGCTGCCACGCCGCTTAAGTGCAGGTGACGCGCATCACCAAAGTAATCGTCGTTGAAATCGTCCGGCGACAAATAGCTCGCTGCCGAGTTTTTGCGGAAATATTCCACTTCGGGATCGGAGCCATCGTCGACGCGGGATTTGAGTTGGAAACCGGTGCGATAGCGTGCATCAGTCGTCACGCAGCGATGATCGACGTTTTCCTTCGCCAGCTGTTGCAGGGTAAAACGGCCAAAGCTGTCGTCGCCGACGCGGCTGACCCAACCCACTTGCAAACCGAGGCGCGCCAGGCCAATCGCCACGTTGAGTTCGGCACCGGCAATGCGTTTCACGAAACTTTCCGCCGCGGCGAGGTCGCCGGTTTGCTGGGCGATAAACATCGCCATCGCTTCGCCAATCGTTACTACATCCAGCGTTTTATGCGTCATGGTTGTCTCCTTACGCGGCCCGCAGCAGGTCAACGTAGTGACGCGTCACCGCCAGTAAATCCGCGCCTTCCAGCGGGAATTCAATACCGCGCGGCGCATCGTCAGGCAGCGCCTGTAACAGCGTGCGCCAGCTGTCATCGGCTTGATCCAGCGCGATGGCGCGGAAAGTGTCGCCGTGCGCCACCGCTGTTTTCACGTGGATGTAGCTGACGTAACGGCTGAGTTGGGCGGCGGCCTGCAATCCGTCTTCGCCGGTCCACTGCCAGTTGCCCATGTCAAAGGTCATATCCAGCGGCAGCGCGGCGTCGCAGGCGTGATGGAAGAAGTTCAGCATCGGTTTGAGTTTGCTGTCCGGCGTTTGATCGTTCTCCACCACCAGCGTGACCGCTGAGGCTTGCAGGATGTCGCGCAGTGTTTGCAGTTCGGTGAGATCGACAAAATGCCCCAACGCCACTTTCAGACGTTTAGCACCAAGCTGTTCGGCTTCTTGCAGGAACTGCGCAAGGCGCGGATTGAGTGCGCCATCATCGAGCCACAACGCTTCCGGCACCGAATAGCTGGCGCTGAGTTGATGCTGTGCAATGGCATTGCCCAGCGCGTGCAGCAGGCACAACTCATTTTCGCTAAACAACTCGCGGCGGATTTCCACGCCATCGGCGCCAGACATTTTGATCAGTGGCAGCAGCGCGGCTTGGCCGCCCAGTTCCGCGACTTTCTGTGCGCCGTAGGCGGCGGTTACAACAATAATTTCTGGTTTCATCACATCTCTCCGGGCGTTGACGCCTTCCCATTCATTATAAAAAACCTAAATGGAACCGGTTCCAAAGAACAGCAGCAGAGTGCGGAAGTATGATCGTGCTCACGAAGTGAGCCATTAAAAGGGGAGTTAGCGCAGCGGCTGGCTGGAGCCGCGCACAATCAATTCGCCGGAGAAAACCTGTTCGCGTATCGCTTGTTCGCCGCCTTCAATGCGCGCGATAACTTGCTCCAATGCGGCGTAGCCAATCTGCCAGGTCGGCTGTTTTAGCGTGGTGATGCCGACGCCCGCCAGCGCAGCCCACTCCAGCTCATCAAAACCGAGCAGGCCAATCGATTCGCCCCAACGCAGTTCAAGGCGCTGCAATGCGCGTGCGACTTGTAATGTCAGCGCGCCGTTGGCGGCGATTACTGCGCAGGCTTTTCCGGCGTGGCGCTGGTGGAACTCACGCAAGGTGGCGGCCAACTCTTCCGGTTGATGCAGCGCCACCTGGGCATTTTCGGCTTGCACCTGCGGCTGGCTTTTTACCGTGTCGTAGAAAGCGCCCAGACGTTCACGTCGCGTGTTGACGCTGCCGAGCGGCTCGCTGAGGAACAGCAGCGCTTGATAGCCGTTATCAAGCAGATGTTGGGTGGCGATATTCGAGGCTTCGGCGTTGTTCAATCCCACCACATCGCAGGCGAAATCAGGGATTTTGCGGTCGATCAGTACCATCGGTAACATGGATTGTTGCAGGCGATTCAGCACTTCTTCGTGCATCCCCACCGCATTAACCACAATGCCTTCGACCTGATAGCTGCTGAGCAATTGCAGATAATGCTGCTCCAGATCGACTTCGTTGTTGGTGTTACACATCAACAGGGTAAAACCCTGCGCACGGCAGGCTGCTTCAATGCCGCACAGCACATCGACGGAATAGGGATTGGTGATATCAGCGATGATCAAGCCAATCAAACGGGTACGACCGCGCTTCAAGCCGCGCGCCATCTGGCTAGGACGATAATTGAGTTCGGCAATGGCCTGTTCGATACGGGCTTTGAGATCGGGCGAGAGTAGATGGATTTCGCCATTGAGATAGCGAGAAACGCTGGTTTTACCGGTTTTTGCCGTACGGGCAACGTCACTGATTGTCGCGCGTGGCGGCCTGGTTTTCATTGCTTACACCTGCTGAAAAGAAACAGGCGAAGACTATCACACCCTGGACCTGGCGCAATCATTGCGCGTCAGAAGTGAGGCGCAGCACCGGTTGCCAAAGGGTTTGCAATTCATTCAGCGGCGCATCATTGAGCAATTCCAGCACCATCTCGGCCACACGCTCGCCGATGCGCTGCTGTGACAGTTGTAAAATGGTGTTAACCGGTTGATCGATAATCGAATCATGCGGCAGGCCGTCATACACATACAGCGGAATCGCCTGCGCGCCACTCAAGCGGTTGGCTTGCTGCAAGGCAATCGCCGCGCCTTCACCCATCGGGCTGCAATCGGTAATGATGGCTTGCGGTGCGTTGCCGTGTGCCAGCCAGGCGTTGGTTTGTTGATAACCGGATCGGCGTGTAGAGGGCAAGCTGGCCACTAGCGCTTGATCGACCGGCGCCTGATGCTGAATTAGCGCATCAATAAAACCCTGACGACGATCCAGCACGTAAGTGGAAGGTTCATTGCTGCCGAGATAAGCCAGTCGTGTTAAGCCCTGCTGCAAACAGTGTTTTGCCGCCAGCAAAGTGCCAGCGTGATTATCGTAATCAAACCATGCATACGGATGGGGCAACTGGCTGCGGCCCAGGGTCAAAAAGCGATAACCTTTCTGCTGCAAACGTTGCAGGCGCGAATCCAGTGGCAAAGTGTGCGTCACAATCAGCGCATCCAGCGCACCGCTGCGCAATAAACGCATCAGCTTGCGGTGTTGATCTTGCGGCTTATCGGGGAGCAGCAGCAAATCGATTTCGTGCTGCGCCAGGCGCTGTTCCAGCGTCAGCAGCATGTCACTGTAATAGCTGTCGTTAAGAGAGGCGTTACTGATCGGGAAAACCAGGCCAACGGCATTGGCGCGCCCGGTTTTCAGGCGACGGGCTGCATCGTTTGGGCGATAGCCGCGCGATTGCGCTTCATCCTCAATGCGTTTGCGCGTGGCGGCCGCGACATCATCATAACCATTCAACGCCCGGCTCACGGTGGTGACGGAGAGGCCGAGAGCGGCGGCGATGGCTTTAAGCGACATGATGGTGTTCCACTGATCAATTTTTGATCACGCTAACACAAACAAAAGGGCGACTCTATCAATTGGCAACGGTTGGGCTTTTTCCAACAAAAATAGCGCCGAAAGTTTCTGGAAAATGAAATGAATCCGGCCTGCAAACCAGGCCGGATGCTGATTTAGCCCAGCGGGCTGAGGGTGATTTCGACGCGACGGTTTTGTGCTTTACCGGCTTCGGTGCTGTTGCTCGCGACCGGATTATCCGGACCTAAACCTTGGGTACGCAGACGGTTTTGCGCCACGCCTTGCAGAATCAGGCCGCTGGCTACGCTATCCGCACGTTGCTGCGACAGACGCATATTCAGCGCGCGCGTACCGGTGCTGTCGGTGAAGCCGACCACGTTGACGGCGGTTTTTGGATACTCTTTCAGCACCATCGCTACGCCAGTCAGCGTATTGGCACCTTCCGGTTTCAGGTTGCTGCTGTTGGAATCGAAGGTGACGTTATTCGGCATGTTCAGCACGATGTTATCGCCCTGACGCGTCACGCTGACGCCGGTTCCGCGCATTTTGTCGCGCAGTTTCGCTTCCTGCACATCCATGTAATAGCCCACGCCGCCGCCCAAGGCCGCACCGCCAGCCGCGCCAATCAGCGCACCTTTACCACGATCTTTCTTCGAGGATGACAACATGCCAACGCCCGCGCCCAGCACCGCGCCTAAACCGGCGCCGATACCGGATTTTCCGGCTTGAGATTCGCCGGTATACGGATTAGTAGTACAACCCGACAGCGCAATGCTGCCGCTTAATAACAAGGTCAGCGCCAAAATACGCTTATTCATACAAAAGCCCTCACATATCCTTATGGGGAAAAGCCCCAAAACGGCACTATTATGCCGTTCAATTGTGGGGAAATACGTGAGGGGCAGTCTTAAAGTGTAAAGAATTGCGTTACAAGTTATTGGGATGGCAGAAACAGCTGGTTTGATGATCGTTAATCAAGCCACAAGCCTGTAGAAATGAGTGGCAGGTTGTGGGGCCGACGAATTTAAAACCACGCTTCTTTAACGCTTTAGACAGCGCAATGGCAGGCTCGGAGGTGGTTGGCGCCTCTTTATAATCGGCGTAATGGTGCAAAATCGGCTGATTATCGACAAATGACCAGATAAAGCGTGAAAAGTCCTCTCCGGTAGCTTCGAGCGCCAGCATCGCCCGCGCGTTATTAATGATCGCTTCCAGCTTGCCGCGATGGCGAATAATCCCGGCATTTTGCAGCAAGCGTTCCATATCGCTTTCATCCATCAGCGCCACCGCTTGCGGGTCAAATTCATGGAAAGCGCGCCGGTAATTTTCGCGTTTTTTTAACACCGTAATCCATGAAAGTCCGGCCTGTTGGCCTTCAAGACAAATCATCTCAAATAAGGCGCGCTTATCGGTTTGCGGCACGCCCCACTCTTTATCGTGGTACGCAAGGTAGAGCGGATCCTGAGTTACCCAGCCACAGCGTTGCATTGCAGTACTCCTTTAGCAGACGAAAAAACACCCGTTTCCTTGACGTTCTGTAAAACCGATTAACAATTAAGCAATGGGTGCCGATAAAGATTGTACAAAACCTTAACGCCCGTTCTCTTCCCGGCTTCGTCAGGAGTCCTTCATGTTGCAGAAAAGTCAGCGGACAGGCCAGCACAAACTTGCGCTGGCTTTTAGTGGTTTGTGGCTATTTTTTCTGGCCGGGAATGCGCACGCCTTTGATCAGTCAGGTCAAAATAGTGCGCCAGATTACAACGCGATACTTGCTGAAAAGATTTCCAGTAATCATCTGATGTTGACGGAAAATAACGATAGCAGCTTGATGGATGCGGCGTTGAGTTCGCCCAATGACAGCATCATGGTGATGCACACTGAAACCGCCAGCGTGGGTGCCGCACCGTTCGTTAATCGCTACTCGGCAGGTTGGTCGATGCCGGTCAGTGAAGCGACCAGCACCGGCCCCGTGGCGCAATTTGCCGTCGATGATTCCACTTTGAGCTGCCCGAAATGCGAGCGCGTCGATAGCAATAACGCCGAACATATTGCCTCTTTGGGCTGGCGCGTTGATTCCACTTTTGGCTGGATTTCGCCGTGGGCACAGGTTAGCTACAGTCATCTGGTGAATGAGGAGTTGCCTTCGCCGACGCGCGATCGCGCCGATGATCTTAACGGCCGCGAAAACAATTGGGTCGATGTCAGCGTTGGTGCCAATATGCCGCTCGGCCAAAATATGGCGGCCTTTGCCTCTTTCGCGCAAACCGGTGCGGTGAGCAGCGGTGAGCAATTTATCTATAGTCTCGGCGTCAGCGCCAGCTTCTAAATCGCGCGCGATCCGCCGCGCTAAAACAGTTACACTTACCGCACAACGTCGGGCCGTATTCGCCGCTCGGCGCACCATGCTGGTTAACGTCAGGTTTCTTCATGTCAGTCAAAATCTTATCTTCAACGCTGGTGGGGCTGGATGGCTTTTGCCATGACCCGCTCGCTGTACTGCAACAGGCCGAGAACGGCACGCTAGCGGTATTGCATAACAATGCACCGGCGTTTTATGCGCTGACGCCGCAGCGTTTGGCGCAATTGCTGGCGCTGGAATCCGCCGCGCAGCAACCGAATGATGTCACGCTGGATGAGAGTTTATTCCAGACCGACAGCGCGCCGATTGCCACGCCGGTTGGCAAATTTGCCATGTATGAAGGCTGGCAGCCGGACAGCGATTTCCAGCGCCAGGCGGCGATTTGGGGCATCGCGCTGAGCGAGGCAGTGACGCCGGCCGAGCTGGCTACGTTTATCGCATATTGGCAGGCGGAAGGGCGTTTGTTCCATCATGTGCAGTGGCAACAGAAATTAGCGCGTAGCGTGCAGATGAACCGCGCCGCCAACGGCGGGCAACCTAAGCGCGATCTGACGCAAATCAGCAATACTGATTACGATATTCCCGATGGATTCCGAGGTGAGTAATGAAAACGCCGAACGATCTCTTTAGTCGCCTGAAAAAAATGATGCCGTCCGAAGTGCAGCCGAAATTCAAAAACGGTGCTGAGCTGCTGGCATGGAATCAGGAGCAAGGCCGCCTGCGCTCGGAAGCGATTGTGCGGGAAAACCGCGCGATGAAAATGCAGCGCATCATGGGGCGCTCGGGCATCCGCGAGCTGCACATGAATTGCTCGTTCGATAACTATCGCGTGGAAAACGATGGTCAGCGCAAAGCGCTGGCGATGGCGCGCGAATACGCCGCCGGTTTTGAAAACAGCATCTCCAGTTTTGTGTTTTCCGGCCGTCCCGGCACCGGTAAAAACCATCTGGCGGCGGCGATTGGCAACGATCTGATCATTCGCGGCAAAAGTGTGCTGATTGTGACGGTAGCGGATTTGATGTCGAGCATGAAAGGCACCTTCAGCGGCGGCAGCGATCTTACCGAAGAGCGCTTGCTGCACGATCTCAGTAACGTCGATCTGCTGGTGATCGATGAGATCGGCATGCAGAGCGAATCGCGCTATGAAAAAGTGATCATTAATCAGATTGTTGATCGCCGTTCATCGTCGAAACGGCCAACCGGCATGTTATCGAACCTCGATCCGGCGGGCATGAACTCGCTGCTGGGCGAACGCGTGATGGATCGTATGCGCCTCGGCAACAGTTTGTGGGTGCGCTTTGATTGGGAAAGTTATCGCAGCCGCGTGCGCGGTGACGAGTATTGAGGGACGCGATGAAAGCCGCCGGTAAAGGACCAGCTATACTGCGCCTGAATAATCTGAAGCGGGTGATGACGCAACTGCGCGCCACTCGCATCACCTCGCGCCAGGATTTGGCCTTAGCGCTCGAACTGAGCAAAAACACCGTATCGTTGATCGTCGATGATTTGCTGGAGCAAGGGCTGATTAACGAGCTCGGCCCGGTCAGCGTGGCGGCGGCGGGACGGCCTAAAATCGAAATCTCGCTGCGCGCGGAAAAGCTCAAAAGCGCCGGGATTATGGTGGAACGTCAGGCGATTCACTGGCGCGTTTGCGACTACTATTCGCAGGTGATTGCCGAGCAAACCTGGCGCACGGAAACCAGCGATCCTGAACATCTGCTGCATGAACTGGCTGAAGTGTGTCAAACCTTGCACGCGGCGCATCCTGAACTGCTTGGCGTGGCGATTGGCTTTCCCGGCATTATCGATCCACAACGTGGCTGGGTGCATTTTTCCGCCCATCTCGGTTGGCAGGATGTCGATGTACTGACCATTTTACGCCGTGAAATCACGCTGCCGCTGCGCATCATGAACAACGTTAAAGCCGCGGCACTGTTATCAGTGCAGCAGCTTGAGCTGGATAAGTCGCAGAGTCATTTCTATGTGCGCATCTCCGAAGGTCTCGGCGGCGCGCTGGTGGAGCAGGGCGAAGTGTTTACCGGCAGCAGCTGGACGGCGGGTGAAATCGGCCACTTAAGCATGCAAGCTAACGGCGAACGTTGTAGCTGTGGCCGTTTAGGCTGCCTGGAAACCTTGGTCAGCAAGCCTGCGATTCAACAGCAGTTGGCGAAACGCAAAAGCGGTTTGCGCTGGCAAAATGTGGAAAGTGAACCCGAGATTTTGCATGAGGTGATGACGCAGGCGGGCACGCATTTGGGTCACGCGCTCAGCCAGGTGATGCAGTTGGTGAATCCGGCCAGCATCATTATTGATGGCCCGTGGAACGCGCAACCGGCGTTTGTGCAAGCGGTACATCAGGCAGCGCAAACCGGCGCATTGGCGTTTACCTTCAGCCATACCAAGCTGCATTTCCTGCCGCAGCGTATCGATCCCGCCAATGGATTAGCGCTGGCGGTAATCGAGCAATACGAGCGGACCAGTTAAATTACCGCTGATAACGCAGATGCAGCAAAGGAAATGGCTTCCCTTGCCCATCGAGCGGCGATCGTCCGGTGACGATAAACCCCTGATGCTGATAAAACCCCAGCGCCTGCGGATTTTGCTCATTGACGTCGACTTCTGTAACGCCCAGTTGTTCAATCGCATAGTGCAGCAGTTGCTTGCCGATGCCTTTGCCAACAACCTCGGGCGCCACAAACAGCATCTCCAGCCGATTTTCCGCCACGCCGAGGAAGCCCACGATGGCATGTTGCTCATCGCGATAAACGCGCAGTTCAACCATCGGCAGATATTGCTCACGCACCAGCGGTCGCAACGCGCGGATATCGGCGTCTTGCAGGAAATGGTGCGTCGCGCGTACTGAGGCTTCCCATACTTGGGTTATCGCGTCGAAATCGCCGGGTTGGGCGGGGTAAATTCCTTTCATCATCTTCTCCATACCTAATACTGACCCGCGGATCATGCTGCATTTCGCCGTTGGGATTCAATAAAGCACGAAGAGGATTGGCGAGTTATCGCTATTTATTGGCTTTCATGCATCACATAGCCATTTCCAGGCTTTCTATAATGCTTGCCACTTGCCGGATTTTCGTCCGGTTTCATTTAACGGCATCAGGAGGAAAGATGGATATTCACGCCGCCTTCATGCATCAGCTGATGAATTGGATTGAGGACAACGTCGAACAGAAGTTGGTGCTGGAAACCGTAGCGCGCCGCGCGGGCTATTCGCAATGGCATTTGCAGCGTTTGTTCCGCAGTTACACCGGCATTGCGCTTGGTACCTACATTCGCGAGCGCAAGCTTACGGCATCGGTGATTGCACTGTTAAATAGCACCACGCCGCTGATGGATATCGCCATCAAATATGGCTTCGATTCGCAACAAACATACTGTCGCACCTTCCGTCGCATGTTTGATCTGCCGCCCGGCGCATTTCGCCGCAAATACCAGCGCAGCTTACCGGCGATTGATGGGCCGGTTAGCCTGCTGTTTTTGCATCCGCAGCATCGGTTGGCGGCGTGAAATATTTGCCGGGCGTTGAACCAAAGGCGCTACGGAAGGCGCTGATATAGCTGCTGACGCTATCGAATCCCACTTGCCACGCAACCTGTTGCACACTTTTTCCTGCCGCTAATCCTTCCAGCGATTTGAGTAAGCGCGAGACCTGGCGATAGCGCGTCAAACTCATGCCGACCGCGCTCGCCCAATGGCGACTCAGGCTACGCGGACTCAATCCCGCCCAGCGTGCGAGTTCTGGCCCGCTGCGCGTATCCGCAGGATCGTCCATCAACAAGCGTGCAATCTGCAGCAGGCGCGGATCTTCAGGCAGCGGCAACGTCAGTGGATGCTCGGTAGATTGGTAAAGTTCATCCAAAAACACCTCACACAAACGCTGATAGCGCGCGCTGCCCCAGTGATCGGGCGATAACGTGGCCAATCTTTCCGCCAGCGGCTCCAGCACCGAAGGGCAGGAGAGCAAAACTGGGCGATTAGGCAGCGGCGCGGCCAGCGTGTCGTCGACCAAAACTGTCCAGCCCAGCACGCGGCCAGGCCCGACAATCGCATGTTCGAAGTATGGCGGAATCCAGCCAACCAGCCGCGGCGGATTGGCAAAAATGCCCGACGGCGTTTTTACCGTCATCAAGCCCTGTTTCAAGCAATAGAGCTGTCCAGCTGCGTGCTGGTGCGTGAAGCTCTCGCGATCCAGCTGTTTCGATAACGACGCGGCAATCACTTTGGGTGCATCAGGTTCTAGCAAGCGCTGGCGGAGTTCGTCCTGACGCGGATTGCCTGAGAAAGTCAGCTTGTCGGTGGGATGAATCAGCATGCCTGGCTCCAAAGTGCGTGAAGGAGCAAAGTGGCGAAAATTTAGGGAGAAGTAAAGCGCCGCTACAGATGATCGCACGGTCTGTAGCGGCGTAATTTATTGCGCGACTTTATCCGTCAATGCCGCGGAATATCAAACGACTCGGCAGCTTTGCTGCTGGTGGTGGGCTCTGGCAAATCCGCTTCCACGTTAAACTTCTGCAACACCAACGCATGGATCTTCTCCAGCGACACATTGGCGGTTTCCGGTAAGTAACGGAAAGTGAAGAAGTACATGCCGAGTGAGAAAATCGCGAACAGCAGCAGCGGGAAGCCACCGTGGAACATATCCAGCAACATCGGGCTGCTGTTCATGATCGGGAAGGTACTGCTGATGACAAAGTTCGCCATCGACATCGCACAGATGGAAATCCCAACGCAAATCGAACGAATCTCGGTTGGGAACACTTCGCCCAACACCGTCCAGACAATCTGGCCCCACGTCATACCGAAGAAAATCATGTACGCGAACAAGCCAACCACCGCCAGCATGCCCGGCAGATGGTAATAGAAGGCGATAAACGAGTAGGTCAGACACACGCACGAGGTGATCGCGCCCAGCAACAGCAGTTTACGACGACCCACTTTATCAATCAGCATCATGCCTGCCAGCACGCCGATAAACTGACAGATCGACAACCAGAAAGTCTGCAACAGCGCGGAATCGGTGCTGCCCGCGACGTTTTTCAGCAGCGTTGGGCCAAAGTACTGAATCACGTTGATGCCGCTGATCTGATTGCCGACGGCTAAGCCAATGCCAACAATCAACAGCGGCCAGGTGGTTTTATCCAGGCGCAAACGCGCTTTGTGCTGCTGCGCGGTTTTATCCGAGAACGAGTGTTTGATTTCGTTGAACACGCTCTCGGCATGTTCGCGGTTAGAAATTTTGGTCAAGGTATCCAGCGCTTCATCATATTTGCCTTTCAGCACGTTCCAGCGCGGTGATTCCGGGATAAAGGCGATGAACAGGATAAACAGCGCGCACGGCACCAGCGCGGTGGCGAGGATGTAGCGCCAACCCATATTGATCATCACGTCCGGCAAGGTGGATTTGGTGATGAAGTAGTTGGTCAGCAGCACTACAGATTGTCCGCCAACACAGCACACCGCATACAGCGCCGAGGTGCGACCGCGAAATTTAGACGGTGACAGTTCGGCCAGGTAGATCGGTGAAATCACCGATGCCAAACCAATCGCCAACCCGCCAATCATGCGGAAGATAACAAACACCGTGAAGTTATGGGCGATGGCGGTGCCGACTACGGAAACGGTGAACAACAGCGCGGTAATCGCGAGGGATTTTTTGCGGCCTAACTTATCGCTCAAGCGTGGCGCCATAAAGCAACCGATCAAACTGCCGAGCAGAATATTGGAAACCGCCCAACCGGTTTCAGCTGGCGTGAGCTGGAAATATTCACTCAAAGGTTCGATGGCGCCCGAGATGATTGAAGAGTCATATCCCATCAGCAGACCGCCAAATGCCGCAACGGTACAGCAGAGAATGACATACTTCATGTTGTAGCGTTTTTGCCTGGTATCCATTGTTATAGCCCCTTGTCTCTACGGCCTGAACGTTACGTGTCCAGAAAGAGGGATGATGTAGGTTTCGATGTTCAACTTTTATGCACGAGAGGTCTTCGTTGTGGAATATATGTTCTAAATGATGGTTTTTGGATCATTTTTTCCGAAAAGTGTGAAGGGGATTGCGAAAATTGCGCTTTTGGCTAACAAGCTTGTATTGATAGCTCAATGAATTGATAGGTTTTTCATCAGTGCTGTTTATAGGGACATTGCAGAACTTGCTTTTTGCTGATTTTTTTCTGAAATTTTTATTCTGATGGTGACGAAATTTCTGTTCTTCATTTCAGTGGCTTCAGCATGTCGGGCGCGTTTCATTTTTTAACGGGCAGCGGGCATAATACGTTGATTCTCAGCACCTCTTTGCGGACGCCGTAATGAAAACGCAGCGCATCACGTTGGACGATATTGCTACTCTCGCGGGCGTCACCAAAATGACGGTAAGCCGCTATTTGCGCACGCCAGAATTGGTTAAAGCGGCCACGGCGGAAAAAATCGCTAGCGTGATCGCCGAAATCGGCTACGTCGCGGATAGCGACAACGCCGGCGCGAGCAAGCAAAATCCACCGCGCATCGGCGTATTAGTGCCTTCCTTTCATAATCAAATCTTTGCCGATCTGCTGGCGGGCATTGAGTCGGTGACCAGCGCGCAGGGCTATCAAACGTTGGTGGTCAATTACGACTACAACGCGCAGCGCGAAGAGGAGCAAATCGCCACGGTGCTGGCCTTCAACATCAAAGGGCTGATTCTGACTGAATCGGTCCACACCGTACGCGCAGAAAAATACCTCAACGCCGCCACCATCCCGATTGCCGAAGTGATGGGACTTACCGAGGCGCGTGGCCGCATCAATGTGGGTTTTGATAACTATCGCGCCGGATACGATATGACCGCGATGTTGCTGGCTAGCGGTAAACAACATGTCATCTATTTCGGTTCGATGTCGGATCATCGTGATGAACAGCGTTACGCCGGATATCGCGATGCGGTGGCAGCGGCGGGATTGCCCGCCGGACGCATTGTGCCGAACAAGATTTCATCGGTATTGATTGGCACTGGCATGATGACGCTGGCGCGCCAGCTTTATCCAGAGATGGATGCGATTCTGTGCACCAACGACGATCTGGCGGTTGGTGTATTACAAGAGTGCCAAGCGGCGGGCATCGCTGTGCCGCAATCCATGGCGATTGCGGGTTTTCATGGCTTGGATATCGGCCAGGCGACCACGCCGCGCTTGGCCAGCGTGGTCACACCGCGTTTCGAAATGGGCAAAGTGGCGACGGAAATCATCCTGAAAAAGCTCAACCAGCAACCGACAATTGAGCAGGTGAATCTGCATTACCGCTTGTCGATGGGGGCGAGTATTTAAAACTGTGCCCAATCCAACCCTACAATCGCCAACAGCAGTTGGCTTTGTGCGGCGTAAAAGCCAAACCCATCATGCTCGATGCAATGCGCGGTAAACGTCGGCAGCCAACTCATCAGCAACGTCAGCGCTTTTTCCCGCAAGGCTAAACAAGCGGCAAGGTTCGCTGAATTTTCACTGACGGCAAAACTTAGATGGCTCAACAGTTCGAGACAAATTGCCAGATGATCTTCCGGCTCACGAAAGGCCTGATCGCGCTCCAATCCAGCTTGTAGCAGCAAAATCTGCATCTCTGCACAGGCCGCCTGATTGAAACGGGTTTGGTCGGGCTGATAGCAGGAAGCGTAGGGCAGCGCCGCGTTGTTTTGCGACATCAGGAACAGGCCGGCAAAATCTGCCGCCAATTCCAGACGCGCGTCACGGCGCAACGCTAATGCCGCAATGCTGTTGCGCGCCGCCAACACGCCAGCTTGCAAGGTTGGCTGTTGCGCCAGATGCTCGAACCACCGCGCCACGTCCTGGCTTTGCAACTGCGCTAACTGCGCGTCATCCAGTTCGCGGGCAAACAACCCGGCGAACCAGCTATACAAGCAAGCATAATGCTGCGCGCTTAAATGCCCTGGCGTCATGCCGCACCCACTTCATCTGGCTTGGGGATGTAATCACATTTGGCGATCATCTCCGTCGGGCCGGAGAAGGCGGTGACTGGCGCAATTTCGCCCTGATATTTCTCGATATTCACAATCGCCGTATGCGCGCTGGTAGCCTGCGCCAGCTGTGAAGAACCGATATCCAGCGTCAGCACATTCGGATTGCCATAGCGGCACAACGCGCCGATTTCACCACCACGATCCGGGTTGTACCACGCGCCTTCATGGATGCGAATCACGCCCGGCGTGTAACGATCGCTGACCACCGCGCCCGCCAGCACCTGACCACGTGCATTGAATACGCGCACCACATCGCCGCTACGAATGCCACGTGCTGCTGCATCCTGCGGACTGAGATATACCGGCTCTTTGCCCGCCACGCTGTACTGCGCGCGCAATGTTTCTGATTCACACAACTGCGAGTGCAAACGGAAATCGGGATGCACCGACTGCAAGTGCAGCGGATAGCGCGCCGATCCCGGCCCGCCGTGCGAACGCTCGGTTTTCTCAAACCACATTGGATGACCCTGACAATCGGCGTATTGCAGATCGGCAATGCTCTTCGAGTAGATTTCGATTAAGCCGCTCGGCGTGCCTAAAGGTTCCAGATCGGGATCGTTGCGGAACGCTTGATGGCGTACAAATAATTTAGCATCAGTAAATTCGTGATAAGCGTTGCCGTTCCAGAAGGCATCGAAAGCGGGCAGGTGCAAGCCGCGGCCTTTGCCCTGTTTCACGCCATCCTGATAAATTCGCTTCAGCCAGCCCATCTCATCCAATCCTTCGGTGAAGGCCTGTTCGCGGTCAAAGCGGCGACAGAGATCGCGGAAAATATCGAAGTCGTTACGCGCCTCAAACTGCGGCGCTACGATCTGTTTCATGCCGATCAAACCACGATTCGACAGATTGCCGAATTGGTCGATGTCGTTGCGCTCAAATTGCGTGGTGGCGGGCAACACGATATCGGCGAAGCGGCAGGTGGCGGTCCACTGGTTATCAATCGACACCACGGTTTCCAGCGTCTGCCAACCTTCAATAATGCGGTTGGTTTGCTGATGGCGATGGAACGGGTTGGTGCCACCAAACACGCACATCTTCAACTGTGGCAGCGTGACCTGTTTGCCGTTCCAGTTAATCACTTTGCCTGGTTCCAGCATCGCATCAACGAAACGCGCGATGGGAATGGTGCTACTGGAGCCTTTGAAATCAGTGCTGGCGTGACGCGGTGGCGTGGTGGTTGAACCAGAGAAACCGCTGAGAATCACACCATTGCGCGTTGGGGTTCCGGCACCGTTGTAATGCCAGCCAAAACCAAAACCGCCGCCCGGCAAACCAATTTGGCCCAGCATCGCCGCTAACACCACCACCATCCACGCCCATTGCTCGCCGTGTTGCATGCGCTGCACGCACCAACCGGCAATGATTTGGCTGCGATCGGCGGCTAACTGGCGGGCTAACGCGCGAATGGTGTCAGCATCAATGCCGGTTAAGCTTGCCGCCCACGCGGCGTCTTTTGGCTGGCCGTCGTTATCGCCGTTGAGATACGGCAAGAACTGCTCAAACCCCACGCAGTAGGTGCTGAGGAAAGCGCTGTCATGCAGCTTTTCGCTGTAGAGCGTATGTGCCAGCGCCAGCAACAGCGGCACATCCGTTTGCGGATGCAGCGCGATATGCTGCACCTTTTCGCGGCCTAAAAATTCATGCGTGCTGGACACCACCGGATCAACGCTAATCACGCGAATTTCGCCGCTCGCCACTTTCTCTTTCAACTGCGCGTAATAGCCGTAGACATCGTGATCCGGACACCACCAGTTAGCCTGCTGGTTTTTCACCATGTCAGAACCCCACAGCACGATGGTTTTGCTGTTTTCCAGCACCAGCGGCCACGAGGTCTGCTGCTCATACACTTCCATCGAACCGACTACGCGCGGCAAAATCACCTGCGCCGCGCCAGTAGAATAATCACCGCCGCTACCCACGGATGCGCCATGCAGCGCCAGTGCGCGACTTAACATGCCACCCGCGTTATGAAACATGCCGGTGGATTGCCAGCCGCTGCTGCTCAGTAACGCGCTGGGGCCGTAACTGGTCTGCACGCGTTCCAGCTCCTGATAAAACAGGTCCAGCGCTTCATCCCAAGTGACGCGCACAAAGCGGTTATCGCCACGTTGGCGCGTATCGCTGAGATGACGTTTGCGCAGCCAATCTACGCGCACCATCGGATAGCGCACGCGCGCGGTGCCGTGCACGTGATCGGGCAATCCAGCGATGATTTTGCTGGGAAATTTGTCCTGCTCAAACGGCGTGGCTTTGACAAAGCGACCATCAACCACGGTGGCGCGAATCGCGCCCCAATGCGATCCGGTGAGAATGCCTTGTGGCGCGTTAACTGCCGCCTGCACCTGACGTGGCACCAACAGCGATGGCGCAACCATGCCCAAGGCACTCAATCCACCCAGCTGAACCAGGAAGCGGCGGCGTGAAGTGTTAAATGACTCAGAATTTTTCATGCTCGCGTCCTTAATGTGGCTGCTGCGCGCCGCCGGTATCGGAGGCATTCAATTGGAGATATTTCAGCAAGGTGCGCTCTTCGCGCTTGTCCAGACTGGTGAAACCAATCATGCCGTTAAGCGTGCCGATCCAGCCGTTGGCATCGAAATGCGCTTTATCCGGTGCGCCGTGACATTGATTGCAGGTGCCGCTATACAGCGCGCTGGCATAAGCCCAAATCGGTTTGCTGT
This sequence comes from Pantoea sp., assembly GCF_039594315.1. Taxonomy (GTDB): domain Bacteria; phylum Pseudomonadota; class Gammaproteobacteria; order Enterobacterales; family Enterobacteriaceae; genus Pantoea. The sequence continues at coordinate 47,183 of NZ_JBCNNP010000021.1, forward strand.
CGTTAACCATGTCGCCTTTTTGCATCCACGCGGTGGTTTGCAGCTTGCTCCACTCCACTTGCGTGGCGGCAACGGTGGTGGTTTCCAGTGTTTTAGCGTTCTTTTGCAGATCGTCGCGGATAGAGGAAACGAAAATGCGTTTGCCCGGCAGCAGCGACAGCACGCGCTGGCGGCCTTGGGTTTCTGTCCAGCCGGTGATCTGCACTTGTAGCCAATCGCCGTCACGTTTCAGCTCCTGCACTTCGGAAGCTGGCAACAGTGAACCGGAAGGCGCTTTGTCGCTTTTGTTGGCAAAAATCGGCTTCATATCCAGTGCGAACAAGGTATCGCCGCTGCTATTGGCGTCCGCGCTTTTGCGCATCTCTTCAAACTGTTTGCGGAATCCGCTGCTCATATCAGGCAGTTGGTGAGTGATGCCTTTGTGGCAATCAATGCAGGAACGATTTTCCAGCGCGGCGGCGCTCATCTGGCGCGCGGCTTCCGGTTTCTGCCGCGTGTGATCCATCGCGTCGTAATTGTGGCAACCGCGACACACTGCCGAGTTGCTCTCCTTCATGCGCTTCCACTCACGTTCAGCAAGAATCAGGCGCTTGGCTTCAAACTTCTCTGGCGTATCAATCGAACGCGCGATCAGAGCCTGATAGAGATCATTACTTGCTTCCAGCTTGCGCTTTAGCATGCCCGGAATATCGCGTGGGATGTGGCAATCGCGGCACTCGGCGCGCACACCCGATGGATTTTTAAAGTGGGTGGACTGTTTGTATTCCTGATACGGCTGCTGCATGCCGTGGCAGCTAATACAAAATTCAGTCGAACTGGTGAGTTTGATTCCGGTGTGAGGCACCACAATAATTGCCAAGCCAATGACGATCCCGACCAGCAGGATCGCCAGCACCGACCAGCGTGCGCTGGGGCGGCGTAATCTCTTTAAGAGTGATTTCATTGTTATAACCCTGGTGTTGGAGCGGTAATACGCGGCAATTTTAGGGATGAGATGTGAACAAGGTCAGCGGTTGCTATGAACAGGATGCGGCGACATATGAACAGTTATGAACAACAGGGAGAGAAAATGATGCATCACATGGTGATAGTGGAAAGCGATAAAGCAATACAAACGCAGATGCGGGATTACTTTGCACAGCGCGGGTATCGCGTCTTGCTGGCCGCTAATGGCGCGGACTTGCGCGAGCAGATGCTGTTGCAGCCGGTTGATTTAGTGCTGTTGGACATCCATCTGCCGGGCGAAAACGGTTTGCAGCTCACACGCGCACTGCGTGAACGTGGCGCGGTGGGGATTATTCTGGTGACCGAGCGTAATGAGCCGATTGATCGTATTGTCGGTTTGGAAATGGGCGCTGATGATTACGTCAGCAAACCGCTGGATTTGCGCGAGCTGGAAGTGCGGGTGAAGAACCTGCTGTGGCGCATCGATCTGGCACGTCACGCGCCGCCGCTCGCGGAAGAGAACAGTTATCTGTTTGCCGGTTACAGCCTGAATATTGCGCGTCACACGCTGATGCATGAAGGCAGCACGATAAAACTGACGCGTGCCGAATATGAAATGCTGGTGGCGTTTGTCACTAATCCCGGCCAGATCTTCAGCCGTGAACGACTGCTACGAATGCTGACTTCGCACCGCGTCGATCAACCCAATGTGCGTACCATTGATGTGCTAATTCGCCGCCTGCGCCGCAAATTACACAGCGAACTGTTTGTCACGCGCCACGGCGAAGGCTATTTGCTGGCAGCGGAAGTGTGCTAGAAAAATCCGCCATTCATCTCGCTAATTCCCCACGCCTTGCCTCTGTTGTTACCTGTTCCTGTTAGTTCTCTACTGCTCTTCAGCTGCGATATCGCGTACCGTCAGTAAAAATTCCAGTGCGCTGGTTTCCCAAAGCTTGGGTGAAAAATCAGATTCATAGCGCTCTGCAAACACACTTTCCAACTGCTGGCCATGCGCCGCGATAAAGGCATCCACTTCGATAACCAGATCGTTTAGTGCCGCATCCGATACATGCTTTTTGTACAGCCCGATAATGCCTTCAATCGAGGTTTCGCCTTCATTAATCAGGTCTGCATCCTGATTGAAATAACCGAAGATTAATTGGTCAAGGTTGGGGTAGTTTTGCATTGGATACCTTATGAGTCGGGGAATGCCGTCAGAATGTAATAGGGCTTACCATTAAACTTATGAAATTCAATGACAACTCTGACATTTTTCAGGTTCAGTCGTTGTGCATTGCCACGCTTAAATCCATAGCCAATGATTTTGCCGGTAGGATAGCGAAGGGTGAGCCTGGCGCCGGGTTTACCACCTGCTAACACTGATTTTATCGCTGCCCGGTTGGCAAACAACGCTTTGGAAATGACCTCTTCAGCAATCTCCAGATTAGTAAAAGTGGTGGAAGAGGATAAACGTTTATTGGCATCAAAACGGGCCAACAGCTCGCTGTCACTTTTGCCTACATGTGATGCAAGCGTATGTCCACCGGGTTTGGCTCCGGTTACAGACTCATGTTCGCTGAGTTTGATGCGCCCTGACCTTACAGCCGCAACCCGAGTCGCGCCAATCGCTAAGGCAAAGCCGAGCGGGACCGCGATATCGACGGTCAGGCCGATTTTCATCGCCGTGTCGTTATCTGCTCCAAAGGATTCCGCTAAAGCAGACGCGGCTTTGAAAGTGGCGGTCTGAGTATTTCTTCCGGTGATGATTTGTCTGGCCGCAGTATTAATGCTGTCGAGGCTATGCGCTCCCACCACTACGCAGCCTGCTTTGGTTAATCCGGTTGGCTCGGGAGCAAGACACAGCGCTGTCGCACCGGCTAATTCCAATGATCCCATTACCAACCCCAATCCACCGAACAGGCGATTACTCGTGGTTTCCGCTTCAGTAAGTGATCTATCCGAAAGCGCCGCCGCAAGTTGAACGGGCGACATGGCGATTTTGACACCTTCATCCATAACGCAATCTCTTATGGTTAAATTTCAATCACAAGGCTGAGGTTAATGGTTGAAGGTGTAAATCAGAACTGGTCCTAAAATGAACAGATTTGCAGTTGTTCGGTTTTACCGAACGACTGAAAAAATGTCGGAGATTCGGAGTTAGCCTTACCATGAGATTGATGTTTTTTTAGGCGAGGAGAAGATTAAGGCGAGAAGGAGAATGGCGGAAGATCACAGGAGTGCGATTTTTTTAATGTTATGATAATTAATTGTTTTTTATTACTGCGCTACAATGCGCGCCCATAATTACCCCCAAGGCACGGTCTGTAATCGTTAAATTATAAATTTTAGGCGTAAAGAAAATTTATAGTCGCTGCTAATGTCATGAGTGGTTTTATATTTTTAGAATTTTGTATTATGCGATTTTTCTATCTACCCATCTTTCATCGAATCTATCCGCTGACCATTAATATTTTTAATGGTTGATCGTTCATGATTTAGACAGTATAAATTACATTTATTATTATCATCATGAGGTTAAAAGGAATTATTATGCCTTTAGATGTTGCCTATTCGTTAGAAATTGAAGATTTCATTGATGCGGACAAAGCTTATGAATTTTACTGGTCTGGTCTGATCACTAACAAAAAAGCTTTTGTTTGCCCAGGTGATAGTTGCAAAGCACAAGTAACATGCGCAAACATCGATGAAGAAACTCAAAATATGAGGGTAGTACCACATTTTAGAATTTATGGAGAACATGGTGAAAAATGTGAGATTTTTAATAAGATACCATTGAAAATATTGGATTTGGTAGGTGGTGAGGGTAACGGTGAAAAAAAATCAGTTGAACTTTCTGTTGTTGATTCATTTATTCTTGTCAGGCCTTCCTCATATTATGAAATTAGAGACAAGAATACTAATTCTAACGGAAATGACTTAAAGAAAAAAATTAATTATAAAAGTAAAAACCTCACCTATGATTTGATGCAAAATGGATTTATAAGTAGCGTATATTCAGTTAGGACAATAGTAAGCCGATATTTAAGATATTATGCTGATAAATCAATTGACAATAGGCTTGTTAACATAAGTGGAAAAAGCGTTCCATATGCTTCATTTTTCAAGTTAATATGGGAGCAAGACCTAGAATCTCTTCCTGAGAATAGCTTGATTTATTATGGTTGGGCTTATGTAGATAGATACGAAAAAGGATACAAGGTAAAATTTAAAAAAGGACTAAAAGATAAGTCGGGAGTGGTTTTACCTGTTTCTTTTTTCATAAGTAATGATCTAATTGAAAAGTATCCTATTAAAAAATTAGTAACAAAAAGAATTGCTTCAATATCTATTATGAGCAAACCCACAGCTTTCGTCTTTATATATGGAAAACCAAAATTAAAAAAATCGGCAACAACCTCAAAAGAATATATAAACTTCTCTTTATATAACCTTGATATGGTAGATGTTAATACGGATAGCCCTATGCCTAAAAAAATAAAAATTAACTAAGTTTTGTTTTTCTAAAATTTTTCATCCCAATTTAAAGGATAAATAGCATGGCTAAACTAACGACTATATCAACAATCTCATCTCATTTTGGTATTAAAGAAGAACTGTTAGATCAACTAGGTGTTGTTGATGTTTTACTTGATTCAGATACACTCCTTTTTATAGACCCCCTTTTATTATCTGATAGCAAACATGAAGAAATGAGTCGGGATGCATTCAAAACATATAATGAAACTTTTGAGAAAATAATTAATCTTTTAAAAGCATCAGAAGAAAAAGATGATCCTGCTTGGAAAGCAGCAAAAAAATTATTCTCTTTTTCAGAAATAGGTTGGACGTGCTTAGGTTATGGTTCTTCCAGTAAAGGCTCAGGATTTGGGCCTGAACTTGTTAATACTTCTATGGTTACAGCATCTAAAATCATAAAATTAAAAATAGATGATCCCGACCTTTTTATGGTTATGTCTTTATTTGAAGAAGGTATTGGTGCCGATAGAATAAGTGATATGACTACAAATATTATATTCAATAACCTTATTGATTTTACTCTTAAGGCAAATGAAACGTTAAAATTAAAAACTATAGAGTTTAAATTTAAAGGGTGTAATTACACTTCAATTCTTAATCCATTGACCGATACTCCTCTGATTCTAGTCCCAAAAGATATAGTTCGTGATCTTCCTATTTCGACAGATTGGAGCGGTGCTATTAGCACAATGAAAGAAAATGTTGATCTGCGGGATAGGATAAATGCGAACTTAGGTAGCCTGCTTGCTTCAATGAGCCGAAAAGATAAGGCCAGAGCTAAAGAAAGGGCTTTGGAGAATCGCGAGTATTTTGAAGATCTACTTCAATTAATAAAAGAAATTGATAGAGAGCCTTATGATTTTGATAACGATAAAAATGGAGAGCTTTTTTGGGCTAGATTATCTTCTTCTTTTAGTAAGGAACATCCCTTTGACTTATCTAAGTTCAAAAGGAAACTCGACATTGACGATGTTGAGGTTTTAGTTGAGGAGATTATCAATCATTTCTTAGATTTAGTCGAGAATAAAGGATTATGGAAGGAAATGTGGACTGAAGAGGGTAAAAATAGGAAGGAAAAGGCTGCGCAAAGGTTACTATTTGCAGTTGCTTATTCTTATTGTAAAGCAAATAACTTAGATATAAGTCCAGAGGCTGATGGTGGTAATGGACCTGTTGACTTTAAGGTCTCTCAAGGATTTGATGCTAAAGTTGTTGTTGAAATAAAATTATCAACTAACAATCATTTGGTGCATGGTTTCGAAAAGCAGCTTGAAATATATAAAAAAGCCGACGACACCGATAGAGGTTTTTTTGTAATAATGGATGTTGGGTTTATGCGAAATAAATATAGGGATTTACAGCTTATAAATACGGAATTTAAAAAAACCAATAAACGAACATCTAAAATAATTTTAATAGATGCTAATCAAAGGGCATCAGCTAGTAAAAGAATCTAATAGCATTAGTGCAGGATAACTGAGTTCAACCAAAGTGCTCTATTATCCTGTACCGAATCACATGCATCTTCGCGCGCAATGCTATCCCCGCCACGCCTGTCCGCTTTATGTATCGATTTTCATGCAGGTGTGTGATGGTGCTCAGGCCGCGCCAGTTGGGCTGCTATGGGGGGTACTGGATGTTAGAATTTGCATGCAAATCCATGCACCCTATGCATGCACACCTATTTATACTCGCCACCGTGTAGAAAATCTTTAGAGTTGTCACAAAAAAATCCCTGCCGGTTGGAAGGGATTGCAGAAGCTTTGTGATCAATGTCAGAAGGCTGAACCGTAACGCCCTAATGTCTGCGGCTGGCGTTGCGGCGTTGGCGGCGGCGGGGCGGCAATCTGTTCTGGCTCAGGTGGGCGGGTGATCACCTTCACGATGTTTTCATGGTTTTGAATGTGCTGGAAAACTCCAGATTCGCTCATTGATGATAAGTTTCCTTCACCTGTTCAGATCGGTAGCGGCTACTTTAATGTGTGACGAATGGCTGCAAAACGAGCAGTGCATCAAGGTATTTAATTATTTTGATTGGCGAACGTTGACGGGAACAAAATAAGAAGTGGCGGAAGATCACAGGAGTCGAACCTGCCCGGGACCGCTGGCGGCCCCAACCGGATTTGAAGTCCGGCCGCCTCACCGGAGACGACGATCTTCCTCACAGGAAGCTGGCGGATTATAGCGGGATGCACAAATAGCGGCTAGGAATAACTCAACTTATGCGTTCAGTTAACTCGATTTCGCCGTAGGGTTGCCATTTATGGTGACCGATTCGGGCTGAACTTATCGCCAGTTTCTACAGTTGGTCTTGATGTGGCTAAGTGATGGCTGGATTTGGCAGGTTATAAGTGGTTTTATCAGATAGGATGAGGTATTCATCTTGATAGCTATGGCTTGATCTGTCCCTCACCCCAACCCTCTCCCGCACGCGGGAGAGGGGGGCCGATAGTGCAAAGCTGAGGCTGAATGCAAGCTTACATCGACCCTCGATCAGTTCCCTCGCCCGCTGGCGGGAGAGGGCTAGGGTGAGGGGAAAACGCACCACACTCAACTGGAATCCACCATGCCGCAGCCCGTTTATTTCCTCGTTCTTCCTGGCGTGATGGCGCTGGATCTCACCGGTCCGGCGGAAACGCTGCAACTTGCCGACGGTCACTTTTCGCTGCATTACATCGGGCCGCAATCCAGCGTGCTGGCATCAACCGGTATGACCATCGCCGAGATCGCACCTTTGCCCGCTGAATTGCCGGAAAACTGCCTGCTGGTGGTGCCCGGCGTACTTAACTCCAAAGTCTGGTTTGATACCGCACCGGCCGCACAAGCGCGTGACTGGTTGCGCCAGCAACAAGCGGCCATTAATGCCAAACGTATCACCTTAGTGTGCATCTGTTCCGGCGCGTTGCTCTCTGCGCAGGCCGGATTGTTGGATGGCATTCAGTGCACCACGCATCACGATGTGTTGCCGCGCCTGAAAGCCGCCGCACCTGCTGCATTAGTGAAAGATAACCGTGTGTTTGTCGAAGATGGTGGCATCTGGACCAGTGCTGGCATCACCGCCGGGATTGATTTGGCATTGCATCTGATCAACCGCTTATGCGGCGCGGCACAGGCGCTAAGAGTGGCGCGTGAAATGGTGGTGTGGTTTCGCCGTTCGGGTGACGATCCGCAACTGTCGCCGTGGCTGCGTTATCGCAACCATATGCATCCGGCGATTCACCGCGCGCAGGATGTGATGATTGCCCATCCTGAACACGATTGGTCGTTAACGGCGTTAGCCGAGCGCGCGCATGTCAGCGAGCGCCATCTGACGCGGCTGTTTCGCCAGCATCTCGGTATCAGCGTGCGCGAATATCACGAACAGCTGCGTTTAGTGATTGCGCGCCAGCGTCAGCAGCAGGGCGAAGCGGCGGAGAAAGCGGCGCTGGCGGCAGGATTTTCTTCGGCGCGCCAGCTACGTCGGGCGCATCAGCGCTGGGACGATCAGCTCACCAAGTGATGCTTATCCACGCGTTTCAGCAGTATCGCCAGCCCTAAACTGCCGATCAGCGTCACGCCAAATACCCACGGCAAATCGAGCCACGGTCGCGCCATATCATCGTAATGATTGGTGCGCAGGAAGTGGATGAACAGCGCGTGGAAACCGTAGATCGGCAACGAGTAGCGCGAAATGGTGGCTAAGCCGGGCAGCGTGCGCTGATTCAGGCTGTTCTTCGCCAGCAGCAACAAACTGATGGCGGCGATAAACACCAGCGGACCGCAGTAGAGATACCAGGTATCGTTGAACGCGCCGTTAATTTTCAGCATCTGTTTAGTGCCGAGCGCGATGCCAATTACGCAGGCGATAAAGCCCAATCCCGCCAGCCAACTGATGCCGCGTTTATCGGTTTCCATGCAGCCAATCGCGCGACCAAGCAGCGCATACAGCAGGTAATAAATGGTGTCGCCACTGACATACAGATTCACCGGCAGCCAGTGAAACGGCCCCAGCGATTGACTGACGGTATTCGGATTCGCCAGCACTGCTAGGACGATCACCAGCATCGCGACATAACGCGGCGCGACGCTTTTCACTTGAATCAGCGGCGACAGCAGATAGATGCCGATGATGGCGAAGAAGAACCACAGATGATAGAACACCGGCTTTTGCAGCAGCTTCAGCAGTGAACGTCCTTCGCTGATCGGCGTTAGCCAGGTTATGTAAGCCAGCGCCACCGCACTATAAAATAGCAAACACAGCACGATACGCAGCAGATGCCGCCCTTGCGCGCTGCGTTCGCCGAAGAACAGGTAGCCGGAAATCATAAAGAACAGCGGCACACACACGCGTGACGCTGAATTGAGCAGGTTCGCCACGTCCCAGCTCATGCCGGTTACCGCCATCGGTCCGGTGATGTACCAGGTGGTGGTGTGAATGACGATCACCATCAGGCAGGCGATGGCGCGGAGATTATCGATCCAGTGAATTTTGTGCTGCATGGCTTCCTCTTGCATTCGCTGTGCAAGAGGTTAGCCATCTGGCGGCGCGCCAACAACCTTTGGTGATGGAATTCGGAGCTCTCTGTTATGGAGGTCACCCTAAATGGCGACCCTACGAAACCGAACCACCTTCACGCATTAATCGCGTACTAAAAACTTCTCGATCACCGCTTCATCCGGTTCGACGCCGAGGCCCGGCTCGCTTGGCAACCATGCGTAACCGTCGGCGATACGCACTGGATTTTTCGCCAGCGAGCGGCTGATTTCGCCGGGCTCGACGCAATATTCCATCACCAGCGCGTTCTCAATCGCACACAGGAAATGCAGCGACGCAGCAGTGTTGATGTCGGTGGTGAAGTTGTGATTACACACTTTGCGCCCACGACTGTGCGCGTAGCTGGCGATTTCCATCGCTTGAGTAAAGCCGGTGCGCGTCAAATCGATCTGCACAATATCAATGCCGCCTTCATCAATCAGACGCTGGAAACCCACCACCGAACACTCTTGCTCACCGGCGGCGATGTGCTGCTGGCAGGCCGCTGAAACCTGGCCGTAACCGGCGTAGTTGTCTGGATGCAGCGGTTCTTCAATCCAGAACAGGTTGAGGTGTTCATAACGCTGGCTGCGGCGAATGGTGGTTTTGGCATCCCACACGTGACCAACATCCAGCATCAAATCCACGCTGTCGCCCATCGCCTCACGCAGCGCTTCCAGATAACGCAGATCCAGCGCTTCGTCAGTACCGAACGGCTCCCAACCAAACTTCACGCCGGTGTGGCCGGTATCGATAGCGTGTTTAGCGCGCGCCACCGTCTCTTCGACGCTGAACTGGAACATGTTGGAGGAGTAAACGCGCATCTTGTCGCGCATCGCGCCGCCCAGCAGTTCGACAATCGGTTTGCCGAGCGCTTTGCCTTTGATATCCCACAAGGCGATATCGATGCCCGCCATCGCCTGCAACACCGCGCCGCTGCGACCGTAATAGATGGTGGCTTTGTGCATCTTTTTCCACAAACGGCCGGTTTCCAGCGGATTTTCGCCGATCAGCAGCGATTTCAGGCCCGTCACCATGGTGTGCGAATAGGGCGCTTCAATAATCGCTTTGGTGACATACGGGCTGCCATCCACTTCGCCCCAACCGGTGATGCCCGCGTCGGTGGTGATTTTGATCAGCAGCGCATCCTGAGAACTGTCGGTGCGCTGTTCAATCACGGGAAGGCGCAGGTAAAACGCCTCAACGTTGGTGATTTTCATAGTGAGTTTCCCTGGTGTAAGGCAATTCAAATCAGCCGAGAGCGGAACGGTGCTGGCGGCGTTGCGTAATAAGGGTTTCGTAATCCACGTCCAGCGCTTGAATGCGGATGTGGTTCTCAACCTCGGCGGAAATTTTGGCGATATCGCCATCGGCAAACACATTGATCAGCCGTTGGTGCTCTTCAATGATGTCGCTCATTGATTTGCCCATGGTGGAAAGGCCGAAAATCACCGTCAGTTGGCGGGCAATCGACTCCCACAAATTACTCAGCACCGGGTTGTGCGCGAAGCTGCACAGCGTGCGGTGAAAATCGGTATCGGCGGAGGCAAAACCGTACACATCATCGTTTTGCATCATGGTCTGCATCTGCGCCACGCCTTGATACAGCAGGTTGAGTTGCTCCGCACCGTTGCGTCCGGCTTCAATCGCCCGGCGGCACGCCAGCGTCTCCAGCGGGATGCGCACATCAATGATCTGCTCCAGCCGCTGATGCGAAATTTCCATCAGGCGGATGCCTTTATATGGCTCGCTGGTGACGATGCCCTGGCTTTCGAGAATGCGCAGCGCTTCACGAATCGGCACGCGGCTCATGCCGAGTTTTGCCACCAGTTCCGGCTCTGCAATGCGGTCGCCGGGCAGGATCAGGCCGCGCGAGGCGGCGCTGAGAATGGCATCAACAGCGTGATCAACCAGCGTGCGCGGGCGTGCCGCGCTCCAGTTGCTATCTGTTGCCGCTTCCTGCGCCAGCGGGGCGCTGTTTTTACGGCGAGCGGTAGACGATTTTCCTGCCATGTTATTTGTCCTGTTTAAACCTGTCGGGTCACGAATTGACCGAAGCCGGGTTCAACCTGCATCTGATCATCCTGGAATACCGTGACGCCACGTATCAATGTGCGCACCACTTTACCCTGACAGCGCATCCCTTCAAATGCGCTCCACTTGCCGAGTCCCTGGAATTTTTCGCCTGCAACTGTCCAACTCTGATTGGCGTCGTAGAACACCAAATCGGCATCGAAGCCCGGTGCAATTGCGCCTTTTTTGCCCCACAGCTGGAACGCTTTGGCCGGGCCGCTGGCGGTCATGCGGGCAAATTCAGTCAGTGCCACGCCGCGTTCAATATGCGCCGCGCTGAAGAACATTGGGCTGAGGGTTTCAACGCCGGTCAATCCCATGCCGGCATCCCAGATGCTGGCTTCACCGGCCTGTTTCTGCGCTGGCGTGTACGGGCAGTGATCGGAGGCGATCATGTCGACTTCGCCGCGCAGCAGCACCTGCCACAATGCATCCACCACCGGACGTGGACGAATCGGCGGGCCGCAGCGCGCGTTCGGCCCAATGCGCACCAAATCGTCTTCATCGAGCAATAAATAGTGCGGGCAGGTTTCGAAGCTGGCGCGCACGCGGCCTTTGGCGGCGACAATAGTTTCAGCGGCGCGTGCCGAACTGACGTGGACGATATGGCAACGAGCGCCGGTCTCTTCGGCTACTGCCAGCACGCGGCCAACCGCTTCGATTTCAGCGATTTCCGGGCCAGCCAGCGCGTGGGCGCGGGCATCTTTGCGTCCGGCACGGCGCTGTTCGCTGCCAGCGCCGATTAAAATGTCGTGGTTCTCCGCGTGCACACCAATCAGGCCGTCGAAGGTCGCCAGTTCACGCATCGCACGCAGCAAACCGTCATCATCCAGACGCGGCAAACCTTTCTCATCGGTGGCTTCGCCGTTCGGCGCGCCGCTGCACAAGAAGGCTTTGAACGCCAGCGCGCCAGCCTGATCCAGCGCCGCCAGTTCATGCACGTTATTTCCGTCTAACCCAGCCCATAGGGCGTAATCCACTGAGCAGTTCTCGGCCAACCAGCTTTTCTTGTTGGTAAAATTGGCGAGCGTGGTGGCTGGCGGCAATGAATGCGGCATCTCAACAATGGTGGTGACGCCGTGCGCCGCCGCGCCGCGCGTGCCTTCACGCAATTCCTGCTGCGGGAAATCGTGCGAACCGGTGAAGTGGGTATGCACATCGATTGCGCCGGGCACGATGATCAGCCCTTGCGCATCAATCACTTCATCCGCGCCCTGCGTCATCGCACCGGGCGATAACACGCCGCTGATTTTGCCGTTTTCAATCAGCAAATCAGCCAAGGCTGCGCGGGTTTCTGTTACCACCAAGCCATTAATAATTAACTGTTTCATCACTCTGCTCCTGCCTGCGTCACCAGCGCCGTGTACGGCACCGGTTGTGATGGATCCAGCCAGCCAATCGCGCCGAGTAGCTGGGTGAAATGATCAAACTCAGCGCGCGGAATTTCGCAGCCGGGCGCAAAAACGTGGGCCTGTTGATAGGCGTCCAGACCGCGCACCAGCGCGTCGTGTGGATAATCGGCAAAGAATGGCTGCACTTGTTCTGCCAGCTCGGCGGCGCTGTGTTCAGCGATCCACCTCAGTGCGTGGGCGATGGCACGTGAGAAGGCGGCGAAGGCGGAGGCTTTCTCGGTCAGCACATCGGCGCGCGCGATGTAGGCGCTCCACGGCACGTGCCCGCAGACGTCGGCCAGGCTGCTGACGCTGTGCAATTGTCCGACGGCGATGGCCGGTGCCAGCATGTGCATGGCGTGCAGGGCATAATCGGCTTCGCCGTTGGCAACCGCGGCAAAATCGCGCGCCTGATCGCCACTGCCAGCGATCAATTCAATATCCTGCAAACCGTGACGCGCCAGCAACCAGCGGAAGGTCAGCGTGGCGGTGCCGACATTGCCGACATCCAGCACGCGCTTGCCACGCAGATCGATGAGGGTGAATTGCGGCTGCGCTTGCGCGGCGGCGAGGAACCACGGATTCGCCGCCACCGAGGCACAGAAGCACTGCAATTCAGCACCGTGCTGTTGGAAATGCTTCATCGCCACCATCGGACCGCCGAGCGTCAGATCGGCATCGCGGTTCAATACCGCCGGAACCTGGCCGCCTTGTACCGTGTGCCCACCGGATTCGCTGGTGGTGAAAATCACCTCCAGTTGCTCAGCCGCAAACAAGCCGAGGCTTTGCGACAGATAGTGCGCGCAGTAGTAAATGCGTGATTCGCTGGCATCGCCTTGGTTGAAGATTAATCTCTGCATTAGCCGCGCACCTCGGTGATGAAACTGCCGTTCAGTGCGGTCATATCGCTGACGCCGCACCAATGACCGATCGCGGTGATTTCATTGATCCAGCCGGAAAGCACATCGAATACTGCGCTTTCGCCGCCCGCCACTAACGCACTGATGATCGGTCGCACGCTGAGTGACAACGATGCGCCAAGACAACGCGCGACTACCGCATCGCTGCCGCAACGCACGCCGCCATCCAGCAGCAGCGGCAAGCGCGTGACGGCTTGCAAATCTGGCAGTTGATCAACCGGCGTCGCCCAACGCGCGCTTTGGCGCAGGCCAATATTTGAGGCGATCAATCCGCTCACGCCGTGCTGCGCTGCTTGCGCCGCATCGTCATGATGCAAAATACCTTTCAGCCACAGTGGAATATGATGATCGGCGCAGTGCGCGGCCACTTCATCAATCTGTTGCCAGCGCCACACCGGAAATGCCGGTAGCGGTTCAACGCCAGGCTGCGTGCCGCCGATGGTGTGCCAGCCGCGCTGCTTTAACGCATCGCCAATTGAGAAGCCGCCAGGCTGCAAACCGGCGACCGGATGCACTGGCGCTAATACCGTCAGCACGATGTTTTTGAATCCGGCCTGCGCGGCCTGATCGATTAAGTCTTTGATGCGACCGACATCGCCCGCCGCGCGCAGTTGCAGCCAGCAGCGATCGTACTCCGCGCCAATCTGCTCCAGCGGCGTGACGGTTTCTTCCGAGATCACCAGCGGTAGCTGCAGACGTTTACAGGCGCGCGCAATTGGCAACACGCCTTCTTCATGGAAAATGCGGTCGCCAGCAAACGCGCCGACACCAATCGGTGCGCTCCAGCTTTGATCGCGCAGCGAAATCTGTGTGTCGATGCCGTCATTGCCCTGCAACACGCGCGGCAGCAGACGAAAGCGGCGCAATGCCTGTTGATTGGCGTCCGGTTCGTCGCCCAGCGCATCAGCCGGTTGGCCTTGCATGTAGCGGAACAGCGCATCGCCGAGGCGTTCGCGCGCCGTTAATTCAAAGCGCGTTGGCATGTTGCGCCTCCACAGCATTTTCATGCTCAAGGAAGGTGGCGAAGGCCGGCGTCTGCGGATTTTGCAGAATCGCCGGTGGGCCTTCTTCAATCAGCGCACCGTTTTGCAGGAACACCACGCGATCGGCCACGCCTGCGGCAAACGCAATGTCGTGAGTACTGATGATCATGGTGATGCCGGTTTGTGCCAGGCTGCGCATGGTTTGGTTCACTTCGCGTACCAGCTCGGGATCGAGCGCCGAGGTGGGTTCATCGAACAGCAGGATTTGCGGTTCTGCCGCCAGCGCACGCGCAATGCCAACGCGCTGTTTCTGGCCGCCGGAAAGTTCGTGCGGCAATGAGGCCGCGAAATCGCCCAATCCCACCATTTTCAAGGCACGCATCGCTTTGGCGCGTGCAATTTCTGGCTGTGCACCTTGTACGCGCAGCAGAATGCTCATCACGTTTTCCAGCGCGGTGAGATGATCAAACAGCGCGAAGTGCTGGAACACGATGCCAATGCCGGATTTGGCGCGGTTGGCCGGTAAATGACGTTGCGCCAGCGCGCGGCCATTCTCGTCGCTGCCCATAAAGTGGCCTTCAGTTTGAATGGTACCGCTGCTGCGTGGCGTCAACGCCAGAATTGATTTCAACAGCGTACTTTTGCCCGAACCGGAACGCCCGAGCAGCACCACCACTTCGCCGCGACGCACGGTAAGCGACAGCGATTTCAATACCGCTTTACCGGCGTATTCGACGCACAGCTGATCAACTTCCAGCACGGGCGCAGCGGTTTGCGTATCCCAGCGACGTTTTGGCAGCTGCATCGGAGTGACGTCAGCTTCCGGCGGCAGTTTTGCCAATCTTGCCCGCGCACGGCGCGCACGTTCATCGAGGTTGTAGAACTTCTCCAGCCACCATTGGCCGCCCGCCAACAGCGTGGAAAGAATCAGGTAGATGCCGCCCGAGGCGACCAGCACCGGAATAAACAGGAAGTTTTGCGACACAATCGCCTGGCCGCGCATCGTCAATTCGTTCACGCCCACCACCGACGCCAGCGAAGTGGATTTCAGCAAGCCAACGGTTTCGTTTCCCATGGTCGGCAAAATGGCGCGCAGTGCCTGCGGAATCACCACGTGAATCATCTCTTTGGTGCGCGAGTAACCGAATGCTTGCGCCGCCATGCTTTGATCGCGATCGGTGGCCATGATGCCGCCGCGAATGATTTCGGCGCAGAAAGCGGTTTCGTTGATCATCAAGGCCAGCAGCGCGCTGGTGAACGGATCAAGACGCAGACCAAATTCCGGCAGCACGTTGTACAGCAGAATCAGCTGCAACAGCACTGGCGTACCGCGCAGCGTATAGATGTAGACTTTCACCGGAATGCGGATAAACCAGTGCTTTGAGTTGCTGGCTAACGCCAGGAAAAAGCCAATCAAAATGCCACCGGCCAGCGCGCCCACTAACAGCTGCACGGCGATGACGGCGCCTTCCCACAGGTAGGGGAAGGTCAGATACTTGAGAAAATCATCCAAGGCGTTATCCTCCTCAACGCCTCGGCTGCAACACCGAGGCGGCTGAGTTTATGCATTAACCACGTGCAACAACTGGACGCTCAGCAGCACTGCCCTGGCCCCAGTAATCCAGCAATTTTTTCTGTGCGCCGCTTTCCTGAATCACCTTCATTGCATCCAGTACCGCGCCGCGCAGCGTGGCGTTGTCTTTGGCGATAGGGAAACCAACCATGATTGGCAGATCCACGGTGAAGCCGCTTTCCAGCGTTTTGTCGGCTTTGGCAATGGCAATCGCCGAACCGGCTTCGGTCAGATAGATATCAGCACGACCGCTTTTCACCGCCTGAATGCTGTTGTCGGTGTTCTGCACCATCAACATGCTGACTTCGGGTTTGCCTGCGGCGGTACATTTGGCGCTTTGCTCTGGCACCAGTTTGTTGGCTTCGTAAGAACCCGCGGCAGCGGCCACGGTTTTGCCGCACAGGTCATCGACGCTGCTGATTTTCTTCGGGTTGCCTTTGGCGAGAATTGAGCCGTCTTGCACCTGCATTGAGGCGACGAAGGCGATCTGCTTCATGCGTTCGTCAGTGACGTACAGCATTGGGCCGATGTCAGCGCGGCCGCTGGAAATTGAGGTCAGCAATACGTTGAAGGAGCCGCTTTGATAGCTGTGTTTCGCGCCTAAGCAGCTGCTGATGCGCTCGAACAGCGATGGATCGAGACCTTCAATGATGCTGGGATCTTTCTCGGATGGCGCTTCGAAGCCTTTGGTGTAGCCGCCGAGTCCGACTACCAGATCCTTGCCTTTCAGCGACGGATATTTGGTTTGCAGCGCCTTGCACTGCGCCATGGCGGCGAAGTCGCTAGCGGTTGGGGTGATCGGATCGGTGCTGGCCGCGTGGGCGCTGGAGATGCCCGCCAGCAAGCTGCCGGTGAGGCCAGAGATTAACAAAGCAATGCGTGCAAATTTCATAATAAGGTTCCCCTGGTGCTGGTGAATGAGAAAGCGATGACCTTGTGTTTTATGAACGTCTTTGGTGCTTTGGTGGAGCTGCTTGTCCCTCACCCCAGCCCTCTCCCACAAGTGGGAGAGGGGGCCGACAGTGCGGGCTGGAAAACTATTTATCCCCTCTCCCGCGTGCGGGAGAGGGTTAGGGTGAGGGGAAAAGTGCACCCTCAATACCCTCTTTCAGCATCAACCAGGTTGCGCAGTGGCTGTCCGCTGCGGAAGCGCAGCAGGTTATCGAGAAACACATCGAGACAACCGGCGAGATACGCGCTGTGATCGTCGAGGCTGCAATGGGGCGTCATTACCACGCCGGGCGTGATCCACAAGGGATCGTCAGCCGGTAAAGGTTCTTGCGGATAAACATCCAGCACTGCGCCCGCCAGTTCGCCTGCGCACAGCTTTTCGCGCATTGCGCTGTAATCGAACACATCAGCACGGCCCACAATCACAATGCCCGCCCGTGCAGGCAGCAGATCCAGACGACGGCGATCAAACAGGCGATGGGTTTGTGGCGTCAGCGGCAAGGTGGAAACCACCACATCGACCTGCGGCAGCACATCGTCCATCGCATCAATACGAATGCAGCGCGCCACGTTGGCATCGCACTGGCCGCTGCGCGTCACGCCAATTACGCGATAACCCTGCGCGGTGAGCAGTTGCGCCGCCGCTGCGCCAATGCCGCCAACACCCAGCAGCAACACGGTTTTGCCGCGTGCGCAGCCGCCAAACGTGGGACGCCACAGGCGCTGCGCCTGGTCCTGCAAAAATCCGGGAATGCCGAAGTTGAACATCAGCGCCGCCATCAAAATGAACTCGGCGCCTTTGTCACCGTGCACGCCGGACGCGTTGGTCAGCGTTACGCCTTGCGGCCAGTGCGCCAGCCATTGCTCGACGCCCGCCGACATCACCTGCACCCAGCCGAGACGCGGCGTGGTGAACTCATCAAGTGCCAGCTTGCGTCCGCTCCACAAAATGTCGCAGTTGGCGAGGAAAGTGGCGGTCTGCGTGCTGTCGCTGTTTTCGCTCAGCTTAAAGTGGTTACGCAGCTGTGGATGGGCATCCAACCGCTGTTGCAGTTGCTCAATCGACAGATGGAGCGCGCGCGGGGCGCTGGCGTCGTTCTCAATATGAATGTGCATTAGCGCATCGCCGTCACTTCCATCTCGACCAGCAGGTCAGGATGGTTGAGTTGAATACCCACGGTGGCGCGCGCCGGGAACGGGAACTGGAAGAACTCGCTATAGGCGTCGTTCATGGCGGCAAAGGTAGTGAGATCGGTCAGATAGATGGTGACGCGCACCACGTTGTCGAAGGTCATGTTGGCTTCGCTCAGCAGATCGCCGACGTTTTTCAGTACCTGCCGCGTTTGGCTAGCGATGTCACTGCCCACAATCTGGCCGCTGTACGGGTCAATCGCCACTTGGCCGGAAATGAATAACATCGGTTCGTGCAGCACGGCGGCAGACAGCGGCGCAGGCCCCATCGGGCGGTCGCTGGCGTTCATTCCTGGATAACTCAACGCAATCTTCATGGTGAAATCTCAAGCAAATCTGTTTCACCGCAATTTCGTATACGATTATACGAGTGTCAATGTGCGATTTTTGACCATCGGGTCGAAAAGGTGATGTTTATCACGTAATAGGATTTGCTGATGTTTTATTCATGATGATGATTTTAAATGATAAATTGTGTTTTTATTGGCGTGGTAGATCACTGACTTTGAATCGTATACGATTTTCTTATCTCCGCGTTTTAGCCGTCTAAACCGGTGCGCAAGCGCCGATTTTCTCGCCTGGATTTCCGGCTGCACAATCCGCGGTCAAAGGGTATACTGGCGCACTCTTTTTTTAACCGATCCGTATCGCGTGCGAATTCAACATGCAAAAGTTTGATACCAAGACCTTTCAGGGCCTGATCCTGACCTTGCAGGATTACTGGGCGCGCCAGGGCTGCACCATTGTCCAACCGTTGGACATGGAAGTGGGCGCCGGCACCTCACACCCGATGACTTGCCTGCGTGCCTTAGGCCCAGAGCCAATGGCCACCGCCTATGTGCAGCCATCGCGTCGTCCAACCGATGGACGCTACGGTGAAAACCCGAACCGTTTACAGCACTATTACCAGTTCCAGGTGGTGATCAAACCTAACCCGGACAACCTTCAGGAGCTGTACCTTGGGTCGCTGAAAGAGCTGGGTATGGATCCAACCATTCACGACATTCGCTTCGTTGAAGATAACTGGGAAAACCCAACGCTTGGCGCGTGGGGACTCGGTTGGGAAGTGTGGCTGAACGGCATGGAAGTGACGCAGTTCACTTACTTCCAGCAGGTTGGCGGTCTGGAGTGCAAGCCGGTCACCGGCGAGATCACTTACGGCTTAGAGCGTCTGGCGATGTACATTCAGGGCGTAGACAGCGTTTACGATCTGGTGTGGAGCGACGGTCCGTTCGGCAAAACCACTTACGGCGAAGTGTTCCATCAGAACGAAGTGGAACAATCGACCTACAACTTCGAATACGCCGATGTCGACTTCCTTTTCACCTGCTTCGAGCAGTATGAGAAAGAAGCGCAGCTGCTGCTGGCGCTGGAAAAACCGCTGCCACTGCCTGCTTATGAGCGCATTTTGAAAGCGGCGCACAGCTTCAACCTGCTGGACGCACGCAAGGCGATTTCAGTTACTGAACGCCAGCGCTACATCCTGCGTATCCGCACCCTGACGAAAGCCGTGGCGGAAGCCTATTATGCGTCCCGTGAGGCGCTTGGCTTCCCGATGTGCAATAAAAACAAGTAAGAGGCAGCCATGACCGATAAAACTTTCCTGGTGGAAATTGGCACCGAAGAGTTGCCTCCGAAAGCGCTGCGCAGCCTGGCTGAAGCCTTTGCTGCGCACTTCACCGCCGAGCTCGACAGCGCTGGCTTAACCCATGGCGAAGTGAGCTGGTTTGCGGCGCCGCGTCGTTTGGCGCTGAAAGTTGCCGATCTCGCGGCGGCACAACCCGATCGCGAAGTGGAAAAGCGTGGCCCGGCGATTGCCGCTGCGTTTGATGCTGATGGCAACGCCACCAAAGCGGCTGAAGGTTGGGCGCGCGGTAACGGCATTACCGTGGATCAGGCTGAACGTCTGAGCACCGATAAAGGCGAATGGCTGGTGCATCGCGCATCAATCACCGGTGAAAGCGCGCAGGCGCTGCTGCCAGCGATGGTTGCCACCGCGCTGAGCAAGTTGCCGATTCCAAAACTGATGCGCTGGGGCGCGAGCGACGTGCAGTTTGTGCGTCCGGTGCATACCGTGACGTTGCTGCTGGGTGATGAGCTGATCCCGGCCACCATTCTGGGTATTCAGTCCGATCGCGTAATTCGTGGTCATCGCTTTATGGGCGAGCCAGAATTCACCATCGATCATGCCGATCAGTATCCGCAACTGCTGCTGGAACGCGGCAAAGTGGTGGCGGATTACGCGGCGCGTAAAGCCAAAATCAAAGCTGATGCCGAAGCGGCTGCGCAGAAGATTGGTGGCATTGCCGATCTGAGCGAAAGCCTGCTGGAAGAAGTCACTTCGCTGGTGGAATGGCCAGTGGTGCTGACGGCGAAATTTGAAGAGAAGTTCCTCGCGGTGCCGGCTGAAGCGCTGGTTTACACCATGAAAGGTGACCAGAAGTACTTCCCGGTGTACGACGCGGCGGGCAAACTGCTGCCGAATTTCATCTTCGTCACCAACATC
>NZ_JBCNNP010000022.1:0-65374 GCF_039594315.1 Pantoea sp.
ACAAGAGATTGTTGACAGCACTCCTCGCTTTATCGGGACCGCCGCACCAGAATCAATTATCTATGCGTGGGACGCAGGTAATTTGTTGGGTTCAACCGTTTCAGATGAGGACGGCAATTGGTCATTTGAAACGAATCTGGAAGATGGGCAGCATGCCTTAACCTTTGGTGTGTATGAGAACGACACAACATTACCATTCGGATTTATCGTCAATTCCGCAGCAGCAATCCCCGTCCAGGTTCAAGAGGGTTATACCGACAATTTGGGCTATGACATAGGCATATGGCCCGGACAAGAAATTGTCGATAATACGCCGCGCTTCATCGGCACAGCGGCTCCAGAGGCGATCATTTATGCTTGGGATCATGGTGTTCTGCTGGGTTCTACCGTGTCTGAACTTGATGGTACATGGTCATTCACGATACCTGAACTGGCTTCAGGGGAACATGCTTTAACGTTCGGTTCTGAAGCCGAATTTGCTAGCCAACCCCTGCACTTCTCAGTGCAAGATGCCGTCATGCTGCCTGCAAGTGCGACTATCACCGACATTCTCATCGCCAGCGACTCATGGCTTTTAAGCGTCAATGAAATTGACGTTGAGGATGACGCCCCTAATATCTCCCTGACTCAACAAGATTTGTCCGTAGAGAGTATTAATGGCGTAAACGGTACCCTTGTGATGTTCTCGACAGCTTTAGAAGATCATTACGCATAAAGAGACCGTAACGTAGAGATGAAAATCTCTACATGACTGAATGTATGAGTAAATAAAGGACAGCGGTATTTTACGCTGCCCTTATTGCTTAGAAGAAGCCCAGCGGTTGCGTGCTGTAGCTCACCAGCAGATTTTTGGTTTGCTGATAATGATCGAGCATCATTTTGTGGGTTTCGCGGCCTATACCGGATTTCTTGTAGCCACCAAACGCCGCATGCGCCGGATAGAGGTGATAACAGTTGGTCCACACACGACCGGCTTTGATGGCGCGTCCCATGCGATAAGCGCGGTTGATGTCGCGCGTCCACACACCTGCGCCAAGTCCATAAATCGAGTCATTGGCGATGGCCAGTGCTTCCGCTTCATCTTTAAAGGTCAGCACACCGACTACCGGCCCAAAAATCTCCTCCTGGAACACGCGCATGCTGTTGTTGCCTTTCAACAGCGTTGGCTGGATGTAGTAGCCGTTGGCGAGTTCATCACCGACTTTCTCCACGCCGCCGCCATGCAGCACTTGCGCGCCCTCCTGCTGCGCAATCTCCAGATACGACAGAATCTTGTCGAACTGCTGCTGCGAGGCCTGCGCACCAATCATGGTTTCGGTATCCAGCGGATCGCCACGCTTGATGGTTTTGATACGCTTCATCACCGCTGCCATAAAGGGTTCGAAGATCGATTCCTGCACCAGCGCGCGTGATGGGCAAGTACAGACTTCGCCTTGGTTGAGGAAGCCAAGCACCACGCCTTCTGCCGCTTTCTCGATAAAGCTCTCTTCGGCATCCATGATGTCTTCGAAGAAGATATTTGGCGATTTTCCGCCCAACTCCACGGTAGACGGAATCAGGCTTTTCGCCGCCAGTTCCAGAATGTGACCGCCAGTAGCAGTTGAACCGGTAAAGGCGATTTTGGCGATGCCGGGATGCGACGCCAGCGCTTCGCCCGCTTCTTTACCGTAGCCGTGCACCACGTTAATCACGCCTGGCGGCAACAGATCTTTAATCACTTCCATAAACAGCGTGATCGACAATGGCGTCTGTTCCGCCGGTTTCAGCACCACGCAGTTACCAGCGCCGAGTGCGGGTGCCAGTTTCCACGCCGCCATTAACAGCGGGAAGTTCCATGGGATGATTTGCCCAACCACGCCCAACGGTTCGTGGAAGTGATAGGCAGCGGTAAATTCATCAATTTCAGCGGCGGTGCCTTCCTGCGCTCGCACGCAACCGGCGAAATAACGGAAGTGATCAACCGCCAGCGGCAGGTCAGCGGCCAACGTTTCACGTACCGGTTTGCCGTTATCCCAGGTTTCGTTAACGGCGATATATTCCAGATTCTCTTCGAGGCGATCGGCAATTTTCAGCAGCACCAGCGAGCGCGCCTGCGGTGAGGTTTTGCCCCACGCATCGGCCGCAGCCTGAGCTGCCGCCACCGCGTTATCAACATCCGCGCGGTCGGAACGTGGGAATTCGCCAATGGTCGAGGCGTTAATCGGTGAGGTGTTGACGAAGTAATTGCCGTTCACCGGCGCAACAAATTCGCCATTGATAAAGTTGCCATAACGCGATTGCAATGTGATGAGAGAACCTTGTTCTCCCGGAGCAGCGTAACGCATGGTGTTTCTCCTTGCGGGACAGAGTGGCGATTAACAACTATGAAACTTGTTATTAACATTGAGCGATCATCGCCAGACTGTCAGATCGCAAAGCGGGAAACTGTGACCGCGCCGAAGGAAATCTGCGCGTCATATCTGTTTACGACTTTTCGCCTGCACCTAAGTTTCAGCCAGGTCTGCTATGTCTAGAATTCAACCTGTGTATCATTCGCCGTCGCGCTACGGATAATTCCGAGTTTTTCCGCTTATGCCGCAAAAAGCGGAACATGCGCGAAATATGTGGTCAATATGAAGCAGGATACTAACCAGGAGAGACAGATGTTGGCTTCAGCCCTGACGTTAATGCGCGCCAAAGCGAACTTTGTTCAGCAATTTATCCGCAACCCGCGCAAAATGGGCAGCATCACGCCCTCTTCCGCCGCGCTGTGCCGCACCATGTGCGATGCGGTGAATTGGGATCACAGCTTGCGCATCGCCGAACTCGGTGCCGGTGATGGTGTGTTAACCCGCCATATACTGGATCGCATGTCGCCCGAAGCACAGCTGGATGTGTTCGAAATCAGCCCGGAATTGGTGAAAAGTCTGCGCGGTTTACCCGATTCACGTATGCAAGTGCGCGCCTGTTCAGCGGAATACCTGTCTGGAGAATATGATGTGATTTTCTCTGGCTTGCCGCTGCTGTCATTGCCGCCCGCTACCCGCGATGCGATTCTCAGTGCAGTACATGATGCGCTGGGTCCACGCGGCGTATTTGTGCAATTCCAATACACCTCGTTTACCCAGCCGAACTTGTCGCGCTATTTCACGTGGGAACGCCAGCGCGTGCTAAAAAACATGCCACCAGCATGGGTTTATCGCTGCACACGTCATTACGCGCCTTGAGCCTGCACGCGCGGCTGCGGCCGCGTTTGCTGCCAGAAACGACGCAATAATTCGCGTGACCAATCTTCACCGCACAAGGTAACGCCATCATCGCTGACGCCCGCCGGCAAGCAGGCGGTCATAATCTGCTGGGTAAATTCGGGATGGAATTGCATCGACAGTGCCTGATCGGAGTAACGCAAAATCTGGCAGTCATCCTGCGCCGAGCTGGCTAACACCTGCGCATGCGGCGGCGGCGCTAATACCGATTGTCGATGCGACAACCACGCCTGAAACTCGCCCGGCAGCGCACCCAGCCACGCATCATTTTTCGCCTGCGCACTGCGCGTCAGCGGCTTGAGTCCGCGCTCCCAGCCATTCGGGTTATCCCCCACTTTGCCACCCAGCGCATACGCCATCAGTTGATGGCCGTAACACACGCCAAGTAGCGGTAAATCGGCATCCAGCGCACCACGAATCCACGCAGCGGTGCGTTCGCTCCAGTCAGCGTGATCGGTGACCATCGCCCACGAACCGCTGAGAATCGCGCCGCTGACGCGGTCAAACGCCGGTAAATCATCACCTAAATGCGGACGCACAATCACATAGTCATTGGGCTGCAATTGCAACGCATCAATAAACCAGCGGGGTTGTTCACCAATTTGCGCCACAACTGACGGTGGCGGCACTTCGAGTTGAATCAGAGCAAGGGGTAACGCGCGGGTGTTTGTCATGCCGAACACGGTCCTCAAAATGGTCCTCTTTCGGAAATCCACTTTGACAGTAAATTTGCGTCATGTCTTATTTTTTTCCTGCATAAGCAAAGACTCAAACAAAAATAATTTCACCAGACACCTCCGAAGTCACTGGCTTCATGCCATGATTAGCCAGTAATAATCCTCGACTCTCCATGAAGGAAGGCATTGTGGCAGCGCGGCATTTTTTTCTGGTTCTGATGGTGGTTTCTATCTGGGCTTTCAATAACGTAGCGGTGAAATGGGGATTATTGGAACTTCCGCCGCTATTTCTCACCTGGATGCGCTTTGTGGTGGTGGCGATTGTGCTGGTGCCGTTTTGCCGCATCACGCGTGAACAACTGCCGTGGCTGCTGACGCTGGCCTTCACCTTCGGCTTTATGCACTTTTCTTTGCTGTTTGTAGGCATGCGTTACACCGATGCCGGGACCGGCGCGATCGTGGTGCAGCTCGGCACGCCAATTGCCATGCTGCTGGCAATGGTGGTGCTCAAGGAAAAACTGCGCTTGATTCAATTGCTGGGCATTGCGATTTCGCTGAGTGGCGTTGCGGTACTCTCCGGTAGCCCGACCATTCCAGCGTGGTGGGTGCTGTGTATTTTACTGTGCAGCGCTTTTGGTTGGGCGGTGAGCAACATGATCGTAAAGAAATCGCCGCCAATCAAACCGCTGACGCTCACCGGTTGGATCTCTTTCCTCGCGGTGCCGATTGTCGGTGCTGCCTCGTGGTTAACCGAATCCCAGCAATTCTATGCATTGAGTCACGCCGGATGGCGCGGCTGGTTTGGCATTTTGTACAGCGCGCTGGCCTCCTCGATTGTCGCTTATACGCTGTGGTATTCGCTGTTGAAGAAGTACAACGTCAATCTGATCATGCCCTATTCGCTGCTGACGCCGGTGCTGGCGGTGTTAATGGGCGTGTTCGTGCTCGGCGATAGCATGAACAGCTTCAAAATCCTCGGCGCGTCCTTAGTGGTGCTGGGTACCGCCATTGCGGTGATTAATCTGCGCAACCTGCGTATGCATGCGAGATTCCCGCGGTTGCGTCGTCGTTAAATCCGCTCTGCTATGCTTGAGTCTCGCGCGTTTCCCGGAGACTCAACATGGACTCTCAATGTGCTGCCGCGCTTTGGCAGCAAATGTGGCAAGGATTGCGTGGCACGGACCCGCTTCCCACGCCGACTTTTCTTGAACCCGATACCTTCTCATCTGCCTTTGCCGTCAGCGAATTGGCGGCCACCAGCATTGGCCTCGCAAGCCAAGCCCTGAGCGATTTGCTCGGCCACGCCACGCCGCTGAGCGTCAATGTGCGACTGGCGTCGCGCTGGTTTCAACACAGTGTCATTCCGCTAAATCGTCCGCCCGCCACATTGTGGGATCCGTTTGCCGGTGATTACGCCTGCGCCGACGGCTGGATTCGTTTGCACACCAATGCCGCTCACCACCGCACGGCGATGGAAAGCGTGCTCGGACTTCATGCCGATCGCGTGGCGTTGGCGCAAACTGTCGCAGGTTGGCCTGCCGCTAAACTGGAACAAGCAGTGATCGATGCAGGCGGATGCGCCGCACAAATGCGCAGCGAAGCGCAATGGTTGCAGCATCCGCAAGGTTTGGCGTTACAACAGGAAGCGCTGATTGACCAGCAGGCTAACGGTGAAGCACCGGTCCCCAACTGGCCAATGCCCACGGCGCGCCCGCTGCTCGGCGTGCGCGTGCTGGATTTGACGCGCATTATCGCTGGGCCAGTTGCGACACGTTTTCTCGCCAGCCTTGGCGCGCAAGTGTTGCGCATCGATCCGCCGGATTGGCAAGAGCCGACGCTGGAAGAGGAGATCACCTGCGGTAAACGCTGTGCGCGCTTGGATCTCAAAACTGCCGCCGGTCGTGAACAGTTGCGTGAGTTATTGCATCACAGCGATGTGCTGGTGCACGGTTATCGCGCTGATGCATTGGACAAACTGGGGCTGGATGCCGACACACGCCGCAAACTGGCGCCGGGTTTGGTGGATGTCAGTTTGAATGCGTGGGGCTGGCACGGACCGTGGCGCAATCGCCGTGGCTACGACAGTTTGGTGCAAATGGGTTGTGGCATTGCTGAACAAGGGCTGCATTGGAGCGGCAAGGCACAGCCGACCCCGCTGCCGGTACAAGCGCTCGATCACGCCACTGGCTATATGATGGCCGCGGCGGTGCTGGAAGGCCTGCGTCAGCGTTTAATCAATGGCGTCGGCTGGCAAGCACGTTTGTCGTTGGCGCGCACCGCGCGGCTGTTGCAGCAATACGGTGCCGCGCCCGCCAACAGCCAAAGCGGCATTCACGCTGAGCGCGATGATGTGCTTAGTGAACTGGAGATCAATCCCTGGGGCATTGCGCAGAGGTTGCGTGCCGCAGCGTATCTGCCCGGCACACCGATGATCTGCGCGACCTCCGGCGTTAAGCTCGGTAGCCACGCAGCACGTTGGCAAGATTAAGCGTCGTCGCCCGCTTCTTCATTCAACTCATCGTACATCGCCTGAATCGCTTCACGGCTCAGCGCGGCCAGCGTGCGGTAAAACGCCGTGGTCGCGTGCGCTTCCACTTTGCCAAGGAATGCGCCGCACCACGGCAACAGGAACTCATCGAACAGCGCCAGTTGCGCCGCTGATTCATCTTCTGCCGACTGGTCTTCCAACCATGATGCCGCCAGCAGCAATACGCCAAAGTGATCGGCTGGCGCTTCGCTCAACGGCATGCCGCGCTCGCTGAGAAACGCGCGTACTTCCGCTTCCTGCGGGCCATTTGGCCACTGCGATGCATAAGGCGGCACGCTGCATTCACTGCCGACAAACAGTGCGTTGTAGTCGGCGGCCAGCGCCTGCGGATCGCTATTCTGCTGCAAGCGCGTCAACAGTTCGTCCTGCTCCAGCGGCCACTGTGATTGCAATTTGCCTTCAC
Source organism: Pantoea sp. (assembly GCF_039594315.1). Taxonomy (GTDB): domain Bacteria; phylum Pseudomonadota; class Gammaproteobacteria; order Enterobacterales; family Enterobacteriaceae; genus Pantoea. The sequence continues at coordinate 6,874 of NZ_JBCNNP010000022.1, forward strand.
GCAGCAGAGTGAACAGCGGCACCAGCAGCGGATCTTGTGGCTGGCGATTGAACAACGAGCCGATGACGCGGCAGAGGATGGAAAACTCATTCATGCAACAGAATTCCTTGTAGCAATAACGTTAAAAATCAGCAAATTCAGGGATGTGCTTGCCGGTGCGCGCTTCGAGGAAATCGAGCAGGCGACGCGGCGTGACATTTAACACGCGTTCTTCCGGAAAATCCACTTCGCGGGTGATACGAATGCAATGTTCGAAATGCCCCAGCGTGAAGGCGGTATGCGAATCGGAGCCAAATGCCAATTTACCACCGGCATCACGCACCGCTTCGGCAATCGCACGGCAGTTCGGTTCGCTACCTGGACGCGAATGGGTGAATGAGGAGTTATTGATCTCCAGCGCCACATCGTAATGCGCGGCGGCTTCAGCAATCGCGCGGATATCTACCGGGAATTTCGGATTGCCCGGATGGCTAATGATGTGGACCAATCCGCCCGCCATCGCCGCAATCATCGCTTCGGTGTGATGCGCTTTATCACGCGGCGCATAAACTGGCTCGTGGAAGCCGGCCACGATCAAATCCAGCGCATCCAGCATTGGACCGCTGCAATCAATTTCGCCCTGCTGATTTTTGATGTTGGCTTCAATACCACGCAGCACACCCACGCCATCAATCACGCGCGGCCAGATGCGCATATTAACGAAGTGCCAGTAGTGCGGTGCATCGGCCATATCCGGGCCGTGATCGGTAATCGCAAACAGTTTCAAACCGTTCTGTTTCGCCTGCACCACGTAATCGTGCAAGGTGCTGTAAGCGTGGGTACTGGCAACGGTGTGCATATGTAAATCAACCGGATACATCTTTATCTCCTGTCGCAAAATGAATTAATAACCGCGCTGGCGATCGACCAAGCCGTTCGGCTGTTGCCCTGTTTCCAAAGCAAGTATGGCAGCCGAAATGTAATCCATCGCCTCGCCCGGCAAGGTCATGGCAGCAGTATGTGGCGTAATTGTGACATGTGGATGAGACCACAACGGATGATCGTGCGGTAACGGCTCGGTTTGGAACACGTCTAACGCCGCTGCCGCCAGTTGGCCGCTGTTGAGCGCCGCCAGCAGATCGGCTTCCACCACGTGCGCGCCGCGCGCCAGATTGAGGAAATAGGCACCGCGCGGCAACGCGTTTAACAGGCGGCTATCGATGAGGTTAGTGGTTTCCGGCGTGGTGGGCAGCAAATCGATCAGCACTTGCGTGCCATCGAGAAACGCGTTGAGTTGCTCGCGCCCGTGGAAACTTTGCACGCCATCCATCTGCTTCGGCGAACGGCTCCAGCTGCGCAGCGGAAAGCCCCACTGCCGCAAACTTTCCAGCACGCTGCGACCTAACACGCCCGCACCAAGCACACCAATGGTGAAGTTTTCACGATTCAGTGCGGGGAGTTCTTGCCACGTTGCCTGCTGCTGCAATTGGCGGTATTCGGCAAAACGGCGGAACCAGCCCAACACGCACCAGTTGGCATACTCCTGCATCTGGCGCGCCATGCCGGTATCTTCCAGGCGGAATAACGGGATGTGCTGGTGCAGCATCTGCGGATTATCGCGCAGTTGTTTGAGGATCTCATCAACGCCTGCGCCCATGGCAAATACGCCTTTTAGCTGGCGCCCCGCCAACATCTCCACCGGCGGTGAACGCACCACCGCGTAATCGCCTGGCGCGTTATCGCCTGGCTGCCAGTGACGAACATTGGCCTGCGGCAAACGCTGACGCAATCCTTCCAGCCAGCCCTGCGGTGCCAACGACGGGTGATACCAAATAATCTCCATACGGCTCTCCTTTTTTTGCTTCAGCCTCAGGCAAATGGCGTTACAGGGCAAGCAAAAAACATTGCGCTAATACAATTTCTCACGTGATTAATTCCGGGCGCTTCACATTTCCGCCGCTGTGTGCGGCTAAGCGATGCGATAACGACTAAAGTTGACTGAGTGGTCAATGCGTTAGCACACCACCTTTTCGGACAAGGAGAAAAACCGATGATAAAAACTGCCGTATTGACGCCTGCGCGTCTCACTTTGTTACTGAGCGCTGCGCTGTTTGCCAGCACCGTTCAGGCCGACGATAACAGCCGCATGCTGAGCAATCAGCCGCAGCCACCTGATGTACGTCTGGGACCGTTATTCAACGCGGTGCAGCAGGCTAAGTTTTATCCGGATCAAAAAACCTTTGCCGATGCGGTGCCTAAATATAATCCGTCGTCGATTTTGGCGGATTGGCAGATGCAAAAAGGCCAACGTAATTTCGACCTCAAACACTTCGTTGATAGTAATTTCACGCTGCCAAAAGAGCAGGACAAATATGTGCCACCGGCCGGGCAAAGCCTGCGCGAGCACATTAACGGCTTGTGGCCAGTGTTAACCCGCACCGCGCAGAGCGCCAGCCAGTACGATTCATTGCTGCCGCTGCCGAAGCCTTACGTGGTGCCGGGTGGACGTTTCCGCGAAGTCTATTACTGGGATAGCTATTTCACCATGCTCGGTTTGGCGGAGAGCAATCACTGGGATCGCGTGCAAGACATGGTGGATAACTTCGCCACCGAATTGGATAAATATGGCCACATTCCTAACGGCAACCGCAGCTATTATCTCAGCCGCTCGCAGCCGCCGTTCTTTAGCTTAATGGTCGATTTGCTGGCGACGCACAAAGGTGATGATGTTTACCGCCAATACTTGCCGCAATTGCAGAAAGAGTACGATTACTGGATGGCCGACAGCGACAAAGTGGCGGCCGGACAAGCCAGCAAGCGGGTGATTAAACTCAGCGACGGCACGCTACTCAATCGCTATTGGGACGATCGCGATGCACCGCGTACCGAATCGTGGCTGGATGATATCAACACCGCCAACAAAGCACCGGAGCGCAATAAGCAACAGGTGTATCGCGATCTGCGTGCGGGCGCGGCGTCGGGCTGGGATTTCAGCTCGCGCTGGTTTACCGATGCGCACAATCTGGCCTCAATCCGCACCACGCAGTTGGCGCCGGTTGATCTGAATAGCCTGCTGTTCCATCTGGAGCAAACGCTGTCTAAAGCGTCAAAACTGGCGAAGCAGGATGATAAGGCGCAACAGTTTGCCGCTGACGCCGAGAAGCGTCAGGCGGCGATCAACCGTTATCTGTGGGATGACAAGCAAGGTTGGTACGCCGACTACGATTTCCAGAAAAAGCACGTTCATCCGCAGTTAACCGCCGCGACGCTGTTCCCGCTGTACATGCAAGTGGCGAGTGAAAAACAAGCCGATCGCACCGCCAAAGCAGTGGAGAAGCAGCTGCTGAAACCGGGCGGATTGGTGACCACCACGGTGAATAATGGTCAGCAATGGGATGCGCCGAATGGTTGGGCACCGTTGCAATGGGTGGCGGTGGAAGGTCTGGAGCATTACAAACAACCGCAACTGGCGCAGCAAATTGGTCAGCGCTTCCTGCAAAACGTGCAGGCCACTTACGACAAGGAGCACAAACTGGTCGAGAAATATGTGGTGGAAGGCGCGCAATTGGGCGGCGGAGGCGGCGGTGAATATCCGTTGCAGGATGGCTTTGGCTGGACCAACGGTGTGACGCTGAAGCTGTTGGATAAGTATTGCCCGAAAGATAAAACCTGTAATAGCGCCAGCGATATTCCGAATATGCCAGCGTTGAGTGCCGCGAAATAATTTCCAATTTTAAGCCGGGCAACGATGCCCGGCGTGCGCACATTTCCGTAGCGGCGCGATTTATCGCGTTCTGTTGATTTTAAGAGGTCAAAACAACGCGATAAATCGCGCCGCTACGAATCGTGCAAACCATCAGTAAATTTCTCACACCCTTCATACAAAAAACTCACACCTTGAAACACCTCGCTCAAAAGATAATAATTCTCAATATTATATTGATAGCTATTCCCACTAAAATAACAGGAACCCTCATGACCTCGCTGTTTTCCCTTAATCGTGGGCGCGTGTTGTGCGCGCTGGCGTTGGCTTTACCTGCCGCGACTTTCGCTGAAGAGTCAATTGTGGTTAGCGCGCAGCCGCAAGAGAGCGCCACTTCGCCAACGCAAGGTTATCTTGCGACCCACAGCAGCGGTGCCAGCAAAACCGATCAGCCGCTAATCACTACGCCGCAATCCATTTCGGTGGTGACGCGTCAGCAAATGGAAGATCAGGGAGCGCAGGATCTCAATCAGGCATTAGGTTATACGCCTGGTGTGTTCACCAACTTTGGCGGTGCAGCGACGCGCTACGACACCATCGCGCTGCGCGGTTTCCACGGCGGCGATGTCGATAACACCTTCCTTGATGGCCTGCGCGTAATGAGCGACGGCGGCAGCTTCAACATCCTGCAAGTGGATAACTGGTTCCTCGATCGCGTTGATGTGATTAAAGGCCCCTCCTCCGCACTGTATGGTCAAACCGTGCCCGGCGGCTTGGTGAATATGGTCAGCAAGCGGCCACAATTTGCCGAAGAAGGTCATTTCCGCTTGTCCACCGGCACCAACGCCACTAACAGCGCGGCTTTTGATTACACCAACGCGATTAACGATCAGTGGGCGTTTCGACTCACCGGTATTACGCGCAACAGCGACACCCAATACGATCATACGCGCGAAGAAAAATACGCTATTTCGCCACAATTGATGTGGCAGCCAAGCGAAGATACCAGCTTGCTGCTGCGTGCCTACTTGCAAAAAGATCCGTCCGGCGGCTATCACGGTTCGGTACCGGCAGAAGGTACACTTTACAACCATAACGGCCGCAAGCTGAGCGATGGCTTCTATGAAGGCGACAGCGCACTCGATCAGTTCAAACGCCACGAACAGATTTATAGCTACGATTTCACCCATCGCTTCAATGATAATTGGTCGGTGCATTCCACCGGCAGCTACAGCCACTCCAATACCGCGCTGGATCAGGTGTATCAAATTGGTTGGAATACGGCGAATCCAGACCTGCTAAACCGCTACTTCTCCGGCGAGCGTTCATCGCTGACTTCATGGGCCAACGATAACCAACTGCAAGCTGATTTCGCCACCGGCGCGGTACAGCATCGCGTGACGCTGGGCGCTGAATATCATCGCTACAAAAATGACATCACCGAGGCTAGCGGCTTAGCCAGTTCGCTCAATGCGTGGAATGGCGAAGAAGTGGGCACCATGCCGGACTTCGCCTGGACCGCGCAAACTCGCCGTTATTATCAAACCGGACTCTATTTGCAGGATGAGTTGCAATTGGATCGCTGGCATCTGGATCTGTCCGGCCGCTATGACCGCATCGTGTCGGAAAACGGCACCAGCCGTCGTCAGGACGATCACATCAGCGGACGCGCGGCGCTGCTGTATGCCTTCGATAATGGCATCTCTCCGTACGCCAGCTGGAGCCAGGCGATCACGCCAGCTTCCCTGACCGATCCTGCTGGCAATCAGCTAAAACCCACCACTTCTGAACAGTATGAAGCTGGTGTGAAATACCAACCGGTTGGCACGCGCGATATGTACTCGATTGCGGTGTACGATTTGACCCAGGATGATGTCGCCAATCGTAATGTGCTTGATGGCACCTACACGCCATCGGGCAAAGTGCATTCGCAAGGCATTGAACTGGAAGCACGTAATCAGCTGACGTCCCGCTTCAGCACTATCGCCGGCTACACGCTGAATCATCTGCGCTTTAAAGATTCAGTCGATGGCAACGACGGCCATACGCCGTATGTGACGCCGAACAGCATGGCGTCTTTATGGGGACATTATCAATTTGATTACGGCTTGAGCGCCGGTGCGGGTGTGCGTTACATCGGCAAGCAATGGGCGGATAACGAGAACACCACGCGTTTGCCATCGGTAACGCTGTTGGATGCCTCGGTGCGCGCCGATTTGGGTGCATGGAATTCACAGTTGAAAGGGGCGTGGTTGCAGGTTAATGCCAATAACCTGACCGATAAAAAGTATCTGGCGGCCTGCTACGGCACCGGATATTGCTATCGCGGCGCAGAACGTACGGTGATGGCCACTGTGGGATATGATTTTTAATCGCGCATAAAAAAAGCCGCCATCCTTGCAGATGGCGGCTCTCATTGAATCACTGTGCGCTGCTACGATTTAACTTTGCGATAAATCCACAGCACCACGATGGCACCAATAACCGCCACCACAAAGCTGCCAAAGTTGAAACCATCAACTTTACCGAATCCGAACAGGGTACTGATCCAGCCGCCTACTACCGCACCGACGATACCTAACACCACGGTGATGATGAATCCGCCGCCATCTTTACCCGGCATAATCCACTTCGCGATAATCCCGGCAATCAGACCAAAAATAATCCATGAAAGAATACCCATGTACTGCTCCTTACGTTATTAATCAAGGTGTTCACCGCATCAAGTATAGCCGCAATATTTTGAACTGCATCGCAAGTTAGCATCTGAAAAAATGATTAGCAGGCTAAAGCTTATCGCGCTGACGCCGATAATTGACGGATAACATTGGCAGTCGTGAATTTAACACTCGGATAAGTGGAGTAGGACGTGGGAGAAGCCGATAAAGAACAGTACCTCAAGCGCGGCACCTTAGCGGTTTTGGGCGTAATGAAAGATCTGTTGCGTTTTCAAACTCCGCTGATGGTGAATTTTTCGCGCGGCCAGTTTATCAGCCGTTTGTTGGCGTGTGATGAAGATCAGGTGATCTTCGATCTCGGCAGCAACGCGCAGGATAACGATTTAGCGCTGCAAGGCGGTGAAGTGAATATCGCCGCCGAAACCCACGGGGCAAAAGTCGAATTCGGTCTGGAAGGGTTAACCCGCGTCGAATTCGAAGGATTGCCGGCGTTTGCCGCCTCGCTGCCGCAACTGTTATGGCAGATTCAGCGTCGCGAATTCTTCCGCGTCAATGCGCCGATTGATCCGGTATTTTATTGCCACAGCCAATGGCCCGATGGCAGCACCGCGCGCTTTCGCTTGCAGGATTTGTCGTTGGGTGGCGTCGGCGTACTACTCGACGAGGCATTGCCAGAAGGCCTGAATCGCGGCGATACCTTTAAAAAGCTGCGTGTGGATTTGGCCGAGTACGGTCATTTTGAAGTGACGGCGCAATTGCTGCACATTGGTGAACGTACCGTGGTTACCAGCAAGAGCGAAACCCGCGTCACGCCGCGTCTTAGCTTCCGCTTTACTGCCATCGAGCCGATTCAGGAACGCCAGTTGCAGCAGGTGATTTTTGCCCTGGAGCGTTTGGCGCGCGATAAGGCGAACCGTTTTCAGTAAAAATCTTTGGCGCCGCACATTTCGTAGCGGCGCAATTTATTGCGCAATTTTGCAGCAATGGTAGGGCAAAAGAGCGCGATAAATCGCGCCGCTACGATACGTGCGCGATGGATGTTGAGCAAATTAATGCGGTTGATAGCGGCAACGCGCTACCGCGTCCAGCCAGCCGTGATAATTGTCCTGCATGCTGTTAGCCAGATTCTCACGCGGCATAATCACACTGCCGCCCTGCAATGCCTGCATTTCACTGCCCTGCTGCCACCAACCTAACTGACGACCGGCCAACAGCGCTGCCCCTAACGCGGAGACTTCCGGCGTCGGCACGCGTTTTAACGGCCGCTGCAACACATCGGCTTGCAACTGCATTAACCAGGCATTTTCGGTGGCGCTGCCATCCACGCACAACGCAGGCAGTTGCACGCCGCTGGCCTGTTCCATAGCAAAAAACACGTCGGCGATTTGGAAAGTGATCGATTCCAATGCCACGCGCGCCAGCACCTCGGGCGTGGCCGCATCAGTCAGACCGCATACCATGCCGCGTGCTTTGAGATCCCACCATGGCGCGCCTAAACCCGAAAGCGCTGGCACAAAATAGATGCCCTGATTGTGTTCGCTGCGCTGCGCCATGGCGGTCAATTCGCGGGGATCGCTGATGCCCAACATGCGCCCTAACCACGCCGCGCCGGAACCGGTGTGGGTGATGTTGCCTTCAAAAGCAAAGCGCAGTGTGCCGTCATGCCACGCCACGGTGGTGCTGAGGCCATTTTCGGTCAGCAACGGCGTCGCCATCGACATCATCAGTGACGATCCGGTGCCGTAAGTGGCTTTCACCACCTCTTCGCTGCCGCTGCGTTGTGCTTGCAACGCGGCGTGCGAATCGCCAATACGCGCCATAATCGGCGTGCCGGGCGCTAAACCGGGAATATCATTTAATGCCACCACGCCCTGCGTGCTGGCCGAAGGCACAATCTGTGGCAGCGCCGCACGCGGGATGTGAAACAGCGTCAGCAGTTCGTCGTCCCAGTCGCCGCTATGCAGATTGTAGAGTTGCGTGCGTGCAGCGTTGGCGTGATCGGTCACAAAACTTTCGCCGCCGCTTAATTGCCAACTCAGCCAGCAATCCACCGTGCCAATGCACAGCTCTCCCGCCTGGGCGCGCGCCATACCATTCGGCAGTGAGGCCAGCATGCCGGTGAGTTTGGCCGCCGGGAACATCGGGTCAACCGCCAAGCCGGTTAAACCAGTAATGCGCGGCGCTTTGCCCGCTATACGCAAATCACGGCAAAACGCTTCCGAACGCCGATCCTGCCAGCTCACCAACGGCGTCAGCGGCTGGCCGTTAAGGCGTTGCCAGATCAGCACCGATTCGCGCTGATTACTGATCGCCACCGCGGCAACCTGCGCGCCGTCGCACTGCGCCAAACAGCTGCTCACCGCCTGCTTTACCGCCTGCCAGATCGCCAGCGGATCTTGCTCTGCCAGGCCGGGCTGCGGATGCGCTAAGGTCAGCGGCTGGCTGCCGCGCGCCACCACATTGCCATCACGATCCACCGCAATCGCCTTGGCGTTGGTGGTCCCTTCATCAATCGCCAGTATCAACGAACCTGCCATATTTACGCTCCTGCACAGATGCGTACTGCACTCTTCACCACGCTGGCCGCATCAATCCCATGACGGGCGCGCGTTGAGGCACGATCGCCGGCAATGGCGTATTCACCATCCGCAATACCCAAACGCAACAGCGGAATACCACAGCCGCCTTCCGCCAGCACTTCTGCCACCAGGCTGCCGACGCCGCCGTTGACGTTATGTTCTTCCACGGTAATCACCGCCGGATAATGATTTAACAGCTCTTGCAGCCGTTGGGTATCACAAGGTCGAATCGATGGAATGCTGATCACACCTGCTGTGATTCCTTGTTCATGCAGTTGCTCGGCGGCGTGAACGGCCTCGTGAACCGTTGAGCCCATCGCCACCAGCACAATGTCGCTGCCTTCACGCAGCACATCAATCTGGCCAGGACGGAATTGGTAGCTTTCATCGTGCAGCTGCGGCAGATCTTTGCCGTCCAGACGGATATACACCGGGCCAACATGATCCAGCGCGTAATCAATGATTTGACGGCACTCCAGCGGGCAAGACGGCGCATAGATTTCGATGTTGCCGAAACCGCGCATCACCGAAATATCGTCGATGCTGTGATGGGTACTGGCGAGCGGGCCATAGCTGGCACCAGCATTCAGACCAAACAGTTTGACGTTGGTGTTGTTGTAGCAAACATCGACTTTCACCTGTTCGTTGGCGCGGGAAATCAGGAACGGCGCGGCGTTACAGGTGACCGCCACTTTGCCGCCAATCGCCAGGCCAGCCGCGGTGCCGACCAGCGTTTGTTCGGCAATGCCGACGTTGATCAAGCGATCGGGGAACGCTTTGATGAACGGGGCGATTTTGGCGGTGGACGTGGAATCCGCCACTACCGGCACCAGATCGATGCCACGATTAACCGCATCGATAAAAGCTTCCACCATCACCGTTGCCAGGTGTTTTGCATTACTCATCTTTCAACTCCTCCAGTGCCAATTCGATTTCTTCCCCTTTCGGCACGCGGTGATGCCACTCTGGTTTACCCTGAATAAAGGAGATGCCGAAGCCTTTTTCGGTGTGCGCCACAATCACCTGCGGTTTGCCATTACGCGGTAGGCTTTCAATCGCTTCAACCACCGATGCCATGTCGTTGCCGTTGCATTCGCTGACTTCCAAACCAAAGGCGCGCCATTTTTCCGGCAGCGGATCGGTGTTCATGATGTCGCGCGTGTGGCCCGCCAGTTGCAGCTTGTTCTTGTCGTTGATGATCACCAGGTTATCGAGGCCGTAATGCGCTGCCACCAGCGCTGCTTCCCAGTTGCTGCCTTCCGCCAATTCGCCGTCGCCGGTCACGACGAAAATGCGGCGATTGCTGTTATCTTTTTTCGCAGCCAAAGCGATGCCGACCGCCACCGGCAAACCGTGTCCCAGCGCGCCGGTATTCAGTTCTACGCCCGGCGTTTTCTGGCGCACCGGATGGCCCGGCAGATGCGAATCTGAATGCTGATAGGTCGGCAACCAGTCGGTGGGGAAATAACCCGCTTCCGCCAACACGCAGTAATAACCGCCCACCGCATGACCTTTGGACTGGATATAGATGTCACGCTGCGGATCGTTGGTGCGATCGGGCGCGCAATTCAGGATGCGGAAATAGAGCGCGGTGAGGATCTCCACCTGCGACAGATCGGCGCCGGTATGTCCGCCCGCCGGGCTGCCGGCGTTTAGCTGGATAATGCGGCGGCGTACGGCGCGCGCTTTGGCGGCCAGATCCGCCACCGAGTATTTGAAAGGATTCATAGACACCTCTGAATTTTAAAGCACTAATGAATATTTATTCACGCTTGAGAAAAAAAGGTGCAGACAATCAGCGCCTGCACCCAACCGATTAACTTTTTGCTGTGTCTTCAATCAGCGCTTTCTGCGCCACTACCGCCGCTTTTTGCTGCATGCGGCTTTGCATTTGGTCGATGATCACCGCCACGATAATCACGATGCCTTTGATCACCATTTGCCAGAATTCGCTGACGCCCATCATGATCAAACCGTCAGCAAGGAAACCGATAACAAAGGCACCAATCAATGTGCCGAGAATGGTGCCGCGTCCACCGGCCAGCGAAGTACCGCCCAGCACCACCGCCGCAATCGCGTTCATTTCAAATGAAGTGCCGTTAGCCGGATGGCTCGCCACCAATTGCGAAGAGACCACGATGCCAGCAATCGCCGCGCAGAAACCGGAGATGGCGTACACCCAGATTTTCACTGACTTCACTTTCACGCCGGAGAGTTCCGCCGCACGTTCGTTGTCACCAATCGCATATACCTGACGACCAAACGGCAGGCGACGCGCGACGTAGGCAATCACCAGTGCCAGCACCACCATCATCCAGATCGCCCACGGCAAACCGAGGAAATAACCGGCACCAATTTTGTCGAAACCGGTATTGCCGAGCAGTTCGTTGCCCTGTAAGCCGGGGAACGTTTCACCGCCGGAGGTCAGCATTGCCGTGCCGCGCAAGATATACATGGTGCCAAGCGTGCAGATGAACGGTGCGACGTTATAGCGGGTGATGATCCAGCCGTTGACCGCACCAATCAGCCCGCCAATCAGTAACACCACGGGCACAATCACCCACACGCTGGGGAAGATGGCGATGCCAAACATCGGCAGCACAATGCCTTTGGTGATCAGCCAACCGGCGATCATGCCGCACAGACCGAGCGTAGCGCCGATCGACAGATCGATACCGGCGGTAATGATGACAAAGGTGATGCCGAGCGCGAGGAAAGCGTTAATGGCGATGTGTTTCACCATGATCACCATGCTGCCGACCGCGAGGAAATCCGGCACCGTGATGGCAAAGAAGCCGACAATCAGGAACAGCGCAATAAAGGTGCGCAGTTTTAACAGCAACAGAATCAGGCTTTCGCGCGAGTTAAAGGCTTTACCTGGCGTTGCGAGCGCGAGTGCGCCGTGATTTTTCATATCAGAACCCTTGTGCGCTTGCTTTAACCAGCGCTGCCTCTTCCGCTTCCGCGCGCGGGAGATCAGCCGTCAATTTGCCGCCGGACATCACGATGATGCGATCGGCAACCGCCATGATTTCTTTTAAATCCGAGGTGGAGAACACCACCGCAATCCCCTGCTCCGACAGCTTCACCATCATGCGGAACACTTCGCCTTTCGCGCCCACGTCGATGCCACGGCTCGGCTCATCCAGCAGCAGCAAACGCGGATTGGTCAGCAACGAACGGCCAATCACCACTTTTTGCTGATTGCCGCCGCTCAAGGCGCTGATGGCAACGTCTGGTGACGAGATTTTGATCGCCAGATTGCCCACCGTGCTCGCCACCACTTCGCGTTCGGCCTGTTCGGAGATCACCGTGCGATGGGAAAGACGCCGCCACAAACTGGCGATGGTGAGATTGCTCGCCACCGAAGAGATAGGAAAAATGCCAGAACGTTTGCGATCTTCCGGCACCAAACTCATGCCCATACGGATGCGTTCCGCAGTCGGCAGACGCGTCGGCAGTGGTTTGCTGTCGAGCCACAGCTTGCCGAGATAGTTACGTTGGCTACCCAGCAAACACTCAAACAGTTCAGTGCGCCCCGCGCCCATCAAACCGTAAATGCCGACAATTTCACCGGATCGCACCTGGAAACTGACATCATCCACCAGCGTGTTACCGTTGGGGCTAACGCACGTGATGTGCTCGGCTTCCAGAATTGGCGCACCAAACTGGCGATTTGGCGGCAGGAAAGTGCTGATCGGCTCGCTGCCGAGCATTTCCCGCACGATCCACGGCACATCGATGTCGCTGACCTTGGCTTCGGCCTGAAAACGCCCGTCGCGCAGGATGGTGATCACATCGCCAATCGCCATCAACTCTTCCAGCCGATGCGAGATGTAGATGATAGAAACGTTCTGCCGTGTCAGTTCACGAATCACCCGGAACAGAATCTCCACTTCGGTTTTGCTTAATGCCGAAGTCGGTTCATCAAGGATCAAAATGTCAGCATCCTCGGCCAGCGCTTTAGCAATCTCCACTAGCTGTTGCTGACCTACTTTTAAGTTGCCGACTTTTTCATCCGGTGAAATCGGTTGATCGAGGCGCTGCATCAACGCCGCAGTGCGACGTTTCTGTTCTGCCTCATTGATCGGACGGATACCGCTTTGGATCTCACGACCGAGGAAAATGTTTTCCGCGACGCTGAGGTTTTCAAACAGATTCAGTTCCTGATGCACCATGCCAATGCCGTGGCGTGCGGCGTCACGCGTGCTGCTAAAGGCGACTTTCTGCCCATTCAGGAACATTTCGCCGCTGGTTGGTTGCTGCACGCCCGCCAGAATCTTCATCAACGTCGATTTGCCCGCGCCATTTTCGCCGATGATGACGTTGACCTTGCCGCGCCACACACGATAATCCACGCGATCCAGCGCTAAAGTGCCGGGAAACAACATCGACATCTGATTGGCTTGCAAGATAATGTCGTCGCTCATCATGGTTTCCCCTGCTGTAGCTGAATGGCCACCACGTCATCCACCGTGCCTGCGCCCATGCTCACCGCTAACAGCGCGCTGACCGGTTTGCCGACCCAACTGGCATCCACCGCAGGCAACTGTTTCACCGCATGACGGTTCAACGCTTTGGTCAGCTGCGCGTACTGCACCTGATTGGTGAACTCTTCAAAGCGGAAACCGGCAGCATCACGAATCGCATTACCGCGCAGTACCGGACCGATCAGCACTTTCACCGGTTTGCCGTTGATAGTGACGGTCAACGTGCGTTCACGATCGTTACTGTTATCAAATGCCGTTACCGTGCCCGACGCGCGGACAAACACGCTTTCGCTGCCGCCCGCTTTGACCGTGTGGCTTTTGGTTTCCATATCGGCCCAACTCAGCGCTTTCTGCTCTGCCGGTTGTTGCACGCGGCTAGACCAACTGGCTTCGGCGATCTGTTGCGGCGTTTGGTTGCTGTAACTCGGTTTCGCATTAGGATCTTTCGGCATGATGGGATTGCCGTTGGCATCGAGATCCACCACGGTGCAGGCGGCTAACAGCAACGTCAGCAGCGCGATACTCAGTTTGCCCGCCATTTTCCCCTTCATGCCGACCTCCATGTTATTGCGCCAGCTTGAAGGTTTTCAGCTTCGCCGCGTTGCTGTCGTCAATCAGCACGCAATCCATCAGCTGCTTCTCTTCTTTCTGCGCTTTGCCGTTTTTCAGGTAGTAATCAACCTGTTCAACTGCCATCTGCGCCTGATCCCAACCCGGCTGCAATACCGTGGCTTTGATGTTGCCTTTATTGATGATGGAGTCGCGGGTGTAATCGCTGCCGTCGAAGCCGACCACAATCACGTTGGTTTTACCGGCCGCTTTTAGCGCCGCTTCCGCACCCAGCGCCATGGTGTCGTTACCGGAGATCACACCGACGATGTTGGGATTTTTTTGCAGGATGGTTTCCATGCGGCTGAAGGCTTCGGTCTGGCTCCAGTTGGCACTTTGCTGCGCCACCATTTTCAGATCGGGATAATCATCCAATACATCGTGATAGCCCTGCGAACGCACGCCAGCGTTGGTATCCGACTCTTTGCCCAGCAGCTCAACGTAATCCCCTTTGCCGTTCAGCAGCTTGGCAAACTTCTCAGCCCCCAATTGCGCGCCTTGATAGTTGTTAGAAACGATCTGCGCCACGGCGATGCCGGTTTTGTTGATTTCACGGTCAATCAGGAACGTGGGAATGCCGGCATCTTTGGCTTTCTGCACCGGTCCTACCGTGGCGTCGGCACCGGCGTTATCGAGGATGATGGCTTTGGCTTTACGCGCAATCGCGGTTTCGATCAGTTGGTTTTGCTTGTTCACGTCATCGTCGTGCGAAGCCACCAGCGTGGTGTAGCCGAGCGCTTTGGCCTTTTCCTGCGCACCATCGGCTTCTGCTTTAAAGAAGGGGTTGTCGTGCGATGGCGTGATGATCGCCAGCAAGCCTTTATCCGCCGCCATTGAGGCAGCCGACATCATCATGATTGAAGCCAGTAGGGTGACTTTGAGGACAGATGCTTTCATTTATTTTCTCCGCTTGAATATATATTCAATTGCGATTTTATATGCATAATGACTATGCGCTGGCTTTTCGAGCACGTCCAATGCCCGATCCCGAAAAAGCGAAAACGATCACAAAATGTTCTGCGTTGTTATTTATGACCGGCTGATTAACAATACCAGGCAGGTTAAGAGAGAGAAAAAACCATGGCAAAACAGGATGAACAGCGGCTGATGGTGAAAATCGCCACGCTTTATTATGTGGAAGGCAGGAAGCAATCCGACATTGCCCAGTTGCTGAAATTGTCGCAATCCTTTGTCTCGCGCATTCTCAATCGCAGCGTGAAAGAAGGTGTGGTGAAGATCAGCGTGGTGCCGCCCGCCAATGTGTTTCCTGAACTGGAAAAAGCCATTGAGCAGACGTATAACCTGCCACAAGTGATTGTGGTGGATGTGCCAGAACAGGCTTCTGCGCTGCAAATTAAGCAATCCATTGGTTCTGCGGCGGCGCACTATCTGGAAACCCGCTTGCGTGCCGATGAGCTGATCGGCATCTCCTCGTGGAGCGGCACCATCCGCGCGATGGTCGATGCGCTGCATCCGCTGAGCGCGCCGTGCAAAGGCGTAATTCAACTGCTGGGCGGCGTCGGCGCTAACGGCAACGTGCAGGCGACGATTCTGACGCAAAATCTGGCGGCGCTGCTGGATTGCCCGGCGTGGCTGCTGCCGTCGCAGTCGATTGAACATTCAGTGCAGGATCGTCAGCGTTTATCGGTTAATCCGGATGTGGCGGTGGTACTGGAGAAATTTGATCAGGTGGATTTGGCGATTGTAGGCATCGGCGATCTCGAGCCATCTGCCCTGCTGCGCAATTCCGGCAACTATTACGACGGCGAGTTGCTACGCATGCTGGCGGAGCGTGGCGCGGTGGGCGATATTTGCCTGCACTACTTTGATGCCGATGGGCAGCCGGTGCTGAGCGCGGCGGAAGATCCGGTGATTGGTATGGAGCTGGCGCAGGTGAAACGTTGTCCGCAGGTGGTGGCGTTAGCCGGAGGCGTAGAAAAAGCGCAGGCGATTCGTGGGGCGTTACGCGGCGGCTATGTGCAGGTGTTGATTGTCGATTATCCGACGGCGAGATTGTTGGTGTAGCGGCGCAATTCATTGCGCTCAGTTGACCTTTTAAAGTCAACTGAGCGCGATAAATCGCGCCGCTACGGAATATCAGCCAATGGTGCGGTATGCGGTGGTGACTTTCCACAAGTAGCGTGGAGCTTGTGCCGCAGGATGTTTGTTCTGTACGTGTTGATAAAACTCATCTGGCGACATGGCGTTAATCATCGCAATGGCGCGATCGCGATCGCGTGAGAAGGTGCGCAGCAACGCGCCTGCGCCGTTGGCATACGACACAATGGTGGCGTAACGCAGCGTCAATGGATCGCGAATACCGGCTAACGCGGAATCTTGCAGAATCTTCAGATAGGCGGCGCCAATATCAATGTTTCTTGCCGGATCGCGCAACTCTGATGAACTTGGCTGACCATGCCGGCCCTGCGTGCGATAGACTTCGCGCCCCGCGGTTGACGCCTTAATCTGCATCAATCCTACCGCATTAGAACGGCTCACCACGGTAGGATTGCCCCCGGATTCGACACTAATAATGGCGCTGATTAACTTCTCATCAACGCCATAATGACTGGCGGCATCTTCGGTAAACATTGACCATGCATCATTCACTTTCGACGGCGGTGCCTGGGTTAATGGCGTATTTTTCTCGGGCATTACCGGTTTTTCTGGCTCGCTGGAACAACCAGCAAGCACCAGTGCAGACAGCATAAGTAGTCGAATTTTCACTGATTTTTGGTTCCGCAATAGGATTGGCGCAAGCTATCATACCTGGCGCAGCGCAATGCAAAATTACCGTTTATCCTAAATCGGTAAAAAACCTTGTGCAGTCGTGACATCAATAACGCATTTCGTCATCATCGGCAGGCCAATTTTTAGCAGGATGGAAGGTATGGTTACTCCTCGCACGCTACGTCTGATCGCCCCTTCGGGCTATTGTCACAATCAAGATGCCGCCCAACGCGCGGTGCACCGTTTACAGGCTGAAGGCCATCATCTGCAGAATCTCTCCGCGATTGAGCGTCGTTTTCAACGCTTTGCCGGTGACGATGCGCAGCGGCTGGATGATGTAAATGGCTTGGCCGCGCTGGAATCGCTGCCCGATATCGTGCTGGCGGTGCGTGGCGGTTACGGTGCTTCGCGTTTGCTCGATAAGATCGATTACATCGGCTTGCAACGCGCGTTGCTCAATCAACCGCTGGCATTGTGCGGTCACAGCGATTTCACCGCCATTCAGCTAGCCTTGCTGGCGCAAATTGGCCTCACCACCTTTAGCGGTCCGATGTTAGCGGGGAATTTTGGTGCAGAGACATTATCTGAATTTACCTACTCTCACTTTTGGCAGGCGCTAACTTCACCTACAGTCAAGGTAGGTTGGCCGAGTGCCAGCCCAGATCAAGGCCGCTGGCAAGGTACGTTGTGGGGCGGCAATCTGGCGATGATTTGCTCGCTGATTGGCACGCCGTGGATGCCACAGATCGAAGGCGGGATTCTGGTGATCGAGGATGTGAATGAACATCCGTTCCGCATCGAACGGATGCTGATTCAACTGCAGCAAAGTGGCATTTTGTCGCGCCAGCAGGCGATCATCACCGGTAGCTTTACCAGCACCTCGCTGACGGATTACGACAATGGTTTTGATTTTTCCACCGTTTGGCAGCGTATCCGTGATGAATGGCAGATTCCTGTCATCAGCGATTTGGCATTTGGTCACGGTGTCGATACCGTGACGTTGCCGCTCGGTGCCAGCAGCACCTTGCAGATTGAGAACGGAGAAGCACAGCTCGCCTTCACCGGCCATCCGACTTTGCGCTAACGTTTTGCCGCAGGAGACCGCCAATGAAGCCACTGTATGACGATTTGTGGATCTCCACGCCAGAATTCCCCGCCGAAGAAACGGCGAGTGATTTAATGATGCATGGGTTTATGCTGCGCCATCCGCGCGGCAACTTGCTGATTGGTCGCGTGGAGCATCCGCTCGATCATGAATTTCTCGACGATGCCGGTGGCATTATCCGTCACTATTTTACCCATTGGCATGAAGCTGCACCGGGCGCGCTGGCGATTCAGCAGCGTTTTAATAGCGCGCTTTATTGCCACAGCCGTTCGCTGGGGCCGGTGAGTTTGATTATCGAACCCGACGAAACCTTTACGCAGCAAGAGACGCATTTTGGCGATTTTCATCTGCTCCCCACACCGGGGCACACGCCTGGCAGCAGCAGCTTTTTGTATCACTCACCGCTCGGCCAAACCTACCTGTTTGTCGGCGATACCCTTACCCGTGATTACAATCGCTGGATTAGCGTGCTGATGCCGGAAAGCAATACCACGGAGTTGCAGCAATCGCTGGAACTGTATCGTTCGTTGCGGCCGGATGTGGTGTTGATGAGCACCACGCGCGGTCATTTGTCGTGGGCGAAGGTGAATTTGCAAAGTTGGCTGGCGGCGATTGATGAAGCCGAGCAGTCACCGCTAGATCTGCGGCAACGACAATTAATACCGAAATGAAATGCAGTCGGCCCGCTTAGTGCGGGCCGAAACGTCAAAGACAGACATCTAAAATCAGTTAATTGAGTTCATATCTTTGATCTGATTGCGATTGATCTGCTGTTCCTTACCATCAATATCTTTGTAAGTAATCATGCCGGTATCGTCATCAACCTTCGGTTTACCTTGGACCACAATGGTTTGGCCATCGGTGGTATGTAAGACGTGATCGGATGCGCAACCTGCCAGCAGTAGGCCAAGGCTAAAAGTTCCAACTAACAATAATGTCTTTTTCATCTCATCCTCCTTTTGGATTCACTGACAGGTTTAGCACATCTGACCAGAAAGGAAACCAGGAGAAATATTAATGCGAGAGGACATTGCTGCTGGGTATCGACCTCAGCAGCAATGTTTTAGACGGTGGGACGCGGGAATTACTCAGCGGCCACTTGCGCGGCGATAAGCATCAATGCCAAGCCAGCCTCTTCGCTGGAGTATCCCTGCATCACTTCCTGGATGGCCGCTACACAGTTCATGACCTGCTGTTTTTTGTCGGCTTCTAATTTATCGATCGCGTGCTGAAGAATCATTAAACTCGCTTCTTCTTCTTTCATTAATATGCCCTTGTTTTGCTTACCTGGTGCGCAACGCTGGCAAGAATACCGTTTATCTGCTACTAAAGTCACCCCTTTACATTCCTTCCGCTTAACGATTATACAAATGACAAATGGGAAGCGGCGTCAGACCTGCTATGATCCAATTATCAGTACGCATTGGCGTGCCATTGCAAACCAGGGAATGAGGCAGGTACTCATGTGGCGAATTACGGTTGTACTCACCTTTTTACTTTTGGCTGGCTGTAGTTCTGCGCCAAAGGGTGTCGATTGTCCCGGCGAAGTCTCGACCATTTATGGTCAGTCGATGGGCAATACGCAGGCGCGTATTTTTGATTTGGTGAGCGCATTTGCCGTCACGCGTGATGGCGTGAAAGTGGAGAGTGGCCCTTTGCACTCCACCGATCGCTTCCAATATGTGCCATCGGCGATCACCGCTGAAGGATTCTACGCACAACGTCTGTCGGACAAACAGTTCCGCCTGATTAATCCTTATCAGAACACCATGATTACCTGGACGTGCCCTTAAGCCGTGCGTCGCGGCGCGAGATGGTTTATTGTCAGGCAATCTCACGCTGCGGACCTGCATGATGGAAAAGAGTCTGGATAATAACGGCTATATCGATTTCCCCTTCCCTGCGACAACCAATGCCGATGGTTCTATCAATCCCTGTGGCTTTGATCTGACGCTGGAAACCGATCGCATTGATGAGATCGCCGTGGTTAAACATTCCGAAAATTTGCGCCGCTTGCTGGAAGAAGTGAATTTGCAGGACGGTTTGTTCATGACGCTGGCTTGCGATTGGCAGCAGCGAGACGATGGTGTATGCGGTTTTATCGATGTGGCGTTTCGCCCTTCACTCGCCAATATCAGCAGCGAAGAGACGCAGAGTTTGGATCAGGCGTTTGAGATGTACCTCAGCCGTCAGGAAAAGCAACACAACATGCAAAGCGGCACCTTGATCAACTATGCCCGCGCGGTGCTGGATTGGGGCTGGTCGCCGCTGCACCAGCGCCACATTCGTTATGAGAAAGTCACCGTGCGCTATTACTGCCAGCAAGCGGATGATGCCGAATGGTGTTTTGATCATCTGCGCCACTTTTTGGTCAGCTGGTATCCGGCCTTTCGCGGCAATCCGTAACTCGCCTACGGCCTGACCAGGCGGATGGCGTGTTCCAGCATGCGCTGTTCGTCGCGTTCATCATGCGCACGTTGATGGCGTGTGCGCTGCAATAGCTCGGTGATCTCCGCCCTTTTGGTTTCATGACCACATTCCGTCAGCACAATTACCGCATCGCCGATCACCCGGCACACTTCGTCATAATCATCTTCACTTAATACATCGCGTTTCATGACTCCTCCCGTTGGTAATGAACCGCCTGGCATGGGTGCAAAATGCATTTGACCACTTTTCAGTCTGGACAGGATTTTTGCTCCCTGCAAACTGCTGTTACATCCTTTGCTGCTGCGTGATTTGCTGACGGCAGTTTCTCTGACTACGCTATGTAATACATTCATCACGATCAGGGAGTTAACATGAGCGATAAAGCGGAAGCAAAATTGAATGAAGCAGCCGGTGCCGTTCAGGAAAAATTTGGTGAGGTGACGGGTTCACGCCGCCAGCAAGCAAAAGGTGCCGCGCGCCGTTATCCGGCTCAGGCCAGTTATGCCGTCCAGGATGCAGCAGATTGTGTGGTGAAATCAGTGCGGGATAACCCCGTTTCCGGCCTCGCTGTTGCCGCGAGCGTCGGCGTGATTATTGGGTTCCTATTGGGACGCAAATAATCCAGCAAAAAGGGGCCACACTGGCCCCATTTTTATTGGTGATAACCGACATCGTCAGTGCGTTCCTTAATATGCTCATCTGGCGTTTCTGCCACATCCACCGTATTATTCCCTTCCTGCAAATGCCGCCCCTGATGCGTTGGCAGAGTGATTGAACTCTCAGGTAATTGCGCACAGGCACCAAACGACAGCAGCAGAAAAAACCACGCAGCAATATTCGTCTTTCCCATCGTTCACATTCCAGCAAGCTGATTTAAGTTGGCTCAGATTGCCCGAACGAGTGCAAATTAGCGTCAGCGTCCCGCAAAGCTGTGTGGGCAGTTGTGAACAATCAAACCTGTGAACGCCGCGCTTTGTAACGCGCTACCATCGTCATTAAAGCCTGATATATCAGCCCCGCGTATAAGCTCATCACCATCACCATGCCGAACTCTTTGCCCTGCGCCTTCCAGGAAACAAACCACATGAAGATGCCCCACAACAAGGAAAACAGCAGCCAGCCTTTAACGAACTTGATTACACCTTGCATATCACCTCCTGAAACTGAAGCGCTGAAGATAGCGGTTTGCGGCGCATTAAACACCGCTGTCAGTGCATAAATGCTAAGTGATTCAAAATTCCGTGCAATGGATTGTAAATATAAATTCAGCGCCAACAAAACACCGCTCAAAACGAGTAATTGCGCACCCATCGCATACCATCCACGACCAATTTATGGTTGAATTCCCGCTAACTTGGTCCGGCATGTGGTTGAAATGAATTACTTGAGTACGATTCAAAATTTTATTGAAGGCAATACGGTGTTGTCTGCCGGTTTTAGCCTGATATTGCTGATGATCGCGGGCATGTTTGCTCACCTGATCTGCAAATTCTTTGTGGTGAAAGTGGTGAGAAAAGTGTTCTTCAGCACGCATAAGAATCAGGTGCCGCTGGATAAAGACGTGCGACTGTCGGAAAAGCTCTCCAACTTTATTCCGGTTATCACCGTCTATTATCTGCTGCAATTTATGCCGGACTTGCCCGAGCATCTATTGATTGCGATAAAAACCATTTGCGGCATTCTGTTTTTCGTCTATTTGTCGCTGTTCTTTACCGAAGTGCTGGAGATCGTCAACAACTCGTACTCGAAAAAAGCCAAGCGGAAGAACCACTCGATCAAAGGATATATTCAGGTCGGCAAAATTCTGGTGCATATTATTTCAGCGATTATGATTCTGGCCATTATGTCGAATAAATCGCCGGTGATTATTATCTCCAGTTTGGGTGCGGTCGCGGCGGTATTAATGTTGGTATTCCAGCATACGCTGATGTCGCTGGTGGCGAATATTCAGGTGTCATCCAATGACGTGCTGCAACTCGGCGATTGGATTGAAATGCCGGATAACGGCATCAGCGGCGAAGTGATCGATATCGCGCTGCACACCATCACCATTCGCAACTGGGACAATACGCTGTCGCGCATCCCCACCAAAAACTTCCTTACCGAGACCTACACCAACTGGCAAGCGATGTTCTCTTCCGGCGCACGCCGCATTATGCGCAGCTTCCATCTCGATCAGATGTCGATACGTTTCCTTGATCACGAAATGGTGCAGCAAATGAGCCAGATTCGCGGTGTCAACGAGCAGCTTTCCGCGCTGATGGATGGCCGCGATACCAATGCAGTCGGCGAGCGTTGGTTCGCCGAAAACGGCATCACAAATCTCACGGTGTTTCGTAAATATCTCACGGCGTGGTTGTCGCAGCGTGACGATATCAAGAAAGATATGTACATCGTGGTACGTGCGATGAAGCCGTCGCCAGAAGGCTTGCCGGTGGAAGTGTACTGCTTTACGTCTTCGGTATTGTGGGTGGATTACGAGAACTCGCAGTCGGCGATATTCGAGTACATCTACGCGATTGTTGGCCAATTTTCGCTGCGCATGTACCAACATCCCGGCGGCAGTGATTTTTGGCGTCTGTCGCAACCACGTGAAACTTCCGTCAGCCAGGCTGATTCTTCACAAGGCTGACCCCAATCAATGCGTTTAAAACAGGAACTTTTGCTTCCTGTTTTGCGCTTTGTCCTGCAGTGATAAGGTTTTTTCTCCAGGTTCGTTCTGATACCATTTCTGGCAATTTGGCTATTGCCGTTTATCATTTCATTTATTTTGAGAAGTATTTGTTGCGTGCTAGTTGCGCCGAACATAATCATCTTTTCGCCAGGATAACACTGCCTTTTCATGATACTTAAACTGTTCGCGCGATATTCCTCGATTGGTGTCATCAACACGTTGTTGCATTGGGCGGTTTTTGCTCTGCTTTATGCATTGGGTTCAAGCCAGTCCATTGCCAACGTTGCTGCTTTTTGTCTCGCCGTGACTTTTTCTTTTTATGCCAATGCACGCTGGACATTTAATAGTGAGGCGACTGGTAAACGTTATTCTCTGTATGTCATTTTTATGGGTGCGGTCGCGCTGGGAATTGGCCATCTAGCTGATCGAATCGTCCTCAACCCACTGATCACCTTGATAACCTTTTCGCTAGTCAGTTTAATCGCTGGCTTTATCTACTCACATTTCATTGTTTTCAGGATTAAAAAGTGAAAATTTCTCTTGTCGTTCCCGTCTTCAATGAACAAGACGCGATTCCCATTTTTTATCGTGCAGTGAAAGAAAAACTTAGCGACTATGAAATCGAAATTCTGTTCGTCAATGATGGTAGTCGTGATGCGAGCGAACGCGTGATCAACGCGCTAGCTGATGCCGATCCTACAGTGAAAGCACTGAATTTTGTGCGTAACTTCGGTAAGGAACCGGCATTGCTGGCCGGGCTTGAACACGCAACGGGTGATGCGGTGGTACCGATTGACGTTGATTTGCAGGATCCGATTGAAGTGATCCCGGCGTTAATCAGTAAATGGCAAGAAGGCTGGCCGGTAGTGCTGGCAAAACGTACGGATCGTAGCAGCGACACCAATTTCAAACGTAAGAGTGCCGAATGGTTTTATCGACTGCACAATAAAATCAGTTCCCCAAAAATTGAGGAAAACGTTGGCGATTTCCGCTTATTGTCCCGTGAAACTGTCGAGAATATTAAACAGTTGCAAGAACGGAATCTGTTTATGAAAGGCCTTCTGAGTTGGGTCGAGGGCGAAGCTGCCATTGTGGAATATTCTCGTTCAGAACGTATAACCGGTGAAAGTAAATTCAATGGCTGGAGATTATGGAATCTGGCGCTGGAAGGACTGACCAGCTTTTCGACTTTCCCACTGCGTGTCTGGAGTTATATTGGTTTTAGCGTAGCGTTATTCTCGCTTCTATACGGCTTGTGGATGACGATTGATAAATTGATATGGGGAAATCCAGTACCCGGTTACTCATCCATATTGGTATCGATTCTGTTTCTGGGTGGCGTGCAATTAATTGGCATCGGTGTATTAGGTGAATATATCGGCCGCATTTATGTCGAGACCAAAAGAAGACCTCGTTATTTAGTTAAAAATTCAAAAGGATTTAAGAAATGATAGCTTCACAATTGACGAACCGGCTAATGTGGTTGTTCGTTATAATAGTTACCTTTGCGGCTTCGTGGTTTTTAACTTTCCGTTATTTCCCTTTTGAGCCAGATGTTGCTAACAGCCCGTTAGTGTGGCGCGCTTTTCTGGATGAAGGCTTTTCGGTATTGCGCGACTGGAAGCCAACACCCGATAACTGGTACTTCACCGTTTATCCCATCAACTTTTTATTTTATACCCTTTTTTCCAGTGATGACCGTTTCGTCCTGACGCTCTCCACGCTATTTTTTGTATTTCTGACACCCTTAATTGTGGCCGCAATCACCCAGTCAACGCAGCGCAAAATTACCGCCTTCATTGCTCCGATGTTGATCGTCTTGCTGCCTGCCTATTGCTACATTTATGGTTTTATCGCCCACCCGTTTTCCCACTATTCCACCAACTTTTATGGCGTGGTTATCTTTGCTCTGAGCTTTTATAACCTGAAAAAAAAATCAACCGCAATAACCGCCTTATATAGCCTACTTTCTCTGCTAACGGCGGTGTCCGATCCGTGGTTTTCAGCGACCTGGTTCCTGCCATTATTACTGGTTCATGGCTACTTTAGTTGGCAGAACATCATCAGTAAAAAGACCACCATTATTTATCTACTGACGTTTATCTTCACCATGATTCAGGCGGTGCCGCGCTGGTTGCATATTCCAGTGCAGCATTTCAAACTCGTTCCGATGGATCAATGGTTGGGTAATGCTGAGTGGGCAGTGCATATTCTTGGCCGTAGCTTGAATTTGTTCTTCATTGATAATGATATTGCGTATTTCACGTCGTTAGCGATTTGGGTAGCGGTATTTTTGCGCGCAGCAGTGGTTTGCTGGCAACTGGGAGAGAAGGCACGTTTTATCGCCCTGTTCTCATTCCTGAGTATCGCGGCGATTATTACCTCCTTCGTTATTGGCTATGACATGGCATCTGAAGGAAGCGCGCGATTTTTCCTGAATGTTTTCTGCTGTCTGGTCATGGTTGTCACATTATATTTGGGTGCTAAAAAGAATGTTGTCCTCAGTGGCATTCTGGCGCTGTTTGTCGCCTCATCTTGCTATTCTTATACGCAAAATCCTGGCCCGTACGCCGATGATGAGGCGCAAACCCGTGCGTATATCACCTTCCTTAATCAAAACAACCTAAGTTTTGGCTATGGTGACTTCTGGAAGTGGTCAAATAACGTTAACTGGCTTTCGGAGAATAAAATCCACATTACGCCAGTAATATGGGAAGACGATTATAAAATTATGTTCTCTAGTTCTCGCGGGCAAACGATGCGTTCGTGGCTGGAAACAGAGTTTGTTGCGCGATCTCCAGAGCGGCAATTTGTGGCTATTCCGGCTATTGCAACTAATGATGATAGCGGCGACGCCAACCGTCGTCTGGAGGCGATACGCCAGCAATTTGGCACACCAGATGAAGTACTAACCTTCTCTGGTATGACGATTTTTGTTTATAACCATCGTCTGCCAATTAATTAAAGCTGATTCTTACGCATAAAAAACGGGAGCCATTGGCTCCCGTTATGCATTCTGCCGTAACAGCAAATTACATGTTGTTGATGATCGCGTCACCAAACTCTGAACATTTCAGCAGTTTAGCGCCATCCATCAGACGTTCGAAATCGTAGGTCACGGTTTTGTTAGCGATAGCGCCTTCAACACCTTTCACGATCAGGTCAGCCGCTTCAAACCACTCCAGGTGACGCAGCATCATTTCTGCTGACAGAATCACTGAACCTGGGTTCACTTTATCCTGACCGGCATACTTAGGTGCAGTACCGTGAGTCGCTTCGAACAGTGCGCATTCGTCACCGATGTTCGCGCCCGGTGCGATACCGATACCGCCAACCTGTGCCGCAAGGGCATCAGAGATGTAGTCACCGTTCAGGTTCATACACGCGATAACGTCGTATTCAGCTGGACGCAGCAAAATCTGCTGCAGGAAGGCATCCGCGATCACGTCTTTAACGATGATCTCTTTACCGGTGTTCGGATTCTTGAACTTCATCCACGGGCCGCCATCGATCAGCTCGCCGCCGAACTCTTCTTTCACCAACTGGTATCCCCAGTCTTTGAAAGAGCCTTCGGTGAACTTCATGATGTTGCCTTTGTGAACCAGGGTCAGAGAATCACGATCATTGGTGATGGTGTATTCAACCGCTGCACGCACCAGACGCTTAGTACCCTCTTCCGAGCAAGGCTTAACGCCGATACCGCACTGCTCAGGGAAGCGAATTTTCTTCACGCCCATCTCTTCGCGCAGGAACTTGATCACTTTGTCGGCTTCTGGCGTACCCGCTTTCCACTCGATACCGGCATAGATATCTTCTGAGTTTTCGCGGAAGATCACCATATCGGTATCTTCTGGACGCTTAACCGGGCTTGGCGTGCCTTTGTAGTAGCGAACCGGACGCAGACATACGTACAGATCCAGCTCCTGACGCAGTGCAACGTTCAGAGAACGAATACCGCCGCCAACTGGCGTAG
This sequence comes from Pantoea sp., assembly GCF_039594315.1. Lineage (GTDB taxonomy): Bacteria > Pseudomonadota > Gammaproteobacteria > Enterobacterales > Enterobacteriaceae > Pantoea. The sequence continues at coordinate 33,824 of NZ_JBCNNP010000022.1, forward strand.
TCAGTGGGCCTTTGATGGCAACGCGATATTCTTTGATTAAATCGAGGGTTTCTTGCGGCAGCCAGACGTCCTGGCCGTAAAGTTCTACTGATTTCTCACCAGTATAAATTTCCATCCAGGAAATTTTACGCTCGCCGTTGTAGGCTTTCTTCACAGCGGCATCAACCACTTTCAACATTACCGGGGAAACATCAACACCGATACCGTCACCTTCAATGTAAGGAATAATCGGGTTATTCGGAACTGTAAGTTTTCCCTGAGCCAGGGTGATTTTTTGACCTTCCGCCGGAACAACTACTTTGCTTTCCATCAACCTCTCCTTCGAGCGATTTTTTGTTAATGATTTGTAAGATGCGGGTCAATACTACTTGATAATTTCCGCTACGCCAATCACCGTAGTTTCGCGCTATAATGCGCCGAATGTTTCCGACTGCAAAGCCCATGCGAAAAACTTCTCAACGAATTCACCAGGATAAGCGTGCAAACGCCACGGTGCGTAAGCCTGTGCGCCGCGATACCCGACCTAAAGGTCCCAGACGCGTCATACTCTTTAACAAACCTTTCGATGTTTTACCGCAATTCAGTGATGAGGCCGGACGCCGTACTTTGAAGGATTTCGTGCCGGTAACCGACGTCTATGCCGCAGGACGCCTCGATCGTGACAGCGAAGGGTTGATGATTTTGACCAATGACGGCGCGCTGCAAGCGCAGTTAACGCAGCCCGGCAAACGCACCGGAAAAATCTATTTTGTGCAGGTGGAAGGCGCACCGCAGGAATCAGATTTATCCCTGCTGCGCAACGGCGTGACGCTCAACGACGGTCCCACGTTGCCCGCAGGTGTTGAGTTAATGCCTGAACCCGAGTGGTTGTGGCCGCGTCAGCCGCCCATCCGCGAGCGCAAAGCGATCCCCACAAGTTGGTTGAAAATCACCTTGTACGAAGGGCGTAATCGCCAGGTACGCCGCATGACCGCGCACATCGGTTTTCCTACGCTGCGCTTGATTCGTTTCGCTATGGGCGAGCATCAATTGGGCGATTTAGCGCCAGGCGAATGGCGCGATATCAGCGCGGCCGTTTAATAACTTTTAGTTAACAATTTCGGAGGAAGGATGTTTAAACCTCATGTAACGGTCGCTTGCATTGTGCAGGCTGAGGGTGAATTGCTGGTGGTGGAAGAGCGCGTACACGGTCGCATTACCTGGAATCAACCCGCCGGACATCTTGAAGCCAACGAAACCATTATTGAAGCCGCGCAACGTGAGCTGTTCGAAGAAACCGGCATTGATGCGCAACCCGAATATTTCCTTGGCGTGCAGCAGTGGATTGCGCCGGACGATACACCTTTTGTGCGTTTCCTGTTTGGCCTCGATCTGACCAAAAAACTGGCAACCTCGCCGCACGATCGCGACATTGATTGCTGCTGGTGGCTGCCGCCAGAGCAGATTCTCACGGCCAATCGCCTGCGTTCGCCGCTAGTCGCTGAAAGCGTGCGATTGTGGCAACAAGGTGAACGCTATCCGCTGCATCTGGTCGCGCCGTTCCAATGGCCGTTTCACGAGGGTGCGCGCCCCGCTTCTGCATGATAGAATGCGCCGCCTGTTTTTATCGTAATTTAAGAGTGCGTCATGTCTGACAACAGCCAGAAAAAAGTGATCGTCGGAATGTCCGGCGGCGTCGATTCTTCCGTTTCCGCCTGGTTACTGCAACAGCAGGGCTACCAGGTTGAAGGCCTGTTCATGAAGAACTGGGAGGAAGACGATGGCGAGGAGTATTGCACCGCCGCCGATGATCTGGCTGACGCACAAGCCGTGTGTGACAAACTCGGCATTAAGCTGCACAAAATCAACTTCGCCGCTGAGTACTGGGATAACGTGTTCGAGCATTTCCTCGAAGAGTACAAAGCCGGCCGCACGCCGAATCCCGATATCCTGTGCAACAAAGAGATCAAGTTCAAAGCCTTCCTCGAATTCGCGGCAGACGATCTCGGCGCAGATTACATCGCCACCGGCCACTATGTGCGCCGCCAGGACGTTGACGGTCAAAGCCGCCTGCTGCGCGGCCTCGACGGCAATAAAGACCAGAGCTACTTCCTCTACACGCTCAGCCACCAGCAGATTGCACAAAGTCTGTTCCCGGTTGGCGAGTTGGAAAAACCCGAAGTGCGTCGCATCGCCGAAGAACTCGATCTGATCACCGCCAAGAAAAAAGACTCCACTGGCATCTGCTTTATCGGTGAGCGCAAATTCCGCGACTTCCTGGGCCGCTACCTGCCAGCTCAGCCAGGCGAGATTGAAACCGTTGACGGCGAAATTGTCGGTGAACATCAGGGTTTGATGTACCACACGCTGGGTCAACGTAAAGGTTTGGGCATCGGCGGACGCAAAGAGAGCAATGACGATCCGTGGTATGTGGTGGACAAAGATGTGGCGCGCAATCGCCTGATTGTGGCGCAAGGCGGCGAACATCCGCGTTTGATGTCAGTTGGCCTGATTGCACAACAACTGCATTGGGTGGATCGCCAGCCGATCACCGCGCCGCTGCGCTGCACGGTGAAAACCCGTTATCGCCAAACCGACATTCCTTGCGAGATTATTCCGCATGGCGATGATCGTATCGAAGTGCGTTTTGACGAGCCAGTTGCAGCCGTCACGCCAGGCCAATCCGCGGTATTTTATCTTGGCGATGTCTGCCTCGGCGGTGGCATTATTGAACAACGCCTGCCTCTGGCAGAAGCCTAAGGTCGGCGCTGCCCGACGCGATGACAGGAGTTAAGCGTGGCTAAGAACTATTATGAGATTACGCTGGCGCTGGCTGGAGTTTGCCAGGCCGCACATGTGGTACAGCAACTGGCGCATCAAGGGCACTGCAACAACGACGCATTGAACGTGTCGCTGCGCAGTTTGCTCGATCTCAATCCAGGTTCGACGCTGGCAGTATATGGCAATGATGAAGCCAATCTGCGTCTGGGATTAGAAACCTTGATGGCGGTGCTCAACAGCAGTAACCGTCAAGGTGCCAGTGCGGAACTGACGCGTTACACCCTCAGCATGATGGTGCTGGAGCGTAAACTGCACGGCAATAAAACCGCGATGAATACGCTGGCGCAACGCATCAGCCAACTCGATCGCCAGTTGGCGCATTATGAGCTGGAATCCGACACCATCATCAGCGCGATGGCCGGCATTTATGTGGATGTGATTAGCCCGCTGGGGCCGCGTATTCAGGTCACCGGTTCGCCGCAGGTGCTACAAAATTCACAAGTGCAGAGTAAAGTGCGCGCCGCCCTGCTGGCCGGCATTCGCTCTGCGGTGTTATGGCAGCAAGTTGGCGGTGGCCGCTTGCAGCTGATGTTCTCGCGCCAGCGTTTGCTGGGCGAAGCCAAAACCCTTTTATCCCGCCTGGGCCCGGCGTACTAAGCGCCGCCCCGGCATAATTGTTAAACGATTCAGGAGTTGCACTGATGGAATTATCCTCTCTGACCGCCGTTTCACCTGTTGATGGTCGTTATGGCGATAAAGTCAGCCCACTGCGCGCTATCTTCAGCGAATTCGGTTTGCTGAAATTCCGCGTTGAGGTTGAGGTTCGTTGGTTACAAAAATTGGCCACGACTGTCGAGATCAAGGAAGTTCCTGCATTTGATGCCGACGCAAACGCTTTCCTTGATGCTATTGTCGCCAATTTCAGCGAAGAAGACGCTGCGCGTATCAAAACCATCGAGCGCACCACCAACCACGACGTGAAAGCGGTGGAATATTTCCTGAAAGAGAAAGTGGAAAATGTGCCTGCGCTGCACGCAGTGTCCGAGTTCATCCACTTCGCTTGTACCTCCGAAGACATCAACAACCTGTCACATGCATTGATGCTGGAAACCGCGCGTCGTGATGTCATCGTGCCATTCTGGAACAAGCTGATTGATGCGGTGAAAGGCCTGGCGCACGAATATCGCGACATTCCGCTGTTGTCACGTACCCACGGTCAGCCGGCAACGCCTTCGACCATGGGCAAAGAGATGGCGAACGTCGCCTATCGTCTAGAGCGTCAATTGCGTCAGCTGAGCAAGATTGAAGTGCTGGGCAAAATCAACGGTGCGGTAGGAAACTATAACGCCCATATCTCGGCGTATCCGGAAGTGGATTGGCACCAGCTGAGCGAGCAGTTTGTCACCTCGCTGGGCATTACCTGGAACCCGTACACCACGCAGATTGAGCCGCACGATTACATCGCTGAGTTGTTTGATTGCATCGCGCGTTTCAACACCATTCTGATCGACTTTGACCGTGATATTTGGGGCTATGTCGCGCTGAATCACTTCAAACAGAAAACCATCGCCGGTGAAATTGGTTCCTCAACCATGCCGCACAAAGTGAACCCGATCGACTTCGAGAACTCCGAAGGCAACCTCGGTCTGGCGAACGCGATGATGCAGCATCTGGCCAGCAAACTGCCGGTTTCCCGCTGGCAGCGCGATCTGACCGATTCTACCGTGCTGCGTAACCTCGGTGTTGGTATCGGCTATGCGCTGATTGCCTATCAAGCCACGCTGAAAGGCATCTCTAAGCTGGAAGTGAACCGCGATCGTCTGTTGGACGAACTGGATCACAACTGGGAAGTGCTGGCTGAGCCAATCCAGACCGTGATGCGTCGTTATGGCATCGAGAAACCGTACGAGAAGCTGAAAGAGTTGACACGCGGCAAACGCGTTGATGCGGCAGGCATGCAAACCTTTATCGATAGCCTTGAGCTGCCGGAAGAGGAAAAAGTGCGTCTGAAGCAGATGACGCCAGCCAACTACATTGGCCGCGCGATTCAGATGGTTGATGATTTGAAGTAATGGTTTGTTAGGGCGGCCAAATGGCCGCCCTAACAATGAACCATAACGTTAAACTGCGGTTTAGTTGTCTTCGCATATACTCATTCCATCATCACTACGTTGGAAGCTAAGGAAATACTATGCGTGTACTGGTTGTGGAAGATAATGCGCTGTTGCGCCATCACCTCGCCGTGCAGCTGCGTGAAATGGGCCATCAGGTCGATGCCGCAGAAGATGCCAAAGAAGCCGATTATTTCCTGCAAGAGCACATCCCCGATATCGCCTTGGTTGATCTCGGTTTGCCCGACGAAGACGGCATGTCGCTAATTCGCCGCTGGCGCACCGATGCCGTACGTCAACCGATTCTGGTTTTGACCGCGCGTGAAGGTTGGCAGGCCAAAGTGGAAGCGCTGGAAGCCGGTGCCGATGACTACGTGACCAAACCGTTCCACATTGAAGAAGTGGCTGCACGCTTGCAGGCGCTGATGCGTCGCAACAGCGGGCACGCCTCGCAGATTATCTCAATGCCGCCGTTCCAGGTGGATCTGTCGCGCCGCGAACTAACAGTGGAAGATGCGCCGGTTAAACTGACCGCGTTTGAATACACCATTGTCGAGACGCTGATCCGTAACGCGGGCAAAGTGGTGAGCAAAGATTCGTTGATGTTGCAGCTTTATCCCGATGCGGAACTGCGCGAAAGCCACACCATCGACGTACTGATGGGCCGCCTGCGCAAAAAGATTCTTTCACTCTATCCGACCGAAGTTATCAACACGGTACGCGGCCAGGGATACCGATTTGATCTCTGATTTATGACGTTGTTTCGTCGCTTTCGCCCTTTCTCTTTACGCGCCCGTTTCCTGTTGGCGACGGCTGCGATCGTGCTGTTTTTGTCGCTCTCCTACGGCATGGTTGCCGTGGTCGGTTATGTGGTCAGCTTCGATAAAAATACCTATCGCGTGATGCGCGGCGAGAGCAACCTGTTCTTTACGCTGGCGCAATGGCAAGACAATAAACTGACCATCGCACAGCCCGAACGCATGACGCTCAATTTTCCGACGCTGGTGTTTATCTACGATGAGCACGGCAAGTTGTTGTGGCAGCAGCGCGACGTGCCGGATATCCGCAAAAAAATCCACCGCGAGTGGCTACTCAAACCCGATTTTTACGAAATCGATACCAGCAATCGCACCAGCCAGGCGGCGATCGGCAATAACTCGCAGGCCAAAGAACGTTTGCACGCGCTGGATAGCGATAATAACGATACTTTCACCCACTCGGTCGCGGTCAATCGCTATGATGCCACCACCAATTTGCCGGCGCTGACGATTGTGGTGGTGGATTCAATTCCGCAAGAGTTGCAGCACTCCGATGTGGTGTGGTCGTGGTTTAGCTATGTGCTGGCCGCCAATCTGCTGCTGATCATTCCCCTGCTGTGGCTGGCGGCGCATTGGAGCTTGCGGCCAATTGGCGATCTCACCACCCAAGTGCGCGAGCTGGAAAAGGGGCAACGCGACAGTATTGATGATAACCCGCCGCAAGAGCTACGCAGCCTGGTGCGTAATCTGAATTTGCTGTTGACCAACGAACGTCAGCGTTATACGCGCTATCGCACCACGCTTTCTGACGTCACGCACAGCCTGAAAACCCCGCTGGCGGTGCTGCAAAGTACATTACGTTCATTGCGCAGTGGCAAAGAGATCACCGTGGAACAGGCGGAACCGGTGATGCTGGAGCAAATCAGCCGGATTTCACAACAGATTGGCTATTATCTGCATCGCGCCAGCATGCAAGCCGATCACAATCCGTTGCAGCGCGATTTGCACTCGGTCTCCGCGTTGCTGGATAGTCTGTGTTCCGCGTTGAATAAGGTTTATCAGCGTAAAGGTGTCGAGATCACGCTGGATATCTCGCCGGAACTGACCTTTGTCGGCGATAAGAATGATTTTATGGAAGTGCTCGGCAACGTGCTGGATAACGCCTGCAAATATTGCCTCGAATTTATTGAAGTCACTGCCCGCCAAACCGACAATACGCTGCATCTGTTTATCGACGATGATGGCCCCGGCATTCCGGTCAGCAAGCGCGATCTGATCTTCGTGCGCGGTCAACGCGCCGATACATTGCGTCCCGGTCAAGGCTTGGGTTTAGCGGTGGTGCGCGACATCCTCGAACAGTACGCGGGGCAAGTGATCGCCACCACCAGCCCACTCGGTGGCGCGCGCATGGAAGTGATATTCCAGCGTCAGGAAGTCGAGCATCACCGCGAGTAGAAACAGGCGCGGGCTGTTATACTTGCCAACATTCTTTGCCGCATACGGACTCCCCATATGGACTATCAGCTCGACATCAACTGGCCCGATTTTATTCAGCGCTACTGGCAAAAACGCCCGGTGGTGCTTAAACGTGGTTTTAAAAATTTCATCGATCCTATTTCCCCTGATGAGCTGGCCGGTTTGGCGATGGAAAATGAGGTGGATAGCCGCCTCGTCAGCCATAACAACGGCAAATGGCAAGTAAGTCACGGCCCATTCGAGAGCTATGATCATCTGGGTGAAAGCAATTGGTCGCTGCTGGTACAAGCGGTGAATCATTGGCATGAACCGTCCGCCGCGCTGATGCGCCCTTTCCGTTTCCTGCCTGATTGGCGCATTGACGATCTGATGATCTCTTTCGCAGTACCGGGCGGCGGCGTGGGTCCGCATTTCGATCAGTACGATGTATTCATCATTCAGGGCACCGGCCGTCGTCGCTGGCGCGTAGGCGAAAAAGTGGCGCTGAAACAGCATTGTCCGCACCCGGACCTGCTTCAGGTTGAGCCGTTCGACGCCATCATTGATGAAGAGATGGAGCCCGGCGATATTCTGTATATTCCGCCTGGATTCCCGCATGAAGGTTATTCGCTGGAAAATGCCATCAACTATTCGGTGGGCTTCCGCGCGCCAAATGGCCGTGAGTTGATCAGCGGTTTTGCCGACCATATGTTGGCGAACGAGTTGGGCAGCTACCGTTATAGCGACCCAGATGTGCCATCACGTGATTGCCCGTCACAGATTTTGCCGTCTGAAATCGAAGGCATCCGCAAAGTGATGATGGATGTGATTAATCAGCCGGAGCAGTTTAATCAGTGGTTCGGTGAGTTTATTTCGCAATCGCGTCACGAGTTGGATATCGCGCCGCCGGAGCCACCGTATCAGCCGGATGAAATCTACGATGCGTTGCAGCAAGGTGATGCGCTGACGCGTCTCGGTGGCTTGCGTGTCTTAACGCTAGGCGACGCGGTGTTTGTCAACGGTGAATCGATCACCTGCAACCATCCAGCAGTGCTGGCGGCATTGGCACATAATCACGTATTGACGTTAGAAGATTTCGGCGATGCGCTGGATGATCCATCGATGCTGGCACAGCTAGCGGCGTTGGTGAATAGCGGCTATTGGTTCTTCGGCGAGTAAGCTGATTAAGCGGTCGCCATAAATGGCGACCCTACGAAATATCATGTTGTAGGGTGCGCATTTATGCGCACCGCGTTGTGGCTACTTCTTCTGCCCCGCCAATTCACACAAACGGACAATCACATCCACCGATTGCGCCATCACATTGAGCGAGGCGAATTCGTGCTTGCCGTGATAGTTGTAGCCGCCGGTAAACAGGTTCGGGCACGGCAAACCTTTCCATGACAATGCCGAGCCATCGGTGCCACCGCGAATCGGTTTCACGTTAGGTTCAATGCCGCAATCGCGCATCGCCTGCAAGGCCAACTCAATGATGTGCGGATGCGGTTCGACTTTCTCGCGCATGTTGCGATAACTGTCCGTGATTTCGACTTTAATCGAGCATTCACTTTGCAGCCCTTTACCTACACGCTGACCAATCTCTTCCAACAGCTGTTTACGCTGCGCATAGCTATCGGCATCAAAGTCACGAATCAAATACATCAGCTCGGCATTTTCCACTGTGCCTTTAATGGTGTGCAGATGGAAAAAGCCTTCGTAGCCATCGGTGAACTGCGGTTTCTCTTTCGCTGGCAGTTCTGCGTGGAAGCGCATCGCCAGATCCAGCGCATTGACCATGACATTTTTGGCGCTGCCGGGATGCACATTGTTGCCGGTGATTTTCACCATGGCGGTAGCGGCGTTGAAGTTTTCGAATTCAAACTCGCCAAGATCGCTGCCATCCACGGTATACGCCCAATCGGCGGCAAAACCTTCGACGTCAAAGTGCGATGCACCACGACCAATCTCTTCATCAGGCGTGAATGCCACGCGAATCGCGCCGTGCGGAATATCGCCTTGTGCGAGGCGCGCCATGGCGGTCATGATTTCGGCGATGCCGGCTTTATCATCCGCGCCAAGCAAGGTTTTGCCATCAGTGGTGATCAGCGTATGGCCGATTAGCTTATGCAAAATTGGGAACATCACCGGCGACAAAATTTCATCGCCGTTGCCCAGCGCAATGTCGCCGCCGCGATAGTTTTCAATAATCTGCGGATTGACGTTTTTGGCGGTGAAATCGGGCGAGGTGTCCATATGCGAAATGAAACCGATCACCGGCGTGGGCCAATCGACGTTCGCCGGTAACGTGCCCATCACGCAGCAATGATCGCTCAGCGAGACATCAACAAAACCCAACGCAATCAACTCTTCCTGTAATTGACGCGCCAGCGTCCACTGCCCTTCGCTGCTCGGCACCTGTCGCGCCTGAGGTTTTGACTGAGTTTCTACTGCGACATAACTGAGAAAACGCTCAAGTAATTGATCCATCTGTCATCCCTCTAAAGAACCTGCGTCATTATCATGGTGGCGTAACGCCGCCATGTTGCGTCAAATCATTATCCTTCAGGTTAGCTTCCGTGACGCGAAATGCAGAGTCAGGCGTGCATCCTACAAAGGTTTATTTATACAAGCCGCGCAAGAAAGTATGCACAAATTCCGGCACCACTTCGCTTGCCAGGCCGTATTGGCTCTCGGCGAACTCGTTGCCCACCTGGCTTGGCTCCAGATTCAATTCAACGGTATGCGCGCCCTGCAATTTGGCCTCATGAACAAAACCGGCCGCCGGATAAACGTGTCCAGACGTGCCGATGGCGATAAACAGATTGGCCTGCTCAATCGCCTGATAAATCTCTTCCATACCCAGCGGCATTTCACCGAACCACACCACATGCGGGCGCAGCATTGACGGGAACTGGCAGCAAGTGCAGCGATCGTCTGGCGTGAGATCTTCGGTCCAATCCAGCACCTGGCCGCTGCTGACACAGCGCACTTTCAGTAATTCGCCGTGCATGTGCAACACACGCTGGCTGCCCGCGCGTTCGTGCAAATTATCGATATTCTGCGTCACCAGCAGGAAGTTATCGCCAAGTACTTGCTCAAGTTCAGCTAACGCTTTATGTGCTTCGTTGGGCTGAATTTCCGGCTGCTGCAACTGACGACGGCGCGCATTGTAAAACGCCTGAACCAGCGCCGGATCGCGATGGAAACCTTCTGGCGTGGCTACATCCTCAACGCGATGCTCTTCCCACAAACCATCCGCGGCACGGAAGGTGCGAATGCCGGACTCAGCGGAAATCCCGGCCCCAGTCAGCACCACCACACGCGGCTGCGGATGCGCGGCCAGTTCTGCTTTGCGATCGCGCTCGAAGATACGCTGGCGAAAGCGCTGATGCACTTTGCGGCGGTTTTTTTTGTCGCGGGCAAGTCGTAGACGGCGGCGCGGTATGCGCATAAAAGCTCCTTAATCTGCGGCGATTGTCGCCGCGCTTCGGGTATTTTTCGGGTTAATTTGCCCGATAATAGCGGCTGCACGTTACGGCTGCATGCGACAGACGCTGAAAATGTGCGCAGCCGCTAAGGCGGCTGCGCGGTTAACACTTATTGCCCGCTTAATACGCGGGCCGGATCGATACGGCTGGCGCGCCGCGCCGGATACCAGCTGGCAATCAGACTCAGCACAATTGCCGTTGCCAGCACCGAAATCACATCAATCCAATGCAATTCCGAGGGCAGAAAATCGATAAAGTAGATATCGCCCGCCAACAGCTGATGGCCGGTGATATGCTCAAACACCCGCATCACCGGCGTGAGATTTAGCGCCACCAGCACGCCAACCACCACGCCGCTGACGCTGCCAAGCAGGCCAGCCAGCAAACCGTACCAGATAAAGATGGCGCGAATCAGACCATCTTTCGCCCCCAACGTACGCAACACCGCAATGTCGCTGCTCTTGTCTTTCACCGCCATTACCAGCGTTGACACGATGTTGAAGCAGGCCACGCCAATCACCAGCACCATGGCTAAATACATAATGGCGCGGATCATCTGAATGTCGCGATACATGTAACCGTAAGTGCCGATCCAGCTTTTGATGTACACGTATGAATGCGTCACTTCACCGGCATCACGCACCAGCTTTTGCGCCTGGAACGGATCGTTCATTTTCAGCGCAATGCCGCTCACGCTGTCACCCATATCCAGATATTTCTGCGCATCCGCCAACGGCACCAGCGCCAAACTATGATCGAGCATGCCGCTCAATTGCAGCACGCCGCTCACCTGCAAGCGGATACGCTTTGGCTGTAACAGCTTATTTTCGCCGTCATTGTTGGGGATCATGATGGTGATCCAATCGCCTTGTTTGACGTTCAGCGATTTGGCGATGCCGCCACCCAAAATGATCTGCTGCTTACCGGCGGCAAACTGCGACCACGCATCACCAGCTACAAAGCTTGGTAAGGCGCTGAGACGCGATTCCTGTTGCGGATCGACGCCTTTCACCTGCAACGCCTGCAATTTGGCGCCGCTTTCAATCAATCCAGTGAAATTAACGTAAGGCGCGGCCGCCGCGATGCCCGCCACATGCTCAATTGGCTTAATCATCGGCTGCCAGTTGCGGAATGGCTGATTCACCGGCTCGATTTCACCGTGCGGCACCACCGCCAAAATACGGTTGTTCAACTCACGTTCGAAACCGTTCATCGCGCTGAGGCCGATGATTAACACCGCTACGCCCAACGCAATACCAATGGTTGAAATGATGGAGATCAGCGAGACCATGCCACCACGCCGCCGACCGCGGCTAAAACGCAGCCCGAGCAGCAGGGATAATGACGAAGCCATTAGATCACTCCCAGCGTCAGTTGATCGCTCAATTCACCGTCGCGCATTTCCATTTGGCGGCTCAGGCGCTTCGCCAACTGCAAATCGTGCGTCACCACAAGGAACGCGGTGCCTTGCTTGACGTTGAGTTCGCCCAGCAGTTCAAAGATCGCATCGGCATTGCGCGCATCGAGGTTACCGGTCGGTTCATCGGCCATCACCAAACGTGGGCGATTCACCAGCGCGCGCGCAATCGCCACACGCTGACGTTCGCCGCCCGACAGTTCGGAAGGACGATGCGCCGCGCGTTTTTCCAGTCCAACCGCCGCTAGCATTTCACGCGCGCGTGATTCCGCTTCCGCTTTGCCGGTTTTGCCAATCAGCAACGGCATCGCCACATTTTCCATCGCGCTGAAGTCGGGCAGCAAATGGTGGAACTGATAGATAAAGCCCAGCTCACGGTTGCGCAGTTCCGCTTTAGCGGCGGATGACATCGCGTTCAGCGATTTGCCATCAAAAATCACGTCGCCGGAAGTGGGCGCATCCAGGCCACCTAATAGGTGCAGCAGCGTACTTTTACCGGAGCCGGAGCTACCGACAATCGCCGTCAGTTCACCCGGCTGCAGGCTGAAAGCCACATTGCGCAGCACATCGGTCTGCACGCTGCCTTCCTGATAGCGTTTGCACAGGTCACGACACTGCAACAAAGGAGTATTACTCATAACGTAAAGCCTCAGCGGGTTGAACGGCGGCAGCGCGCCATGACGGATAAAGAGTGGAAAGCAACGCGACAGCCATTGAGACCAGCGCAATGGTGATCACCTGCCACACGTTGATGTCGACCGGCAGCGCCGCGCCATCAAGGAACAGCCCAATCACCGGCATCAAATTATTCAGTTGGCTCGCCAGCAGCACGCCGAGCACGGTGCCGAGCAGCGCGCCAATAATCCCCGCGCTGGCGCCCTGCACCATAAACACTGCGACAATCTGGCGACGGGTTAAGCCCAGCGTTTGCAGAATCGCCACTTCGCCCTGCTTCTCCATGATCAGCAAACCCAGCGAGGTGATGATGTTAAACGCGGCAACGGCGATGATCAGGCTTAGCAGCAAGCCCATCATGTTTTTCTCCATACGCACCGCCTGGAACAGATCGCCTTTACGCTCGCGCCAATCTTTCCACGTCAAGCCATCCGGCAGTTTCTGCTGGCTCAGCGCATCCACGTCCAGCGGTTTGTCGAGCCACAAGCGCCAGCCAGTGACATTGCCCAGCGGATAACGCATCACGCGTGAGGCATCTTGCTGATTGACCAGAATTTGATAGCCATCGACTTCACTGTTCGCCGCATAGGTTCCGGCCACGGTGAAAATACGCTGGCTTGGTAAGCGGCCAACCGGCGTGAACTGGCTGACCGATGGCACCATTAAACGCAACTGATCGCCGCGCTTGACGCCAAGCTGTGAGGCCAACTGTTCGCCGAGAATCACGTTGTATTGGCCCGCTTGCAGCACGCTTTGCTGAGTGTTGACCAGAAACGGCGTCAGCGGATCCTGTTCGTCGGGATTGATGCCGAGCATCACACCCACCGAGACGTTACGCGCGCTCTGCAACACCACATCGGCGGTGGTGAGCGGCGCCATGCGGGTTACGCCTTGCAGTTTGAGATCCTGCGCCGGTAATTGTTGCGGATTGATGCTGCCTTTATCGCTGGTCACCAGCGCTTGCGGCATCAGGCCGAGGATATTGCCTTCCAGCTCACGCTCGAAGCCGTTCATCACCGATAACACGGTGACCAGCGCCAATACGCCGAGCGTGATGCCGATGGTTGAAAGCCAGGAGACGAAGCGACCAAAGCGGTCTGAGGCACGTCCACGCATGTAGCGCAAACCGATGAATAACGCGACTGGTTGATACATGAGATCCGTCTTGGCAGTTGCCTGAAAATAAGTAGTGGGATGATAAAGGAGGTGCCTGCTTTATGAAACCTCTAACCCTCTGAGTCTGCGGCAAAGTTGTGTCAAAAACCGTCCCGAAACGCGTCTATGCATAAATTTGCGACAAATTAATGATGTTATTTGTACGTTTATTGTTCATTCATTATCGTAGACTTGAGGTGGTGTTATTCAAGATGTTAGCCAGGCGCAGAGGTACTCACTATGTTCAGATTTCCCAAAGGCAGTATCGTGAAACACAAATCGGGAGAGATCAAAGGCGAGATTGTTAACGTTTTTGAGCAGGGAGATGCGCCAACCGGTTATTACGTGAAGTGGGACGACGGCAACCACAGTTACCATGTCGAGCGGGAGCTGCTTTGGGCTAACGTTGATCGTCCGCGCATGCACTATACACAGCAATCGACTAAGTAAATTCAGCTATTCGGTCACCATAAATGGCGCGCCTGTGAAATTTGTCAGATGCACATCTGGCAGAAACTCCGAAACGACAGATGATCCTCAGGGCGGATTATGGAATGATGACGCCCTGTAATCCAAGGAGAGAATGTCGAGATCCCATGTCGGAACAGAGTCGTTATACCCTGCCAGTGAAAGCCGGCGACCATCGTCAGCTTGGGCAATTAGTCGGTGCCGCGCAAGCCCTTGAATGCGCCAGCATCACCGAACGCCACAGCGGTCCGGTGTTGATGATTACCCCGGATATGCAATCTGCCCTGCGTTTGCAGGAGGAGATTCGCCAGTTTACCGATCTGCCGGTCACCAATCTCGCTGACTGGGAAACGCTGCCGTACGACAGCTTCTCGCCGCATCAGGACATTATCTCCGCTCGCCTTTCTACGCTGTATCAATTACCTAATTTAACGCGCGGCATGCTGATTATGCCGGTCAACACGCTGATGCAGCGCGTCTGTCCGCATAGCTTCTTGCATGGGCATGCGTTGGTGATGCAGCAAGGACAAAAACTGTCGCGCGATGCGCTACGCGATCAGCTGGAACAAGCCGGTTATCGCCACGTCGATCAGGTGATGGAGCATGGCGAATACGCCACGCGCGGTGCGCTGCTTGATCTGTTCCCAATGGGCAGCGATCAACCTTATCGCATCGACTTCTTTGATGATGAAATCGACAGCCTGCGTTTGTTTGATGTCGATTCCCAGCGCACGCTGGAAGCGGTTAACGCCATCAATTTGCTGCCCGCGCATGAATTCCCCACCGATAAAGCCGCCATCGAACTGTTCCGTAGCCGCTGGCGCGAAACCTTTGATGTGCGTCGCGAACCGGAACACGTTTATCAGCAGGTCAGCAAAGGCACGTTGCCCGCTGGTATCGAATATTGGCAACCGCTGTTCTTCGAACAAGAGCTGCCCACGCTGTTCAGCTATCTGCCCGCTAATACGCTGCTGCTCAACATTGGTGATGTGCTAACCAGCGCCGATCGTTTCTGGCTGGATGCCAATGCGCGCTTCGAAAACCGTCGTATCGATCCGATGCGCCCGCTGCTGGAACCGCAAACGCTGTGGCTGCGCCCGGAAGCGCTGATGAGCGAATTAAAAGCCTGGCCGCGCATGCAGCTCAGCAGCGAAACGCTGCCGGAAAAAGCCGCCAACACCAATCTCGGTTATCAGCCGCTGCCGGAACTTACCGTACAAGCGCAAGCCAAAGCGCCGCTTGATCTGCTGCGCCAGTTCCTCGAACAGTTCAGCGGCCAGGTGATTTTCTCGGTGGAGAGCGAAGGCCGCCGCGAAAGCCTGCAAGAGCTACTGACGCGCATCAAACTGCGCCCGCAGCCTATCGATCATTTTGATCAAGCCGCGCAACAGCCGCACAGCTTGATGATTGGTGCCAGCGAACGTGGATTTATCGATACGCAACGCCAATTAGCGCTGATTTGCGAAAGTGATTTGCTTGGCGAACGCGTTAGCCGTCGTCGTCAGGATAATCGCCGCACCATCAATCCAGATGTGCTGATTCGCAACCTCGCCGAGCTGCATCCTGGTCAGCCGGTGGTGCATCTGGAGCATGGCGTCGGACGTTACATCGGCTTAACCACGCTGGAAGCCGGCGGTATTGTGGCGGAATATCTGATGCTGTCGTATGCCGGTGATGCCAAGCTGTATGTACCGGTTTCGTCGCTGCACCTGATTAGCCGCTATGCCGGTGGCGCCGATGAGAATGCGCCGCTACACAAATTGGGCAGTGATGCCTGGTCACGTGCGCGGCAGAAAGCGGCGGAGAAAGTGCGTGATGTGGCGGCAGAATTGCTGGATATCTACGCCCAGCGCGCCGCCAAAACCGGCTTCGCCTTCAAGCACGATCGCGATCAATATCAACTGTTCTGCGAAGGCTTCCCGTTTGAAACCACGCCAGACCAAGGTCAGGCGATTAACGCTGTATTAAGCGATATGTGTCAGCCGCTGGCGATGGACCGTTTGGTATGCGGCGACGTCGGTTTTGGTAAAACCGAAGTGGCGATGCGCGCCGCCTTCCTCGCGGTGGAAAACAGCAAGCAAGTGGCGGTGCTGGTGCCCACCACCTTGCTAGCGCAGCAGCACTACGATAACTTCCGCGACCGCTTCGCCAACTGGCCGGTACGCATCGAGATGCTTTCCCGCTTCCGAACTGCTAAAGAGCAAAATCAGGTGCTGGAAGAGGCGCGCGAGGGCAAAGTCGATATTCTGATTGGCACGCATAAATTGCTGTCGAACGACCTTAAATGGCACGATCTAGGCCTGCTGATCGTCGATGAAGAGCACCGCTTCGGCGTGCGCCACAAAGAACGTATCAAAGCGATGCGCGCTGATGTCGATATTCTGACACTTACCGCCACGCCGATTCCACGCACATTGAATATGGCAATGAGCGGCATGCGTGATCTGTCAATCATCGCCACGCCACCGGCGCGTCGTATGGCGGTAAAAACCTTCGTGCGCGAGTACGATAGTTTGGTGGTGCGCGAAGCGATTCTGCGTGAAGTGCTGCGCGGCGGACAGGTTTACTATCTCTACAATGACGTGGAAAACATCGAAAAAGCCGCGCAGCGTCTAGCCGAATTGGTTCCGGAAGCGCGCATCGCCATTGGTCACGGCCAAATGCGTGAACGCGATTTGGAACGGGTGATGAATGATTTCCACCATCAACGTTTCAACGTGTTGGTGTGTACCACCATCATCGAAACCGGCATCGATGTGCCGAGCGCCAACACCATTATTATCGAACGCGCTGATCACTTTGGTTTGGCGCAGCTGCATCAGTTGCGCGGCCGCGTCGGACGTTCACACCACCAAGCCTATGCGTGGCTGTTGACGCCACATCCAAAAGCCATGACCACCGATGCGCAGAAGCGTTTGGAAGCGATAGCTTCGTTGGAAGATTTGGGCGCCGGTTTCGCGCTGGCGACCCACGATCTGGAGATTCGCGGTGCCGGTGAACTGCTCGGCGAAGATCAGAGCGGGCAGATGGAAACCATTGGTTTCACGCTGTATATGGAGCTGCTGGAGAACGCAGTTGATGCGTTGAAAGCGGGTCGCGAGCCGTCGCTGGAAGATCTCACCAACAATCAAACCGAAATCGAGCTGCGCATGCCTGCCCTGCTGCCGGATGATTTTATCCCGGACGTGAATACCCGTTTGTCACTCTACAAGCGCGTTGCCAGCGCGGCAGATGAACAAGATTTGGCGGAACTGAAAGTGGAGATGATTGATCGCTTCGGCAAGCTGCCGGATGCGGCGCGCAATTTGCTGGATATCGCCGGTTTACGTCTAGTGGCGCGCGAGTTGGGTATTCGCAAGATTGAAGCCAGCGAGAAAGGCGGATTCTTCGAGTTTGCGCCACAGAACAAAGCCGATCCTGGCTGGTTGATTGGCTTGCTGCAAAAAGATCCGAAACAGTGGAAGCTGGATGGCCCAACGCGGCTGAAATTCACCCGCGAAATGGCGGATCGCAAGATTCGTATGGAGTGGGTGCAGAGTTTTGTCAGCGAATTGGCGAAAAAACGCGCGTAACACCGAAGGATCGTGCGCCTCTACACATAAAAAAAAGCGCCTTGCGGCGCTTTTTTCGTTACTGCTGCTGTGTCGTATCTTTGCCCAATTAGGCCTGATTCGAATTCAGGATAAGCTGACCATTTCGGTCGAGCGGAATGCGGGTGCCAGGGTCATTTTCCATGCGGATTTTGCCCTGCTGGTCGCCTATTTTATAGGTCACATCATAACCCAGCATTTTTTCCTGCTTGTCGTATACCGTTTTGCAACGCTGCTCGTTGGTGGTGTAAGTGTCGCGATCCTGCATGGCACCCTGCACCTGATTACCGCCGTAACCACCGGCCAGCGCACCGGCAACGGTAGCAACATCACGACCGCGTCCGCCGCCAAACTGGTGACCCAACACGCCACCGGCAACCGCACCCAACACCGAACCGGCGATGCGGTTTTCATCCTGTACCGGACGACGATGGGTTAGCGTCACATTGCGGCACTCCTGACGCGGCTGTTTGATACTCTCTTTGATCGGCGTGGCCGACAACACTTGTGCATACTGCGGGCCGCGATCAAACACATCCATGCTGGCGACGGCGGCAACGCCTAACGCTGCTGCTACGCCAATACCGATACCCGCTAACATTGATTTATTCACAGGAATATCCTCCTGAAGGTTGTTACCGCGCAATCCTGCCGCTACAAGACCCTGTGTAGCCGAGGCATAACCGGCGTGCGCGCCGCGCCGTGTTCGTTGGTAATAAGTTTTACAGATGGACCGTAATTGCAACATCAGATTAATGGAGGAAACGCAGCGGAAAGGCGTCAGGGCCAGTTTTTAGGAGAGTTCCGAGAGCGGATGAAATGGCGCCGTAACCTTGAGCTGAAACAGGGCTTTTCAGCAGGTTACGGCGCGTCAGGCGGCGTTATCGCGCCGAAGACGGATTAGTGCAGCTTGAGACGTGGGCGCAGTACGCGGTTCAAACTGCCGACCAACATCATCAGGGCGGTTTTGAAGTATCCGTGGAGCGCAATCTGGTGCATACGATATAGGGAGATGTAGACAAAACGGGCAATGCGCCCTTCTACCATCATCGAGCCGCGCATCAGGTTGCCCATCAAACTGCCGACGGTGCTAAAGCGTGACAGCGACACCAGCGAACCGTGATCTTTATAGACGTAAGCTTTCAGCGGTTTGCCTTTACGCTGCGCCAGAATATTCTCCAGTGCGCGCGACGCCATTTGGTGCGCCGACTGCGCACGCGGTGGCACAAATCCGCCGCCCGGCAAGGCGCAAGACGCACAATCGCCAATCGCGTAGATATCATCATCCAGGGTGGTTTGCAGCGTATCTTTCACCACCAGCTGATTGATACGGTTGGTTTCCAGGCCGCCAATCTCTTTCATGAAATCTGGCGCTTTGATGCCCGCCGCCCACACCATCAAATCAGCATTGATGAATTCGCCGCCTTTGGTGTTAAGGCCGTCTGCGGTGGCGCTGGTGACCATGGTTTGCGTCAACACGCGCACGCCAAGTTTGGTCAGTTCCTGATGCGCAGCAGCAGAGATGCGCGGCGGTAAGGCCGGCAGAATACGTTCACCGGCTTCCACCAGCGTCACGTTCAGCGAGGTGCTATCCAGACCTTTGTAGCCGTAGCTGTGCAGCTGTTTCACCGCGTTATACAGCTCAGCCGACAATTCAACGCCGGTAGCACCACCGCCCACGATGGCGATATTCACTTTTTCCAGGCTGCCTTCGCTAGCCGAGAAGCGCAGGAACAGGTTGAGCATTTCGTTATGGAAACGACGTGCTTGATGCGGATTATCGAGGAAGATGCAGTGATCTTTGACGCCCGGCGTGCCGAAATCGTTGGACGCACTGCCCAACGCCACCACCAGACGATCGTAAGCCAGTTCACGCTGCGGCACTAACAACGCGCCTTCGGCATCGCGAATCTCTGCCAACTCAAGGGTTTTGGCTTCACGGTTAATTTGCGTCAGCGATCCCAGCTGGAACTGGAAACCGTGATTACGCGCGTGCGCCAGATAACTCAGCGCATCGATACCTTCATCCATCGAACCGGTCGCCACTTCATGCAGCAGCGGTTTCCATAAATGGCTGTGGTTGCGATCGACCAATATGATCTCGGCTTTCTTGCTGCGTCCCAGCTTGTGACCGAGCTGTGTTGCCAGCTCTAAGCCGCCAGCACCACCGCCGATGATAACGATTTTTTCCATAGATGTAGTCAACAAAGACCCCCTCAAAGTTGTAAACCAATAGTTAATTAATGGTTAATAAAAACCTTAATAAACATAGGGTTGGCGACGTTAAATCGCGAGCTGAGGGCAGAATATCACGGCCTCGGAGACATATCATAAGAAAATTGATGTACATCAATCTTTGCACTGCATTATCAGAATGTTACACGTTTTGTGCGCCGCATCACGCGGCGCGTTTATCGTTACGCGAGGAGTTTGAAGGCTTTAATGCGTTGCAAATGCGGGGCAATATTCTTGAATTTATGGCTGGCTTCATCATCCCAAATGATTTCATAGAACGGCTCAAGCACGGATGCGCTGCGTTGATTGTCCAGCGCTTCATCCTGACGCGAGAGGATCGCCAGGCAGCGATCGCGGTTCTTTTCGCGGAAATCGCTGACGCACTTAGTGGCAATATCAAGATACTCTTCCGGGCGATCGATCTTGCCTTCCATGTTTTCAAACGGGAACAGGTTGGGATTAAAGATTGCCTGGCGCATATCGCAGAGAAAACCGATGCGCTCAGCCCAATAACCGCCTAAGCCTACGCCGCAAATTAGCGGATGTGCATCGTCGCCTTGTTGCAGCAGCTTGTCGCACTCTTTCAGCAGAAACTGCATGTCGTGTTTCGGATGACGGGTGCTGTAACTGACTAATCTGACGTCCGGGTCAATAAATTGCAGTTGCAGCACTTTTTCATGGTTGCCCGGACTGTTGGAATCAAAACCGTGCAGATAGATGATCATGATGTTCCTTAGCGTGGTATGAAATCCGGGCAGCGCGGCTTATCTGCCCGAAGCTTTATGCGCCAGCCAACGCTCTTGCAGTGCGCTGAGTTGACGCTGATTTTGCCGCCAGCGCTCGCTTGCCAGCAGATTTTGACGGGTAAAACGGCCTTGATGGTATAACTGCGTCACGCGCTCTGCCCCGATCGGCGTCAAGTTATCCAGCACGCTGACCGCACCGGCGCGTTGATTGCACACCAGGATCATATCGCAACCGGCATTCAGTGATTGCTGCGCGCGCTCGGCATAACTGCCCATCACCGCGGCACCTTCCATCGATAAATCGTCGGAGAAAATCACGCCGTTGAAAGCCAGCTCTTTGCGTAGCACGGTTTGCAGCCAATATGGCGAACCGCTGGCTGGCAACGGATCCACCTCAGTATAGATAACGTGCGCGGGCATCACCGCATCCAGCAGCTGCTCATCAATCAGTTGCTTGAAGATTGCCATATCATGCTGGCGCAGCGTGGCGGCGTCGCGGTTATCACGCGGCGTCTCTTTATGTGAATCGGCACTGACGGCACCGTGGCCGGGGAAATGTTTGCCGGTGGTTTTCATGCCCGCTTCATGCATGCCGTTGATGAAACGGCGCGCCACCTGCAAAGCAATTGCCGGATCTTCATGGAATGAGCGATCGCCAATCGCTGCGCTGATATGACCAATATCCAGCACCGGCGCGAAGCTGATGTCGATGTCCATGGCGATCATCTCGGACGCCATTTGCCAACCAGCCTGCTGCGCCAGTTCACCGGCTTGCGGCAGATCGTGCAGCGCGGCAAAGGATTGCATTGCGGGCAACTGGGTAAAACCGTCACGGAAACGCTGCACGCGACCGCCTTCCTGATCCACCGCCACCACCAGACGATGACGCGACGCCGCACGAATCTGCCGCACCAGTTCCGCCAATTGCTCGACATCGTGGAAGTTGCGCGCAAACAGAATCAGCCCGCCGACCAGCGGATGTTGCAGAATTTCGCGTTCTTCGGCGTCGAGCTCGTAGCTTGCGACGTCCAGCATCAGCGGTCCGGGAGTGTTCATGGTCATAATTAAATCCTGAGTTAAAGATCCTGCCAGCTGGCCTGCGCCAACTGTTGTAATGTCTCGTCGTGGCTTTGCTCGGCGCGCAGTTGATACCAGCTCGCCATTAACAGATGCAGCCACGGCTGCCAGCACTGCATCTGACGCGCCAACTGATGTTCATCAAGATGCGCGCGCTCGGCGTAACCGGCAATCCACGCCGTTCGCGTATCGCCATCAACCGCGCAGACTGCCGCCAGCTCCAGCGCCACATCGCCATCGGCGGCATATTCCCAGTCGATCAGGCGTAAACCGGCAGGCGTGGCAATCAGGTTTCCGGCATGCACATCCATATGTAATGGCGCGAGGCGCAGCGGGTGCGGCTCGCCTTGTTGTAACAAGCGCTGCAAACGGCGCTGCCAGCGCCAATGACGTTGCTGGCAAAGTTGCCAATAACGCTGCAACAGCGGCGCCAGACGTAAACGATAGCCGGTGAGCGGCTGCTGATGCAGACGCTGCAACAGCACCAAAACGTCTTCACGATGCTGGTTAAACTGCGCGTTGCTCAGCACATCACCCGGCAGCCAACTTTGCAGCAGCCACGGATCGCGCCACGCCAACGGCTGCGGCCCCACGTCAGCATGCCGCAACTGGCGCAGCACACGGTATTCGCGTTGACGATCGACAAAGGGAATCGGCTGCGGCGGCGCACGACGCGCCAGCAACTCTGCGCTTTCACTTTGCACATGCACGCTTTGTCCGCTCAATCCCGGCAGCGCGAAAAAATGACCGGCAGCTTGCGCCGTCGGCCATTGTTGCTGAATCAGTAGTTGCAGCTGCGGATCAGGGTTGTGCAACACCGTTTCCTGACCAGATGATTTCGCCGGTCTGCACCAACATCAATTGCATTTGCAGCGTGGGCGCTTTCACATCGCCCTGCGCGTTGCTGTACAACACATATTGCGCGTTGACGTTGCGCGCCAGGCCAATCGCTTTGCTGCGCGAATTCAGGCTGTCATCCGGCGATAAGCCCAGCGTTTGCTTGGCCTGCGCCAGCTGTTCTGGGGTGATCAGCGTGAACTTGCCGTTATTCGCCAGCGCATTCTGAATCGCATCAGTGGCTTTATCGGTTTGCAGCGATCCGTTGGTGCTGTTCTTGATGCGATCCACCAGCAGCACACTACCCGGATTCACGCCCGATGATTGCACCATCTTGCCGACTAAAGGCTGGACGCTGGCATCCCAGTTGATGGTTTTCAGCTTCGGCGGTTGCGGCACATTTTCCGGCGGCGGCACTGGCTGAGTTGGCGGTTCTACCGGCTGGGTTGGCGTGGTCGGCTGTGTCGGTTCTACCGGTGCCGGCGTTTGTTGTTTCACCACACAACCGGTGAGCATTAGCGCAAATAACAGCGCGCCCGAACGTTTTACACTGCGAATCACAGCTTACTCCTCAAAGATAAAGATAGAGACGCACCTTGCTGGCGGTCGGATTGCCCATTTGTGAGGCGACTTCCACACTGCCATGGGCCGGTACGATTTGGGTTTGCGCTGGCTCTTCTGGCGTGATTTCCAGCCCTTTATCGTCGTACCAATAGAAACGATAGTGCACTTTTACCGGCGTTTCACGCTGGTTGTACAACACGCTTAAGGCACGTTGCTGGCCGTCACGTTCGGTCAGCGTCGGCTCGTCGGTGATGATGCCCGCGGACAAGACGGCGGATTCCATCACCAGCGACTGCGAAGTATTGATCATCGGCTTATCACTGCTGCAACCCGCCAGGGTCAACAATAACAAGCCGCTTAGCCATTGACGCATCATCGGTATCGCCTGCGTTAGATAGCCAACATCGGGCCCAGCGGCTGTCCGCCAACCAGGTGCATATGAATGTGATAAACCTCCTGCCCGCCGTGGCTGTTGCAGTTCATGATCAGGCGATAGCCATCTTCGGCAATCCCTTCATCACGCGCAATTTTCGCCGCCACGGTGATCATGCGGCCCAGCGCCTGCTCATGTGCGGCTTGCACATCGTTGGCGGTGGGAATCAATACGTTCGGAATAATTAAAATGTGGGTCGGCGCTTTGGGCGCGATATCACGGAAGGCAGTGACCAGTTCGTCCTGATAAACCACGTCGGCGGGGATTTCGCGACGGATGATTTTACTGAAAATGGTTTCTTCAGCCATGGTGCATTTCCTTAAGCCTGAGTTCAGTCAGGCAGTATGCGTGAGGAATTCCATTTCTTTCAACCTCAGGACCACATTTCCTCGATTAATTGGCTGTGTTTGCGCCGTTTGTTTGGACATAACAAAAAATGCCCTCAATTGAGGGCATTTTTTTACCGCACGTTTATGGCTTACATGCTGCGGATATAGTCATCCATTTCCGTTTTCAGGTTATCGGACTTGGTACCGAAGATTGCCTGCACACCGGAACCGGCAACCACTACGCCACGTGCGCCCAGGCTTTTCAGTTCCGCCTGATCCACTTTCGCCACATCCGCCACGCTCACGCGCAGACGCGTAATACAGGCATCAAGGTTGGTGATGTTCTCTTTGCCACCAAATGCGGTGACCAGTTTGCCCGCCATTTCGCTGCCGGTTGCGCTGCTTTGCTCCATTGCGGTGTCCTCACGACCTGGCGTTTTCAGGTTCAGTTTTACAATCAGGAAACGGAATACGCTGTAATAAATCAGGCCGTAGATGATACCCACAACCGGGAACAGCCAGATTTTGCTGCTGTTGCCGCTCAGCACGATAAAGTCGATCAACCCGTGTGAGAAGCTGGTGCCATCACGCATGCCCAACAGAATACAGATTGGGAATGCCAGGCCAGCCAGAATCGCGTGGATCACATACAGAATCGGCGCGACGAACATGAAGGAGAACTCGATTGGCTCGGTAATACCGGTCAGGAACGAGGTCAACGCCGCAGAGATCATGATGCCGCCGACTTTGGCGCGGTTTTCAGGTTTCGCCGAATGCCAGATGGCAATGGCTGCCGCTGGCAAGCCGTACATTTTGAACAGGAAGCCACCAGACAATTTGCCTGCGGTTGGGTCGCCCGCCATATAGCGCGGAATATCACCGTGGAACACCTGACCTGCGGCGTTGGTGAATTCACCAATCTGCATCTGGAAAGGTACGTTCCAGATGTGATGCAGACCAAACGGCACCAGCGAGCGCTCAATCAGGCCATACAGACCAAAGGCTACAACCGGGTTCTGATAGGCAGCCCATTGTGAGAAGTCCTGAATCGCGGTACCGATTGGTGGCCAGATGAACGACAACACCACACCGGTGAAGATCGCTGTCAGACCCGAAATGATCGGTACAAAACGCTTACCGGCAAAGAAGCCAAGATATTCAGGCAGCTTGATGCGATAGAAGCGGTTAAACATGTAGGCCGCAATCGAACCAGCGATAATCCCGCCGAGCACACCGGTATCTGCCAGATGTTTGGCTTCGATTTCCGCCGGCGGTAAATGCAGTACCAATGGCGCAACCACTGCCATGGTTTTCACCATGATGCCGTAAGCCACCACCGCTGCCAGCGCCGAGACGCCGTCGTTATTAGTGAAACCTAATGCCACACCGATGGCAAAAATCAGCGGCATATTGGCGAACACTGAACCACCCGCCTCCGCCATGACGTGAGAAACTACCGC
Organism: Pantoea sp.; assembly: GCF_039594315.1. Classification (GTDB taxonomy): domain Bacteria; phylum Pseudomonadota; class Gammaproteobacteria; order Enterobacterales; family Enterobacteriaceae; genus Pantoea. The sequence continues at coordinate 59,382 of NZ_JBCNNP010000022.1, forward strand.
CGGCAGCCAGCTAAAGTTTGCAGAACCAACACCTAACAAAATACCGGCAATCGGCAGAACCGATACCGGCAACATCAGCGATTTACCCACTTTCTGTAGGTTCGCAAATGCGTTCTTGAACATAGAAACTCCTGAGTATGAGTGCAATTTTTAGCGCGGTGCGCATGGCTCAGGGGGAGGATCCTTCGCCGGGTGACGCTGAGCGTCTTTTGATTTATTACGAAGAGTAAAATAAATCGCTAATTGTTAAATTGACGGCCATCACATTTCGTTAAGGAAGCGCTTGTGCTTTCAGTCATTTCTTACTGACTTGGTGCAATAAACAGCAATAAAACACTGCCTGTGCCGATGAAGGCACAGTGCAGTGGGTCGATTTTTGATTAATTACAGAGTTTGAAATAAAGCGGTTAGCCGCCGAGACGGCTCATCGGAATATGGAACAGGCGGGAAAAGTTTTCAGTGGTCACAGCAGCCAGCGTTTCGATATCAACGCCTTTTAACACCGACATGTAGTCGGCGACATCACGGGTAAACGCTGGTTGGTTCTCTTTGCCGCGATGCGGCACCGGCGCCAGATACGGCGAATCGGTTTCCACCAACATACGATCCAGTGGCACATAGCGTGCGGCGTCACGGATCTGCTCAGCATTGCGGAAAGTCAGAATGCCGGAAAATGAGATGTAAAACCCGAGATCGAGCAACTTTGCTGCGGTTTCTTTATCTTCGGTAAAACAGTGCAGCACACCACCGCATTTCTCCACCTGCTCTTCACGCAGAATAGCCAGCGTATCGTCGCGCGCGTCGCGGGTGTGCACAATGATCGGTTTATTTAGGGCGATGCCGGTACGGATATGTTCGCGGAATGAAGCTTGTTGCTGCGCCTTGGTTTCCTGCTGATAAAAGTAATCCAGCCCGGTTTCACCCAACGCCACAACGCGATCATCCGCAGCCAGGCGGCGGAACTCTTCGACATCGTATGGCGTTTCCTGGTTGAGCGGATGGACACCGCAAGCGAGCGCCACGTTATCGCGATCGCCGACCAATTGTTTGATTTTGTAGTAATCAGGCAAGGTTGTGGCGATCGCCAGCATAAACTTCACATCGCGCGCCGCGGCCTTGGCGATTACATCATCCAAATCACGATGGTGCTTTTCATAGTCGAGGCCATCAAGATGGCAGTGCGAATCCACAATAAACATACTTATCTCTTTTGGCTTAGCCGATTGTCGCAGGCGTGAGCAAACGTTCCCAGGCGAGTAAACAATTGGTCAGAATTAATTCTCGGTTCAATGACGCGACTTGCAACAGCTGATCGCGGCACTGCATCCATTGTTGTGCGCAGCTATTCAATGCGCTGCTATTAAGCTGCTGCGCCAGCTGATTGACCACATCGGGACGATCACCATTGCTTAACCACTGACTTGCGCCCTGCTGCACTTTCATTGCATCTACCAGCAATGAGATCAGCCAACTGAGGCGCTCGGCAGCATCGTCACTGTTCAACGCTGGAAGTAGTTGCAGCACATCGCCATTGAGCGCTTTTAGCAGCGTGTCGCACAGCGTTTCACGTGCCTGCCAACGCTCAGGCTGCAACAACGTTAATGCCGCCGCAGGGGCGCCATTACTCAAACGCAATGCTGCACGCAATTTGGCTTCCGGCTGTGGCTGCTGTTTCTGCAACCAATGCAGACTGTGTGCCTCTTCCGGCGGCGATAAATGCCAGGTCATGCAGCGACTGCGCAACGTTGCCAGCAAGCGCGAGGGTTCACGCACGCTGAGGAAAAACCAGCAATTGGCAGGCGGCTCTTCCAGCGTTTTCAACAGCGCGTTGGCGGCAGCTTCGGTAAGCTGCGCCGCATCGGGCAACCAGACGATTTTCGCGCCACCTTGCTGAGCAAAGTGATAGAGCTTTTCAGTGACATCACGAACAGCATCAATACCAAGCGACGCTTTGCCCTTCTCGGCTTCGAGACGATACCAATCGGGATGGGTTTGCGCTTGCATCAGTTGGCAGCCGTGGCAATGTCCGCAACTCTTTAACCCATCCGGTTGCAAACACATTAACCAACGGCTTACGCCCCAAATCAACGCGTCATCGCCCATGCCGGCAATTGACTGCACCAACAAGGCGTGATGCGCCTGGCCGCTTTGGTGACGGGCAATAATCTGCCGATATGGCTGATTTAGCCACGGATACCAATTCATGCTGATTGACCTGCCAGCCAGTTACGCAGCGCCGATTTAAGTGACAACGTCACCTCGTCAATGTTTTGCGTGGCATCAATGGTAATAATGGACGGATCTTGTGCCGCCAGGGCCAAATAGCGTTCACGTGTACGCTCAAAGAAACGCAGTGATTCCTGTTCAATGCGATCCAATTCGCCACGAGCACGCGCGCGTTGCAGGCCAATCTCCGGCGTGACGTCGAGATAAAGGGTAAGATCAGGGCGAAAATCGCCCAATACCGCATTACGCAATGTAGTCATCAGCGTGGTATCCAAACCGCGTCCGCCGCCTTGATAAGCTTGCGAAGAGAGATCGTGTCGATCGCCCACCACCCAAGCGCCACGCGCCAAAGCCGGTTTAATCACGTTCTCAACCAGTTGCACTCGCGCCGCATACAGCATCAGCAATTCGGCTTTATCGGTAACCTGTTCGCCATCAATGCCTTGCTTAACCAAGACACGCAATTGCTCGGCCAGCGGCGTACCACCCGGTTCACGGGTGAAAACCACATCATGAATACCCTGCTCATTTAGCACGGCAACCAGCGCATCGCGCGCGGTGGTTTTGCCTGCACCTTCCAGGCCTTCAATGACGATAAACTTACTTTTCATTTTTTTCCTTCATTGCCAGCCGATAGACCTGTACGGCTTTGTTGTGGCTGGCGAGATTGGTGGTAAAGGTATGTCCACCTTTGCCATCCGCGACAAAATAGAGGTAATTGGTTTTTTCCGGATGCGCGGCAGCTTCCAAAGATGCGCGGCTCGGCATCGCAATCGGTCCCGGCGGCAAACCGCTAATGGTGTAGGTATTGTAATCGGTCGGCGTTTCGAGATTCTTACGCGTAATGGTACCGGTGTAGCTATCACCCATACCGTAAATTACCGTCGGATCGGTTTGCAGTTTCATGCCGGTACGCAAACGGTTGATAAACACCGACGCCACGCGCGCGCGTTCTTCACTCACGCCGGTTTCTTTCTCGATGATCGACGCCATGGTGACCAGATCCTGCTCTTTTTTATAAGGCAGATTCTCCATGCGCCCCTGCCAAATCTCATCGACCAGCTTTTTCATACGCGTATGCGCACGCTCGAGTACTGCAACATCGCTGGTGTTGGCGGTATAGAGATAGGTATCAGGATAGAAACTGCCTTCCAGCTCATTTACGTCCAGCTTGAGCGCGGCGGCGAGCGTAGCAAATTGATCATCGGTCAAAGTGTGCTTCATATACGGCGCTTTGCGTAGCTCTTCGAGCCACTCTTTCAACCGAGAACCTTCGATAAAGCGCACCGGGAATTGTGCTTCTTTGCCGCTCGCCAGCAATTGCAGCAACTGGCGTACCGTCATGTTGGACTCCAGCCGATAAGTGCCGGCTTTGAAACGCGCCAGTTCTGGCTCCAGTTTCAGCAACGGGCCAAACCAGATACTTTGTGGAATGATGTGCTGGCTTTCCAGTTGTGCTTCCAACACTACGCGACCGCTACCGGCAGGCAGCGTATAAATGGTTTCTTGCTGGATGGTTAACGGCGTATCGGCTAAACGTTCGATCTGCCAATAGCTAAAGGCGGCCCCAAAGCCGGCGATCGCCACTACACTGGCGAGAATTTTTTTCATTCGAGTCATGATGCTTCCATCTTCAGGCAACTGGCGCGCAGTTGCTGGTACAGCGAGCGAGCGGTGAACGTCACATCGTCAATTTGGCGTACGGGTAAAACTGGCATCAGCGCATTGCAAATCACCACTTCATCGGCGTTGATTATAGTGTCCCGCTTTGCTTCAACCAGATGGCAAGTCTGGCCAAATCCCGCCATCTGTGCCATCAGATAACGGCGCATAATGCCATCAACACCCGCGTGTTCAAGGCGTGGCGTGTAAATTTCATCGCCGTTGCGCCAGAATAAATTGGCCGCACAGCATTCCACCACCGTCCCTTCAGTGTCAAGCACCAGCGCCTCATCGCCGCCCGTCTGGTCAAGATGCTGGCGAATCAACACTTGCTCCAGCCGGTTAAGATGCTTGACGCCTGCCAGCAACGGATTGCGCGCTAGGCGAATCGGGCTGGTTTGTAGCACTGCGCCCTGCTGTTGCAACGTGGCGTAATGTTGCGGCCACGCCGAAAGCGCGAGAATACGCGTGGGAGAATCACAGCCTGCGCGGCTGTATCCTCGTCCGCCAGCGCCGGGCGTGAGAATCACTTTTAACACAGCCTGATCTTGCCCGCTGGCGGCGTGGCGCATTTCAGCTTCAAGCTGTTGCAGGTCTGGCACCGCCATGCAGAGGCGCTCGCAGCCCTCTTTCAGCCGTTGCAGATGGGCATCGAGCATTATCACATTGCCGTTGCTCACCGCAGCGGTAGTAAAACAGCCATCACCAAATTGCACCGCGCGGTCGCGTGCTGAAAGTTCGGTTTGCGGTTGACCGTTTATCCACATGTTGCTGATCCCATTCCACGTTAGATAGAAAAAAGGCCCGCATTGCGGGCCTCGATATGGCTAAGTAGCGATTAGACCTTACGGAAGATCAGCGAGCCGTTTGTGCCGCCAAATCCAAAGGAGTTACACAAGGTGTACTCAAGTCCGCTGACCTGACGCGCCGTATGTGGCACGAAATCGAGGTCACAACCTTCGTCTGGATTGTCGAGGTTGATGGTTGGTGGAATCGCCTGGTCACGCAGCGCCAGAATCGAATAAATCGCTTCTACTGCGCCCGCCGCACCCAGCAAGTGGCCGGTCATCGATTTGGTGGAACTCACCATCACGCTGTTTGCCGCCGCACCAAACACCGATTTCACCGCCTGCGCTTCTGCTTTGTCACCGGCTGGCGTCGAAGTGCCGTGCGCGTTGACATAACCGATTTGCTCCGCATTCAACTGCGCATCACGCAAGGCGTTAACCATTGCCGCTGCTGCACCTGAACCGTCTTCTGGAGGTGACGTCATGTGATAGGCATCGCTGCTCATGCCAAAACCAATGATTTCAGCATAAATCTTCGCACCGCGTTTCTTCGCGTGCTCGTACTCTTCCAGTACGATAATGCCTGCACCGTCACCCAACACGAAACCGTCACGATCTTTATCCCACGGACGGCTTGCCGCCTGCGGATTGTCGTTACGCGTGGAGAGCGCGCGCGCAGCACCAAATCCACCCACGCCCAATGGCGTACTGGCTTTCTCTGCACCACCTGCCAACATCACATCCGCATCGTTGTACGCGATGATACGCGCAGCATGACCGATGTTATGCACACCAGAAGTACATGCCGTGGCGATTGAGATGCTTGGGCCTTTCAGGCCGTACATGATGGTGAGGTGTCCTGCCACCATGTTAACGATGGTAGAAGGCACAAAGAACGGGCTGATTTTGCGCGGTCCACCGTTGACCAGCGAGCTGTGGTTATCTTCGATTAAACCCAGTCCGCCAATGCCAGAACCGATTGCCGCACCAATGCGACCAGCATTCTCTTCGGTTACAACCAGACCTGAGTCTGCCATAGCCTGAATGCCAGCAACGATGCCGTATTGGATGAAGTCATCCATCTTGCGCTGATCTTTGCGCGAGATGAAATCATCGCAATTGAAATCTCTTACTAAGCCCGCAAAACGTGTTGCGTAGGCACTAGTATCAAAATGGTCGATTAAGCTGATGCCGCTCTGACCGGCAAGGAGAGCACTCCAGGTAGACTCTACGGTATTGCCGACAGGAGACAACATGCCAAGACCAGTCACAACTACACGACGCTTAGACACGTACGTCCTCCAGGGAGGGAAAAAA
>NZ_JBCNNP010000023.1:0-59684 GCF_039594315.1 Pantoea sp.
TGATGAGTACAGAGATTAAAACTCAAGTCGTGGTACTTGGGGCAGGTCCTGCAGGTTACTCTGCAGCCTTCCGTTGCGCTGATTTAGGTCTGGAAACCGTAATCGTTGAGCGTTACAGCACCCTCGGTGGTGTTTGTCTGAACGTAGGCTGTATCCCGTCAAAAGCGCTGCTGCACGTCGCGAAAGTCATCGACGAAGCAAAAGCCCTGGAAGAGCACGGCATCGTGTTTGGCCAGCCGCAAACTGACATCAACAAGATTCGTAGCTGGAAAGAGAAAGTGGTTACGCAACTCACTGGCGGCCTCGCAGGTATGGCGAAAGGTCGTAAAGTGAAAGTTGTGACTGGCCTCGGCAAATTCACCGGTGCTAACACGCTGGTGGTTGAAGGTGAAGGCGGCGCGACCACCATCAACTTCGATAACGCGATTATCGCAGCCGGTTCTCGTCCAATTGAACTGCCATTCATTCCACACAACGATCCACGCGTGTGGGACTCTACCGATGCGCTGGAACTGAAAGAAGTGCCTAAGCGTCTGCTGGTTATGGGCGGCGGTATCATCGGTCTGGAAATGGCGACCGTATATAAAGCGCTGGGTTCAGAGATTGACGTGGTTGAGATGTTTGACCAGGTAATCCCAGCAGCTGACAAAGATGTGGTGAAAGTCTTCACCAAGCGTATCAGCAAGAAATTCAACCTGATGCTGGAAACCAAAGTTACCGCTGTTGAAGCGAAAGACGATGGTATCTACGTATCCATGGAAGGCAAAAAAGCACCGGCTGAAGCTCAGCGTTACGACGCGGTGCTGGTCGCCATTGGTCGCGTACCAAACGGTAAAGGTTTGGATGCTGGTAAAGCGGGCGTGGAAGTGGACGATCGCGGCTTCATCCGTGTCGACAAGCAAATGCGCACCAACGTACCGCACATCTATGCTATCGGTGACATCGTGGGTCAGCCAATGCTGGCGCACAAAGGCGTGCACGAAGGCCACGTAGCGGCGGAAGTGATCTCTGGTCTGAAGCACTACTTCGACCCGAAAGTGATCCCATCGATTGCTTACACCGAGCCAGAAGTTGCCTGGGTTGGTCTGACTGAAAAAGAAGCCAAAGAGAAAGGCATCAGCTACGAAGTTTCCACCTTCCCGTGGGCAGCTTCAGGCCGTGCTATCGCTTCTGATTGTGCAGACGGTATGACCAAACTGATCTTCGACAAAGAGACTCACCGTGTTATCGGTGGTGCGATTGTCGGCACCAACGGCGGCGAGCTGCTGGGTGAAATTGGTCTGGCGATTGAAATGGGCTGCGATGCCGAAGATATCGCACTGACCATTCACGCGCACCCAACGCTGCATGAATCAGTTGGTCTGGCGGCGGAAGTGTTCGAAGGTAGCATTACTGACCTGCCAAACGCGAAAGCGAAAAAGAAATAAGCTTTCGTGTTGAATACAATTAACGGCTCCTTAAAGGAGCCGTTTTTTATTACGGCTTCTATTTAAATAAACAAGTAAAAAAGGCGCGTGAGCTACTTAGTGAGTCATGCCGGAATAGCGGGAGCGAACTCCCGCTAATGAAGTTTACTGTCGGACTTCGTAAGCCATTACAGCCGATAATTCAGCAGTGAGTATCCGAAAACGTAATTCACATAATGAACTGCGATTAACCAGACACAAACCTAATAGAATGAGCCCGCTGATAATCAGCTTGCTGAATATTGACTTCATAGTTACTTACTCCTTGCGTTAGCACGAGCAAGCGGCTACCCTAACATTTCTCACGTGGTAGGGTAGGTCGCTTGCCCGTGAAGTTGATTAGATATAGCTTCACGGGTTCACTCTCCACAACCTACCTCAATTCTTTAAACTTGAAGCAAGTTGCCTCAAGCGCCCGCAGGCAGTCTACGCTTTAATTCCTTTATTTCATCTTAATTTTATAATTATTTAAAATTTAATGATTCTGCGATTGGTTTGTTTTAGTTCTTCTTTTAAAAAGGAGGGTTAATTAATTTTTGGTTTCCTTAAGCCAATCAATAAAATGCCGTAATGGCGCGGAAAGATATTTCCTGCTCGGATAATAAAACCAGAATCCTTCTTCTACTTGGGTATATTCCGCCAGGATCTCCACTAATTCCCCGCGAGCTAAAACATCTTCCACTGTACCTTGATGTAAAAACGCAATTCCCACGCCTGCTAACGCCGCTTGTAATATGCGTTCGTTGTTATCCAACACCAGCGCGCCTTTTACCGCCACTTCCTGCTTGCGGCCCTGTTGCCAAAACTCCCAGCGATAACGGCGTCCGCTGGGAAAGCGTCGTTCAATGCAGGGAAATTGCAGCAGTTCGGCGGGAGCGGTTGGTACGCCATGCTGCGCAATAAACGCTGGGCTTGCCACTGCCAGCGCGCGCATCGGTGCACCAAACGGTACTGCCACCATATCCTGCGCCAGCACATCGCCGTAGCGCACACCGGCATCATAGCCAGCCTCAACAATATCCAGCAGTGAATCGTTGCTATCGAGCTCCAGTGTGATCTCAGGATAGCGCTGCAAAAACGGCAGGATCAGCGAATCGAAGAATAACGCTTCGGCCGAACGCGGCATGCTGATGCGCAATACGCCACGCGGATCGCTGCGCCAATCATTGAGTTCATCCACCGCTTGCGACAAGTCCGCCAGTGCCGGTTGAATGCGTTGCAAAAAGCGCTCGCCCGCTTCGGTCAACGCCACCTTGCGCGTGGTGCGATTGAGCAATCGCACGCCTAGTCGTGCTTCGAAATGGCGCATGGCGTGGCTTAGGCTTGAAGGCGTGACATTGCGCTCCTCCGCCGCTTTGCGAAAGCTCAAGTGCTGCGCGATGGCGGCAAACATTTCCAGTTCCTGCATGGATGCACGGTATTTGTTCATTACTGAGTTTTACTCACTAAATCGGCAAGAATGCCTCAATTGTTGCGGTTATTGATGAGGTTTATAACATTAACACCAACAGCGAAGAGGATAAAACAGTGCAACAACGTCAATTAGGCAATCAGGGACTACAGGTTTCGGCGCTGGGATTAGGCTGCATGGGCATGAGCTTTGCCTATGGGCAAAATGATGAAAAGCAGGCGCTGGAAACGCTGGCGCGCGCATTCGATATCGGGGTGAATTTTCTCGATACCGCTGAAGTCTATGGCCCTTTCACCAACGAGAGCTTATTGGCAAAAGCGATAAAAGGGCGCCGCGATATCAAGGTGGCGACCAAGTTTGGCTTTCGTATTACCGATCACGGCGAAGAGTGGGAGCGCATTACCGGCGTAAACAGCGACCCGGCGCATATTCGCCGCGCGGTGGAAGGATCGCTCCAGCGCCTTGGCGTTGAGACCATTGAGCTGCTGTATCAGCATCGTCTCGATCCGGTGGTGCCGATCGAAGAGGTGGTCGGCGTAATGGCCGATTTGGTGCGCGAAGGGAAGGTGAAGTATCTCGGCTTGTCTGAAGTCTCTGCGGCCACGTTGCGCCGGGCACATGCAGTTCACCCGATTTCAGCGTTACAAAGCGAATACTCATTGTGGTCACGCGATCCTGAGCAGGAGATTCTGGCAACCTGCCGTGAACTGAACGTGGGCTTTGTACCTTACAGCCCGTTAGGGCGCGGCTTCTTAACCGGCAAATTCCCGGCTGCCGCCACGTTAGCTGACGATGATTTCCGCCGTTATCTGCCACGCTTCCAGCAAGATGCGCAGGCGCATAACCAGAAGTTAGTGAATCAGCTTACTGAGATGGCTACAGGTTATGACGCCACCGCCGCGCAGCTAGCTTTAGCGTGGGTGCTGGCGAAAGGGCAGTTTATTGTGCCAATCCCTGGCGCCAGCAAGATTGCGCATCTGGAACAGAACTGCGCGGCGGCTGAATTGGCATTACGTGCAGCCGATGTTGCGACGCTAGATACGCTATTCAGCGCACAAAATATTCACGGCGAACGCTATAACGACAGCGAGTTTGTGCTGGTCGATCGTTAAAGATTTTCACCTCGCTCATGCAACAAGCAGGCTGAATCGGCCTGCTTTTTTATGTGACGCAGTTCATAAGCCAGTGAAAGCTGCTAAAAATCGCGCGGATGTTGCTTTTTTGTAAACAGATTAACAATCAGCCGAAATGCTGCTATGCTGCCCCACGCGGAACCGGGCACCTCACCCTACTGTTTGACAGCATCAAGGGGTGTACCGGAAAGCTATACAATGAGAGCGAGGAGAACGTCGTGCTAGAAGAATACCGTAAGCACGTTGCCGAGCGTGCTGCCCAGGGAATCGTACCTAAGCCGTTAGATGCTTCCCAGATGGCCGCGCTGGTTGAACTGCTAAAAAACCCGCCAGCGGGTGAAGAAGAATTCCTTACCGACCTGTTGGTCAATCGTGTTCCACCAGGTGTTGATGAAGCGGCGTACGTTAAAGCCGGTTTCCTGGCAGCTGTCACTAAGGGCGAAGCCCACTCTCCTCTGGTTACTCGCGAAAAAGCCGTTGAGCTACTGGGCACCATGCAGGGCGGTTATAACATCCACGCGTTGATTGAAGCGCTTGATGATGAAGCCTTAGCCCCGATTGCCGCTGAAGCCCTGTCTCACACGCTGCTGATGTTCGATAACTTCTACGATGTCGAAGAGAAATCAAAAGCGGGTAACCCACACGCGAAAAAAATCATCCAGTCCTGGGCCGATGCCGAATGGTTCCTGAAGCGTCCAAAACTGGCTGAAAAAATCACTACCACCGTGTTCAAAGTGACCGGCGAAACCAACACCGACGACCTCTCTCCGGCGCCGGATGCATGGTCACGTCCGGATATTCCACTGCACGCGTTGGCAATGCTGAAAAACGCCCGTGAAGGCATCGAACCCGACGATGCTGGTAACATTGGCCCGATCAAACAGATCGAAGCACTGCAACAAAAAGGCTTCCCGCTGACTTACGTCGGTGACGTAGTCGGAACCGGTTCTTCACGTAAATCTGCCACCAACTCGGTGCTGTGGTTTATGGGCGATGACATTCCGTACGTGCCGAATAAAAAGGGCGGGGGTCTGTGCCTGGGCGGTAAAATTGCCCCGATCTTCTTCAACACCATGGAAGATGCTGGCGCACTGCCAATCGAGCTGGATGTTGATCGTCTGAACATGGGCGATGTGATCGACGTTTACCCGTACAAAGGTGAAGTGCGCAATCACGAAACCGATGAAGTGCTGGCGACCTTCGAACTGAAAACCGACGTGCTGTTGGATGAAGTACGTGCGGGCGGTCGTATTCCACTGATCATCGGCCGTGGCTTGACCACCAAAGCGCGCGAGTCGCTGGGCCTGCCGCACAGCGATGTGTTCGTGCAAGCCAAAGACGTGGCAGCCAGCAGCCGTGGTTATTCACTGGCGCAGAAAATGGTTGGCCGCGCGTGCGGCGTAGAAGGTGTCCGTCCGGGCGCTTACTGCGAACCGAAAATGACCTCGGTCGGTTCTCAGGACACCACCGGTCCAATGACCCGTGATGAACTGAAAGATCTGGCGTGCCTTGGCTTCTCGGCCGATCTGGTGATGCAGTCATTCTGCCACACCGCGGCGTATCCTAAGCCGGTTGACGTGACCACCCATCACACGCTGCCAGACTTCATCATGAACCGTGGCGGCGTTTCGCTGCGTCCGGGCGATGGCGTTATTCACAGCTGGCTGAACCGCATGCTGCTGCCGGATACCGTGGGTACTGGCGGTGACTCGCACACCCGTTTCCCAATCGGTATTTCGTTCCCGGCGGGTTCTGGTCTGGTCGCCTTTGCTGCTGCGACTGGCGTTATGCCGCTGGATATGCCGGAATCAGTGCTGGTGCGCTTCAAAGGCGAAATGCAACCGGGCATCACGCTGCGCGATTTGGTGCACGCGATTCCACTGTACGCCATCAAAGCTGGCCTGCTGACCGTTGAGAAGAAAGGTAAGAAAAACATCTTCTCTGGCCGCGTGCTGGAAATTGAAGGTCTGCCGAAACTGAAAGTTGAGCAGGCGTTCGAACTGACCGATGCTTCTGCTGAGCGTTCTGCTGCCGGTTGTACCATCAAGCTGGATAAAGAGCCGATCATCGAGTATCTCAACTCGAACATCGTGCTGCTGAAGTGGATGATCTCGGAAGGCTACGGCGATCGTCGTACGCTGGAACGTCGTATTCAGGGCATGGAAAAATGGCTGGCCGATCCGCAACTGCTGGAAGGCGATGCGGACGCGGAATACGCTGCGGTGATCGATATCGATCTGGCAGAAATCAAAGAGCCAATTCTTTGTGCACCGAACGATCCCGACGACGCGCGTTGGTTGTCTGACGTGCAGGGCGAGAAGATCGACGAAGTGTTCATCGGTTCGTGCATGACCAACATCGGTCACTTCCGTGCAGCCGGTAAACTGCTGGATGCGCATAAAGGTCAGTTGCCAACCCGCTTGTGGGTTGCGCCACCAACCAAAATGGACGCCGCACAGTTGACCGAAGAGGGCTATTACAGCGTCTTTGGTAAGAGCGGTGCGCGTATCGAGATTCCGGGCTGTTCACTGTGCATGGGTAACCAGGCGCGTGTGGCCGACGGCGCGACGGTAGTTTCTACCTCAACCCGTAACTTCCCGAACCGTCTCGGTACCGGCGCGAACGTCTTCCTGGCATCAGCAGAGCTGGCAGCGGTGGCATCGCTGTTGGGCAAACTGCCAACGCCGGACGAGTATCAGCAGTTCATGTTGCAGGTTGATAAGACTGCGGCAGACACTTACCGTTACCTCAACTTTGATCAGCTGGGACAATACACTGACAAAGCGGATACGGTGATCTTCCAGACCGCTGTTTAACCGGCGCAAGGAATGAGAAAAAGGGGCGATGCGAATCGTCCCTTTTTTTATGCGCTTTTTTCAGCAGGCATCTCCAGGCATAATGCGAGCGCGATCCCACTTTAATCAGCGTGCAGCGCACAAAATGCACGAAGACGCTGCCAAACGGCGCGTTATCAGTAAGAGGCAAACTCATGGAGTATGAATTTTTGCGTGATTTGACCGGTCAGGTCAAAGTGCGTATGTCGATGGACCACGAAGCGGTGGGGCACTGGTTCAACGAAGAAGTGGCCGATAATCTGGCCCTGCTGGATGAGGTGGAAGCCGCCGCGCAGCAGGTGAAAGGCACCATTAATCAGTGGCAGCGTGTTGGGCATGAATACACGCTGTGGATGGATGAAGAAGAGGTGATGATCCGCGCCAATCAACTGGCGTTGGAAGATGACGGTATCGAAGAGGGCATGACTTACTACGATGAAGAGAGCTTGTCGTTTTGCGGTGTCGACGATTTCCTCGCGGTGATTGCCGCCTATCGCCAATTCCTCGCCGGTAAATAAAGATTTGCATTATCCGTAGCGGCGCAATTCATTGCGTTGTGTTGACCTTTTAACATCAACTGAACGCGACAAATCGCGCCGCTACACATTTGTGCGTTGGTTAAACCGTCGCCACCGGCGTTGCGGGCGATCCTACCGCACCCGGCAAACGCAGCGGCGGCGCGGTGAGCAGGAAAGCATGGCGCTGATGCTGCGCCAGCCAATCTGCCAGCGGACTCAGCAACATCAGCTCACCCAAATACACGCCTAACCTAAACAGACACAGATCGTGCAACGGATGCGACGGATAAAAATCATCGTTAAGCGGACGCGCCGGTAATATCTCCACCGCCGGATTATCAGCAAGTAACGCCACCACGCCACTTTCCACAATCCAGTCGCGCAGTTGGCAATCGCTGCCATCCAGACCAGCAAAATGGCTGTTCAAAAACGTCATATCCGGCTCGCCGTTCATCGCCAGAATCGCTTCATCCATGCCGGTGCGGAAGCAGACGAAATCGCCAGGCCGCACCTCGATGTTGTCGGCGCGCAAAATCTGTTGCAGATGCTGGTAGCCAAAAGCAAAGCGCTCGCTGCCAAAGTGGCGTTTGATATCAATCATCACCGCGCGGCCCTGCATGCCGTGCGCCGCCATATTCTCAATGCCCAACGCTTTCGCGCCGAGATGCGTGCCGTGATCGCAGCCACAGCCGCCGCGATAATCGGTTTCGCCGACGATATCCACATTGGCTTTGTAGCCGTTATAAAACACCATTTCCGGCTCGCCGTTATCGTTGACGTCGAACCATTGTCCCATATGCGCCAGGCTGTCCCACTGCGTTGAATATTGCAGCGCCAGCGTGACGCTATCGTCGCAAATCACATCCGTCAGCAGAGGATTATCACGCGACAGCGGATAGGTCATATTGGCGTGCTCGCCGCGCCGCGTGGCATTTAGCTGCGGCGGCGGACGACGTGGATTCATCGCCGTGCCGCCGGGCAAATCCAGCGGCAAACTCAGGCAAAAGGTTTCGCCACTTTTCACTTCTTTGATGCCTTCCAGCACTTTAGCGGCGGTGAGCAGATTGAGCCGACCTAACTGATCGTCCGGGCCAAAATCGCCCCACGTTGATTGTTCAGGTCGCTTTTTCCAGCGCGTATTCATACTTCTCTCCTTAAGGTGCCTTCCAGCGCGGCGTTACTCTCTGCGCCCATCGGCTGCACGCGTGGCAACCAGAAGGCGTAAATCAGTGCGCCGACCACGCCAATCACGCCCGCGATTTCCAACGGAATCACGAATGAATGGGTGAACTGCATCAGCACGCCAATCAAAATCGGTGAAATGATACCGGCGAGATTCGCCGCCATGTTCTGTATACCGCCGATGGTGGCGACGTTAGCGCGATTCGGTGCCACATCGGAAGGCAGCGCCCACAATGCTGCCGAAGCAAAGGTAGCAGCGAAGTTGGCAAAACACAGCGCGGTTAACGCCAGCCCAACGGTCGGTGAAAAGGCGGCTAAACCAATGGTCGCGCTGCCGAGCATGCCGCCGACCAGCGGGATCTTCCGTGCCACGCTCAGTGAATAACCGCGACGCACCAGGGAATCTGATAACAATCCGCCACACCAGCCGCCAACAATCGCCGCAATGCCCGGCAGCATGCCGAGTAGGCCGAATTTCATCAGCGAGAGGTGAAACGTTTCCACCAAATAGGTCGGGAACCAGGTGAAGAAGAAGTAGGAAACGAAGTTGATGCAGAAGAAACCGGCCATCATCGCCTGCACGGTACGTTGCCCCAGCAACTGGCGCACGCTCATCGGCTCGCCAGTTTGCGGATCCTGATTGGCTTCGATAAATTCCACTTCTTCCTGCGTTACGGTTTTGTGCTCACGCGGATCGCGATACCACAGATACCAAGCCAGCGCCCACACCACCGCGACCACGCCGGAGAGCACGAAAGTCATGCGCCAGCCGACTAACGCAATCAAGAAAGAAATGATCGGGATCGCCAACGTGCCGCCGATTTTGCTGCCGTTATTAAAGGTCGCGGCGGCGAAGCTGCGTTCCTGACGCGGAAACCAGCGCGTTACGGTGGAAGAACTGGCGGGATAGCTTGGCGCTTCTACTGCGCCCAGCACAAAACGGAAGCCCACCAGCGCGGCAATCGAGCTGGCAAGGCCGCACGCTGCGGTGGCTAAACCCCAGCCAAGGCTACTGAGCGCAAAGGTGATGCGCGGGCCGAGCTTATCCACCAACCAGCCGCCGGGCAGCTGAAACAGTACATAGCTCCAAAAGAACGCCGAGAGCAGCAAGCCGCTGTCAGTGGGCGAGAAGTGCAGTTCCTGGCTCATAAACGGCATCGCCACACTCATGGCGGCACGATCGATATAGTTAATGGCGATGCCGACTGACAGCACCGTAAGAATGACGAAACGAAATTTCCCTTTCGCTTTACTTGCCGAAATTGCAGCAGGTGATCCATTGGAATTCAGCGACATAATCGCCTCCAATTGTTTTTTATGTTTTGTAGGGGAAACGCCGCATCGGAATGATGCGGCGGGATTTCACGCTTACGCGCGACTTACAACGGAATGCGTATGCTGCATCTGTTCCTCATCGACGATGGGTTCTACTTTGCCCATCAGGAACAGATAGTTAAGGATACCAATCACCACCAATACGGCCGAGAACACCAGCGCCCAGGTAAAGTGACCGGTGGCACCGACAATCGCGCCGGTAATGATCGGACCGACTGCGCCCCCCATATTCGACACGGTATTTTGCAGGCCAGCGACAATCGATACGCTGTTTTGCGGTGCCACATCGCCGGGCAGCGCCCACACTTGCGATGCTGCCACAGTGGTACCGGATTTGGCGATACACAGCAGCAGGACGGTCATGAACACCGAATCGGTGAACGGTGCAAAGCCGATGCACAACGCCATTAACAAGCCGATGGTCAGGAACAGTTTGCGCGTGGCGGTCAGCGACAGCACTTTGTTATGCACCATGCGATCCGAGGCCCAACCGGCCAGCACTTCAATCACCATGCCACAAATCAGCGGCAGCGCGGCCACCATGCCCATTTTCAGGAAATCCATGCCTTTATCTTTCACCAGATAGGTCGGCAGCCAGGTGATAAAGAAGTAAGAGGTGTAGTTGATGGTGAAGAAACCGATGCACATCGCCCAGATGTTGCGATAGCGCAGCAGCTTGTACCATTTCATCGGACGCACACTTTTATCGCCATGTTTCTGCGCCTGACCGTCACGGATAAAGCGCACTTCATCGGTACTGATCGATTTATGATCTTCTGGGTTTTCCGCGTAGATAAAGTACCAGGCAATCACCCAGAACAGCCCCAGCGCACCGATCGCGAGGAACGTCAGACGCCAGTCAAACATGGCGATCATAAACACGATCAGCGGCATGGCGACCGCACCGCCGAATTTGGAGGCGCTATCAAACAGGCCAGAAACCGTGGCGCGTTCGCGGTCCGGGAACCAGCGCGCAGTGATACCGGCGTTGCTCGGATAGGCCGCCGCTTCGCCGACGCCCAGCGCTAGACGCAGCGCCAACAGCGATTTAAAGCCGGTCGCCAATCCCATCGCCATCGTCGCGATGGACCACCAACCGACCGCAATGCCGAGGCCTTTTTTCTGGCCGAAGCGGTCGGCAAACCAGCCCGCGGGAATCTGCAACAGCGCGTAGGACCAGAAGAACGCCGCCATGATGAAGCCCATCATTTCCGGATTGATATCGAGTTCTTTGATCAAATGCGGTGCCGCCGCCGACAGTACGGTACGGTCAATGTAGTTAATGGCGATCGCCAGCCACATCAGGCCAGCAATCCACCAACGGATACGGGTAGAGCGTAAGGTGTTCTGCATAATTTTATTTTCACCTTTCTATTTTGTAGGGATGGCAGGTTATTCCAGCCCGTTCATGACGTTAACCGGGCGTTGGCTCTTCTTGATGCACTGCACAATTTGCGTCACGCAACGTTCGCCAATGGCGCTGATTGCGCCGTCGGTATACCCAGCGATATGTGAAGTAGGAATAAAGTTGCTCAGCGTGAACAGCGGATGTTCATTCAGCGGTTCTTGCTCAAACACATCGGCGGCTGCACCGGCAATCACGTTATCCAGCAGCGCCTGATACAGATCCTGTTCGTTGACGATGCCGCCGCGTGAGGCGTTGATCAGGAAGGCGCTTTTCTTCATCTGTTTGATACGGGCAGCATCAAACAGATTGCGGGTTTTATCCGTCAGCGGTTTGTGCAAGGTGATGAAGTCACTGCTTTCAGTCAGTTGATCCAGCGTGACAAACTCAATGCCGTGTTCGGCGGCAAAGGCTTCATCGGGATAGAAATCAAAGGCGATGACGCGCATGTTGAAGCCTTTAGCGCGCAACGCCACTTGCTTGCCGATGTTGCCCAAGCCGATGATGCCCAGCGTTTTGCCGTACACATCGGTGGCAAAAATACGCGGCCAGTTACCGGCGCGGGTTTCAATCACGGCCTGAGTGATTTGGCGCGCGCTATTGAGGATTAAAGCGAAAGCGAAATCCGCCACCGCATGTTTATTGGCATCCGGCACGTTGGTGACGTAAATGCCGCGCGCACGTGTGGCATCCAGATTGATGTTGTCGACACCCACGCCATGTTTGCAGACGATTTTTAGCTGTGGCGCTTTGTTCAGCAGTTCTTCGTTGACGTCGGTAAAGGCGACGATCATCGCCACGGTATCCGCCAGATGTGGTTCCAGCGCGCTGAGCGGTGCATCGGCCGGCAGTGTAATCAGCTCAAAACCGTGCTGTTGCAGCACCTCAATCGGAGCCGCGTCGTATTTAGCGAATGACGGTGAAGTACAGATGACTTTCATAACGTTTTTATCCCAGTGTCTAAAAGGGCAGCATGTGCTGCCCAACAGGCGATTACTGCAAATACTGGTTCACAATCTGACGGATTTTCTGCTCTTCTTCAGCCGAGAAACTCACCGCATAACGGCTGTTACCGACATCCGAACCCAGCAGTGAAACGGCTTTCTTCACCGTCGCTGGCGGGAAACCGACGCTATACAGATCGGTACGCAGGCCAGTGATGTTCTCCTGCGCTTGACGTGATCCTTCAATATCACCCGCATGGAAACGTGCCCAAATGGCATTGATCTCTTTCGGTGCCACATTGGCGAGACCGGAAATGCAGGCGCTGCAACCTTCAACAAACCCTTGGTGAATCAGCGAATCGGGTCCGGTCAGCACGTTGAAGTTTTCCATGCCTGCGGCAGCTTTGAGAAAACCGCTCAGGCTTTCATAGCTGCCCGCGCTGTCTTTGATGCCAATGATGTTCGGATGTGACGCCAGCGTGCGCACGGTTTCCGGTTGCAGCGTGTTGCCGGTACGCGCCGGAATGTTGTAGAGGAACAGCGGTACGTCGATGGCATCGGCCACCGCGCGATAGTGCGCAATCAACTCTTCCTGCTTGAGTGGCACGAAATAGGGCGTGATCACCGAAACCGCATCCACCCCGAGTTTCGCCACTTGCTGACCCAGGCGAATGGTTTCACGCGTGGAAATCTCACCAATGTGCGCGACAACCGGTGCACTGCCGTTCACTTCATCGACGCAGGTTTCCGTCACCGCCAGTTTCTCCTGCTCGTTCAGCACGAAGAATTCACCGTTGGTGCCGCCGCAGAATATGCCGTTGCCCGCCGCCAGCTGACGCTTGATCTGCTCGCGTTGTGTCGCCGGATTGAACGCACCGTCGCGATCAAAGGTGGTGACGATAGCGGTTAATACGCCCTGAATTTTTTTGCTCATGATGTCCTCGATAATCCTTAGTGATTCAACGCCGGAAACAGCGTCAGGTAGACGTTGCGCACGTCATCGGCGCTGACTTTCATCGGCACATTCTTCATTAGGCGCTGCACGTCGAGCGCGGCTTCCACCAAATACGGCAGATGATCCGGGCCGATGCCCAACTCTTCCAGGCTGGCAGGCAGCTTCAAACGTTGTACCAGTGCGGCGAAATACTCGACCAGCGCGTGCGATTTCGCTTCTTCATCCAATGCAGCATCGGCATCAGGCAGTAGATCGTAAGCCTGAGCGAATTTACTCACCGCGGCAGGACGCACAAAGCGCATGCACGGTGCCAGCAGAATGGCATTGGCTACGCCGTGTGGCAGATGATATTTGCCGCCCAGCGGATAAGACATGGCATGCACCAGATGCGTACCGGCATGCGCAATCGATGCGCCGCCATAATAAGACGCCCACAGCATATTCAGGCGCGCCTCCAGATTACCCGGCTCTGCGATGGTTTTTTCCAGGCTGGCAAACAGCTTTTTCATACCGATCAAGGCATAGTTGTCGCTGACCGGATTCGACACGGTGGCAGTGAAACACTCAATCAAATGGCACAGCGCATCAATGCCGGTTGAAGAGGCAATGTGTGGCGGCATGCTGGTGGTCAGCTCCGGTACCAGCGCCACATAATCGGGCAGCATTACCGGCGTAATAATGCCAACTTTGGTCTCTTTCTCAGGGATCGCCAGGATCGCATTCGGTGTAGCTTCTGAACCGGTTCCTGCGGTCGTCGGGATCAGCAGCGAGGTAGTGCGCGTTTGCGGCTTTTCGCCGGCCAGCAGCGCTTCCAGGCTTGGCGCGCCATCCACGCACAGAATTGAGAGCAGCTTGGCGACATCCAGCACGCTGCCGCCACCGACGCCAATCACCAAATCCACATCGGTGCTCGGCAGCGCCGCGACAATTGCTGCCACATCGTGCTGGCTTGGCTCTGGCGGCACCGTATTGACAATGCTCAGGCTGCTAATCTGCTGCTGCAACTGCGCAATCAGCGCCTTTACCGCCGGAATGCCTTCAATATTCTTATCGGTTACCAGCAACGCTTTTTCTTTGCCTTGCAGTAAATAGCTGAGGTCATTAAGCGCCTGAAAGCCACTGATCACGGTGCTGTTGATATTCATCTCTTACCCTTATCGCGTTTTTTCGTACTGAATGATTAATTTTGCTCAAAACAGTGCGAGGTCTGTCACTGCAGTGGCTAAATTTATAGGACAAATTGATTTCAATTAATTTGATCTTGCTCACATATAATCAATCATGATTGAATATAATCATTGCATCGCGGCAACAGCCGATCGAGGAGAGAGAATGACTTTACAGTCATGGAAAACGCCAGTGTTGGTGATTGCCGATGATTTTACCGGTGCCAATGACGCGGGCAGTGGGCTGGCGCGAGCCGGAGCGCGCGTGCATGTGCTGTTTGATAGCGCTACGCCACACGACGCCAGTGCGGCGGATGTACTGGTGATCAGCACCGACAGCCGCGCGGTTGATAGCGTAGAAGCGGCACGCCGCACCCGCGCCGCAGTGCAGCAGCATCAGGCGATTGCTAACGATGGTTGGTTATTCAAGAAGATCGATTCCACGTTGCGCGGTAATCCCGGCGCGGAAATCGAAGCCGCGATGCAGGTCAGCGGCAAGCGTTTAGCCTTGGTGCTGCCCGCCGTACCCAAGTTAGGACGCACTACACGCAACGGTGAAGTGTGGATCAATCAGCAGCGTCTGACCGAGACCGAGTTCGCCAGCGATCCGAAAACGCCGGTTACCAGCAGCCATGTCCTGACGCGGCTGCACATGCAGAGCGCCTTGCCAGGTGAAATGCTTGATCTCGCCACCGTACGCAGTAAGCAACTGGCGCAGGTGCTGGCAAGCAAGCAGGGTTTGCTGGTGGTGGATGCTGAACATGACGCCGACATCGCATTAGTG
Source organism: Pantoea sp. (assembly GCF_039594315.1). Lineage (GTDB taxonomy): Bacteria > Pseudomonadota > Gammaproteobacteria > Enterobacterales > Enterobacteriaceae > Pantoea. The sequence continues at coordinate 15,134 of NZ_JBCNNP010000023.1, forward strand.
ATGGCCGCAGCCGCCACGCTGGAAATTCGTCCGCTATTAGCGGGTGCATCCGGTTTGAGCGATGCGCTGGGGGAATTGCTGGCGACCAAGGTGGCGCGTCCGGTGCTGGCGGTGGTTGGCTCGATGAGCGCCATCGCGCAGCAGCAGATTACGCGTCTCGCCAGCCAGCGTGATATCCGCGTTATCGATATTGATATCCGCCAGCTGTTTGCCGAACCGGCCTGGCCGCATCAGGACAATTGGGCGCAGGCGATGCAGCAAGCGTTGCACGATGGCGCACATTGCGTGGTGCGTACCACCCAACACGCCGATCAGCGCCATGAAATCGATCGGCTTTGCCTCACGCATCAAGTATCACGTCAGGCATTGGGCGAGCAGATTTGCCAGTTTCTGGCGCAGTTAACCCGCCGCGTTTGCCAGCAGGTGCAGCCCGCTGGATTGTATCTTTCCGGCGGTGACGTGGCGATTGCCGTCGCGCAGGCCTTCGGTGCCAGTGGATTTCAGATTCAGGGCTTGGTGGCTGGCTGTGTGCCGCACGGGGTTCTGCTTAACAGTGAATTACAGTTGCCGGTGATGACCAAAGCAGGTGGCTTTGGCGACGAAAACACCCTGGTAGAAGCCATTCGTTTTATTGAGGAGAAGTCGAGTGAATAAAATTATCGCGATTACCATGGGCGATCCGGCGGGCATCGGCCCAGAGATCATCATCAAATCGCTGGCTGAAGGCGAGTTGGCCGGTGTGCCTGCTGTCGTCGTCGGCTGCGCGAATACGCTGCGTCGGGTGATGGCGTTGAACGTCACGCCGCAAGCCGAATTGCGCGTGTTGGATCAGGTCAAAGATGCCCACTTTGCGCCGGGCATTATCAACGTGATTGATGAACCGCTGGCTGATGCCGATGCGCTGAAGCCGGGCGTGGTGCAGAAAGAAGCGGGCGATCTCGCCTGGCGTTGCGTCAAGCGCGCTACCGAACTGGCGATGGCGGGCGATGTGCAAGCGATAGCGACCGCGCCACTGAATAAAGAAGCGCTGCACTCTGCGGGCCATATTTATCCGGGTCACACCGAGCTGCTGGCTCAACTGACCAACACAAAGAATTACGCCATGGTGCTGTTTACCGATAAGCTGAAAGTGATTCACGTTACCACGCACATCGCGCTGCGTAAGTTCCTTGATACGCTGAATGGCGATCGTATTCAGACGGTGATCGGCATGGCCGATAGCTTCCTGCGTCGTGTCGGTTTTGACAACCCGCGTATTGCGGTAGCGGGCGTCAATCCACATGCGGGTGAAAACGGTTTATTTGGCGATGAAGAGATTAAAATCGTCGCCCCCGCCATTAAAGTGATGAAAGAGCAGGGCATTGATGTGTATGGCCCGTGCCCGCCGGATACCGTGTTCCTGCAATGTCAGGAAGGGCAGTACGATATGGTGGTGGCGATGTACCACGATCAAGGACACATCCCGCTGAAATTATTGGGCTTTTATGATGGTGTGAATATTACCGCCGGCTTGCCATTTATCCGTACTTCAGCGGACCACGGCACTGCGTTTGATATCGCCTGGACAGGAAAAGCGAACTCTGCGAGCATGGCGATCTCCATTAAACTCGCGATGCAGCTTGCATAGGGAAATATGAAGGGACAAAGCCGTCTCGACCAGATTATGGACTATCTGAAGAGCCATAATTTGGTCACTGTTGAACAACTGGTGAGCGCTATTTCGGCCTCGCCGGCCACCATCCGCCGCGATCTGATCAAGCTAGACAAGGAAGGCGTGATTAGCCGCAGTCATGGCGGCGTTACGCTGAATCGCTTTATACCCACGCAGCCGACGACGCTGGAGAAGATGCAGCGCAATCTGGCAGAAAAGCAGGCTATTGCCCAGTTTGCTGCCAGTTATGTGCAATCCGGCGATGCAGTGGTGTTGGATGCCGGCACCACCATGCTGGAGCTGGCGCGCCAATTAACCCATCTCAAACTGCGGGTGATCACCGCCGATCTGCACATTGCGCTGTTTTTATCCGAGTTTAAGCAAATCGAAACCACCATCATTGGTGGACGCATCGACGACTCCAGCCAATCGTGCATTGGTGAACATGGTCGTCGTTTACTGCGCAGCATCAACCCGGATATTGCGTTTGTGAGCTGCAACTCGTGGAGTATCGAACGCGGCATTACCACGCCAACCGAAGATAAAGCCGGATTGAAGATGGATTTGCTGGCGAATGCGCGCCGTCGCATTTTGCTGGCTGACAGCAGCAAATACGGTTCCTGGTCGTTGTATTGTGCTGCGCCGATCGACAGTTTGACCGATGTGGTGACCGATGCGCGATTGGATGAAGCGGTGTGCCGCGACTTGCGCGAGCGAGGTATTGGGCTGGAGCTGACGGCTTAGATTGTGCTCGCTGTCCCTCACCCTAACCCTCTCCCGCACGCGGGAGAGGGGATGATTAGGTAGGAACCGCTCGGACTGCTCCCTCTCCCATTTATGGGAGAGGGTTGGGGTGAGGGACAAGCCGCACCCATTACGACATCTTCAATCCCGTCGCCGGAATATTGCGGCCGTAATAAATCTCGCGCATCTCTTTCCACAGCAAATTGGTAATGCGCTTATGCTCTTGCGGGCTGAGTTCTTCCGGTTTGGTGTTGAACAGGTAATATTTTAGGTCGAACTCTTTCAGCAACATCTTGGTGTGGAAGATATTTTCCTGATAGACATTCACATCCACCATGTCGTACATCGCCTTCATATCCTCGGACATAAAGTTCTGCACTGAATTGATCTCATGATCGATAAAGTGCTTCACGCCATTCACATCGCGCGTAAAACCGCGCACGCGATAATCGATGGTAACGATGTCCGATTCCAGCTGATGAATCAGATAGTTCAGTGCTTTCAGCGGCGAAATCACGCCGCAGGTTGAAACTTCGATATCGGCACGGAAAGTACACAATCCGCCTTCCGGATGACTTTCCGGATAGGTATGCACGCAGATGTGGCTTTTATCGAGGTGCGCCACCACCGAATTTGGCAGCGGGCCGGGATGTTCGGATTTGTCGATATCCTGCGGATTAATTGGCTCCTCACTGACCAAAATGGTGACGCTGGCGCCTTGCGGCTCGTAATCCTGACGCGCGATATTCAGCACATTCGCGCCTATGATCGAGCAGGTTTCAGTGAGGATTTCGGTCAGGCGATTGGCGTTATATTGCTCATCAATATAGGCGATATAGCCATCGCGCTCGGCTTCACTGTTCGCGTAGCAAATATCGTAAATACAAAAACTCAGGCTTTTGGTTAGGTTGTTAAAGCCATGTAGTTTTAGCTTTTGCAATTTCGTCACTCCTTCAACGACAAGGCTTCCAGCAGATATTGCGGCAAGGCAAAGCTGCCGGTGTGGATAGCGGGATTATAGTAACGGCAGCGCAATCCAGCGGCGGCAAAGCGCGACTGCAAAGTGGCTGCATCCAGTTGGCGCAGCGCAGCGTTATCGCTGGCCCAGGCAAAGGTCATGATGCCGCCGTAATAGGTGGGAATCGCCGCCTGATAGAAGGTGACGTCAGCAAAATAGTGGCTCAGTTTACGATGGCTATTAATCGCTTCATCTTGTTGCAGGAAGCAGACGCCATTTTGCGCCACGAAAATGCCACCGGGATTTAGCGCTTGTTTGCAGCCCGCATAGAATTCTGAGGTGAACAGGCTTTCGCCGGGGCCGATCGGATCGGTGCAGTCGGAGATGATCACATCGAAGCGTTCAGTGGTTTGATTGACGAAGTTAACGCCGTCGTCGATGACCAGATTGAGGCGCGGATCGTCGTACGCCCCCGCGCTATGATTCGGCAAATACTCACGGCAGAAACTCACCACGCCCGCATCGATTTCCACCATGGTGATGTGTTCGATGATTTTGTGCCGCGACACTTCACGCAACATTGCGCCATCGCCGCCGCCGATAATCAGCACGCGTTTGGCTGCGCCATGCGCCAGAATCGGCACGTGCGTCATCATTTCGTGATAGATGAATTCATCGCGTTCGGTGGTTTGCACCACGCCATCCAGCGCCATCACCCGACCAAAAGCGGCATTCTCAAAAATCACCAGATCCTGATGCGTGGTTTTGTCACGGTAAAGCTGTTTATCGACGGTGAAATACTGTCCAAATCCATCATGCAGCGTTTCACACCACATTTCTTTTTGCGCCATGATGCGGCTCTCCTGGAATAACATCGATAAGAAAAGGGGAAAAAAGGATAGCGAAAACTGACCGTGGTTGCACGGTCAAATCTTCAGCAGTAAAGCGAGGCGGGGCTATTTGACGTAAGCGAGCAGGCTGAGCGAATCACGCGCCAGCGACTTACACTTTTTATCGTTGGTGATGGCGATGCCGCTTAAATCTTTGTAGCTCTCTTCACCCAGCGACTTCATGTTGTAGTTGCTGTAATTGCTTAAATCCCAACGATTTTGTTGGGCGAAAAACACCAGTGCTTTACGAATCTGCGCATCCGGTAAATCCTGATAACCACAATCGTTTTTCAGATAAACGAACACGGCGGTCAAGTCAGCCAGATCTTCTGCTTCGGATTCGCTCAGGGCAAAACTGGTGGAAGAGAAGCCAAGGAGTCCCGCCAACAGCAGGATCTTGATGCTTTTCGTCATAATCATTCTCAACAAGGGACAATTTATTGACGTTAGCACAGATATTGCCGCTATTCCGCTAAATTTGCCCTTTTGGGCCTATCAGCCGGTTTTTATCGGCGCATTCTGTTTCAGGGCTTGACCCTCCCGCAGGGTAAAGGTTTACGCTGTGCCCCTATTCACGACAAGGATAAGAATATGCAACGTCGTCATTTTCTAAAGTTGACTGCCGCACTCAGCGCTGCAGGCGCATTGCCGCTGTGGAGCCGCTCATTAATGGCTGCCACACGTCCTTTATTGCCGATTCCCTCTATTTTAGAGCCCGATGCGCGTGGACAATACACGCTCACCGCCATGACCGGCAGCAGCCAATGGAATGGCAAAGCGGTGCCGACTTGGGGCTACAACGGCGGATTGCTTGGGCCGGCGCTGCGCTTGCAGCGTGAAAAAGCCGTTACTGTGAATATTCATAACCAACTGCCGGAAGCGACGACGCTGCATTGGCACGGCTTAGAAATCCCCGGCGATGTCGATGGCGGCCCGCAAGGTATTATTGCGCCGGGCGCATCACGTCAGGTGAGTTTCACCCCCGATCAACCGGCGGCGACCTGCTGGTTTCATCCGCATCAACATGGCAAAACCGGCTATCAAGTGGCGCAAGGCCTCGCCGGTTTAGTGTTGTTGGAAGATCAAGCTTCCGGCCAATTACGTCTGCCGATGCAGTGGGGCGAAGATGATGTGCCGCTAATTTTCCAGGATAAACAGTTAAATAAAGCCGGTACGCAAATCGATTATCAATTGGATGTGATGCGCGCCGCTGTCGGTTGGTTTGGCGACATGATGCTGACCAATGGCGTGCAATATCCGCAACATGCGGTGCCGCGTGGCTGGTTGCGTTTGCGTTTGCTGAATGGTTGTAATGCGCGCTCGCTGCACATCGCCACCAGCGATAAACGCCCGTTGTATGTGATTGCCAGCGATGGCGGTTTGCTGGGCGAGCCGGTAAAAGTCGATAGTTTGCCGCTGCTGCCGGGCGAGCGTTTTGAAGTGCTGGTCGATACATCGGACGGCAAAGCCTTCGATGTGATTACGTTGCCGGTGACGCAAATGGGCATGTCGTTAGCACCGTTCGATCAGCCGCTGCCGCTGGTCAATATTCTGCCGCTGCGCGTGATGGCCAGCGGTTCGCTGCCGGACAAGCTGGTGGATCTGCCGCCAATCCCGTCCACCGATGGCCTGCAAAGCCGTTGGCTGCAACTGATGATGGATCCACAACTCGATCAACAAGGCATGCAGGCATTGATGGATCGTTACGGCCATAAAGCCATGGGCGACATGAAAATGGATCATGGCAGCATGGACATGAGCAACAGCGACAAGCCGATGGATCATGGCAATATGGCGATGGATCACAGCAGTCACGGCAAAACCGCCGCCTACGATTTCCACAACGGCAACAAGATCAACGGCCAGGCTTTCGATATGACCAAGCCCGCGTTCAACGCCGAATTGGGCAAGCTCGAAAAGTGGACCATTTCAGGTGAAGGCGATGCGATGCTGCATCCGTTCCACATCCATGGCACACAATTCCGCATCCTGTCAGAAAATGGCAAGCCGCCCGCGCCACATCGCGCGGGTTGGAAAGACATGGTCAGCGTCAACGGTTGGCGCAGCGAAGTGCTGGTGCGTTTTAACTATGTCGCTAACGCGGACAACGCTTATATGGCGCATTGCCATCTGCTGGAGCATGAAGATACCGGCATGATGTTGGGCTTTACCGTTAGCTAAGCGCCGCTTCGAACGCCAGACGAATATCCTCAATCAAATCGTCTGGATGTTCGATACCAATCGACAAACGTACGGTGGCATCGCTGATACCAATCCGCTGGCGCACCTCTTGCGCCACGCCGGAATGGGTGGTGCTGGCAGGATGGCTGGCCAGCGATTCGGTGCCGCCGAGGCTGACCGCCAATTTGAACAGCGCCAATGTATTGAGGAAGCGAAACGCCGCAGGCTGCCCACCTTTGATATCAAATGAGAAGGTCGAACCCGCTCCAGTACACTGACGCTGATAGGTTTTTCCGGCGGGGCTTTTGGCATCCAGATACGGCAGCCAATGCAGCTTCTCCACTTGCGGATGATCGCGCAAAAACGTCGCGACGTGTTCCGCATTGCTGGCCGCCTTTTCCATGCGCAGCGACAGCGTTTCCAGCGAGCGACCAATCATCCAACTGGAGTGCGGATCAAGTTGCGTGCCGATGGCGCTGCGTAATGATCTCACTTTACCGACCATCGCTTTACTGCCCAGCACCGCACCCGCAATCAGATCAGAATGCCCGCCGACATACTTGGTCAGCGAATAGAGCGATAAATCGGCGCCGTGCTGCAATGGCTTTTGGAATAGCGGGCCGAGCAGAGTGTTATCACAGGCAAGAATCGGGCGCGAACCTTGCTGCTGCGCAATCACTTCAGCGACTTGCTGCATCAATTTGATGTCCACCAAACTGTTGGTGGGATTAGCCGGTGTCTCAATCAAAATAAGCGCCACGCGCCCGCGCTGCCATGCCAGTTTTGCTGCTTCGTACACCTTGTCTTCATCGGTGCCATCGCTGAATCCCACCGCTTTGATCTCTAAATCATGCAGCGTTTTGCTCAGCAGCGTTTCGGTACCGCCGTACAGCGGCTGGGAGTGCAGAATCACTTCGCCTGGACGTGCAAACGTCAGCAGCGTGGTGGCAATTGCCGACATGCCGGATGAGAACAGCGCGGCGCTTTCTGCACCCTCGTACACCGCCAGCCGATCCTCAACGATTTCGCTGTTCGGATGATTGAAACGCGAATACACCAGCCCGCCGCTTTTGCCTTCTGGCGGCTGCTTGCGTCCGGCGACAAAGTCGAAAAAGTCCTGTCCCTCTTCGGCGCTGTTAAACACAAAAGTGGAGGTGAGAAACACCGGCGGTTTTACCGCGCCTTCCGACAATTGCGGATCGTAACCGTAATTCAGCATCTGCGTTTCAGGATGCAAATCGCGTGTACCAATCTGGGTTTTTTTACTGGATGAAGCAGTCATGGCAACTCCCACTCTCAGCGGTGAACAGGCGGACTCGTCCATACAGTTAACGTCAGCGGCATAAATTTCGCCACGAAATCGTTTGCTTTGTGGGCGCGGCGTCAGACGCCGGTTCGACTATGATAGACTTCGTGGCTTTCCAAAAACCGTAATTGGACGCATGCAATGAAACACACTGTCGATGTGATGATCTCCGAGCAAGAGATCGCAACCCGTATTGCCGAGTTGGGCAAGCAGATTAGCGAGCACTACCGCGACAGCGGCAGCGAAATGGTGTTGGTGGGACTGCTGCGTGGCTCCTTTATGTTCATGGCCGATCTGTGCCGCGCCATCGATGTGCCGCATGAAGTCGATTTCATGACCGCTTCCAGCTACGGCAGCGGCATGTCGAGCACCCGCGATGTGAAAATCCTCAAAGACCTCGATGAAGATATTCGCGGCAAAGATGTGCTGATCGTTGAAGACATCATCGATTCCGGCAATACGCTGAGCAAAGTGCGCGAGATCCTGCGCTTGCGTGAGCCAAAATCCCTGGCGATTTGTACCTTGCTGGATAAGCCAGAGCGCCGCGAAGTGGATGTCACCGTGGAATACGTTGGCTTTACCATTCCAGATGAGTTCGTAGTCGGCTTCGGCATCGATTACGCACAGCGCTATCGCCATTTGCCGTATATCGGCAAAGTTATCCCAACCGGTGAGTAACCGCACAATCTTCCAAGGCTAATTTCCCCCGCCTACGATACACTGCGCAGCCCGTGAGCTAACGCTTATGGGCATGCTCAACTCTCTGCTAAACTCCATTGATTTCTTAATCTTAATGAACGCGACACGATTCGCGCGCACTATCATTTTTCATCTGGCTTTGATGTCACTACAACAAGGTATGGATTCGCAATGACATATGCACTGGAAATTTCCGGGCTGACCAAAACCTATCCCGGCGGCGTACAGGCGCTGAAAGGACTCGATCTCAATGTGGAAGCAGGGGATTTTTACGCCTTGCTCGGGCCTAATGGCGCAGGCAAATCCACCACCATCGGCATTATTAGCTCGCTGGTGAATAAATCGGGCGGCAGCGTGCGGGTATTTGGTTACGACCTGCAAAAAGACGTGGTGAACGCCAAACGTCAGCTGGGTCTGGTGCCGCAAGAGTTCAACTTCAACCCGTTTGAAACCGTGATGCAGATTGTGGTGAATCAGGCCGGTTATTACGGCGTGGAACGTGCGGAAGCCAATAAGCGCGCGGAAAAATACCTCAATCAGCTGGATTTGTGGGGCAAACGCAACGAACGCGCCCGCATGCTTTCTGGCGGCATGAAGCGCCGTTTGATGATCGCGCGTGCGCTGATGCACGAACCGAAATTGTTGATTCTCGACGAACCGACCGCTGGCGTGGATATCGAGTTACGTCGTTCGATGTGGACCTTCCTGAAAGATCTCAACATCAAAGGCACCACCATCATTCTGACCACGCACTATCTGGAAGAAGCAGAAATGCTGTGCCGCAATATCGGCATTATTCAGAGCGGCGAGCTGGTGGAAAACACCTCGATGAAAGGCTTGCTGTCTAAGCTGCAATCCGAAACCTTTATCCTCGATCTCGCGCCGCGCAGCCCGTTGCCGCAGCTGGAAGGCTTCCAGTATCGCCTTGTTGATACCTCGACGCTGGAAGTGGAAGTGATGCGTGAGCAAGGGCTGAACAGCGTGTTTAGCCAACTGAGTGCGCAGGGCGTGCAGGTGTTGAGCATGCGTAACAAAGCAAACCGCCTTGAAGAGCTGTTCGTCAGCCTGACACAGGGAAAAACAGGAGTGAAAGCATGACGCACTTGTATTGGGTGGCGCTCAAGAGCATCTGGAGCAAAGAGATCAACCGTTTTGCCCGCATCTGGATTCAGACGCTGGTGCCGCCGGTGATCACCATGACGCTCTATTTCATCATCTTCGGTAATTTGATTGGTTCGCGCATCGGCGATATGCACGGTTTCAGCTACATGCAGTTTATCGTGCCGGGTTTGATCATGATGGCAGTGATCACCAATGCTTATGCCAACGTGGCATCGTCGTTCTTCAGCGCCAAATTCCAGCGCAACATTGAAGAACTGCTGGTGGCGCCGGTGCCAACGCACATCATCATTGCCGGTTACGTCGGCGGCGGCGTGGCGCGCGGCGTGTGCGTCGGGATTTTGGTGACGGCGATTTCACTGTTCTTTGTGCCGTTCCACGTGCATTCGTGGTCGATGGTGGCGCTGACGCTGCTGCTGACGGCGATTCTGTTCTCGCTGGCTGGCTTGCTGAATGCGGTGTTTGCACGCACCTTTGACGATATCAGCCTGATTCCCACCTTCGTGCTGACGCCATTAACCTATCTCGGCGGGGTGTTTTATTCGCTGACGCTGCTGCCGCCGTTCTGGCAAGCGGTGTCGAAGCTGAATCCGGTGGTGTATATGATCAGCGGCTTCCGTTACGGTTTTCTCGGCATTAGCGATGTGCCGTTGGTGTTCACCATGTCGGTGCTGATCGCGTTTATCGTGGTGTTTTATGTGCTGGTGTATTCGCTGATTCAGCGTGGACGTGGGTTGCGTACGTAGGCCGCATAGCCCATCCAGGCATTGCGCAATAAATTGCGCCGCTACGGTATGTGCGGATTTTTGCTATCGAGGCATATCAAGCGCAGAGAATTGTAGCGGCGCGATTTATCGCGCTGTTTTGCAGTTAAGTCATAACAAAAGGGCGCGGTGTCAAAACCGCGCCCTTTTTGTATTAAGCCACCTGCACCGGTAACGCTTTGGCGAGGCGCTTCATTTCGTTATCGCCTTCGAAATAGGCGACTTTCGGCTGCCAGCTGCGGGCCACTTCATCTTCCACCTGCACGTAAGAGCAGATGATCATGATATCGCCAGCGCAGGCGCAGCGTGCCGCAGCACCGTTAACGGAAATGATCTTCGAGCCACGTTCGGCGGCAATCGCGTAGGTCGAAAAACGCTGGCCGTTGGTGACGTTGTAAATATCGATGGCTTCATATTGCAGAATGCCGGATGCATCAAGGAAATCCTGGTCAATGGCGCAGGAACCTTCGTAGTGCAAATCTGCCTGAGTGACTTTCACGCGGTGCAGTTTGCCCTGTAACACGGTACGAATCATCTTTTACTCCGTAAGATCCACTTGCTGATTATCGATCAGGCGCGCATTACCCAACCATGCGGCCATCAAAATCACTGCGCGCTGGCTATCGACGGTGAGCGATTGCAGGGTTTCGGCATCGCAAATCGCCAGTCCATCCGGACGAAAACCCTTGTCACGCAGCGCCGCTTCCGCCTGCTCAATAATCTCTTCTACATGACGCTCGCCGTTGCTTAAACGTTCAGCCATGCTGTTCATCACCTGGCTTAAACCGGCAGCAATATTACGTTCGTCGGCGGTGAGATAGCCGTTGCGGGAACTCAACGCCAGGCCATCTTTGGCGCGCACCGTCGGTACGCCAACAATTTCAATGTCAAAGCCCATATCCGCCACCATCTTGCGGATGATCGCCAACTGCTGGAAATCTTTCTCGCCGAAGCAGGCGATGTCCGGCTGCACCAGATTAAACAGCTTGCTGACGATGGTGGAGACGCCACGGAAATGGCCCGGACGGCTGGCACCTTCCAGCAATGATGATAAACCCGGCACTTCGACGAAGGTTTGGCTGTCGAGGCCTTTTGGATAAACATCGGCGGGCGCGGGCGCGAACACCAAATCAACACTGTGGCGATTCAGTTTTTCGCAGTCGTCCTGCAAAGTGCGTGGATAGCGCGCCAGATCGTCGGGACGATCAAACTGCATCGGGTTAACGAAAATCGAGACCACTACAATATCAGCACGTTCACGCGCTTCATCGACCAAGGTGAGATGGCCGTCATGCAGGTTGCCCATGGTGGGCACCAGCGCGATACGTTTACCTGCCTGACGCCAGCGACGGATTTCACGACGCAGCATCGGCAATGTTTCAATGATCAGCACTGCAAATCTCCTGATTTACTGGAAACTGTGTTCAGCGGCTGGATAGGTGCCCGCTTCAACGTCGGCGATATATTGGCGAATCGCCGCGCGAATGTCGCCGGTTTCCGCGAGGAAATTTTTGGCGAATTTGGGGATGTGGCCGCCGGTAATCCCGAAGGCGTCGTGCATCACCAGAATCTGGCCGTCGGTGACATTACCGGCACCAATGCCGATCACCGGTACGCTCAGCGCTTTGGTGACGCGTTCGGCCAGCGCCACTGGTACGCACTCCAGCACCAGCAACTGCATGCCCGCCGCTTCCAGCGCCAGCGCATCAGCCAGTAGACGTTCTGCGGCGGCTTCATCGCGGCCCTGCACTTTGTAGCCGCCAAACACGTTGACCGATTGCGGCGTCAAACCTAAGTGTCCGCACACCGGCACCGCGCGTTCGGCGAGCATACGCACGCTATCCGCCAGCCACGCACCGCCTTCCAGCTTCACCAGGTTGGCACCGGCGCGCATCAGCTCAGCGGCGTTGGTAAAGGTCTGTTCTGGCGTGGCGTAGCTCATGAACGGCAAGTCTGACATCAGCAAAGCATTGGGCGCGCCACGACGTACTGCGGCGGTGTGATAAGCGATATCCGCTACCGTGACCGGCAAGGTGGAATCGTGGCCCTGAACGGTCATACCAAGCGAGTCGCCAATCAGCATCACCTGAATACCTTCGTTGGCAAACAGGCGGGCAAAACTGAAATCGTAAGCCGTTAAGGTCGCGAATTTGCGGCCGCTGGCTTTCAGTTGGCGTAAATGGGTGAGGGTAGTTGGTTTCATCACGCACTCCAGAGTTTTCTGATGCGCGCAGTGTACTGGATTGATTGGAAAGTCGATACGACCGACGTGCGATTATAACGGCTTACTCAGACCACAAACGGATTGCGCTGCGATCAAGCTGGGCGAGGATCACCGACAATTCTTGTCTGTTCGGCAGCGTTATTTGCGGTGCGATTTCCAGCAACGGCACCAGCATAAAGGCGCGATTGTGCATGTCGTAATGCGGCACGGTAAGGCGTGGTGTGTTAATCGTTTGGTTGCCAAACAGCATGATGTCGAGGTCCAGCGTGCGCGGTCCCCAACGTTCGGCTTTTCGTACGCGACCATGCTCAAGTTCGATGCGTTGGGTGTGATCGAGCAGCGCTTCCGCTTCCAGAGCAGTTTCCAGTTCCACTACCACATTGAGATAATCGGGCTGATCCGGCGGGCCGTACGGCGGTGTGCGGTAAAACGACGAGGTGTTAATGCGCGAGGTGTGCGGAATGGCATCGAGCGCGGCCAACGCTGCATCAACCTGATGCAGCGGATCGGCCAAATTACTGCCTAAAGCGAGATAAACGCGGGTCATTGCGGCGGGTTAGTGCGTGGCCCGGTTGGACGGCGACGTGGACGGCGCGGTTTGCGGCGTGGTGCCGGATCGTCGCCCAACGTGGTCATCATGGTTTTCTGCTGCACCGGCGCGGCGGCCTGGAATTCGCCCCACCAATGCGTCAGTTTTTGCAGCTCTGGATTCTTCTCGACATCAGCACGCAACGCCATTAAATCGTAGGCGGCGCGGAACTTAGGATGCTCCATCAGTTTCCAGGCGCGTTTGCCGTGACGACGTGACATGCGCAACTGCAACTGCCAGATATCGCGCACCAGCGTGGTAATACGCTTTGGAATTGCCAGCGCGCGGCAGGCTTCATCCAGCGTTTCGTTCATCGAAAGCGCGAAAGCATCGTAATAGGTCAGCCCGCTTTCTTGCGCAATACGTTCGGCGGATTCCAGCTGTGGATACCAAAACATCGCGGCAAACAGGAAGGCTGGATTGACGCGCATATCGTTTTGAATGCGGCTGTCGGTGTTTTTCAGCACTTGCGCCAGCATACGTTCCATCAGGCTATCGCTTTCGGCGGTGAAGCCGCGCGTCAGTGTGGGGAACAGCGGCTGGAACAACTGATATTCGCGCATCATCTGGTAGGTGCGATAACCGTAACCGGCTTGCAGCAGCTTGAGCGATTCTTCGAACAGGCGCGCAGGCGGAATGTCGTTCAGCAGCGTGGCGAGGCGCGGAATCGGCTCAGCGGTTTCGGCGGCGATACGCATCTCCAGCTTGGCGGCAAAACGCACCACACGCAGCATACGCACCGGATCTTCGCGATAACGCGTTTCTGGATCGCCAATCAGGCGAATGATGCCTTCCTGCAAATCATGCAGACCACCAACGTAATCGCGCACGGTGAAATCCGCCACGCTGTAATACAGGCTGTTGATGGTGAGATCGCGGCGCTGCGCATCGTCTTCAATGCTGCCGAAAATGTTGTCGCGCAGCAGCATGCCGTTTTGGCCGCGCTGCGAACTGTTGCGATCTTCTTCGCTCTCTTCCTGATGATGGCCGCGGAAAGTGGCGACTTCGATCACTTCCGGTCCGAACATCACGTGTGCTAGACGGAAACGACGACCCACCAAACGGCAATTGCGGAACAGTTTACGCATCTGTTCTGGCGTGGCGTTGGTGGTGATATCAAAGTCTTTCGGCTTGCTGCCAAGCAGCAAATCGCGCACGCCGCCGCCAACCAGGTAGGCTTCGTATCCGGCTTTGTTCAGGCGATAGAGCACTTTGAGGGCGTTTTCGCTGATATCTTTGCGTGAGATGTTGTGGCTTTCTCGTGGAATGACGGTCATCTGACTCTCGGTTTCCACCTCTTCAGGCGCCTCCTCATCACGCTTGAGGACTCTCCGGCAAAAATTAGCGACTCGGGTAAAAATGGGACACCTCGACAGTGAGAAAATGGGTGTTAATAAAATCAGCGGCTAATCATAGCCTGTTGAGAACCATTTAGGAATGCCGATGTCGTTTCATCGGGCTTCAGGGCGTTCTGCAACGGAATCAGACGGATATTCCACTGTGCGACCGCCTGTTTCAGCAGGCTTTCCAGCGATTCGTCCTGCCAACCTGGCGAAACCGGTTGGCCAAGGAAGCGCAGCGCTTCCACTATTATCGGCCGCGCATCGCCTTGCGGTAGCGCGGGCGCATGATTTTGCTTCGAAAGTTTGTTGCCGTCGGCATTCACCGCCAGCGGCAGATGCAGATATTCCGGCACCGGCCAATCAAGCTGCTGATACAGCGCGATTTGGCGCACCGTCGGCTCGATTAAATCCGCGCCGCGCACGATTTCCGTCACGCCTTGCAAATGGTCATCGACCACCACCGCCAGGTTATAGGCGAACAGCCCATCGCGGCGATGGATAATAAAGTCTTCCTGTGCCAGTTGCACATCCGCCTGCAAATAGCCGCGCAGCACATCGTCGAAGCCGTTGACCGGCACGTGTTGGCGCAGGCGCAAGGCGGCATTCTCGGCTGGCAGATGCAAATCGCGGCAATGGCCGTCGTAAAAACCGCCGAGCTGCTGAATGCGGCTGCGCGTGCAGCGGCAAAAGTAGCTTTGGCGATGGCTTTGCAACCAGCTAAGAGCTTCGCGATACGCGTCATGCCGCTGAGATTGCCACAACACGTCGCCATCCCAATGCAATCCGTAATGCTCCAGCTGCTGCAAAATTCGCGTGGCGGCACCCGCCACTTCACGCGGCGGATCGATATCTTCAATGCGCACTAACCAGCGTCCCTGTTGCGCACGCGCACTCAGGTAACTGCCTAACGCAGCGATAAGCGAGCCAAAATGGAGATCACCGGAAGGAGAGGGAGCGAAACGCCCAATACAGGAAGATGAAGTACTCATAGGAAGGTGTACCGCACGTCGGGAAAACAGGGATTTTCCCGGCTGTGCGGTGACAGTCTGCTCACGGCCATTAGCCAGCCATCTGCTTCTCGCGGATTTCTGCCAGCGTTTTGCAGTCAATGCAGAGATCGGCAGTCGGACGCGCTTCAAGGCGGCGAATACCAATTTCTACACCGCAGGAATCGCAGTAGCCAAAATCGTCGTCATCCACTTTCTTAAGCGTTTTCTCAATCTTTTTAATGAGTTTGCGCTCACGATCGCGGTTACGCAATTCCAGGCTGAACTCTTCTTCCTGTGCGGCACGGTCGACCGGATCCGGGAAGTTAGCAGCTTCGTCCTGCATGTGCGATACAGTGCGATCTACTTCATCCCGAAGTTGGTTGCGCCAGGCTTCCAGAATCTTACGGAAATGGCCTAGCTGGGCGTCGTTCATATACTCTTCGCCCGGTTTCACCTGATAAGGTTCCACTCCAGCAATGGCGAGGATACTCAGGGACGATGTTTTACGGTTTTGCCCTTCTTGCATGTTGTTTCTCCTGGATAACACGCACTTCCCCTCAGACTTCAGGTTGCAGGTGCGTTGGCTGCGTTCCTGCAACTCGAAACGTTTAGGGTTTATCGATTCCCATAAAGGGAAAAAAACAGGCCGCTATAAATAGCAGAAGCAATCAAGGTTGGCAATTAATCCTGACCACAGCTTGACAAGCCTCTTAACATTCGCGTATTCAGCGCACCGCCCAGAACATTCCTATCACACCAAATTGCTATAAATATTACAACGCTACGTTAATCGGATGCGTCAGTAATATCTTTAGCGGTGAAATCTCAGCCTGGTACGCTAACACCTCTACGCCACAGCGTTGCGCCTGCTCCAGTAATTCTGCGTATTGCACGTCGATATGGCGTGCCGGGGAGACGTCCTCAATCCCCGAATGCAGAACTGCAAACAACAAAATGGCCCGATGACCTTCTGCCACGATCGTGCTGAGTTCGCGCAGATGTTTCTGGCCCCGAGTCGTCACGGCATCCGGAAAATAACCTTTCCCTTGATGTAAAAGGGTGACGGACTTGACTTCAATATAGCAGTTCGATCTGCCATCTGCTTGTAACAGGAAATCAATTCGGCTTTTTTCCGTGCCATATTTTACTTCAGGCTGGCAGCGGCTGTAACCGGACAATTCCGGAATCGCATCAAGGGTTAACGCCTCGCGCACCAGTTGATTGGCGCGCAAGGTATTCACACAGATCCAATGGCCTTGTTGAGTTTCGGTCAATTCCCAACTGTGCGGATATTTGCGCGTGGCGCTGTCGCTGGTGGAATACCACACCGTATCGCCAGGCGTGGCGCAGCCGGTCATCGCGCCGGTGTTGGCGCAATGGATGGTCAGCGTTTCACCTTCTGGTGTCACCACATCGGCTAAAAAGCGTTTGTAACGGGCGATCAAGCGGGCGGGTTTAAGTGGCGGATCGAACTGCATTTACTCTCCTGAGGATGATAACAGCGGCCAGCGGGCCAGCGCCTGATAGCGGGTGCGGCCACGCGTTACGTTCGAGGCGAACAGCGCAAAGTGTTGGACGTCAGCGCGCCAGTGGAAACCGCGCGGTGGCAGCGCAACCTGTGGTGCGGCGTGACGTAACAGCGTGACATGCGGGTGAAAGGGTTGCGCGCTCTGTGCACATCCGTGCCTTGCTGCTTGCGCACGCAACAAACTCGCCAGTTGCAGCAAACCGCGCGGCGCACGCTGGCAACCGAGCCACACCACGCCGGGACGCGGCCAATGTCCGGCATCGTCCAAATCCAGCGCAAAACCCGGCTGGACGATGCGTGACGCAAGCAGTTGCAGCTTACGCGAGGTTTCATCGCTGACGTCGCCGAGAAACGCCAACGTCAGATGCAAATTGGCTGCCGCCACCGGTTTACCGGCTTCGGCGGCAAAGTTATCGGCGCGCCACTGTACCAACTGTTGCTGGAGAGGATCGGGCAGTTCAAGAGCAAAAAACAGACGTTGCGTTGCCAAATTGTCCTCCAGTAAATCGGTTGGGAAGTAGTGGTACAATGCGCGCCATCTTAGCACAGGGCGATGGGAGTTGAGTTTGAGTGAATTACCGGTAAGCGAGGTGCTGCCTGAATTGCTGACCGCGCTGGCGCAGTCGCCGCAGGTGTTGCTGGCGGCGCCAACCGGCGCAGGTAAATCCACCTGGCTGCCATTGCAACTGCTGCAACACGCTCAATTGTCTGGCCGCATTATCATGCTGGAGCCGCGCCGTTTAGCGGCACGCAATGTGGCGCAGCGACTGGCGGAACAGCTTGGCGAGCAGCCGGGCGACACCGTCGGATATCGCATGCGCGGTGAAAACTGTTGCGGCGCCAACACGCGGCTGGAAGTGGTGACCGAAGGCATTCTGACGCGCATGTTGCAGCGCGATCCGATGCTGGAAGGCGTATCGTTGGTGATCCTTGATGAATTCCACGAACGCAGCTTGCAGGCCGATCTGGCGCTGGCGCTGCTGCTGGATGTACAGCAAGGGCTGCGCGACGACCTGAAAATCCTGCTGATGTCGGCCACGCTGGATAACCAGCGCTTGCAGCAATTATTGCCGCATGCGCCGCTGATCGTTTCTGAAGGCCGCAGCTTCCCGGTGATGCGCCGTTATGCCTCGCTCAACAGCCAGCAACGCTTCGAGGAAGCGGTGGCGCGCGAAGTGGCGCAGTTGCTGCGCGATGAGTCAGGTTCGCTGTTGCTGTTCTTGCCTGGCGTTGCCGAGATCGAACGGGTGAAACGCGAGTTGGAAGCACGCGTCAGTGAAGACGTTGATCTCTCTCCTTTATATGGCGCGTTATCGTTGGATGCGCAGCGACGTGCGATTTTGCCGTCGCCCGCGGGTCGCCGCAAAGTGGTGCTGGCAACCAATATCGCGGAAACCAGTTTGACCATCGAAGGCATTCGTTTGGTGGTGGATAGCGCATTGGAACGCGCGGCGCAGTTTGACCTGCGCAGCGGCGTGACGCGCTTGCAAACCCAGCGCATCAGCCAGGCGTCGATGACGCAGCGCGCCGGGCGTGCCGGTCGTTTAGAAGCCGGCATTTGCCTGCATTTTCTGCCGCAGGAGCAAGCGCTGCGTGCAGCCGCGCAGAGCGAACCGGAAATTCTCAACAGCGATTTAACCTC
Source organism: Pantoea sp. (assembly GCF_039594315.1). Taxonomy (GTDB): domain Bacteria; phylum Pseudomonadota; class Gammaproteobacteria; order Enterobacterales; family Enterobacteriaceae; genus Pantoea. The sequence goes on from NZ_JBCNNP010000023.1 coordinate 33,761, forward strand.
GCTCCAGATCGATTTGCTGCAATGGGGCTGCCAGGATGCGGCGCAGCTGACGTGGCTTGATGCACCGCCGCAGCGCAATCTGCGCGCGGCTTGTCAGCAACTCACTCAGCTCGGTGCGCTGGACAATCACACCCTTAATGCGCGTGGCCGCAAAATGGCGGCGCTGGGCAGCGATCCGCGTTTGAGCGCCATTCTGGTGGCGGCTGGACAGGATAACGACGCCATCGTTAGTGCGGCATTATTGGTGGCGATTCTCGAAGATCCGCCGCGCAGCGGCAGCGTCGATCTGCGTGATGCGCTCAATTATCCGCAGGCGCATTGGCAGCGCCGCGCGCGTCAGTGGCAAACGCGTCTGAATGCCAGCGGCGGCAAGGTGAATGCCGATCTGTTCCCGCAACTGCTGGTTGCCGGTTTTGCCGATCGTCTGGCGCAGCGTCGCGGTGACAGTGCGCGTTATCAGCTGGCGAACGGCATTGGCGCGATGCTCAATGAACAGGACGGTTTAAGCCGCTATGAATGGCTGATTGCGCCAACCTTGCTGCAAGGTGCCAGCGCCGCCGATGCACGCATGCTGTTGGCGCTGCCAGTGGATATCGACGTGCTGCGTCAGCAGTGTCCGAATTTGGTCGAGCAGCGCACCGATGTCGAGTGGGACGAAGAAAAGGGCACGTTGCGTGCCTGGAAGCGTGAACTCATTGGTGCGCTGGTCCTAAAAGCACAGCCGCAGGCGCGTCCGGAAGCGGAAATCTTGCATCCGGCGATGTTGCGTTGGATCCGTGAAAAAGGCTTGTCGGTGTTGGGCTGGAAAGAGGATGCGCAACAGTTGCGCCTGCGTTTGCACTGTGCCGCCCAATGGCTGCCGGAAGAGGCGTGGCCGCAGCTCGACGATGATAGCCTGCTGGATGCGCTGGAAAGCTGGCTGCTGCCGGAGATGGGCACGGTGCGCGATCTCAAGGGATTACAGAACATCAATCTGGTCAGCGCATTATTACATTTGCTGACATGGTCACAACGTCAGCGGCTGGATAGTGTGCTGCCAACTCATTACACTGTGCCGACCGGAAGTCGCCTGCCCATTCGCTATGATGCTGAAAAGCCACCCGCGCTGGCAGTGCGTATTCAGGAGATGTTTGGCGAAGCGCAGAATCCGGCGGTGGCAGAAGGCCGCGTGCCGCTGGTGTTGGAACTGCTTTCTCCCGCGCATCGCCCGTTGCAGATCACCCGCGATCTCGCGGCGTTCTGGCGCGGTGCTTATCCGGACGTGCAGAAAGAGATGAAAGGACGTTATCCCAAACATCCGTGGCCGGACGATCCGGCAAACGCCTTACCCACAAGGCGGACCAAGAAATTTTCATCGTGACCGCTGGATCGAATTCAGAGGGTTCTGCCATGCGCAGCACGAGAAAGCAGTTAGAGTAACGGCCGCCGCCGTAGCAATGCCTGGAGAATAAAAGCATGTCTGGGAACGATCGCGAACCTATTGGGCGCAAAGGAAAAGCGCCAAAGCCGCCGCGCAGCACTGCGCGTAGGGGTCGCCGCAGGGAACTTGATGATGATATCGATCAGGACGATTTTGACGAAGATGAGGAGAGTGGACCGGTGCCACCAAAAGGTAAAGGTAAAGGTAAAGGAAAGCGTTCGCCACGCGGCAAACGTCGCTGGTTAGGCTGGTTGATCAAACTCTTCCTGATTTTTGTGGTTGTGATGGCCGCCTGGGGCGTTTATCTCGACTCGGAAATCCGCAGCCGTATCGACGGAAAAGTGTGGCAATTGCCTGCTGCCGTGTATGGCCGCATGGTAAGCCTCGAACCGGGCATGTCGTACGACAAGAAAGAGATGATTGCGCTGCTGGAAGGCACGCAGTATCGCGAAGTGTCGCGCATCACCCGCCCGGGCGAGTTCAGCGTGAAAGGCAACACCATTGATCTGCTGCGCCGTCCGTTTGATTTCCCGGACAGCAAAGAAGGACAGATCAACGCGCGCCTGACGTTTAGCAACAACGAGTTGAGCGAGATTAAAAACCTCGATACCGGCCGTGATTTTGGCTTCTTCCGCCTCGATCCGCGTCTGATCACCATGTTGCAGTCGCCGAACGGTGAACAGCGCCTGTTCGTGCCACGCGCCGGTTTCCCGGATCTGCTGGTCAGCACCTTGATCGCTACCGAAGATCGCCACTTCTACGAGCACGACGGCATTAGCCCGTACTCGATTGGTCGTGCGTTCCTCGCCAACATCACCGCCGGTAAAGCGGTGCAGGGCGGCAGTACCTTGACGCAGCAGCTGGTGAAAAACCTGTTCCTCACCAACGAGCGTTCGCTGTGGCGTAAAGCGCGTGAAGCCTACATGGCGGTGATCATGGATGCGCGTTACAGCAAAGATCGCATCCTGGAGCTGTATCTCAACGAAGTGTATCTCGGCCAAACCGGCAACGATCAGATCCGCGGCTTCCCGCTGGCGAGTCTGTATTACTTCGGTCGTCCGGTGGATGAGCTGAGCCTCGATCAGCAAGCGATGCTGGTCGGCATGGTGAAAGGCGCGTCGCTGTACAACCCGTGGCGTAACCCGAAACTGGCGCTGGAGCGTCGTAATCTGGTGCTGCGTCTGTTGCAGCAGCAGAACGTCATCGACCAGGAACTGTATGACATGCTGTCGGCGCGTCCGCTCGGCGTGCAGCCGAAAGGGGGCGTGATCACGCCGCAGCCGGCGTTTATGCAGATGGTGCGTAACGAGCTGCAAGCCAAACTTGGCGACAAAATGAAAGATCTCTCTGGCGTGAAAATCTTCACCACGCTGGATGCGATCTCACAGGATGCCGCCGAGAAAGCGGTGGTGGAAGGCATTCCAACCCTGAAGAAACAGCGTGGCCTGAAAGATCTGGAAACCGCGATGGTGGTGGTCGATCGCTTCAGCGGCGAAGTACGCGCTATGGTCGGCGGTGCCGATCCGCAGTTCGCCGGTTACAACCGTGCGTTGCAGGCGCGTCGTTCGATTGGCTCGCTAGCGAAACCGGCGACCTATCTGACCGCGTTGAGCCAGCCGAACAGCTATCGTCTCAACAGTTGGATTGCCGATGAACCGATCGCGCTGAAACAGCCGAACGGCACCGTCTGGAAGCCAATGAATGACGATCGTCGTTTCAGCGGCAAAGTGATGCTGGTCGACGCGTTGACCAACTCAATGAACGTGCCAACGGTTAACCTCGGTATGACATTGGGATTGGATTCGGTGGTCGATACGTGGACCAAACTGGGCGTGCCGAAAGATCAGCTGCATCCTGTGCCAGCGATGTTGCTGGGTGCGTTGAACCTGACGCCAATCGAAGTGGCGCAGGCGTTCCAGTCGATTGCCAGCGGCGGTAACCGCGCTGAGTTGTCGGCGGTGCGTTCGGTGATCGCCGAAGATGGCACGGTGCTGTATCAGAGCTATCCGCAGGCGCAACGTGTTGAACCGGCACAGGCTGCATATCTGACGCTCTACACCATGCAGCAAGTGGCCGATCACGGCACCGCGCGAGCTTTGGGTGCGCGTTATCCCAATGCGCATTTGGCGGGTAAAACCGGTACCACCAACGACCTGATCGATAGCTGGTTTGCTGGCGTGGATGGCAAAGAAGTGGCGATTACCTGGGTTGGCCGCGACAACAACCAGACCTCGAAACTGTACGGTGCTAGCGGTGCGATGCAGCTGTATCGTCGCTACCTCGACAACCAGGCACCGATGCCGCTGGTGCTGACGCCGCCGGAAGATATCACGCAGATGAACGTCGATTCTGCCGGTAACTTCATTTGCGGTAGCGGCAGCAGCACGTGGCGTTCGCTGCCAGTGTGGTCGCTGGATCCCAATGCGCTGTGCCAACAGCAGCAACAGCAGGTTCAGCAACAACAGCAGCAGTTGCAGCAGCAACAAGAACAGCAACAGCAGCAACCGCAGAATGAGCAGAAAGACTCAGACGGCGTAGCGGGCTGGATTAAGGATATGTTCGGCAGCAAGTAATAAGTTGTTGAACCTCATAAGGGCGCTGCGGCGCCCTTTTTTACGCCTGAAACTTTATTAATCGCGATCATAGATTTGCACGATCTGGCGGCAAACGCCGCGCTCGCGGGCATTACAAGTTGCGATTGTGGCGTGCTTTCGCCTAAAATCCGTGCGTCATAATAATCATTCTCGTTTGTATTCACCTGCATCGACATTTTTCGAGAGATCCCACTTTATGAATACACGAAACAATCCTTGTTCTTTGCGCGCGATTTCCACCCGACGCCCGTTAGCTTTATTGATTGCCCTGAGCATGGGCACCCTCAGCGCACAAGCGCTGGCCGAAGAGACTGTTGTGGTGAGCGCGGATGCCAATAGCACCGCGCCACAAGAAAGCGCGTGGGGCCCGTCGCCGACTATCGCCGCGAAGCACAGCGCCACCGGCACCAAAACCGACACGCCGATCGAAAAGAATCCGCAGTCGGTTTCTGTGGTGACGCGTCAGGAGATGGACATTCGTCAGCCTAATTCAGTGAAAGAAGCGTTGGGATACACGCCTGGCGTCATGAGCGGCACGCGCGGCTCATCCAATACTTACGATCAAGTGATCATCCGTGGTTTCTCTTCAAGCGGCCAAAACCAGAACAACTATCTCGACGGCTTGAAGATGCAGGGCAACTTCTACAATGATGCCGTGATCGATCCTTACATGCTGGAGCGCGTCGAAGTGTTGCGCGGCCCAACGTCGGTGTTGTACGGGAAAAGCAATCCCGGCGGCATCGTTACCATGGTCAGCAAACGCCCAACCACGGAAACCTTGCGCGAAGTGCAGTTCAAAATGGGCACTGACAATCTGATGCAAACCGGCTTCGATTTCAGTGATGCGCTGGACGATGACGGTGAGTTTTCGTATCGCTTAACCGGCATGGCGCGTTCCAATAACGATCAGCAGGACAATGCCAAGCAGAAGCGTTACGCCATCGCGCCATCCTTTACCTGGCGTCCAAACGATCGCACCAGCTTTACCTTCCTTTCTTATCTGCAAAATGAGCCGGAAACCGGTTATTACGGTTGGTTGCCGATGGAAGGCACGGTAAAACCGCTGCCAAACGGCAGTCGTTTACCAAATAACTTCAACGAAGGGGCTAACAACAACAGCTATTCGCGCTATGAGCGTATGGTCGGTTACGCCTTTGAACACAGCTTTGATGACACTTTCACCGTGCGTCAGAACCTGCGCTTCACCGAAATGAAAACCGCGCAGAAAACGGTTTATGGTCAGGGGATTTGTACCGCAGCCAGTTGCCCAACGGTTCCAGTAGGCGAACTCGGCCATACCTTGCAACGCAATACCGTGGTGGATAATGAGCGTCTGCAAAACTTCACCGTCGATACGCAATTAGAAAGCAAATTTGCGACCAGCGATGTTCAACATACTTTGCTGACTGGCGTGGATTTCCAGCGTATGCGTAATGACATCAATGCTGCGTTTGGTTCGGCCACGCCGATGGATCTTTATAATCCACAGCATGATGACTTTGATTTCGGTTCAGCAACGCCTTATCAGCTCAATGAAATGAAGCAAACCGGCCTTTACGTTCAAGATCAGGCCGAGTGGAACAAATGGTTGCTGACTATCGGCGGACGTTACGACTGGCTGCAACAAAACAGCGTCGTGCGCAGCGACAACGGTAGCGTTTCACGTAATGACAGCCAATTTACCTGGCGCGGCGGCATCAATTATCTGTTTGATAACGGTATTACGCCGTATTTCAGCTACAGCCAATCATTTGAGCCAAATGACTTCGATCTGTTCGGCACGCCGCGTCAAAGCTTTGCACCGTCGAAAGGTGAGCAGTACGAAGTTGGTGTCAAATACGTTCCAAAAGATCGCCCAATCGTCTTGACGGCTGCGCTGTATAACCTGACCAAAACCAACAATCTGACCTCCGATCCTAACAATGGTTTGAAACAGGTTCCGTCAGGTGAAATTCGTGCGCGCGGTGCGGAATTGGAAGCCAAAGCGGCGCTTAATGCCAACATCAACATGACCGCTTCGTACACTTACACCGACGCGGAATACACCAAAGATTTCACCCTGAAAGGCAACACGCCGGTTCAGGTGCCAAAGCAGATGGCATCTTTGTGGGGCGATTACACCTTCAACGAAGGGGCATTGAGTGGCTTTAGCGCCGGTGTCGGTGGCCGTTACATTGGTTCAAGCTATGGCGATCCTGCCAACACCTTTAAAGTCGGCAGTGCTGCGGTAATGGATGCGATGGTGAAATACGATCTGGGCCGCGTCGGTCTGTACGGTTCGAGCATCGCGCTGAATGTGAATAACCTGCTTGATCGTGAATACGTTGCCAGCTGCTTCCAGACTTACGGTTGCTTCTGGGGCGCGGGTCGCCAGGTTGTTGCTACCGCAACGTTCCGCTTCTGATACTGATAAAAAGGGCGCTCCGGCGCCTATTAACCAGGGATTATCATGCAGCATCCGCACCACGCAGAAACCACCTTCAGGCTGGATAACGTCAGTTTTCGTGTGCCAGGCCGCACGTTGCTGCATCCGCTGTCGCTCACCTTCGCGCCGGGAAAAGTCACGGCGCTGATCGGTCACAACGGTTCCGGCAAATCCACACTGCTGAAAATGCTTGGCCGTCATCACGTGGCGAGTGAAGGTCGAGTGCTGCTGAATGACGATGCGCTGGAGAGTTGGGGCAGCAAAGATTTTGCTCGTCAGGTGGCGTATCTGCCGCAGCAATTACCGGCGGCGGAAGGCATGACGGTGCGCGAGTTGGTGGCGATTGGTCGTTATCCGTGGCATGGCGCGTTGGGACGTTACGGTCAGGAAGATCGCGACCGCGTTGATGAGGCGATTACGTTGGTGGGATTGAAACCCTTTGCTAATCGTCTGGTTGATAGCTTGTCCGGCGGTGAACGTCAGCGCGCGTGGTTAGCGATGCTGGTGGCGCAAAATAGCCGTTGCTTGCTGTTGGATGAACCGACTTCGGCGCTGGATATCGCGCATCAGGTAGATGTACTGGCGCTGATTCAACGTTTGAGCCGTGAGCGCGGGTTAACGGTGATTGCGGTGCTGCACGATCTCAACATGGCGGCGCGTTATTGTGATCAACTGGTGGCGTTGCGCGGCGGTGAAGTGATTGCCGAAGGCGGCCCAGACGAGATCATGCAGGCCGAGGTGCTGGGCAATATTTACGGTATTCCAATGGGGATATTGCCGCATCCGCAGGGCGGCGCGCCCGTCAGTTTTGTCTATTGAGGCCGCATGCTTAACCTCTCTCGTCGCCGATTAATTACGGCGCTGGCGCTGTCGCCATTGATGAGCGCTTTTCCATTGCGCGCCGGCTTGCCTGATACCCAGCGTATTCTGGCGTTGGAATGGTTGCCGGTTGAGTTGCTGATGGCGCTGGGCGTCACGCCGCTTGGCGTCGCCGATATGCACAACTACAACGTGTGGGTCGGCGAACCCAAACTGCCTGCCAACATTATCGATCTGGGCTTGCGTACTGAACCCAATCTGGAACTGATGGCGCAGCTCGAACCTTCATTGATTCTGCACTCCAACGGTTACGGACCGTCGCTGGAAAAACTGCACCGTATCGCGCCAACCATGGGATTTGATCTCAACAGCGGCGACGGGAAACCACTCAGCACCGCGCGTAAATCATTGCGAGCGTTAGGTGCACGCATTGGACGCGAAGCGCAGGCTGAGCAGCATTTACAGTTCGTTGATCAGCAGTTGGCGGCGGCGCGTGAACGCCTGCAATCGTGGGCCGATCGTCCGATATTGCTGATGTCGCTGATGGATAGTCGCCATGCGATTACCTTCGGTAAAAACAGTTTGTTCCTTGAAGTGATGGAGATCCTTGGGCTGAGTAATGCCTGGCAGGGCGAAACCAACTTCTGGGGCAGCGCGGTGGTGGGATTGGAGCGTTTGGCAAACGTTGGTGATGTGCAGGTGATCTGCTTCGATCACGATAATGATCGCGATATGCAACGTGTGATGAAAAGCGCGCTGTGGCAGGCGCTGCCTTTTGTGCGCGCGCAACGTTTTCAACGTGTGCCGGCGGTGTGGTATTACGGCGCCACTTATTCGGCACTGAAATTTGTCCGCGTGCTGGAACACGCGCTGGAGTCGCACTGATGCGTCAACGTATTTTCCCCGTCGCGCTGCTCACTGCGATCTGCCTGTTGGCGTTGACGCTGACGTTCATCAACTTGCGCCAGGCGTTGCCGGTTGAACAGTGGTCGCAGGCGTTCTTTGCGCCCGATATCAACAATATTCAGCAAGTGGTGTTTCACCACAGCTTACTGTCGCGCTTAGCGCTGTCATTGCTGGTCGGTGCTGGGCTGGGTCTGGCCGGATTGCTGTTCCAGCAAGTGCTGCGCAATCCGCTGGCGGAACCGACTACGCTCGGCGTGTCGTCGGGCGCGCAGCTAGGTATCACCGTGGCGACGCTGTGGCATTTACCTGGCGGCGAGTTCACGCAGCAATTTGCCGCAATGGGCGGCGCGGTGATCGTCGGCGCGCTGGTGTTTGGCGTGGCTTGGGGCAAACGTCTTTCGCCAGTAACGCTGATCCTTGCTGGCCTGGTGTTAAGCCTGTATGCCGGTTCGGTGAATCAAATCTTCGCGATCTTTAACCACGATCAGTTGCAGAACATGTTCTTGTGGAGCACTGGCGCACTCAACCAGCTTGATGGGCATAATGTGGCGCAACTGTGGCCGCGTCTATTGCTGGCGTTGGTGTTGACCCTAGCGTTACTGCGCCCGCTCACGCTAATGGGATTGGACGATGGCGTGGCGAAAAATCTTGGTCTGGCGCTGTCGGTTGCGCGCATCGCCACGTTAGCGCTGGCGATTTTGCTCAGTGCGCAGTTGGTGAATGTGGCGGGCATCATTGGTTTTATCGGCCTGTTTGCACCGCTGCTGGCGAAGCTGCTGGGCGGACGTCGTCTGATCAGCCGCATGCTGTTAGCGCCGTTGATTGGTGCGCTGCTGCTGTGGCTGGCCGATCAATGCGTGTTGTGGCTCACCAGCCACTGGCGCGAAGTCTCAACCGGCACCGCGACGGCGTTGATTGGCGTGCCAATTCTGCTGTGGCTGCTACCGCGTCTGCGTACCGGATCGGTGCCGCCAGTGCTCAATCAAGGCGATAAGGTGCCTGCCGAACGGCAGAAGGTGCTGCGCTGGTGTTTGATTGGATTGCTGCTGCTGGCGCTGTTGAGTTGGGTCGGGATTACCTTTGGCCGCGATGCCACCGGTTTTAGCTGGGTGAGCGGCGAGATGCTGCATCAACTGTTGCCGTGGCGTGCGCCGCGCGTGCTGGCGGCGTTGATCGTCGGCATGATGCTGGGCGTGGCGGGCGCGCTGATTCAGCGTCTGACCGGCAATCCGATGGCCAGCCCAGAAGTGTTGGGCATCAGTTCCGGTGCGGCGTGCGGCGTGGTGGTGATGATGTTCTTCGTACCCGGCAACGCAGTGGCGTGGTTGCTACCAGCCGGTGCATTGGGCGCGGCGTTAACGCTGTTGATCATTATGCTGGTCGCCAGTCGTGGCGGCTTTTCGCCAGAGCGTATGCTGCTGGCGGGGATGGCGCTCAACAGCGCCTTTGTAACCTTGTTGATGGTGCTGCTGGCCAGCGGCGATCCGCGTATGGGCGGCTTGCTGAGCTGGATTTCTGGTTCCACCTACAACATCAATATGCAGCAAGCGGTGCAGAGCGCGCTGGTTGGCGTGGTGCTGATTGCCTTAGCGCCGCTGGCGAGCCGTTGGTTGACGTTGTTGCCGCTTGGCAGCGCCACCGCGCGTTCGGCGGGGATGTCGTTGACGGCTTCACGGTTAAGTTTGTTGCTGCTGGCGGCGGCATTGACCGCGACGGCAACCTTGACCATCGGACCATTGAGTTTTGTCGGTTTGATGGCGCCACATATCGTGCGCATGCTGGGCTTCCGTCGCGCGTTGCCGCAACTGCTGATGTCAGGATTGTTAGGCGGCGGCTTGATGATTTTCGCCGATTGGTGCGGCAGGATGCTGGCGTTCCCGGATCAGATTCCGGCAGGTTTAATGGCAACCTTCTTCGGTGCGCCGTACTTTATCTGGTTATTGCGTCGCGCATAACAGAAGGGCGCCAATCGGCGCCCTTATTACTTTATAGCTTCGCGAAGCTGCGGCGTGCCGCATCAATGGTGCGTTGGATATCTTCTTTGCTGTGCGCCAGCGACATGAAGCCCGCTTCGAACGCGGATGGCGCCAGATACACGCCTTCTTCCAGCATCAAATGGAAGAAACGCTTAAAGCGTTCAACATCGCACTGAGTCACATCCGCGTAGCAAGTCACGCTTTCCGCATCCGTGAAGAAAATACCAAACATGCCGCCAACGTGGTTGATCACCAACGGGATGTTTTCCGCTTTGGCCGCAGCCAGTAAACCTTCTGACAGTTGCGTGGTCAGATCGGTCAGCGTGCTGTGGGTGCCCGGCTGCGCAATCTGCGACAGACAAGCAAAGCCCGCCGCCATCGCAATCGGGTTGCCAGACAGCGTGCCCGCCTGGTAAACCGGGCCGGTAGGTGCCAGCGCATCCATCACATCGCGACGACCACCAAATGCGCCCACTGGCATGCCGCCGCCGATGATTTTGCCGAGGCAGGTCAGATCTGGCGTCACATCGTAATAAGCCTGAGCGCCGCCCAGTGCCACACGGAAACCGGTCATCACTTCGTCGATGATCAGCAATGCGCCAAACTCGTCGCACAATGCGCGCAGGCCCGGCAGGAAATCAGGCTGCGGTGGAATGCAGTTCATGTTACCGGCGACCGGCTCAACGATGATGCAGGCGATATCGGCGGGATATTGCTCGAACGCCTCGCGTACGCTGGCTAAATCGTTGTAGGTGCAGGTCAGCGTATGTTTGGCGAAATCCGCTGGTACGCCCGGTGAATTGGGCTGGCCGAGCGTCAACGCACCAGAACCGGCTTTCACCAACAGGCAATCGGCGTGGCCGTGATAGCAGCCTTCGAATTTGATGATTTTGTCGCGATGGGTGAAGCCGCGCGCCAGACGAATGGCGCTCATGGTGGCTTCGGTGCCGGAGTTAACCATGCGCACCATATCCATGCTTGGCACCAGTTCGCACACCAACTCGGCCATTTTCACTTCCATCTCGGTCGGCGCACCAAAGCTCAAGCCACGTGAGGCCGCTTCAATCACCGCATTACGGATGTTGGCGTTGTTGTGACCCAAAACCATCGGGCCCCACGAACCGACATAATCGATGTAACCTTTGCCATCGGCATCATACAAATAGGCGCCGTCAGCGCGTTCGATGAACAGCGGCACGCCGCCCACACCGGTAAAAGCACGTACCGGAGAGTTCACACCGCCGGGGATCAGGCGTTGCGCTGCGGCATACAGGCTTTCTGACTTACTCATTATTCTGCTCCTGCTGTTCGGAAAAAATTGGCGCCATTCTACGGGAAGAACGGCCTGCGGTGAAAGGCGCGTAGGCACGAAAGCCTCAAGCATGGCTATACTTTAGCGCAAGGCAGGCGGCACACAGTGTCAAGCACGGCACTTGATTGCACTGGACGGCTGGCAGATAATAGCGAAATTAAGGTCGTTTTCTGACCTCGACGTTTACCCGGAGTAAAAGATGAGTGACGACTTAGCAGCGCTGCCTTTGCAATTCACTGATGCAGCAGCTAAAAAAGTGAAAAACCTGATTGCTGATGAAGAAAATCCAGAACTGAAATTGCGCGTCTATATCACTGGCGGCGGTTGCAGCGGTTTCCAATATGGCTTCACGTTTGACGATCAAATGAATGACGGCGACATGACCATCGAGAAACAAGGCGTGGCGCTGGTGGTCGATCCTATGAGCTTGCAATATCTGGTTGGCGGTTCGGTGGATTACACCGAAGGTCTGGAAGGTTCACGTTTTATCGTGACTAACCCGAACGCCAAAACCACCTGCGGTTGCGGCTCTTCCTTCAGCATCTAATGCTGCTTCTGGCTGCCGTTCTGGTAGCCAGATTCTTACCATTCAACAGTGACTAAGCGCGCGGATTCGCGGCGTTGAGCATCGCGTTCTAATACGCGTTCGGTGATGCGTGGCTGTGCGCTAAAGTGGCGGCCACAATCCACGGTTGGCAGCGTTTTTTCACTTTGGCGTGAAATATCGCAACGTGAAAAGATCGTCAGCGTGACGGCGATAGAACCGGTTGAGGTCGCCGCACTCAGTGGTGCAGCGATTACGAGTCCTATGGCCAGCAGCAGAGCTCTGGTCATGAATAGTTCCTGGTGAAGACAAAATTGCGCTAGGCGCTAAAAAGGGCACAGAGCATACGTGGCGGCTGTGCCTTGTATTATGATTTACGACAAATTTTGCCGAATCTTTAATCTTTATTGGTGCTTTTTTTCGTCGGATGTAAATCGGCGCACAGTTGTTTCGCTGCCAATAACATGCGCGGGCCGGGACGACTGAGCCAATCATCATTGATGGCGATCACCGGTACATTGAGCTGCGGCTGCCAGAATTTGGCGATACTGGCAGCGTGCGCGGCGTCTCCGCCAATCACAATCGCTTGCGGATGGCGCATTAACACCTGCTCGCGGCTCACCTGCGGCCAACTAACGCTGCTATCGGAAAAAATATTCCTGCCGCCGCACAGTTCAATCACCTGATTTTGTAGCGTATTACGTGACGCGGTAAACAGCGGTTGCTGGCCGAATTGCAAGAATAACGCGATGGGCGTTTGCTGCTGATACTGCTGACGCAACGCCGCTGCCTGCTGGCGCAGCATTTGCGCGGTATCTATCGCCTGCTGCGGTTGCGGGCTCCACTGTTTTAATCCGGCGAGCGCATCAATCATTTGATCGATGGTCTGCGGATCGATCCACTCAACCTTAATGCCAAAACGTTGCAGTTGTTCGATTTGCCGCTGCGGATTGCCGCCACGCCACGCCAGCACCACATCCGGCTTCAGTTGCAGGATGCGCTCCACCTTAATCCCTTGCCAGTTGGCGACCTGCTCCAACGCTTTAGCCTGCGGCGGATAATCAGAATAGGCGCTAACCGCAATCGGCGTGATGCCAGCAGCAAATGCCAGTTCAGTTAGGTGCGGGGAAAGGGTAATGACGCGCGGTGCGGCGGCAAACAGGCTATTGCACAGTAGCAATAGCCCAAGCAGAACATATTTAGCCACGCGCCAGCTGTACCAGCAGGTTTTCCACCATCAATGAAGATTGTTTCGCGGCAACGCTGAGGAACTCGTCAAAGCTGAGATGAGATTCCTGGTCGGCCACATCAGAAATGGCGCGTACCACCACAAATGGCACCTTGAACTGATGGCAAACGTGACCAATCGCCGTGGCTTCCATTTCAACCGCAATCGCCTGCGGGAAGGTGCTGCGGATGCGCGCCAGCGGTGCAGCGCCATTAATGAACGCATCGCCGCTAACTACCAGGCCGCGTACGGCATTGAGGTCGAGCTGTTTGATCACCTGTTCGGCGGCGGCAATCAGCTTGTCATCGGCGGTGAATGCCGCCGGGCAACCGGCCATTTGGCCTGGCTCATAACCAAATGCAGTGACATCGGCATCGTGATAGCGCACTTCGTCGGATACCACGATATCGCCGACTTTCAGCGTAGGCGCTAATCCGCCAGCAGAACCGGTGTTAACCACCACGTCCGGCTTGCACAATTCCAGCAACAAGGTAGTGCCGAGCGCGGCGGCAGTTTTACCAATGCCTGATTTCAGCAGCGCCACGTCAACACCGTTGATTGCGCCAGTGTAAATTTCGCAGCCCGCCAGCGTGAGTGTCTGGCGGTTTTCAATCTTGTCTCGCAGCAGAGTAACTTCCTGCTCCATCGCGCCAATAATGCCTACTTTCATAAGAATCTCGCTAATTTAATGGATGTCACGCGTAAAAGTGAGGCATAGTCTACCATGGCTGATTGAGGATGAATTCACGAAAAAATAAGGGGTAATTATGGCGACGATCAATTTCAGGAAGAAGATCAGTTTCACCCGCCCTTATACCAGCCGTAAAGATCCCGAAGGCGAATACTTTATTACCCGCCATTTTGAAAGCGACCGTGGACGTATTATTAATTCTGCCGCGATTCGCCGTCTGCAACAAAAAACCCAGGTATTCCCATTAGAACGTAATGCCGCCGTGCGCTCACGTCTGACGCATTCGCTCGAAGTACAGCAGACCGGCCGCTACATCACCAAAGAGATCCTGCAAGCGCTAAAAACACAGGGCGGCGGGCTGGCAAACTACGGTCTGGATGAGTTTGAAGGTGCGTTTGAAAGCCTGATTGAGATGGCGTGTTTGCTGCATGATGTCGGCAATCCACCGTTTGGTCATTTTGGTGAAGCGGCAATCAACGATTGGTTCGATGATAATCTACCCGCCGAGTTGGTCGATCCGCTGGTGGCGGGCGTGGCAGGCGATAACGATCGTAAAGCTTTCGACCAAATGAATGCCATGATTCGCCAGGATTTGTGCCATTTCGAGGGCAACGCGCAAGCGATTCGTCTGGTGCATACGCTGCTGCAACTTAATCTCAGCTACGCGCAAGTGGCCTGTATTTTGAAATATACCGCGCCGGCGTGGTGGCAAGGTGATAAACCGGCCGAGTTCAGCGTATTAATGAAAAAACCGGGATTCTATTTATCCGAACGTGAATATGTTGCCGAATTACGTGAAGCCACCCATATTCCAGAGCATCACCGTTTCCCGCTGACGTGGATAATGGAAGCCGCCGACGATATCTCTTATTGCATCGCCGATCTGGATGACGCGGTGGAAAAAGATATCTTCCATGTCGAGACCTTATATAAGCATCTGCTTGATGCATGGGGAACGGTTAAAACTGGCGATGTGTTCAGCCGCACTATCGGTGATGCGTGGAAAGAAGCCAATCAGAAAAAACGCCGCAGTATCAGCGATCAATTCTTTATGTCGCTGCGCGTTAACGTGCAAAATGTGTTGGTCAGTCATGCGGTACGGCGATTTATTGATAATTTACCGGCGATTTATGAAGGCAACTTCAATCACGCGTTGCTGGAAGATGAAGGTGATGAAGGGCGCTTGCTAAAGTTATTTAAAACCGTGGCGCGCCAGCAGGTATTTAATCATCCGGAAGTGGAGCAACTGGAATTACAAGGCTATCGGGTGATTAAAGGATTGCTGGAAATATATCAATCCTTATTGTTATTGGATTACGAGCAATTCACCACCTTAATGCAGGATGATTTTCTGGCTAAACATCCGATTGAAACCCGACTGTTTCACAAGCTTTCAGGCAAACACCGCAAAGCCTACCAGCAGCATATGCGTTCATTAATTGTGGAGCATAAATATCAGCGCTTATTGTGGGAACGCTATTATCGTGCGCGTCTGATTCAGGACTACATTAGCGGAATGACGGACAATTATGCGTGGGATGAATATCGACGTTTAATGGCGGTTGAATAAGCGCAGTTTTGTAAAGATGGCGAACAAATTTTTACCTTTGCCTAAAACTTTATTAGGAACTTCGCGCTAAAAACTTAATCTCACCATCACGACCACAGCAATGGTCTGACCGCAATTCTTAGAGAGACACAGAAAAATGAAAAAAAATTCCATTATGCTGGCGTTGGCGCTGAGTTTCGGCGCGGCTGCATTGAGCCCTGTGAGTGTGTTCGCCGCAGAAACCGCATCTTCTTCCACTCAGCAGTTGCCAAGCCTGGCACCGATGCTGGAAAAAGTCATGCCTTCGGTGGTGAGTATCAGCGTGGAAGGCAGCACCACGGTGAAAACGCCGCGTATGCCGCAGCAGTTCCAGCAATTCTTTGGTGATAATTCACCTTTCTGCCAGGACGGCTCGCCGTTCCAGAGTTCACCTATGTGCCAAAACGGCGGCGGTGATGGCAGCGCTGATGGCGGCGCCAACGCGCAGAAACAGCCTTTCCGCGCATTAGGTTCTGGTGTGGTGATCAATGCTGATAAAGGCTACGTGGTCACCAATAACCACGTGGTAGATAACGCCACCAAAATTCAGGTTCAGCTCAGCGATGGCCGCCGTTATGACGCCAAAGTGATCGGTAAAGATCCGCAGTCGGATATCGCCCTGATTCAGTTGCAGGACGCGAAAAATCTCACCGCGATTAAGATTGCTGATTCCGACAATCTGCGCGTCGGTGATTACACCGTGGCGATCGGTAACCCCTACGGCTTGGGTGAAACCGTGACGTCCGGCATCGTCTCCGCGTTGGGCCGCAGCGGCTTGAACGTGGAAAATTATGAAAACTTCATTCAGACCGATGCGGCGATTAACCGCGGTAACTCCGGCGGCGCGTTGGTTAACCTTAATGGCGAACTGATCGGGATTAACACCGCGATTCTGGCGCCGGATGGCGGCAACATCGGTATCGGTTTCGCGATTCCTAGCTCGATGGTGAAAAACCTCACTGCGCAGATGGTGGAATACGGCCAGGTGAAACGCGGTGAGCTGGGCATTATGGGCACCGAGTTGAATTCTGAACTGGCGAAAGCGATGAAGGTCGATGCACAGCGTGGCGCCTTTGTTAGCCAGGTGTTGCCGAACTCGGCTGCGGCTAAAGCTGGCGTGAAAGCCGGTGACGTAGTGGTATCGATGAACGGTAAAGCCTTGACCAGCTTCGCCGCGCTGCGCGCAGAAGTCGGTTCGTTGCCGGTAGGCACCAAGCTGGAATTGGGCTTGCTGCGTGACGGCAAACCGGTCAACGTTACGGTTGAATTGCAGCAGAGCTCGCAGGATAAAGTGCAATCCGCCACCATTTACACCGGCATTGAAGGTGCCGATCTCAGCAATATCGACAGCAACGGCCAGAAAGGCGTGCGTGTTGATAACGTCAAACCGGGCAGTGCCGCTGCGCGTATCGGCCTGAAGAAAGGTGACGTGATTCTGGGTGTGAACCAGCAAGCGATCGCTAATCTGGGCGAGCTGCGTAAAGTGCTGGATACCAAACCATCGGTGCTGGCATTGAACGTACAGCGCGGTGATAGCAGCCTGTATCTGCTGATGCAGTAACATTGTAGGTTGTTGATGAAGGCGAGCTGCGGCTCGCCTTTTTTACGCCTGTGCAAATGTCCGGTACTGAATGTGACGCCCACCACAATTCCCGTAATCTCCCTCCGGCTATGTGCAGTTGCACAATGCCAGCGCATTATTCGATGCGTATTCTGTCTGTTCGTCTTTATTTCCGGAGTGATTGATGGCCACCTATCATCTCGATGCGCGACTGGCTCAGGATATCGTTGCCCGCACCATGAAAATTATTGACAGCAATGTCAACGTGATGGATGCGCGCGGCCGCATTATCGGCAGCGGCGATCGCGAGCGTATTGGCGAATTGCACGAAGGCGCGCTGCTGGTGCTCTCGCAGGGCCGCGTGGTGGATATCGATGACGCAGTGGCAAAACATCTGCACGGCGTGCGTCCCGGCATCAATTTGCCACTGCGCATTGATGGCGAAATTGTCGGGGTGATCGGTTTGACCGGTTTACCGGCAGCGCTGCGCCACTACGGTGAGTTGGTGTGTATGACGGCGGAAATGATGCTGGAGCAGGCACGTTTGCTGCACATGCTGGCGCAGGATAGCCGCTTGCGCGAAGAGTTGGTGCTCAATCTGATCCGCAGTGAAACCTTATCACCGGCATTGAGCGAATGGGCGCAACGGCTCGGCATCGATCTCAATCAACCGCGCGTGGTGGCGGTGGTGGAAGTGGATAGCGGTCAGTTGGGCGTTGATAGCGCGATGTCGGAGTTGCAGCAGCTGCAAACGCTGCTCACTACGCCGGATCGCGACAACCTGATTGCTATCGTGTCGCTCACTGAAATGGTGGTATTGAAACCGGCGCTCAACGCGCATGGCCGCTACGATCAGGACGATCACCGGCGTCGGGTTGATCAACTGTTGCAACGCATGAAAGAGAGTGGACAAGTGCGAATGCGCATTGCGCTCGGCAACTATTTCACCGGCCCCGGTAGCATCGCCCGTTCGTATCGCACCGCGCGCACCACCATGATGGTCGGCAAGCAACGTATGCCGGAACAGCGTAGCTATTTCTACCAGGATCTGGTGCTGCCGGTGCTGCTTGATAGCTTACGCGGTGGCTGGCAAGCCAACGAGCTGGCGCGGCCGTTAGCTAAGCTCAAGAGCATGGATAACAACGGTTTGCTAAGGCGCACGCTGGTGGCATGGTTTAGCCATAATGTGCAGCCCAGCGCCACAGCACGCGCGCTGTTTATTCATCGCAATACATTGGAATATCGCCTCAATCGCATCTCTGAATTAACCGGGTTGGATTTGGCTAACTTTGATGATCGACTACTGTTATACGTGGCACTGCAACTGGACGAACAAAGTTAACCATGACATTGAAAAACTTACTGCTTGCGTCGTTATGGCTTTATTGCGCGTTCAGTTTTGCTAACGATCCGGCGTTTATGTCCTTGAACGATCTGCAACGGGTGAAGCAGCAGTTGGCACAACATCAGGCCGCTGCGCCCACGCTTGAAGCTTGGCAACAATTGCAGCAGCAGGCTGATAAAGCCTTAAAGCACCCCAATCCCAGCGTGACCGATAAAGGCCTGCTGCCGCCCAGCGGTTCTAAGCATGATTATCTGAGCTTAAGTGCTTATTGGTGGCCGGATGCCAGCAAAGCTGAAGGTTTGCCGTGGCAGCGCCGCGATGGTGAAGTCAATCCGGTCAGCAAGAACGATCAAAGCGACGGTGTGCGGTTGGCGCGTTTTACCGCAGATTTTCAGGCGCTGACGCTGGCGTGGTACTTTGCCGGCGATCAACGTTATGCCGATAAGGCGCTGGCGATGATGCGCCATTGGTTTATTAATCCAGATAGCCGCATGAACCCGAATCTCAAGTTTGCACAAGGCATCCC
Source organism: Pantoea sp. (assembly GCF_039594315.1). GTDB lineage: Bacteria > Pseudomonadota > Gammaproteobacteria > Enterobacterales > Enterobacteriaceae > Pantoea. The sequence goes on from NZ_JBCNNP010000023.1 coordinate 52,696, forward strand.
CGGGCGCAGCACGGGTCGTCATGATGGCGTGCTGGATGGGCGCTATTTCGCTACGCGCGTGGTTGATGCGTTAGCCTTGTTGCGTAACGCGCCAGGCTGGCAGCAAGCCGATGAAACCGCGATGCAGCGTTGGTTTAGCGATTATCTGCAATGGCTGCGCCATGATCCGCTAGCGTTGCAGGAAGCCGTCGCGAAGAACAATCATGGCAGCTGGTACTGCACGCAAGTGGCGGGCATTGCCTGGTATTTGGGCGATCGCGCAACCGTTAAAGCGATGGTGCAATTAGCCCGTAATAAGATGGCGGGGCAAATTGGTGCCGATGGAATGCAACCGCTTGAATTGGCGCGCACGCGATCCTTCCATTACAGCTATTTCAACTTGCAGGCGCTAACCGCGCTGGCACAACTAGCCAGTAAAGCTGGGCTAGCTGATTTGTGGCATGGCCCGCTGCTGAACGCGCTCGACGCGATGGCACCGTATAGCGATGCCACCAAAGCGTGGCCGTGGAAAAATCGTGATCGTGTCAGTCAGCGCTTAATTCCGCTGCTTTCGATTGCCGATAACAGTTTGCAGCAGCCGCGTTATCAGCACTGGATTCAGCAAACGCAATGGTCGAATGATAAGAGTCGTGGGGCAGTAATGCAGGCGCAGCGCGATACCTGGCTACTTTCGCTGCCTTATCAGCAGCCATAAAAAAGGCCAGCATCCGCTGGCCTTCATCTCAATGTGCAACCAACAATTATTTGTTGCGTGTCAGCTGATCGAGGTCTGATTCGATCTCAGCGATCTTGTTTGAAACTACGCTTTCCAGATGACGCAGATCGGCGAGGATTTTGCGTTTCAGATCCACTTCAACCTGGTCACGCTGGCAAATCTGATCCAGCTCATCAATCACATAACGCAGGTTTGGGCTGATTTCCTGCACTTCTTTGTAACCCTGGCTGGTGTGATCGGCGACAACGGTTTTGCGCTGACGTGGGTACTTGAATTTCACGCTTTTGGCGAAGAATTCACCTTTGTCTTTGCGGAAGTAGATTTTCAGAATGTCGTTGTTAGCTTCCTGACGCAGGCTGTAACGGTCGATGTCGTCGGGGTTGCTGATACCTAAGCTTTTCAGGTTGTCGTACATAGCGTTTATATTCCATCTAAGAGTGGGTGAGCGCGCAGGACTATCATCATCATTCGGGATGCGGCAAAAACGCTGCAACCGGAACGCTTACGGCATACTTAATCAACTGTAGACACAAAAACCGGGATGAACAGTGCGCGACCGGAGTTAACTTGGCGCGGATTATGAACTGTTTGAAAATTAAACGCACGTGTTAATTCGCGGCGCGAAACAGGTAATTTGATTGGCTGTGTAAACAAATAATTACGGGTCTGAATACAGACCCGTCGGCAGGAAATTAAGGTGGGGAGAAACTTAGTCGATGGTGCGCAGCAGTTCGTTGATACCGGTTTTGCTCAGCGTTTTCGCATCCACTTTCTTCACGATGACTGCGCAGTACAGGCTGTAGCTGCCATCTTTAGAAGGCAGGTTACCGGAAACCACCACAGAACCCGCTGGTACGCGGCCGTAATGCACTTCGCCAGTTTCGCGGTCAAAGATTTTGGTGCTCTGGCCGATGTAAACGCCCATGGAGATCACTGAACCTTCTTCAACGATCACGCCTTCAACGATTTCAGAACGTGCGCCGATGAAGCAGTTGTCTTCGATGATAGTTGGATTCGCTTGCAGCGGCTCCAGCACGCCACCGATGCCGACACCGCCAGACAGGTGAACGTTTTTACCGATCTGCGCGCATGAACCCACGGTCGCCCAGGTATCCACCATGGTGCCTTCATCAACGTAAGCACCGATGTTGACGTAAGAAGGCATCAGCACGGTGTTGCGTGCGATGAATGAACCCTGGCGCACCGCTGCAGGTGGCACCACACGGAAGCCCGCGCTCTTGAAACGTGCTTCATCCCAACCGGCGAATTTCATCGGCACTTTGTCGTAAAAACGCGTTTCAGCGCCTTCAATCACTTCGTTGTCATTGATGCGGAAAGACAGCAGCACCGCTTTCTTCAGCCACTGATGCGTTACCCACTCACCGTTGATCTTTTCAGAAACGCGCAGTTCACCGCTGTCCAGCAGGCCGATAACCTGGTTGATCGCTTCACGGGTTACGCTGTCTACGCTGGCTGGCGTGATGTCGGCGCGGCGCTCAAAGGCAGATTCGATAACGCTCTGTAACTGTTGCATATTCATTTCCTGAGTCTGTCATAGCGGATGCCCGTAAATTCGGACATGATTAAAATTTCTACCCTAAATCATTCAAGCTGCAGGAAGGCGGCAACGCAGCGAGAGCCCGGGAGCATACATCAGTATGTGACCGGGTCGAGCGAGGAAAGCCAACGCCCCTGCGGTTTGAATGATGACGGGTAGATCACACTTTATCGGTTGGATTAAGGGCCTCTGTCAACCTCTGTTGCAGCACATTGCGCATTTCAACGCCAAGCGAGCGACGCTCGCTATCGGCAAGGATGAAAAGATCCTCAACCCGCTCACCGATTGTACTGATGCGCGCGCCATGGAGCGATACGCCTAAATCTGCAAATACTTCCCCCACGCGCGCCAGCAAGCCTGGCTGATCGAGCGCCACCAGTTCCAGATAGCTGCGGCGATCGGTGTGTGTCGGCAGGAAATTGACTTCGGTATCGACACTGAAATGTTTGAGGCGGGCCGATTGACGACGCGTGCGTGGCGGCACCCATTCGGTTTGCGTAATCGCCTGTTCCAGCGCCTGAATGATCATCGGATGACGATCGGCGGCCAGCGGGCTGCCATCGGGCTCTAACACGATAAAGGTATCCATCGCCATGCCGTCGCGGCTGGTGAAGATCTGCGCATCGTGCACGCTAAGATTACGGCGATCCAACTCGCCAGCCACCGCAGCAAACAGATGCGGGCGATCCGGGCTCCAGATAAAGATCTCGGTGCCGCCGCGTGTGGCCTGCGGGCTGACCAGCACCAGCGGTTTGTTCAGATCGTGATGGATTAAATGACGCGCGTGCCACGCCAGTTGGTTCGGCGTATGGCGCAGGAAATAGTCGGCGCGGCAACGGCTCCAGATATGGTGTAAACGCTCTTCGTCGAGGTTCTCCATGCGCAGCAGCGCCAGCGCTTGCAGACGATGATGACGCACGCGTTCGCGCAGATCTGGGCTGTTTTCCATGCCGCGACGCAGCTGTTTTTCGGTCGCAAAGAACAGCTCACGCAGCAGGCTCTGCTTCCAACTGTTCCACAGACTCTCGTTGGTGGCGCAGATGTCGGATACCGTCAGACATACCAAATAACGCAGGCGATTCTCGTTCTGCATCACTTCGGCAAACTGCTGAATGACCGTTGGATCCTGAATATCACGGCGCTGGGCGGTGACCGACATTAACAGATGATGACGTACCAGCCAGGCGACAAGTTGCGTTTCGCGCGAGTTAAGGCCGTGCAGCTCGGCGAAATCCAACGCGTCTTGCGCACCGAGAATCGAGTGATCGCCATTGCGGCCTTTGGCAATGTCATGTAACAGCGCGGCCATCAACAGCAATTCTGGCTGCGGCAGGCGCGGCCACAACTCTACGCACAGCGGATGCATCGGGCGCGTGGCTTCATCAGCAAAACTTTCCAGCTTCTGCAACACACGAATGGTGTGCTCATCCACGGTGTAAGCGTGGAACAGATCGAACTGCATCTGACCGACGATGTTGCCCCACAGCGGCGTATACGCCCACAACACGCTGTGTCGATGCATCGGCACCAGCGCGCGTTTCACCGCGCCGGGATGACGCAAAATCGCCATAAAGATTTGTCGCGCTTCAGGAATCTGACACAACGGCTGTTTCAGATGACGGCGCGCATAGCGCAGCTGACGCAAGGTGGTGGAGTAAATGCCTTTGATATTTTCATTGCGCACCATCACGTAGAACATACGGAGAATCGCCTGCGGTTCGCGTTCAAACAGCGTGGGATCGCGCAAGTCGATTAAGTTGCCACGGATTTGGAAATCATCATCAATGGGGCGCGGCTTTTCTGTGGTTGAAAGCGCCAGAATTGCCTCATCAAACAGTTGCAGCAGCATTTGATTCAGTTCGCCGATACGACGCGTGACGCGATAGAAATCCTTCATCATGCGCTCAACCGGCTCGTTGACTTCGCCGAGATAATTGAGGCGTTGTGCGACGGTCAGCTGGCGATCAAACAGCAGGCGGTTGTCGTAACGCGGCAGCGTTAAGTGCAGTGCAAAACGAATGCGCCACAAGAATTCCTGACACTCATTTATTTCATTGCGTTCCGCTTCGGTGATAAAGCCAAAACCGACCATTTCATCCATGGTGGTGGCACCGAAATGGCGACGCGCCACCCATTGCAAGGTATGGATATCGCGCAGGCCGCCGGGGCTGCTTTTGATGTCGGGTTCGAGATTGTAGCTGGTGCCGTGATAGCGCTGATGACGCTCCTGCTGCTCTTCGATTTTGGCGGCAAAGAAGCGCGATGATGGCCAGAATCCGTCACTGAAGATGTTCTTTTGCAACTCAAGAAACAGCGCGACATCGCCGGTCAGCATGCGCGATTCAATCAGGTTGGTGGCAACGGTGAGATCGGATAACCCTTCGAGCAGGCACTCTTCGAGGGTGCGTACGCTGTGGCCGACTTCGAGCTTTAAATCCCACATCAAGGTCAGCAGTTCGCTGGTGCGCTGCGCGGCGGCGTCATCCAGTGGCTGGCGGCTGAGGATGAGCACGTCAATATCTGAGAGCGGATGCAGTTCGCCACGGCCGTAACCGCCTACCGCAACCAGCGCGATCTCTTTCATTTGATCGAAGCCAAAGAAACGCCACAGGCGGCGTAGCAGGCGATCGATAAACAGCGTGCGCGCATCAATCAGCGATTCGATATCGGTGCCGGCATCAAATGCGATGCCAAGATTTTGCTGAAATTGCTCAAGATACTGTTTGAGCTTGTCGCGCGTCAGGGCTTCGTCGGGCCAGCTGGCGGGGGAATCGGTCAGGCCTTTGTGTACTGCTTCGGTCACGCTACCACTCATCAACATGCCTCTTCATTACGCACATAAAAAAGGCCAGCTATAAGCCGGCCTGGTACTGTCAGGGAGATGATTACGCGACGTTTTCAAGCACCGCTGGAATGGTGTCGTCTTCACGCAGCGTCAGAATCTCACAGCCGTTTTCTGTCACCACAATAGTATGCTCATACTGCGCGGACAAGCTGCGATCTTTGGTTTTCACGGTCCAGCCATCCTTCATGGTGCGGATGCGGTAATCGCCAGCATTGACCATCGGTTCAATGGTAAAGGTCATGCCCGCTTGCAGTACCACACCGCTGTCGTCGGCATCGTAGTGCAGCACTTGCGGCTCTTCATGGAAGCCTTTACCGATGCCGTGACCGCAATATTCACGCACCACTGAGAAATCCTGCGCTTCAACATACTGCTGAATCGCACGGCCCAGTTCACGCAGACGAATGCCGGGTTTCACCAGACGCAGCGCGATATACAGGCTTTCCTGGGTGACGCGGCACAGGCGCTCGCCCTGGATGGTCGGTTTGCCGACGATGAACATCTTCGAGGTGTCGCCGTGATATTCATCTTTGATTACCGTGACATCGACGTTGACCACATCGCCATCTTTCAGCACGCGATCGTCGCTAGGAATGCCGTGACACACCACTTCGTTAACTGAAATACACACCGATTTCGGGAAACCGTGATAGCCGAGACAGGCTGAAATTGCCTGCTGCTTCTCGGTGATATGTGCGTGGCACAAACGATCCAGTTCACCGGTAGTGACGCCCGGCACAACATGCGGTGCAATCATTTCCAGCACTTCAGCGGCCAGACGGCCCGCGACGCGCATTTTTTCGATTTCTTCAGGGGTTTTAATTGAAATAGCCATTAAATTAATCCGCGATCGTCGAAATTTTCGACAATAATGAGTTCTGTGGCAGTCATGTTAGCAGCCAGCAAAAGGGCTGCCAAATGGCGATTGTCTGCGCCTGTAGGTGGTAACAACTATTGGCGTATTCCTGCGCATTGTGGTATAAAGCGCGCCGACGATTCTCTGTCACCGACGTTTGGCTGGCAGGAAACGCATAAAACTCATTATGTGTACTAAAACACACATGTATCGACACATACGCCGGGGTGCCTTGAAAGAGGTCGGTCGTATGGGATACATGGAGGCCCAACCCCAAATCAAACTTTAGAGGTAATCATGGCAACTGTTTCAATGCGCGACATGCTCAAGGCTGGTGTTCACTTTGGTCACCAGACCCGTTACTGGAACCCGAAAATGAAGCCATTCATCTTCGGCGCACGTAACAAGGTTCACATCATCAACCTCGAGCAGACTGTGCCAATGTTCAACGACGCTCTGGCTGAGTTGAAAAAGATCTCTTCCCGTAAAGGTAAGATCCTGATCGTTGGTACTAAGCGCGCTGCTGCCGAAGCGGTAAAAGAGTCAGCTCTGAGCTGCGACCAGTTCTTCGTAAACCACCGCTGGTTGGGTGGCATGCTGACTAACTGGAAAACCGTTCGTCAGTCAATCAAACGCCTGAAAGATCTTGAGTCTCAGTCTCAGGACGGTACTTTCGACAAACTGACCAAGAAAGAAGCGCTGATGCGCACTCGCGAACTGGCCAAGCTGGAAAACAGCCTGGGCGGTATCAAAGACATGGGCGGTCTGCCGGATGCACTGTTCGTTGTTGACGCTGATCACGAGCACATCGCTATCAAAGAAGCAAACAACCTGGGTATCCCAGTATTTGCTATCGTTGATACCAACTCTGATCCAGACGGCGTTGACTTCGTTATCCCAGGTAACGACGATGCGATCCGTGCTGTAAGCCTGTACCTGACTGCCGTTGCCACTACCGTGCGCGAAGGCCGTTCACAGGACCTGGCTGAGCAGGCTGAAGAAGCTGCTGAAGCTT